>CAYHGX010000035.1:0-2567 GCA_964356355.1 uncultured Candidatus Peribacteria bacterium | reverse complement strand
CTCGCCGGTATAACCGTAGCCAGATTTAGTACAAGCCCTCAAAGATTCCAATCTTATTTTCCGCGACTTCGCTTCAAGATCAACCTGATTATACTGCGCGTTCGTCTTCAGCATAAACATGGATATATTCAGATTTGTCATAGCTAAAGATCTCATCCTCCCTGAAAAATCTTGCAACCTCAGCCTGGGCAGCCTCTACTCCGTCAGAAGCATGAATCACATTACAAGCCACACTCATGGCAAAATCGCCACGAATTGAGCCGGCCTCTGCCTCTCTTGCCTTAGTAATTCCTGTAATTTTCCTAACAGCGTCCACCACCTGTAACCCCTCAAAACACATAGCAACCACAGGCGTACTCTGCATAAATTTAGCCACACCCGGAAAAAACGGCTTATCAGCAATATGCGCATAGTGCTCCTTCAATACCGCTTCATCAAGGGCCATCATTTTAGTAGCCACCAATTTCAAACCTTTGCGCTCAAAACGAGCCAAAATCTGCCCTACCAATCCGCGTTGAATCGCATCTGGTTTAATAAGCACGAGTGTTCTCTCCTTTATTCCATGAGACATATAAAAAAATTAAAAAATACCTAAAAAGCTGGTGCATTCTAACAAGCCCCAACTAAAATGTTAAGACGAAAGCATGAGCACATCAACCGTTCCTTACACCTTCGCCGTATCAGTCGCCTCAGGAGGCACAAAACTTACCGCACCCTTGATGACAGTTGACTTGGGCAACGTTCCCTCAAGATGATTCTCACCCTTACCTAAAGACTTAGCCTCAGCGGTAGTATCAAGCGCAACACCATTTACCCTCAGATCACTAACTCCCTTAGGAATAATAACCTCTCCGCCCTCAGCAACTTTAATCGTAACATTTTCAACTCCACCCTTTTTCAAATCAACATCATCAGCCAATACCAAACCGTTTTCAGGAATTTTCGCACCCTCTTTACCCATCGCTAAATCTGTAAATTTACCCAAATTAAACGGCGCATATTTCGGGGCCTCTCCAGGCTTACCTGCACCCTCCTTATTATACAAATTTGAGCGCTCAGCACTCTTCGCTATAGCCTTTACCTTAGCCTGCATTTTCGCTGGAAGCATATCCACCAAGCCATCAAAACTATCTCCAACAAACTGCTTATAGCCAAAAAGTCCCAAAATAAAAGCCCCAATCGGATCTGTACCAGCAATAATTTTCTGAAAACCAGTCATCGTCTCCGGTGGCTTAGGTTCACTTCCATAGCCCAAAAATCCAAGAACCTTACCAATAGGAGTGGCCACCAATTGATTTACCTTCTCCGCATCATCCGCAGCCTTTTCCTCAGCTGTCTGAGTTTTTTTCGCCTCCTTTGCCAGCTCCTCCGGACTCTTTGGAGTTGTATTCGCATCAGTATAAACCTTCAACGCATCAGTGAATTCCTGATCAAATTTCACCACCAAATCGGAAGAAGCACCAAAAGTTACACTAACTTTTAAATTATTAAACTTCTTACCCTCTGCTGTTTGCAAAAACTCAGCAGCTCGATTAGCCTTATACTCAGCTCTTACCTTGGCAACAATCTGATTTTTATACAGTTCGGCGATCGCATCCTTCACCTTTGGAAGCTCAACTCCCTCCAGCCCCAGCAATGGCAACAATTGAGGAATATTAGCATCGTTCAACTTACCAAAAATAGCTAATTTCATAGTATCCGATCCTGCCAAAACCTGAGAAGGCAAAGCAAAAACCCCATTCCCAGCCACCAACCCCTCTAAATTTGTTAAACTCAAAAATTGATTCAAATTTGGTCCCTGCAACTGTGTTTTCAACCCCTCAAGATTCATCCCAGCAAGCTCTTTCAAGCGCGCCTCTCCAGCTTTAGGCTTGCCATCGTCAGCCTCTTTAGCCTCACCAGGAGCCTTCTTTATAAAATCATCATAAGCCGCCTTCCAAGCACCATCATCAATCGTTACCTCCATTTTACCTCCTTTACCAAGAACTACGCTCGCCTTAAGTGTTGCAAGCACCTTTTTGCCCTCTTCACTCGCAGCAAACTCAGCTAGCCTAGGCAACGCAGCAATTTGCGCTTTAAAAACCTCATTCACACCATTCACCAATGTATAAGCCATTATCTCTTTAACTTGAGCCTCATCAGCCTGTAAAAACAGTGCCATCTTTTCAAATTTCGCAGTAGCCGGAAACATCTTCACTACTTCATCCTTTATTTTATCAAAATCCCCCTGTTTCAATTCAAACGGCGCCTCACAAGTAAAACCTCCCTTACCGTCAATACTGTCCTTCAAAGCCAAAAGCTCAGCTACCACATCAGTTCCTGCCTTTTCCTTCTCAAGCTCAGCCTTCATCTCCTCTAATTTCATCCCTGATAGCTGCTTCACACGATCTACCTTGGCATCCTGCTTCACCTCCGCCTTAGTTTCTTCCGGAGCTTTTGCCTGGCCTTCTTGTGCACCAGCCCCAGCCGTGTCCTTTTTCCCATCCATAAACTCACCAAAAGCCTTCGCTCCATCTGCGATCAATGCTTTTGCCCTTGTCCCAAGATCCTCCCCATCTGATTTTTCT
>CAYHGX010000034.1:0-2672 GCA_964356355.1 uncultured Candidatus Peribacteria bacterium | reverse complement strand
TTCTTGATAAGGATCAGAAGAGTGTAGCTTTTGCTGGGCAAATTGCTGGCGAATATTTCGATCGTTTTGAGACACTGACAAAAATGGTAAAGGACTATAAAGCACCAGCTATTAAGGCTGAAGATGTTCCTGCTAAAGTTGTTTCTGTAATTAAGGCAATAGTGGAGGGTAACGATAAAACAGTTTCAACTATGGAGGTATCTGGCGATGATGTTTCTGAGAATGTGCAAGATTTGAAATCTTTCTATGATGATATTGTTAAGTTGTTGATTGTGCCAGCACAAGTTTAATTAATAAATTATTTTTTATTTTAAAAATTCACTATGATTAATGAAATCAAAGATGCTATAAAAATTTTAAAGTTTGATAAACCTATGATGGCGGCGGTGGCAAATCGCCCAAGTGCCAAAAAATGGGGTTTCATCATTTTAGCAGTGCCACCTGTTTTGAATCTTGTATTGTCTTCTATGAGATTTCCTTCTGGTTTTGGTTCTATTTTTACGCGTTTTGCTTTTTGGCCGATGGTTATTCCGTCACTTGCGATTGTCGGTGCTATTTTTGCGATGAGTTATGCTGCAGAAAGAATGTTTGAAAGTAAGCATAGTCACTGGGCATTTTTTAAGGTTTTGGCTTACGCTTCGGCATTTTTGTGGTTAAGTATCATACCATTTGTATTGGCTCTAACTGGAATTATTGATCCTACTGGATTATTTGAGTTACTTTGGTTGGTAGGTATAGTTTGGATGTTTGTTGTGGCTTATCATTTGTTTTTGGAATGGGGAAAAATTTCACAACAAAATGCAATTATTGTTTTGGCGATAGGTGTGGTTGCTTATATGTTTTTCCAGTTTATTCTTGGAAGAATTTTAATTGGCGACTATTACAGAATGCTTTATTAGATCTACTGTTAACTGGAAGAATTTCGTTGAAGGATCACGAATACTCTTTTGGTGTCCGCAGTGGGGGGTAACGAACATGGTGGAACCATCTACGAAGCTGTGTTCGGGTGAAGTGAATCCATCTCCTCCTTCTTGGCTGATAATGTGTATTTTTGATCTGTTCCTTTCGTTAAGTCTTTGCCAGTATCTGATTGGGTCACTACCAGGGCAGAGATCTTCGATGGCTCCTATTCCAAGCTGTTGAGCAATTGAAGTTATTTCAGTTCTGATGCCGTGGGATGTTGGTGAAAGAAGAAAGGCTTTTAGGACAAGATGATCCTTTTGTTGATCTTGAAGTATTTGTAAGGCGCATAAGGTTACGAGTCCGCCTCTGCTGTGGGCACAAATATTTACGGTTACGCCGTCTCTTGCAATGTTGTTAGCTAGAACTTCTGCATCTTGTAGGACTCTTTCTGTTAGTTTTCTTTTTTCAAAGTATGGTTGAGTAACGACATTGTCACCGAGGTGATTGGAAAGTTTGTCTAAGTGCTTTGGTGAAGCGGCGTAGCCGGGGATTAGAAGTGTCTTCCCACTTTTAGGTCTTGTTGTTTTTTCACCCAAAAACATTTCTCCAGTTTCGAATCCGAGGTTCATACTGGAAATTGCATCTCCGAGTTTTCGTTGCAGATAGCTTTTGAGTAATTCAGGTACAGCGGCTGCATCCCCAACAATTCCCATAGAAAAACCTCTCAGGTTTGCTCCCATGCCGTTAATTTGTGATCTGTGACGAACAATACGTGAGTCGTGTCGAAATGCTAAGTTTTCTAAATTAAGTCTAGAAAAAGAAGGATCTTCCTCTCTTTGGGGTTCGTCGATTCTGTTTCCCAAGGAATATTTGATTAAATTCCTTTTTATTTTATGCTTTTGAGTTTTTTTTTACAAATTTATTCAATTTGTGGCTCATCCAGGTCGGAAATTATCTCTACTGGAATTGCTTGACCATTTGCATCTAGAACTGGAGGGGTCACTGGAGCGGGTGTAGCAATTGGTGCTGTGCCGGAAAATAGGGGATTATTGTAAAATTCTTTAATGCGATTTTGACGCTCAGCTGTTGCGCTGAAGTCGCTTGTAGTCTGGAAGCCACGTTCGTATGGGGCGAATACTGTAGATTCATCGAAGGCTTGGTTTATTTGCCAAGCAATATCTGAACGCACTGATAAGAAGTTTGACGGTACAGGTACCCAGAATTTTATCTGAACAATCATACTGTTACTGGTGAAATTCTTGAAAGCTATGGAATATTTTGGGGTTTTTAGTACTACTGCATTGTTATCAAGAATGACGCCAATAATTTTAGTTATTTTTTGAATGTCACTGCCATAACCAAGATTTACGTCTATTTCTAGACGGCGCATATTGTGGCGAGAATAATTTTCGATTGATTGAGACATTATATCTGAATTGTAGATCGTAATATCCCTGTTATCGAATGTTTTCAGACTGGTGGATTGGAATTCCATTTTATCTACACGGCCTACATAGCTTTTGATTTTAACTGTGTCTCCTATTTTGAAAGGAGCTTTAAGGAAGATAAGAATACCGGCTACGTAATTTTGGATGATGTCTTTTAAGGCGTAGCTTAAGCCGATAAGTCCAACTCCTACTAAGACGCTTATATCTATTCCAATAATTTTTAGGGCAATGGTTATACCAATAACCATGACAAAACCTACTAATAGTTTCTCTACCATGTTTAAGGCGGTGCGCTGTTGTTCGTGCTGAATTTCCACTTTG
>CAYHGX010000033.1:0-2787 GCA_964356355.1 uncultured Candidatus Peribacteria bacterium | reverse complement strand
TGAAATGCTTGATTATGGCTTGTAGTACTTTTTTGCGGCGGTCTTCGGGCATGGGAGTGGGGGGTATGGTGGCCTCTCTTCGGCACATGCTTGTGCTTGGGATTAGGTGTTTTGGATGATATCCGAAATCTTTGCTTCATTGATACTCTGCTTCGCTGCGTGGCTATTAGCACTTGGGATTATATAGTGCTAAGCGGAGGGGTTCAAGAGTTTTTGGTGTGCTGGATGAAGAGGTTAAAAAGGCGTTCCCGGGAACGTGTTTTTTTTTGGTGGGCTAGTGTGTACGCATGGCGCGGTGAAACTTCCTATGCGAAAAATTTTTGATTGACGAAAATTTGTGATTTTTGAAATTGTTATTTTGGGTTTATGTGGTGGGGTTTTGTGGGAATTTTGATGTTGGGTTTGTGAGAGGATGGTCTGGTTCGGAAAAACGACGATTTAGAGGTGTAAATTTGATTATAAAATTTAGGGTCAGCGGGGATGATTTTTAATGTTTCAGGATGATGTTTTGAAATAGCTTTTTGGCCTTTTGCTAGCCGTTTGCGCTGGACTTTGTGAGCGAAAAATGCTATCTTTCTAATTCAAAAATACTTAACTTTTCACGATGGAAATTCTAGGAAAATCAGGGGCGATTAGCAAGGCGATTTCTGGGAGAGAACTTCATGGAAAATTCATCAAATTGGGCATGGATCGCAGACGGCTAACGAATCAATTAGTGGCTCTATTGCCAGAAATTTACGAACGTGGAATTTACAAAAAATATGCTGCGACGATTGTGGAATATGCCGGGAAATTTGCAGGCTTGAGTAAAAGCGTGGTGATGAAAAGGTTAAGAATTGAAAAGTTCCTTGAAGGGAAGCCAAAATTGAAGGAATTAATTGCGAGTGAAGGCGTGCATAAAGTGGCTTTGGTGGCCAGTTTAGCTACGAGTGAAAATGATGAGGTGTGGGCGGACAAGGTAGAGAACATGAGCAAGGAGGCGCTTTTTGAGTTGGCAAAAGAGGTGAGGCATAAAGGCGAAATGAGCGTGGAGAATGCGATTACAAAATGCCAGGCGGCGCCCCAGTCCCTGAAAATTACTCTCGAGGGCGAACTATTTTTTCTTTTCCATAAATTGAAAAAGCAATTCGGAAAACACCTTTCCACCACTGAACTCCTTCATCTCATCTTTATGGAGTCGCTGGAAGCGAAACCTGAAAAGGCCTTGAAGGAGCCACTTGTGAAGAGAAAAGACGTTCCCGGGAACACCTTTTCTAAGAAGATCACCCGACATAACCCGGTGGCAATTGTGAGAGAGAAACTTACAGAAACTAAGGGGCGTTGTGCATATCCGGGCTGTGATCGACCACATGATGTCAATCACCACGCGCAGCGATATGCGGAAATGGTGAGGCTGGGGCTGAGCAGTGAAGAGCTCAGGAAATCCCTAAGACCAATGTGCAAACTTCACCATGAATTCGCGCACAACGGGCTAATTCAAGACGAACTGGAGGAAGCAGAAAACTGGGTGTTTGAGATGGACAAAACAGAGCTCAGCTGGATTGATCAAAACTATCGGAAATGGCGAAAGGCGGGGATTAATTAATTTGGATTGGCGGAGACTGAAAGGGGTTGATAAAGCGTGATAGTAAAACGTATGCACTTTTAAATGTTTTCGGGGGGGTATTTCGGCTTATGCTAGCTATCTGATCGACTATGTGCCTTTTGTGATTCTTGAGGCGACTTGGGGAGTAGTGGCTTTGATAGCTTTTATGAGACTTTGTCGTTGATTGTCTTGAGGAACTGCCTTGAGGGCTTGTGTTAACTGCTTAATTCACTCTTGACAGAGTGTGGAGTTTTTGTTAATGTAGTATTCTTTGTAATATTAATTCTAAATTTTATGGCTACGAAATCTGGTGTTTCTGAAGGAGTGGCTCAAGGTTCGGTTGAAGATTGGCGTGCTTCATTGGGGCCTGACGCAGACAGAATATGGCAACAATTGCAGGTAATGATTTATCAGATTGATGGAGTGCAAGGTTCGCCTGTTAATATGGAATTGCCAGAAGGCGAGGATGTTAAGCGTGCATTGGTTACCTTATTGGAATATGTTCGACAGGGGGAAATTGATGTTGTATTTAATTGTGGTAGTGGTGAGTTGGCTGAAAAGATAAAAGAAAAATTACGAGAGTATGCGGCGAAGAAGGGTTTGAAAGAGGTTGACTTGTCGGTAGCGAGAATGTTGTTAAGTGAGAGTGTAAATGATTGTGAAGCTTGTGATTATGGATTTATAAGGGACTTATTTTACCTTACTTGTGGTGCTGTGGATGATGGATGGGGGAAGAGGTTTGCTTCGAATAGCTCATTGGATAAATCTGAACTTGTTAGCTTAGTGGAGGAGAGTCATCCATATGCGAGATGTATGAGAGTTGCCTATATGGTTGCAGGACGTGTTGCTGATGGAGGTGGAGGGATTGTTATTTCTAACTTTAATAAAGGAGCAGTTATTGCAGGTTTAGATATTAATGATGAGTTTCTAGAGTCTTTAACTAGAATGTTGGCTGGTAATGATTTTTTCCCGGATAAGATAGCTTCTGTATGTATGAAGGGGGAGGATTTGGTGGTTGATTTTGCTCTAAATGGAGATGTAGATGCTGAAAATAAGGTGTAGGAATTTGGGCTTCAGGATGCTTGTCCTGCGCTACGCTTGTCTCTCTCCGATCATTTTGACCACATCAACAACTCGGCAGGAGTATCCCCATTCGTTGTCGTACCAGGAGAGGATCTTTACTAGGTTGTCGCCGATGACTT
>CAYHGX010000032.1:0-2811 GCA_964356355.1 uncultured Candidatus Peribacteria bacterium | reverse complement strand
CGCTCTGCCGATTTTGTTGGGCATTCAATGCGATCAAAATCGCCTGAGAAGTCGCAAGAGCGGCTATGCCATCAGCAAGACCAAATGGCGGAAGTGTTGGTGGACCGTTGACTTCGCCGGTCATCGCAGCGAAACCACTCATGGATTCGGCCAAGGTTCCAAAGCCAGCTCGATGAGAGTAAGGGCCAAACTGTCCAAATCCCGTAACACGAGCAATGATGAGTCGTGGGTTGATCTCGAGTAGAACATCTGGGCCTATTCCCCAACGCTCAAGAGTGCCCGGTCTAAAGTTCTCGATAAAGACATCAGTGTCTTTAATCAAATCCTTTAATACGCAAGCTCCTTCCTCTTTCCCAAGATCTAATGCAAGTGTTCTTTTGTTTCGAGCTAGCGTGGTCCACCAAAGTCCGCGACCATTTTTTGAGTGACCATGTAAACGCACAGGATCACCTTTTTTCGGATGTTCAATTTTGATCACGTCGGCACCAAAATCAGCAAGCATCGTTGCAGCCATTGGACCGGCAAATAGTGTTGCCGCATCTAATACTTTGACTCCCTCAAGCGCGCTCAAGATCGGTACTGATATTTTCCGTGAGGTAAGCCCACAATATGACCATTTTCTAAAATGTGATGACCTCGCATAAAAGTGTCAGTAACTTTGGCGGTTAAGGTAAATCCCTCAAATGGCGTGTACTCTTGTGAAGATTCAGATTCATTTGCTCGAACAACATAGTTTTGATTTTCATCAACTAACGCGATATCTGCGTCAAAGCCCACCGAGAGAGAACCTTTATTTTTTAATCCATATCTATCAGCGGGGTTTTTGGAGGTCAATTGTGCGATACGAGATCGGGACAGTCCTCGTTTTCTACCCTCACTAATCACCCCTGGTAGGAGATATTCCGCTCCACCAAAACCCGATTTAGCGAGAAATACATCATCTTTTGGTACTCCGAACTTGTACTCATCTTTGCAACAGGCGTGGTCACTCACAATCCAATCAAGCTCCCCTTTACCCATGAAATCCCACAACGCCTCTACATCCTCACGCGGACGTAGGGGAGGATTAACTTTTCCACCCACACCCGGTGAGTTATGGATATCGGCTAACAGATGCCCCACAGTAACTTCTCGGCGAAAGTTAATTTGTGGGAAAGCCTGTGCCATCCTCATCGCAGCATCTACTGCCTTAAAAGAGCTCAAATGAAGTAAGTTGATATTACTTAAACGTGTTTCATGCGCTAAGTATGAAGCAATCGTAATTGCTAATCCTTCGGAGTGAGGGGGGCGGGAGTGATGATAAGCCTCAAGACCCTTGTACTGGCCCGACTCCTCTATAATTTTGGTATACGCGCTCATAATCTCTGCAGTTTCACAGTGAAGTCCTAAAGAAATCGAATCTGCCCTATCTCCAAATTTTTCTCGAGCTTGTTGGATTCCCCGCATCACGAATTCAAAATGAGCCAAATTATACTGTTCATCTGCAGGAATCATTAAAAATGAAGATTGGTCAGAAGATCTTCCATGCAAACCATGGCTCCCATAAAACATAAAAATTTTAAAAGAGCTCACACCAAATTGTGAAATAATTTCAGGAATTTCATTTATATGCTGTTTTGTCATAGGCGCTAAATGAAATCCATAATCAACATACGCGCGATTTTGGCACAGTGACAAGACCTCAGGAAAGAAATCTAAATAACTACCTCCTTTATTGAGATAGTACATACCAGTACGCATATAAGTGATTGCCGTGGTTATTCCCCCTTGAGCACAAGCCTTGCTCTCAGAGACCGTATCTTGGTCAAGAGGATTATAGATTCCCCAATGCTGATGAGCATCAACTGCTCCTGGGTAGGCAAAGCGCCCAGTGGCATCGATAACTTTCTTTGAATTAGATTTTTCTAAATTCGTTTCTATTGCAGTGATGATTCCATTTTCGACTCCAATATCCTGGAGTACTTTGGATTCTCCATCATGATTGACCACCATAGCGTTTGAAATAATGAGGTCAAAAGATGTCATGACCCACCTCTCAATCCCAGAATTACCAGAGCAAGACTTTTGTTCCACTCCTTGAAATTGTTCTCCTCCACACTACCTCAAGTATTACCTTTTCAACAATAGGACTTCCTAATTATGTTTTTTACTGTTACGGTGAGTGGAACAGGGTTTCAATTCATTAAAAAAGGATCTTCGAAATGACAAATATTGCCAATAAGGTGGAGAGTAAATCACAAAGAATCGCAACAGTTGAACGTGCTGCTGATGTGCTTCTGTTATTTTCACAGTGCGGCGAACCTGATCTAGGAATAACTGAGATAGCCAAAAATTTAGGTCTTTCGAAGGCCGCGGTACATAGAATCCTTGCATCACTTCGTAGTCGAGGCTTTATTGATTTAATTGAGGAGAGTCGGCGCTATACGCTGGGAACATCGTCGCTGGCTCTGGGACTGACTTGTCTTGCCCAGCTCGATATTCGTTCACTCGCCGCCCCAGAGCTCGCATTATTATCTAAGGCAGCAAATGAGACTGCTACCCTCTCTATTCGATCTGGATTTGAGCGTCTTTATGTAGATCAAGTAACACCAAATCGTGAAATTGTGATGATGGTTGCCATGGGCATCACACATCCACTTCACGCAGGAAGTTCCTCAAAAGCTTTTTTGGCATGGCTACCACCCTCTGAAATAGTTCAATTTTTACGTCGTAAACTCAAACCAATCACGCCTCAAACAATTATTGATCCGCAGAAAATAATGAATGAAATTCGTCTTATTAGGAACCGGGGTTATTCTCAATCAGTAGGAG
>CAYHGX010000031.1:0-2969 GCA_964356355.1 uncultured Candidatus Peribacteria bacterium | reverse complement strand
TTATGCGTCCTTGCCAAGGACGAGATACGGGTCCGACTCCCGTTACCTGCTCCAAAGTGCTTTTATGTGAGCCTTTTTTTTGCAATATAAAATATTCAAAAGACTTGTAAATAAATTTGACATAAATCGGCATTGAAGGAGAGCACTAATATAGATAGGTTATGTCCATGGCATTATCAATCATTTCGATTCGTCCGGTTCAGGAAGATGACGCACAGGGCATGGCGGAGTCTAACAGGTCTCTGAATAGTCCGCATGCGCCCACAAACCTGGACGCGGTAAGGAAGATTGTTGCCGCCTCCCAATCCAGTATTAGCGGCCACGGAACGCCAACGCAGGTGAATGTGGTAGCGCAGGAGGAATGGGAAACAGGTGAGAAGAGGATTATTGGCGGTGGTGCGGTGGTGAAAATGGGATCAGATGGAGAGTATCCTACTCTGTGGCGACCAAATCCTGACGGGTCATTTGAGCGTTTTCGATATACCGATCCGACATTGGAATTTGGCGGAGCAAGTGTGGCGAAAGAGGCTCAGGGCAGAGGCGTAGGAAAAGGAATTACGGCGGTTCGCGCATTGATCTCAAGGAAATATGGACCGCTCTTTCATGCCGAACATATACTCTCAGATTTTCTTCCTCCACTCGATGATTCCGATACGAAGGTGAATATATTTTGGGATAATTTAATTGTAAAATTATTGGAAGAAAATGGAACGCTTGGGCAAGTAATGGCGTATTGTTCAGAGAAAACTGGAATTCATATTGAAGATACGACAACGTTATCTGCGGTGATTGGAAATACGATGAGTGATGGTGACAGAAACGCTATGGTGGATAGATTTTTCCCTACAACCATTCCTGCGGAAAAAATTTCCCCGGAAGTTCGCCGCATCACGCAAAATGTAAACGGTCCCACCGAGGCGGCACGCGCGAACCTTCTGAGGATATATGGAGATGCATTTAAGATAATGGGTATATTTCCCATCAATGGTGGACCAAATTATGCTGCGCGCGCAGAACTTGGCCCAACGGGCGAGGGACCTACGCCACTACAAATTCAGGGACATGTAGAGGATAGAGTAAGAATGCTTTTATTTAAACCGCTAGGAGAAGGGTTTGAGGGCCTCAGAAATTTTCGGGCAATGATGATTGAGGGCAGTATCAACGGAGATCAAACCGTAATAGATGCATTAACGGCAAAAATGACAGGATTCGCGCAAGGTGATCCGGTAATGAGGTTCCAACTTTAGGAGGGCGATATAATCATGATATAAAAACCCCGCCTCTCGTACGAGAGGCGGGGTGTACTCAATCTATTGGAATATAATTCCAACGAGTAATGAAGATTAATTCATTGGTGGTGGTGGCATGTTGCCTGCTGGTGGTGGTGGCATGTTGCCTGCTGGTGGTGGTGGCATCTGTCCACCCTGTTGTGGCATGAAGTTACTTCCTGCTGGTGGCATCTGTCCAGCCTGTTGTGGCATGAAGTTGCTGCCTGACTGTGGCATGAAACCCTGATTGTTCATGTCGTTTGGCATAGTCTGAGGATTAGTAATGCCCGTTCGTGGCATAAAACCCTGCTTGTCGCTACGTGGCATTGTCTGCGTATTGGTTGTTGTACCAAACTTGCTGAAATCGCCAGTAGTTGGCATGGTCTGTGGATTTGTGATCGTATTCTTGTTGAACTCTTGGTTCGCCTTTGAATTTGATTCACGTTCCTGCTTAAACTGTTCCTTCATTGTGGATTCTTCATCAAGGGAATCTTTCCGATCTTGAGCGAATGCAGAGAGACCGTCAGCTGTAGCCTGGAGACTAGCTCCAAGATTGGCACAATCGCCATCGGAATCATTCATATCACCGCCCATAGGACCCTGAGGGCCATTAAATCCACCCATAGGCTGAGGACGAGTCAAAGATGAACAGGCCTGAAAGTCTGCCATAGCATCCATAGCACCGTCGATATCACTCAAAGGAAGTGAACGTAATGCTTTGAGAACCTTATCTGCTTTCTTAACTTCCTTCTTACATGCAGAAGCGGCTTTTGTCTTGTCTTTCTTGGCTGCGCTTAATTCTTTTCTGAGGGCTGCCATTTTAGACGTTAGTTCCTTAATTTCCGTAGCATCCTCTCGTGGATCAAGAAATTCAAAAGAATCTTTGATCTCGGCAAGTTCATTGGATACTTCGTCGTATAGAGCAGATGAATCTTTTACAGCACTACACTTTGTTGAGTCATAGGTAAGTGTTGAGAGGAGAGTTAAAGCTTTTTCAGCCTTAGTGATCTCGCCTTTGAAATTTTGACCACCCATAGGGCCGCCAAATGAAGGACCTCCTGCGCCACCACCCATCTGACTACCACCCATCTGCTGACCACCAAAATCCTGACCAATGACACTGGCCTGAAATAGGTATGCTGCGCTGACCGGTGAGAGTACAAGCGCTAAAAGTGCGGCTCCCGCCGCGAGACTAGATGCTAGGGACTTTTTGTGTCCCTTGTGTGATTTCCTCATTTTTATTTTTGTTAAAGGATAAAAGAGGATAAACAATATTTTTGTTTATGCGCATATTATAACATGAAAAACATAAAATAGCAAGCACCTTACATACGCAAACTTTTTACGGCAGCGAAAGCTAAAATCTTCGTTGAACCGTAGGAAAAATCTGCTATACTCTTGCAGCGCAGATTCAAAAAAGTACCATATGCCGAAGTAGCTCAGTGGTAGAGCGCTGCCCTGAAGAGGCAGGCGTTGTCAGTTCGATTCTGACCTTCGGCACCAATATAATTCAAAGCTAAATTAGCTTTGTTTTTTTGTATGCATCATTGACAAGAGATAGATTTTATCTTACAATACGCATCTTTCAGCTATTTATTATGAGAAGCCGAGATTTCTACGAATAAAGCGCACAAATTTATTTTTATATAATGAGAGAGGCTAATAAAGAAAATTGCAAAACAGTATTGAGAAAAGCTGCGA
>CAYHGX010000030.1:0-3214 GCA_964356355.1 uncultured Candidatus Peribacteria bacterium | reverse complement strand
GTTTTCTGTTGGATTGCTTTTTGTTCTAATAGAATCGATGTAGTCCACTGTCAAAACGCCAACTTTAAATCCTTGATTTGTCTTCCATTCAATAAAATTTTGTATTTCTTCTAAAAATAATGGCCTCGTAATAATTACATAATCCGGATCTTCTCCTGCACATTTAGCATCATAACAAAGTCCTTGCGAGTAAGTCGTTTTTACATTGTACTTGTCTAAGTTGTAAATTAGTTGAGCCATTTCGCCTCTCGTGATTGATTCAGAAATGTCTGCACTAATGCGTGTTAGTAGATCATGGTCTTCCATGAAGGAGAGATAAGGCGCGTACCAGGTTGAGGAATCGCCGGTTGTATCTGCCCCATAGGCTTCGAGAATTATTTTGAGGGCTTCGGCTAAATTTATACTATTTGCGGGCTTGAAGTTGCCATCTGGGTAGCCGGAAACTATGTTCATGTTTTTTGCTTTGCAGACGTAGGGCGCGTACCAATCTGACTTTACGTCTGGGAAGCAGAAGCCTGCGTCATTGGTGTTGATACTGAGAGATTCTAGGATTATTTTTAGAAATTCGGCTCTGTTGATCTCGTTGTCCGGGCGGTAGGTGCCATCGGAATATCCTTGGACTATGTTGTTTTCCTGCAAATAATTAATAGCCTCTTCATTGGTGTGGCCATTGGAATCGCTGAAGGCAAAGGCGGTGGAGGAGATTAGAAAAACTGAAATGCAGGTGAGGAGAGATTTTTTGAGCATAGGTTTTTGTTAGTAGTTCTAGTTTAGGTGATATTTAGCTTTTAGCAATAAAAAGCCCCCGCCGAAGGCGGGGGCTTGATGTTCTAAGCGTTTAGATTGTCTTAGAAATGCATTTTTTCCTGACGGAAAAAATTATCTAACAGCATCTTTAAGAGATTTACCAGCCTTGAAAGCAGGAAGCTTCATAGCAGGGATCTTGATCTTCTCACCTGGGTTTCTTGGATTAACACCAGTACGAGCAGCTCTCTTTGATACACGGAATGTACCGAAACCAGTGATAGTAACACTAGCACCGCCCTTAAGGCTCTTAGTAATCATACCAAGTACAGCATCTAGTACTTCACCAGCTGCCTTCTTAGTAACACCTGCTGCTTGAGCAGCACCAGAGACTAGATCTTGTTTAGTCATGGGATTTTGGGTTATGTATTAAACAGTCGTATTATATTGGGCTTAACCTTTAAATCAAGCGGTTTATTGATGTAAACCTTTATTTTGAGGGGAGAAACGGCTCTCTTGATGTTTAAAACTTACTTTGGTGGCTTTAGTAAGCCAAGTGAGTTTTTCTTGCTATTATCGGGCACATATTTTATTACGGTACTCACGTTGTTGACAGGATCGGCCTTTAGTGTGGCAATTTGGGGCTAGAGAGGGATAGAATGGCTTTATGATTTTTAGTGTTATTTCTTTAATAGTGATTTGTGCATTGGTTATATACCTTTGTGTGAATTGTTATTTGGCCTTTTTCGGGGTGGCTCCTTTTGTGCCAACTCCACTGGTTGCTGTTCATGAAATTTTGAAGCAGGCAAAGATTAGGAAGGGGGAGATTGTTTATGATCTTGGTGCTGGCGATGGACGATTTTTACATTTTGCAGAGAAGGACTATGGGGCCAAGGCGATTGGTTATGAGCTTGATCCTGGGGTTTTTTTGTATGCAAAATTTAAACAGTGGTTTTTTGGATGGCGGGGAAAGGTGATTCGAGCTGATTTTAGGCATCAGGAAATAAAAAATGCCGACGTAATTGTGTTTTACATGATGCCTCATAGCTTGAAAAAGCTTCAGAAGTTTATTGAAAAACAGATTGCCGGGGGGACGCGAGTTGTTTCTTACGTTTTTGAAATTGGGGATTTGGTTCCTAGGAAAATTATTCCCAAGGATGCGGAAAAGGGCATTGGAAGAATTATGGTTTATTGATGGTGATTGCTTGACGCGCGGTGGTAACTATTATAAGAATTGAAGGTACGAAATAAATTTTCAAAAATAATATGGCGAAGAATTTAGTGATTGTGGAGTCTCCGGCGAAGGCAAAAACTATCTCCAGGTTTCTGGGTAAGGACTACAAGGTATTGGCTTCTATGGGCCATGTGCGTGATTTGCCGAAGTCTAAAATGGGTATTGATACTGAGGGAGATTTTGAACCTACTTATAGCGTGTCTGTTGATAAGAAAAAGGTGATTAAGCAATTACAGGATGAGTTGAAAAAGGCTGGTGTACTCTGGCTGGCAACTGATGAAGATCGCGAAGGGGAGGCTATTGGTTGGCACCTATTAAAGGCTTTAAAAGTTGATGAGAAGAAAATTCCGGTAAAGAGAATTGTGTTTCATGAAATTACAGAGAAGGCCATTAAGGCCGCTTTGGAGCACCCACGTACAGTGGATATGAACGTTGTGGACGCGCAGCAGGCACGAAGAGTACTGGATCGATTGGTGGGATATGAGCTTTCTCCGTTGCTTTGGAAAAAGGTGAGGTATGGGCTTTCTGCTGGACGTGTGCAGAGTGTGGCGGTAAGGCTTGTGGTTGAAAGAGAACGCGAAATTTTGGCATTTAAACCTGAAGAATATTGGAGTGTGAAAGGGCTTTTTGAGAAACAGGATAAGAAAATGCGTGTTGAGGATCGGGCTTTTGAGGCTGAATTGGCAAAATATAAGGGAAAGAAGTGGGCGGTGAATAATGAAAAGGATGCGATGAAGACTTTGGCGGATTTGAAAGGGGCTACTTATAAGGTGGCCGAGGTGGAAGAAAAGCAGGCGAAGAGGAGCCCGGCGGCGCCGTTTATTACATCTACTTTGCAGCAGGAGGCATCACGCAAATTGAATTTTTCTGTGAAAAAAACGATGATGGTGGCACAGCAACTTTACGAAGGTATCGACGTGGGTGGCGGTGAAACGGGTTTGATCACTTATATGAGAACGGATAGCGTGAATCTTGGAAATGAGGCTTTGGTGACTGCTAAAACTGTAATTGAAAAGGAGTTTGGTAAGGAGTTTGCCTTGAGTGAACCACGGAAATTTAAGGGTAGAAAAGGTGCTCAGGAGGCGCATGAGGCTATCCGTCCTGTGGATTTTACTTTGAGGCCCGTGGATGTGAAAAAATATTTGGAGAAGGATCAATTCCGGCTTTATGAATTAATTTGGAAACGCGCGATTGCGTGCCAGATGAAGGAAGCGATTTTGAATAAGGTGGGAGTGG
>CAYHGX010000029.1:0-3722 GCA_964356355.1 uncultured Candidatus Peribacteria bacterium | reverse complement strand
TGCGAAGTGCGGACTGGGGTTGACGTTGACTCGTTACAGCTTTCCTGTTAAAGTGCGCTCTTTTATAAATATCTATTAATGGCCAATTTTTCTTCGGCAAGAGAACGAATGACCCGGCTCACAGAAGAGGCGGGAGGGCAGGTGGAAGATGGCTTGTTTGTGGTAAAACCCGGAGTAATTTTATTGTATACGGGCCAGGAGTTAACTGAAGAAGGTGCAAGGTTGATTGAAAGAATGAACATCAATACCGACCAACCACCTGAAAAACAAGTGGCGGAATTAGCAGCGAGGTTGACCTATTTTTCCTTTCCCCAAGCACCAGAGAGCCTGGCGGCTTCGGATAAATTTCACGATAGGCTAAGAGATCTTGGCCATACGTCGCCCTATAGAGTAATAAACGGTTATGCACAGGACCACAATGCTGTAATGCTGTTTGCTGGAATTTGTGCTGAAACTGCATTGGAAGTAATCGCCAATAAGGGCCACGAAGGCAGAGTGAGCACTTCGAGGACGGAGGCTATGTCTAGCCCATTATTCCGCTTGGATGGTTCCGAAGAGTCTCAAGCATGGCAAAGAATGAGAATTAAAGATGCGCTGGAATCAAAAAGAAAGACTTTAAGATTAATGGCAGAGAAAGTCGGGTATAGTTTGAGTTCCGAGAGAGACATCTTAGATCATGCAAAAAAGATTTTGAGGGCATCACTAAAACTGCCGAATGAAGGCGCTCTATCAGTTGCAGACCAAAAAAGATGGGATGATGAACTTGAGCGCTTCAATAGGCAAGATCCTGGCTCCAAAGCTCTTTATCTAGTAGACGGCAAGTCCTTACAACATTGGGGAGAGTGGTTTTTGCAGGGTAGGCTTAAGGAATGGGCAACAATAGAAGTAGAATTACTGGAGGTTTTAATTCAAGTAGCTGATAAATTACATAGCGTTTTTCCTGAACGGATTAAGTCAGCAGATGAGTATATGTCTAAAGATAAATAAAATGCGAGAAGCAGTAGTTTTACAAACTAGAAACACCCGAAAAACGGAAGAATATTCTCAAGCCTTGGGGATGTATGGGATTGATGTTATTCAGGATAGTAGCACGACAGGTTGGGTGGATGCGTATGTAGCAGGATCACGAGAGAGAATCGGAGAGCTTTTGGCCGGAATAGGAGATGATCGAAAAATTATTGCGGTGATGAGAGAAAGATCAGACATTTTCTTGGACCCAGATGACGATCAGGCTATTGCTCCTCAAGATTTTGAAGACGGCCAAACTGTTGTAAATGCAACAACACTTCAGGTTTGGGCGAAGAGTGCCGACGATTCTAAGTTGAGCAGAACAGATTTCACAAGATCGATTGGCGGCTATATTGACGCAGACAGAAAATCTGATGATAATAAAACTTTTGGCTGGGACGATGTCTTTGTGGCTGCTAATTCAGGATTGAGTCTTAACGAGATGGCTCAGAGAGACGTGAAATTTTCAGGCAGAGATCAAGTAATAGCTGATTGGATAAAAGAGAGAAATGATCGCAGAAAAAGAAGAGCCCTGAAACATTCTAAGGTAGATCAAAAAACAACGATTGATTTCGGAGTTAGTGTTGCGGACCTAGTTCAGTCCAACAAAATTATAAACCATCCAAAGGTGGATTTATATGGAGTAGGTAATCTTATCCGTGCAGCTATAAACAGGGGCATATTTATGCGTAGCGTGCAGACTAGAAGAGAAGGCAATGCATGGCACGTAGATGGCAACGTGGGCCTTCCATATACTCCCAAGGATGACCCCGTTCATGAGGCGAAGTATATGGTGCACGATCTTTTTCATTATAAATTTGGAGATCTCGTGTTTGACGGTGCAACAGACAATCTAAGCAGAAGGACTCAGATAATGCATAGAATGATGAGCGAAGCGGTGACCATGGTTCTCGCTGACATGGTTTTCGTAGATACTCTGGTGAAAAGTGGAGTTGATTATGATTTTTCCAAGCAAGCCTTTTATCCCCTATTTCAGTCATTAAAGATTGACTTGGAGCAACAGCCTGAAAAGCTACGAGAAATTCTTCGAGCAAATGTAAAATATATGCTCTTGGGTGATGACTCGGGATGGAGAGCACTGGGAGCCGGAGATGAAGAGCTAGAAAGATTTAAAGTTTCAGCATCTCACTTTGCAATTCCTGATTATGAATGGACTTCGGCAAACTTTGATAATATGGCTAGGTCCAAGGGAAATATATCCAAATGGCGCGATTCTACTAGTGAATTCAGAGAAGTGTGTAAAGGACATTTGAACGTGCAAAGTGTCAGTGAGTTTATAGCGAAAATGAGGAGTATTAATGGAACTGGACTAGAAGATGCGGGAAACAGCCAATTAGTTGATCTGATTTTTGAGACTGTATTTAACGAGGAAATTGCTCCATTTTTGGGAGAAGAGAAAGTAGAAATTGACGAGGAATCCGCCACTCGCAAGGCATTTCTAAAGTATTTAAATTTCCAACTGCGTATTTTTGATCAGTATGACTTTGTCCCAGAAGCAGCGAGGTATCGAGCAAAAATCGTAGGCTACGTGGGCAAGAAAATAGAAAGTTTAAATCTGGCGGATATTAAGAGGATCCGTTCACTCTATAATCAGTTTGTAGATATTTTGTGTAAAAGAGATTTAATTGGGGCAGATGAAGAGAGCTTATACAAGCAGTTTTTCCCTATGTTTGATCCCTTTTATGTGAACTACCATGGTGACTGGCAGAAAGAAAGAGATATTGCGGGAATTAGTAGTATCGTTCTTGCAGACCGAAAAGGAGAGGTTTTGGAAGATGATATTTTAGGGACTTATAGTGTAAAGGGATTAAAGTTCCATTTAAGTTCGGATCTGCATTGGAAAGATGATGTAGAACATTTAGCTGAAAGAATATGTAGTGAAAAAAGATCTGATATTTTATTTTTGCTTGGTGACGTTTTTGAGGGGGTTGATGAAACTGGGTTGCCAAAAGATACTAGCCATCAAGTAAATCAGCTTTTGGAGTTAATTTCAGGACATTTTAGAAAGATTATTTTCGTTCCTGGAAATCACGATATGAGGAGGTTGCCAATGAGAGAAAATCCGTGGGAAGATTTTAAGATACCTGATAACGTAGTCATGCCTTCTGGTGAAGAACCAATAGTGGAGATCGTGGATGATGTAAGAATATTGATTGGCAATTTGGGCTATGACATGCATTTTTTAGACCCACAGTTGGTGGGACTAAGTGAAGAAGATTTATTGGCATTTTATAGGGATCATTTGCCGGATGGAAAAGCTTTCCTTAAAGGTCCAGAATCCATGCCAAAGTTCCGATCAATGACAGCGAAGATGGCGGCTAAATTGTCTGAAGAAATAGATATTGTGGCTACACATGTTCCCGCTCACCCCAGTTTGGTAACTTTCAGAGTACAAAAAATCACTCCTGAAATGAGAAAAATTGAGGCGGAGCAGGGTGTACAGTTTATTTGTGACATTTTAGATGATGAAAGAAATGCAAAAAAATATAGTGTGACTGCTGAAGAATTCCGCAGATTTTGGAATGCGAAATCTTTGCTAATGGGCAGCAATTTGCTTGATAAAGAGCTTGGATCAGAAGCAAAAAACGGACTAGTTATGCTTTATGGGCACAACCATCGAGGACGGGAGGAGTTGCAAGTTGTGAATGGAAAATCCGTTCGGTTCATTACGCATCAACGTCCTCAAAAATAAT
>CAYHGX010000028.1:0-6579 GCA_964356355.1 uncultured Candidatus Peribacteria bacterium | reverse complement strand
CCCAGCTTTTCCTTCAGCTTATCCTTCAAAGGTTTCTCGCCCTTCAACGAAACAAGCACAGCCTCCACAAGGTATTTAACCATCTCCATTCCACCCAATTTAATTCCATCAACACCAACGCCTGCCTTTTTTAATTCCTTCAATACTCTGGCTGCCTCCTCAAGAGAAACGCTATTTTTTTCTAAGGTAACCTTTAAAGCATCCATATCTCCAACTGTCACCATCGATAACCCTAAATCTTTTTTATATTTTTCCAGTTCCTTAATCTGACCCAGATCAGCAAGAAGCCTATCAGCCAATTCCTTGGCCTGATCCACATTGCCATTACAATAGTGCCCAAACAAAGTTGAAAACTCACCCTCACGATCCTGCATCCAATTTGTAACATATTCAGAACCAACCTTGGCATCAACAAAGCGTTTAAACGTATCTCCCACAACCTTAGCATCAACCCTGAATTCCTCGGACAACTTGTTTTGCATGTCTTCATATGCTTTAACATCCCAGTGAAAACCAAGGGATTTCGCAAACTCCACAACAGTAGAAAATGCGCCAGACTGAACATCACTGGATTCTAATGCACCACTCACAAGATCAAGCTCCTGACTAAAGTCATCAATCATAAGCTTTCGCTGATCAGCAAAAGCCTCGCCTTTATCAGCTTCAATGATAGTAGATGCCAAATCTCCCAAGCGCTGCTTTGCCTCATCATTGTGAGAAGCCATAGCCTGCTCGTACCTCAGCGCAAGATTAGCGGCATTATCGGGATTATCCACCTTTATTGCATCATGCAGCTTACCAACGTTTTCTTGTGACATATTATTATTTATTATTTATTTTAATCATTTAATAGTTCCAGATACTCATCATAGGCCTCATTTACCCTATCTAAAGCACCCTGTGTGCGCTTAATTCTTTCATTTATAGGATTAATCTCATCTGCCTCAATTTTATCGGCACTTACCTCATACTTAAGCATCAAAGCTCTCAATTTCTCACCGTCAGGCATCACACCTACAGATGCTCCTTGAGCTGCCGCTTCCGTTCCAACCAAAATACCATCTCTTGTATCACCGGCCTCTATAACACCGCTCTCAATTTCAGCATTGCGCGACTCAGTAGCAAAAACTGAATCACCTGCTTTCTCATCAGCCTCATCCTTCTTTTGGCGATATGTCTCTCTTATAAGCTCTGCCCTCGAACGATAATCGGCCGCCTTGGCCTTAGGCGCAGTAAGCTGATTCGTAAATAGCTGAATTTGAGCCTCATATAAAGTTCTCTCAAAAACATAACTAATCACACCGTTCGGAGCCCCCCTATACACATAATATTTAACATCCATACCTTTCGCATCCCTCCTCATCTCCGATTTCAGTCCATCTCTTTGATATGGACCCAAAACTTCAGGTTCAAAAGGTACAACCTCCTTATCGGCCCAAAGTGCCGAAATCCCCCTACTAGCACCCGAAATAGCAGATCTAACACCAGCTGTTTGCCTTCGAGCCTCCTCTTTTGCAGCTTCAATGGCCAAGCGTTTTATTTCAGCCTCGGGATCGGAAAACCAATTCTCAATAGCCATATGAATTAGTTAGGTAAAATATGTCTCAACCAAGGCCACTTCATAATCAAAGTCGTAGTCCATCTTGGCGATGTCTTGAAAAATTTCAATCCACCATTTCTGCCAGGCGCAGTGAAAATAAAAC
This sequence comes from uncultured Candidatus Peribacteria bacterium, assembly GCA_964356355.1. Lineage (GTDB taxonomy): Bacteria > Patescibacteriota > Gracilibacteria > UBA1369 > LOWO2-01-FULL-3 > CAYHGX01. The sequence goes on along the minus strand of CAYHGX010000028.1, from coordinate 4,876 downwards.
GCACTAAAGACTCAACCTCACGCTCCATATACATCACCTGCAAAGAGCGCTTCCCGTGAGACGCCGAATTAATACGACGGGTTGTATCCCACAACTGACATTTATTGACAAAAACACCATTAACCTCCTCTCCATAAGGCACCAAAATCCCAGCCTCTGCTGCGTTTTCCACACCATTAACTATAAGAGGCTTACTCAAATAATCCTCAATAGCCTTATAATTAAAGGTATCACCATATTCCCTTTTCAGTAAATCAATGGTCTTTGTGTACTCAGCCATCAAAGCCTTGTCCAACTCCGTATGCGAACAGTCAATATCCTTACCGGCAGCATTTTTATGTGGCTGATGAATAGCCTCGTTATGCTCATATGCCTTCTTACTGTCCAACGGATTCAAAGGCTCATATTTACCGATTGTAGCCTTCCATTGCTCATATTCCTCAATCCCCCAGAATCCACGGGCAGAAGCCAAAGGAATACTGCTTAAATCACTCTGTGAAGAGGCCTTTCCAATAATTGAGTCCTTAACATACTCCAAGTACTGCACTCTATAGTGTCCATCCAAAGCGGGATCATTTTGAGCCAACAAGGGAGGATGCGGCACAGCAGGAAACGCAAGATTATCCAAATCTATCTTATCCAAATGCGCAGTATAATAAGCATAAACACCCATCAACTTCGCAGCGGCCGCATGCGATTCACTACCGCCAATATCAGACTTTGAAGTTAACAACCCAGGAAGGTTCAAACCATAAACCATGTATTCGAAATCAGCCTTAGATTGGACATAATGACTACTGATAGAACTCGCACATCTCACTCGTCCCACTACCTCATCCATAAATTTATCTCTATCCCAATTCTCACCCTTTCTAGTAAGCTCAGCATTGCTCTTTTTAAGAGTCTCAAGAATTGTCCTCATTCTCACCGCAAAATCCTGTAATACATCTACGCGCGCCTTCTCCACATCCGCCATGCTTCCGGCACCCTTTACTGCATGTCTCAGTCTTTCCATTACCTCAGACTTACTACTATCTATAATCATGCTCGCAAATCCCTCAGGCACACTTCCCGAAAATACATCAAGGTTAACGCCATCCAACGGATCCTTCTTTGTAGCACCAACAAGCGATTTAAAGAAGTAAGTCACGAAACTCTCACTACAAGATTCCGCAATCATTTTCTTAAAATCCTTCAATGTTTTATTCAACTCAAATTCCTCATCATTACCTAAGTTCTCAATCAACTCAGCCCCAAAGGTAGGATTACTAATCAGCGCCGCTTCAGCAGCTGGATCAAGGCTAAATGAATTAGTCGACCTATTATAGGTAAACTCCACAGGCATATTCGCTTTTCCAAGATTAACCTTCACCTTCATCGTATTCTTATCAACTCCTGTAACCTTAAATTCACCAACGTTGGCGAAAATTCGCAATGCATGAAACTCAGGCTGGGACGTAATCTTCTGCTGCAAACCAACACCATAAGGATACTGTTTATTAACATCCTCATTCACGTTGATTCTTGTATTATTAGTACTATCCACCATGTTAAGGCTCTTGCCATCCTTGGCCACCTTAACGGTTACCTTAATAGGTCCGGCATCAACTCCAAACTCTGGCAACCCCGCCAATGTTATATTTGCCACCCATTCACCGCCCTCATAACGTGGGGGAGTGTAACCAGGAGTAGCTTTGGAAAGAGGCTCTAGCAACTCAGCCATCCTCATCTTAATATTGCTCTCCACGTTGTCCACTGCCATGTCTCTCGCAGGTCCACCCTCTACCGGAATATTGGCCATGAAATTTGGCCCCGGCACCTCCTTGCCCTGATATTTATTTTTCAAATAAGCCTTATAGCTCTTGCCATCTTCACTCATCACAAAAATCACCGGCATACCCATTACACGGCCCTCAAACTGCCCTTCAGCAATTTTATCCTCAATATACAAGCCCAACCCTGGCTTACTCTTAAAGGCCTCAGTCATATCCTGTCGCACCTTTTCAACAAGCTCCTTGCCCACGAAGCTTTCGCCCGGAGCCCGTCCTGCATATTGATCCAGCGCACTCATCAAATGCCTCACCTTGCCCAACGAATGATTGCCACTAGATAAAGCCTCCTCATAAGATTTGCCGAAGAAATCCACTTGATGCTCGTCCTTTTTCAACGTCTCATCATAAATTCCGCGCATCGCAACAGCCAACTTATAAATCTGTTGACCAAGTTCTATATATCTCTTCTCATTCGGACCCAGTTTAATACCATTCATGCCATCGCCGTCCTTAAGCCCAATTCCCAAGCCCATCTTCGTAGGCCTTGCCCGTAGTACATCATCAGGAAAAGCCCCCGGAAACTCAGCCGGATCAATGAAATGAATCTCCGGATCATTATTTTTCTTATATAAATCATCCAAAGATTTCAAATTCACATCCGCCATTTTTACAACCGTATGATAATCCAAGTCCTTTGTTTCCTCATTCAGCTTCGGATTCTTACTCAAAATTCTCTTCATAATCTCCATCGGCGTACCCTTAACATCATAGTCCGCGTCCTTAATACCAGCCATTTTCAAAATGTCATAACCGGCATTTTTCGCAAACTCATAGCCACAATAGGCCGCAGCCGCGTAAATAAGTTTATTTTTCAAACCATCTTTGCCATCGGTAAGCTTCTGCCAACTCTTATAGATCGCCCATACACCCACGACATACAAACCGGCAGTTGCATAATCCTTGTTTTTAATCGCTGTTTTGAAAGTATTTATGTTGTCCTTTAATAAATCCACGGCCCCATTAGCCAACGAATCCTTATCCTGCTTTTCCTGCTTATCAGAAGTAGCAAGCTGCATCTTGTCCTGAGCCAATACCACCGCCTGAATTGCCTGTAGCTGTTGGAAGGCCTTCATGTATAAGGCACCGCCGACAAAGCCCGGCTTAGGTGGTAAAGCCTCAATTTCCGCAGAGTGATTGAGCGGATCCATAAATAAAACCTTGTACTGAGGCAAGCCATTCTTGTATGGGTTACTCTCACTCGCACCATTTCTTAAAATTGCAAACATCTGGTCATAAAAGGTGGGATTACTATCCTTAATTCCAAGCTTATAGAATTCATTATAAACCTCTTTCAATCCAGCAGGATCGGTTGCCCGCGCATTCCAATTCTGTGCATTAATCTTGGTATTCTCTCTATCAATATTTAGCGCCAATTTATTCAATGATTGACCAACGCTTCCATCGGTAACCTGGCTAATAAAGGCATTTTTATCAGCCTCGTTAAAATCTCTTTCAGGTGGCAGATCAAGGTTGACCTTCACCTCCTTCACATACATTGACTTAGGATCCTCCTCTTTAGGTGCAACTTTCGGCAAATTCTTTGGATCAGGCAATCCTTCCGCCTTAATCAATTCACCCTGCTTTACTGAACTTTTTTGAACCACACGATCCTTTTTCGATTCTATACCAGTACTCTTGTGATCACGCTGAAGCTCAGCCGTTTCCTCGTTCATCTTTAAAGCCAACTCTGCCGCCTCCTTGCGCATTTCAGGGCTTGCAGGCGCCGGCCCAGTCGTATCCAAATTGGGTTTCGCATCCTTATTTTCCTGTGGTTTATCAGCCATATAAGCTAATTTATTTTTGTTTTGTTTGAGATATTTTTCCCAAATATCATACTATTATAGCACAAAAAGGCCATAGATTCCAAGTACAAAACGGTGGCATGCCGCAAGGCCCACCAGCCTTCACAAAAAAAAATCACCATAGTGCCGCCCACAGCAGCTACTTTACTCACCTCAACGCCTCCCGCCGGTACTTCCTGTAAAGTTGATCCGTGAAGTTTAGCTCGCCCTCAATCCTAAGTCTCCATTTATTCGGTACCTCAGTCTCATTTTCGATCAAACCATTGTGCGCAAACTCATGGTGAAGTTTGCACATTGGTTTGATATTTTTGTGGTTCCGGGTTTTTCTGAATCTGCTAGGATGGTGTATTAAATCAGGTGGCCTGTTGCATCCGGGATACGCGCATTGATGGCCAGATTCTTTGAGAGCCTTTGATCGTATGTTTTTACGAATATATCGGATAAAAACAGGCTCACTCGCCAACTGTTGCACTTCATGAAAAGTTGTCCCCGGGGAGAGCTCCCTGCTCGTTAAGTTCTCACTGCCATAAGCCAAAAACCCGCATTCATCATCGACGGATCCAATAACAACCTCCTCGATTTCAGACCCCGCGCCAACTTCATCCCCAGAACTTTCGGCATCCACCCACACACCAAGCCTACCCAAAGCGGCCTCAGCCCACCCTCCAAGCCCCTCCCTCCCCACAGCCTCGCTCAATATTTTCATCATAACCTCTTTATTATTGCCACCATGTTTCTTTTTTAATTGGAGAAAAAGGAAAGTCATTTCAGGGTCCAATTCAAGCTTGATAGTAGAAGGCACCGCGCAGCATGGTTTTGAAGCGCCAATACTTAGTTCTCCTCTCATTCCCTCACTTCCTCCCGCGCCTTCACCCACAGCCTCAAACAAGCCACCATCAACGCTTTCTGCCCGCTCCTCACCTTCTCTGCTACCCATACCTTCAAACAGTCCCTCTTCCCTCTCTATCCCACCCCTCAGCTCCTTCGCCCATTCCTGCACCGCGGGTTTACTCATATTTCTCACCTTATCTGCAAATGCCGCATCAGTCTCCGCAGTAGCAATACTCGCCACCATCGCCACTTTATGCACGCCCACCTCTGCTACTGCCGCCTTCAAGCACGGCTTATTCTCAAGGTATTTTTCAAGTCTCAACGTCTTCTGCACCACCGATGAAGGAATTTGCGCAAACCTCCAAGCATATCCCTCAATTGTTTTGCAGTATTTTCGGTAAACACCGCCCA
>CAYHGX010000027.1:9513-11592 GCA_964356355.1 uncultured Candidatus Peribacteria bacterium | reverse complement strand
GCCTCCGTAAAAGTTGTCCCCGGGATCGGCCTGTATACTTTCCGAAAGTAAACCAATTTTCTTTTTTGTGCTTGCCCGCCAGATCATTAAGCTGCTGCACTTTTCATGCCCATTTTTTCCAACTGCCCTATGAGTTTTTGAATGTTCACCAGGTCCAAGTCCGAGGCGATCACGCGTTTGGTTCCATTGAAGACTAAATAAACGCTGTAGCTTTTTCCATATTTCGATTGCACTCTCACCTGCCCCTGCGCCAGCTCCACGGAAATTTGATTACCAAGGGCCAAAAATTCCACTGTTCCATCACTCTTTTTTTGCTCTAAGATCTTCCTGCGAAGGTCATAGCTTAGGTATTTTTTGCGCTGATCGCCAGGTACTTTGCTCGGCTGATAAATAAGGAAAATATAAACTAAACTTAGCACCACTCCACAGATTGCAAACGCTCCCCAAACGGCAAATCCTAAGTCCAACAAAGTTGTAGGCAACACCCGTTCAAGTCCCACCATTAATAGCGGTGTAACAATCAGCATTACAAAAATCCACAACGCAAAACCCTCAGGATTCCGCACGAAGTAGAGTTTTTCCCCATCAAAATAAACCCTCTCCGACCCCAGTCCTTGCCAAAAAATTTCAATCATATTTGTATTTTAAACGATCGGCCGGGTATCACCAAGTCCACCACGATTCTTGCCAAACTTCACTTTATAACCCAATTTTGTGGCACTTTACGTTTCAGTAAAACGTTACGCTTTAAGTGTGCGCGCGCACAGATTTACGCTGAAATAACGCCTTGAATAAGCGATTTTACCTCTGGAAATGTGATTCCCGGATCTGGCTCTTCTTAAATGATTTTCATAATCAGCCTCTCCGTTTCTTCCCAGCCGATGCATCCATCGGTAATAGAAACTCCACTTTTTATTGCCGCGCCACTCGACCCATTACTCACACTTCCGCCGCTCCCCACGCTCTGCGCGCCCTCTTCCAGATTACTTTCCAGCATTAGTCCAACCAAGCACGAGCGAAGTGAAGTGTTGTCAACTCCAGCCCCCGAGCGCCCGCCGCTCGCCCCCACTGCCCCCTCGCTCGCCTCGCCTGCGGCTCGGCTCGCTCGGCCAGCCCGGATCTGCTCCCACACGTCCGTCCACACGGCACCCTGCTTGCGATAATCCTTCTCGCTATTCGCATGGCTGCAGTCAATAATCATGCGCGGCTCAACTCCCGCACTCCGACACACTTCCGCCGCCGCGCCCACCGAAGCCGCCGAGTAATTGGCACCAGTGCGCCCTCCTCTCAAAATAATATGTCCATAAGGATTCCCCTTCGTTTTCACCACCGCAATGCGCCCATCCCCGTCCATACCCAAAAAATGATGCTCAGCTCGCGCCGATAAAATCGCGTTCACCGCAATGTCCACATTGCCCTCAGTTCCATTTTTGAAACCCACCGGCATAGACAGGCCGCTCGCCAATTCCCGGTGCGTCTGCGACTCCGTAGTCCGCGCCCCGATCGCACTCCAGCAAATCAAATCTGAGTAGTACTGAATCACGATCGGCCCTAATACTTCAGTGGCTGTGGGCAGCCCCATTTCGTTGATCTCTACTAAAATTTTCCGCGCCAGCCGCACGCCCTCTTGCAAGCTGTAAGAGCCGTCCAGGCATGGATCATAAATGAAACCTTTCCAACCCACAGTCGTGCGTGGTTTTTCGAAATATGTTCGCATTACAATTACCATTTTGTCCGCCACTCGCAGCCGCAATTCATTAAGCCGTCTTGCATATTCCAGAGCTTCTTCATAGTTATGAATTGAACAGGGCCCCACGATCACAATTTTGCGCTCAGTATCTCGCCCATCCAAAATCGCCTCGATCTCACCACGCGCTCGCGCCACGGTATTCACCGCGCGCTCGTTCACCGGCACCTCCGCCATCACTTTTCCCGGCGGATCGATGTCCTCAAACGACTGTACTCTAAGGTTGTTTACATTGATCATATCAAGCGCGGAGCGAGTGCTCCATGTCCACATTAATATACCACGATTATTGAAATCTTGAAGGCGGCATTAGCCCAACATTTACAAGCCAT
>CAYHGX010000027.1:4288-9413 GCA_964356355.1 uncultured Candidatus Peribacteria bacterium | reverse complement strand
ATACCACGATTATTGAAATCTTGAAGGCGGCATTAGCCCAACATTTACAAGCCATTCCGGGTCAATTATACAATGCACGGCTTTTTGCCACATTTCAGCATCTTCAGGGCCTCTCGGTTTATGCATTTGCGTAACTATTAATTTGGTAGCCGAGTCTCATGTGGAACGTGACCTTTTCACCAAATGGGATGGAAAATAGTCTCATAACTGTTTAAAATTAAGGCCACATATTATCAACTATTAGCATAAAGTAAAGCAAAAGTACTATCTATTGACATTTTAGGTAAAAATAGTACAATAGAAAATCTTTATTTTCTCATTCACCCTTAATAACTATGTCAAATCTAGCCGCACCGGCCCCAGAGTTAGAGCCTCAATCAAAAACTGCTCTATCTCGTCCATCAAGAAGTCAACTAGCCCTCGCTGAGATGGGAAGCGAAATTGCCGCCTTCGAGGCGCTATTGGCGGGCAACGAGGCAGTTTCAGATGAAGTTTTCCTCACTTTAACTAAAAAACTGGCTGCATACGTTCAGATAATTAGCCCAGTAGATGAAGAGGATATGGATATGAATTCAATAGCACGTAAGCGCAGGGAGCCGCTTGTCGAAACAGTAAATAAGCGTCTTTACGCTGCCCGAAGATCAAGTTTCTCTAGGCGTTTTGCGCAGACTTACGGGGATATTTCTGCCCTATCACCAGCCGAAAGAAACCTTGCGCTAGAGTTAAATGCCGATGTAATTAGGGAGCTCGCAAGTGAAGGTGCAGTATTGGGCCTTCGAGAAGAAGTTCGTATTAGACTCCTGGAGCTTTCCACTTCGGCCCTCGCTGGTCGCGAAGTTGATCCTAGAATTTCTAACGCCAACAGACCTCTAGTACCCGACGTTCGTCTGGTTTAAAATGAGGGCATGAAATTCAACGAATTAACACCCGAAGAAACGCGCATCATAGTAAACAAAGGCACCGAAATGCCCTTCACCGGTGAATATGTGAACCACTACGAAGGGGGCACTTTTGTATGCCGCCGCTGTAACACGCCGCTTTTCGCTTCGCAGAGCAAGTTCGACAGCGGCTGTGGCTGGCCCAGCTTCGATGACTCGCTTCCCGGCGCAGTTCGCCGCAGTGAAGACTCTGACGGTCGGCGCACCGAAATTACCTGTGCAGCCTGCGGCGCCCACCTCGGCCACCTCTTCGAAGGCGAACGTTTCACCGAAAAGGACACCCGCCACTGCGTGAATTCGCTGTCGATGAAATTCGTCCCCCGCTCGTCGCCCCTAGATTGACTTTGTAAAAAAACATCGCAAATCAAGTGTGCCCGGGCACGGATTTACGTCGAAATAACGTTTAAAATAAGCCATTACGCTCTGAAATTGACCTGCCAAAAATATGTCCAATAATCTCGACTTTCTAGTCCTCGGCGGTGGCTGCTTCTGGTGCACAGAAGCCATTTTTAGCCGTGTGCGCGGCGTAGAGAAGGTCACTGCTGGATATGCGGGAGGTCACACCGAAAATCCCGACTACTACTCAGTGGTCTCCGGCCGCACTGGCCATGCTGAAGTGATCAAAGTGGAATTCAACCCTAAGCGCGAGCACAGCGAGGTGTCCGCCTCCCAGGTCACTCTCAACGACCTTCTCGAAATCTTTTTCGCCACCCACGATCCCACCACTCTCAACCGCCAAGGCGCCGACCACGGCACGCAGTACCGTTCAATCCTTCTCGCAAACTCCCCAGAGCAGCTCGAAGCCATCCAGCGATATGTGGCCCAGCTAGCCGCCTCCGCCGACGCTCCGGCGGCCCCCATTGTGACCGAAGTGAAACTCCTAGAGGCCTTCTACCCCGCCGAAATCTCCCATCAAGAATATTACGAACTCCAAACCGAGGCCCCCTACTGCCAAATCGTCATCGCCCCCAAAATTGCGAAGTTCCTCCAAAAGTTCAAGGACAAGGCTAAATAACCCCGGCCTCGCCTGCGGCTCGGCCCAAAGAGCCTCTGTCCATCAAGTCTCCCCCTACATCACCCCTTCTATTTGCGCTATTAACACCCTGATTTCACGTGCTTTTTTTCTACATACACCCGCTTCGGCATCCTTTTCGCTAACATCACTCGTCGCTTTACCAGCAAATATGCCCCGAACTATTGAACCGAGCGCTCTTATTTTCGCATGAAATCCACCTGAAGTAGCCTCAGCGGTAAGCCTAATTTCATTTTCATCCTGCCTTTCTGCCTCTCTTCGTAGGGCCTCGAACAGTGCCCTTTTTGTTGCTAGATTGTGCCCTTTTATCTCCTCAATAGGTGCTGGAAGACGACTAGAGTCTTGATTAATCATTCCCAGGTAGTAAGTCACCAGGGTCATATTCGCCGCTTCAGGATTCCCCTCCACTGCTGCTTCTGCCACGGGTCCCTCTGCAGGAATTGTTGGAGTAATACGTATTGTCATATGTATAGTTTATTAACTTTTAGTACGCTAAAATAGCCCCACCCTCAGAGATTTGCAAACCAAAGTTACTTCAGCACCATCGTATGAAAAGTTGAAGCACCTTTGCTCTCCTGCAAGGCCATCGTCCGATCCTTCGCATTTGCATCAATCAAGAATCTTCCCAAGGCCGCTTCTAGCAGTGCACCCAATTTTAGCTTCTTATCCAGCTCATCATTACGGATCAACATCGTGAAGTTATTGGTTTTGGTATCGATGATATCGCACCTTAACCAGCTTATATCCACTGAGTTACCCAGCGTATGTGACGACCAAACATTGGAGGCATTAGCCGCCTTCAAAGCCTTCTGGTAGGCTTCAGTTCTTGCCGCACCTGTCACAATCAAGCGCAAACTGTACCTCGTAGGCAACCCGGCCTCATGAGCCACTCGGTTCACCTCTTCGGCAGCATCATTAATCATCTCCTCCACATGTTGATATACTCGCGCATAATCCATGTTGTTTTTAGAACCGCCTTCACCATTTCCTACTCCTCTTAATCTGTACTGTGAACTGTTTTCACTCAAAGTTTTAAAACCCTCTTTTTGGCTTCTAGCATCAAGCTCGGCCATATCCTTCATTGGCTTCATCCTTTTTCTTTCAGCCCAGGCCCGGAGATCCGGATTCAACTTTTCTCGTAACTTCGCCTTTTCGCTTAGCTTAAATGCAGTAACTTTCAAATCAATATCACTATCTAAAAGCTCTTGTTTGAGCTCACCCGTTTCATCGTAGCTAATTTTGTTGTTGGGTGTCTTTGCCACAGGCACCTCGTCCACCACTTCTCCTGACGGAGGCGCATATTCCCCAGGCCACTCTGTCTCTACCTCTTTGCCATTCGCCGCACGAGTGAGTAGTTCCGCCATCGCCGCAACCTGTGCATAATAATCCCTGGATCGTCTGAAATAATTTTTATTGCCACCTTCATTCATGAATTTGTAGCTCATAAAACTGTAAATATCCTGTCCGTATGGAGGTTTTCCAAATCTTTCCTCTACCGCAGCCTTCATCTCCTCTTCACGCGCATTAAACCATTTCACCATGCCTCCCACCGTACCCATTCCTGCATGATAAGAGTCAATAACCAGCGGGAAAACAAAGTCTTCCTCACTTAATCCATACTTACTCATCACGTTCTTTACAGCAGGTAGATTTTTGAAATATGCATACTGACTTTTGAAGTGACCTACTATTTTAGCAGTAGTTTTCTCAAAATTTTTGCGATGATCAAACCCTGAAGTGGCAGGTTTTTTTAGCACCCTAGTGGTTATAGTTCTTCGCCCCCTTCTTGTTCGCTTGTTTCCATATACAGCTTTCTGAGGCGGTTTAAGAAGTCCCAATTGTTCACCCAGTCCATCCATCACTTGCCACGGCCCCACCGCATTGGTGCTACTGTTTGGGATTTCTGTAGAATAGCCTGATTCCACACCAGGAATCCCCAGTATTAATTTTTGCAATCCGGCAGGAAGTTCGGAGCTGGCTAAAGATCTTTTTACCAAATCAAATTTGCCACCTTCCTCGGCATTTGCCGCTACCGATCCAAAATAGGTACGGTTGGTACCATTGATATTTAGAGCCCCACGCAGACTGATTAATTCCGGTTCTTCGGCGTCTGGCCTTCCCGGTGCCAGATCAAAATTTATTCCAGGGTATTTGGTTTTAGCCCCTTTCCTTTGACCATTAATCCACTCCTGATAAGCTGTAATTCTTGCTTCCGTAGGCAAAGCTAGTATCTCTCTAGGAATTTCGATCGGTCCCCCTCCAATAATACCAAAGTTCTGATCCACCAGCAGTATCTGAGTCTTTGTTAACTTTGTGTACGCAGCCAAATAAACCAAAATTCTTTGGTTCGTTAAAGCATTTTCGTCCAGCTCTGGCATCTCTGAGGTAATCCTTTTTTTATTCGGATTTTTGCCATTTTCAGGGCCATTTTTGCAGCCAGATACTGATCCTACCACCGCCAAAGCCAAGAGGGCCCGCATGGCAGTGCGCCTGGTCATTACAAGTGCTTCGCCGCTGTCGGCTACTTCGTTGTTGTCCATTCTTTCGATTTCTCGACCATCTTCTCCTCGAGGGACAAATAAGGCAGATAGTCCTCTCAATAAGGGATTTTCCCGCATAGATGAAATATATATAAGGCAGAATTATGACACTAAGTAAGAGGCGTGTCAATGCCTATTGACGAGGTCGGTCATTGTTGGTATAGTAATTAAGTTGATTAACAGGTTTACAAATGAAAATCGCAGAAGTATTTAAAAAAGGAGCCGAAGCCCTGGTACTCACCGCCGCTCTTGGTGCCTGTAGTGCCCCCGAAGCAAATAATTCTACTGATCATGTTGCAGTTGAAAGTGTGGCAGACAAAACAAAAGCCATGGTCGATTTCTGCATCAATTCACCAAGCGATGTGGATGGTATCCTTTGTGATATTAAGAGGGACGGTGTTCCAGTGGCCTCGTTAGAGGCTGATTGCTGGCAGGTTAGGGAAGAAGGATCATTGCCCATAAGCGATAAGATGGCTGCAGCCCTAGATGGCACTGATAAGCTCAACATTAAAGCCGACTGTGAAGTACAGGCAGGCCAATGGTAAGCCTCATTTAAAAGTGCTCCATGTTCAAGCTGTACGCTCCCCCATTGGTAAAATGATTTCTAATCGCCG
>CAYHGX010000027.1:0-4188 GCA_964356355.1 uncultured Candidatus Peribacteria bacterium | reverse complement strand
TGCTCCATGTTCAAGCTGTACGCTCCCCCATTGGTAAAATGATTTCTAATCGCCGTCATCCACTTCTCCAAGGCGGTATTGTAGTCCTCGCTTCTTCCTTCTTCTATGGCGTCATCTCCCTCTTTCATATAAGCAGCCAATGTATAGTAAAGCGGCACATGTGGATTATCCAGTCTCCCTCCCAGCACTCTAAGAAACTCAATTTCACTGCCTTGATACAGGGCCTGCTTCAGTGTTTTTAAAAGTTCATCTGGATTGGGGTGAGCCTTAACCAAAAACTCTATCCAATATCTCTGCAGGAATCCCTTCCCTTCAGCAATCAATTCCCGATCCGTTTCCTCACTGCCAAACTTTTCACTAGTTTTTTTTGCTGCCACAAAGTCCGTAACCGCTTCCCAGAATAATTTTTCTTCATGTCGAATCGGTTGAGTCTCAACAACTTCCCCTTCTTCATTTAGGTACAAAGTGGTCCACCTCGGCCCTAAGGATTTAGATATGTATTCCCTCTCAAACACATCGGCGCCTCTTCTAGAGTCTGGTCCCAGCAAATGGATTCCCTCGTGCACTGCCGTATGGTACGCAACAAGTGGAGAATCTACCTCCTCCAACAGCGCTCTTCTCCCTAGCTTATCATCTCCATCAAAAACAATAATTCCCCCAACTTTGTCTTCGGGCAATTTAAGACCTGTGGCCCTCTCTACTTCTTCTACCAGTTGAGCGGGGCCAAGAACTTTGGCATTTCTCAGTCCCTCGAGTCGTTTATTCGCTACCCCTGGCTCAAGAAACGGCTCGCAATCCTCCATCAAAGCCGTAATAGCTTCTTCTTTTAAGGCTTCAATGTCTAAAGGTTGTTGATTTTCCATTTATGGTTGAGTTCTACTCATTATACCACGAAAAACCGCTTCTTTAAAGCCCCCATGCCTTTGTTTACCCCCAGCGCAAAAATAAAAAATAATGGCAAGAATATTATTGACACTGCCCAAAATGGTATATTCCAATTCACCCTCGGCAGCAGCTCTGTTATTAGAGTATAATGAGTCAAGAAAACGATGAAGGACAGCGACGAAAGCCGTGATAAGGTTTTTGAAAACTTTTCCCCAAAGCCCGAGCTAAGCACCGTTCCCCCAAGCGAAAATAGTAGTACGAATAAAATAGCTGCGCAGATTTGATAAATCAGGCCTCCAAAATATCCGTAGGAATAAACGTTATTGGTAAGTATTACAAAGAACAAAAAGGCCAGGGGTAAAATCAATATCAACAATTTTCTGGAAAAAAGGATGTGTGGATTTTTAATTAAGGCATTTCCGATAATTATTCCTACCACAAAATCGACAATATATTCGGTAAAAAACCTACCACCACCGAAAGTCTCGGTTAGTTGAGGACCAAGAAAAACGTGTGCCAGCAAGGCTCCAGCCATCAGTAAGGCTGGGTATTTTTTTGATAAAATGAACAACGGAGGGAAAAGTAGATACAGCTGCAAAATAGTTCCAATAAACCAAAAAGGTGCCGAGATACTCATGACGTACTGCGGGAAAAAGTTGCTTATCCCCAAAAAATGCGCGGCGTAATCGAAGTGATTTATGGCTTGTCCGTGGTAGATTGCCAGAAGCAACAGTACTACCAGCGTTATCCAGTAGGAGGGCAAGATTCTAAGCAGTCTTTTTACGATGAAAGTTTTATAATCCACCAAGCGCGAGCGAAAAGAAGTGCCGAGAAACAAGCCCCTCAACCTGCTCGCGGACATGGCCAATCCTAGCCCGGAAGCGATCATGAAAAGGTTCACTCCCATCACCCCAAGTCCGGCTCCCATTTTGATCAAGTTCGAAAACCACCGCCCTTCCCCTGAAAAATAATCCCAGTAAGTGCCACTTCCATACAGAGTCCCTAGCTGCCAATGGTGATAGTAATCCAGCAAGTGATAAACGCAAATCCAGGCAATAGCAATTACTTTTATCAGATCCAATCCCGCAAAGCGATTTTCAGCAGATTTTTCCATGCAGCCATTGTAACTGAACCACTCACTCATGCGTATTGACGAATGCCGGAAAACATGTTAGCGTAAGGTTCATTTTTGTATGAACCATGAAAATCCCAAGCGGACACACCTTGGATCTCGCCATGTCAGTGGGTTTAGTAGCAGCTTTGAGCGGCTGCGAAAAGCCTTCTCCGTGTTTAGGCGCACCAGAATACGATTTTTCAAACAATCCGGAAGATACCCAGGCCTTTTACGACGACGGAGTACCTTTAAGCAGTTGCTATCATCCAGCTAGAAATTCCACAACGCCCACACTTGAAAGTACAAGAATACCACTGCATTTCAACATCCTTTATTACGAAGGTGTAGAAATTAAGGATATCAGAGCTGGCATCCGGCGCGATTTGGCAGCGTTAAATTATGCATTCGAACCTCTGGATGTTACCTTTTATCCTGCAGGAATTACAGAAATGAAGGACAACGGAGTGCCCGAATTTATAGAATCCATGAACGAAGATGATGGCAAGGAAAATTTCGACCTTCGATTAAGTCGTCAATTCATGGATTCTTTTTCCAGCGCAGCAGGATTTCCCGTCTTCTATTTTCCCAAAACAAATGAGAATGATGGATTGGCAGGAAGTACGGCCCCATTCATTTACTACGCTAACTCGGATTATAAGGATCCATGGAAGAGGAAAAATGGATATGCCAGTACTTCGAGTGATATTGCTCACGAAATCGGCCATCTGCTCGAATTAAAACATCCATTTCATCCGGACGGCAAAGGAGATGGGCTCTCAGATACCCTTGATTACTTTGAAATTTGCGACATTACAATGAATGATTGGTCGCCATATCCCGTCGCGACATCAGTTGAAGATGACAATGACGATGAAAATGAAGGTGGGGTCTGCTATGTAGGCTGCCTTGATTCATGTGGCTTCAAGGCTCCCGCCAATGTCATGGATTATTTTCATTGTGATCCGGACGTCCCCTTGGGCTTCTCACCACAGCAGGAACAAATTCTAAATTGCACCCTTCAAGCTTTCAACAATCCTGTTTACCCTTACGTAAACAGGGATCTTCCTAAAGTAGATTTGTAGCACCTAATTCAATGCCCCATGTTCGAAGGCCTCGGCATACCCCGCGAAATTCCGCTTGATGTAAAAGAACACGTTATTGATCCCTATGGTGGAAAAGCTCGCCGTCTCGGAGCCGGTAATGTAGCTGCCGTTTATGGCATTACTGGAGCCACAAATCCTGTTCCCAGAGATTTAGCAGTCAAGGTGCATCGTCGATTGGTCAACGTCAAAAAGGAGGAGCAAATGGATTCTCTTCCTGCTAGATCCTTTGAAAATGAAGTTGGAAAACATCGCCATTTACGCGCACAGGCAGTCCGCTCAGATCATTTGGCCGTCGCTCTCGCCGATCACGAAAAATCCATCCCAGTCGGCGAATCCGACTGGCTCAGATTCAACAATGTCTTTAAATGGCTCGAGCTTCCTCTCTATGATTCCTCCATGGAATTGCATAAGTGGCTCATTGAAAACCATGGCCCCACCATCCCCCTTTCTACAATTTTGGAGATTTTTGAACAGGTTCTCCTCGGTGAGGCTCAGTGCCACCAACACGGCATTACCCACGGAGACATTAGCGTTGTAAATGCCCTGATTAACGCACAAACTCGCGAAACAGTATTGATCGACCTCGGCCTCAGTCGCTTCATCGGCCGCGAGCCGGGCATTAACATGTCCAAAGCCCATCCTGGGCTTGAATTTAGGGCCTGGGGCCCAGAACTTAGTCTCGACCCGGCCCTCCACGATGGCCGTATGGCACAGGCCTATAATGATGTTTACTCTTCTGGATCTCTGCTTTTGGAAATGTTGAGCGCCTATATTTTCAAGTCCCATAAGCCTGGCATCAGCAAACCTGGGGCCGACCAGCTCGAAGCTGCTGGAGTACCACGCGAGCTCCTGGATTTCATTCTCCTCATGCGCAATCCCGACCCCGAAAAACGCCCCACGGCGGCCATCTTTTCTGATTGTATCAGTTTCTGCTCCGTCTCTTTCAGCTGCGTGTACGCTTTTTTAAGATCCTCATCCGCCTTCTTGCGCATGGTAATATCGGTAATCATTATTCTCAGCACAAAATCCGCGGGCTTTCCTCCCTCGGCAGCTAGGCCCACCCTGATGCTCGTAATCTGCACATAG
>CAYHGX010000026.1:0-12741 GCA_964356355.1 uncultured Candidatus Peribacteria bacterium | reverse complement strand
CCCTTGCAATCTTTTTGAAAATATGGTATCATGTGAATAGTTAAGAAAAAGAAAACAAAAACAAACGATCATTTACATCACAGGTTAAATAAAAAAGTGCTTTCCCTGGAGAGAGCCGTACTTATTTTGATACAATACTTTTATGTTCTTATGCTTTGCTTAATCGCTAGGTAAATGGACGCTTAGAGTTTTGTAACTCAATTAGTATGGCTCCCTCTAGGGAATACTTATCCGAGCAATCGGAATCGTATTTAGTTGATGAGAGTTGGGGCGGTGCCTGATTTTTGTTGGCTAAGTAAGCTTTATCCGCGTATTGAGAAGAGCATCCTCCTGGATGTTTGCAATGTGTATTAGTCGCAAGACTTGTACAGGTAGTTGCAAATGTTGTCTTTATTTTGGTTTTGGCGGTGACGTCAAATTCTTGGTAAAGGTGCTAATATAGGGAAACTTGTATTACCATGGAATCTTGCTTCTTGCACTTAAGTTGTCATGACTTAAGCGTGGTTTAGTTCAATCAGATTTATGCATTTCTGATACGACGAAGTATTTCCTCAGAGTAGCACCCAAAAACCAAATTCTTTCTATTATTTAAAGGGTTTGGTTTTTGTTTTTGGCGTGGTAAATTTGGAGCGCACAATATCCCAACAATGAAAGACAAAAACCGCTTCCTGATCCTCGACCTCCTCCGTGGCCTCGCCGTAATTGGCATGGTAGTTTTTCATGCCATTTTCATTTATAACTTTACTGCCCAAAGCGGCTTAGAGCTCTATTCTGGAGGGTATCTAATTCTCGCCCGCACTGTGCAATTTACCTTCATCACTTTAGTTGGAGTTTGCATGGCTATCTCTCGCACTTATCGCCCAGTGGGCTTTTATAAACGTCAACTCAAGCGCTTTGTAAAAGTAGGCATTTGCGCCCCCCTGGTAACACTCGGCACCTACTACACTCAGCCCGATTTTTATGTGCGTTTTGGAATCCTCCACTTCATCGCCGTGGCCAGCCTGCTCATCATGTTTTTTGCGCGTTTCACCAATTTGAATCTTTTACTTGCCATTGGCAGTTATCTTCTTGGGGATTTCCTCGTAACTATTCCCGGAAATGTCCTCCCTCTCACAATTCTCGGCTTCCAAAATACCACAATGAACACCTTCGATCTTTTTCCGATTTTTCCTTGGATTTCATTGATGTTCCTCGGCCTCTTCCTTGGCAATCTCGCACTAAAAAAGCGTGCTTTTGAAAGCTACCCTCTCAAGATCGAGCCTGAATATATCAAGCCGCTCCTGCCTCTTATCTACATCGGCCACTATGCCCTGTTGATTTATGTTATCCACATCCCAATTATTGTTGTCATTCTCGAGCTTTTAGGCTTTAATTTGGTCTAACTAATCAAACGAATGAAAATTGCTGTATTAGCTTCCGGAGGAGTGGATAGTTCCGTGGCGCTCAAATTACTCAAGGACCAAGGCTATGATGTGACAGCCTTTTACCTCAAAATCTGGCTCGAAGATGAGCTCTCTTTTTTAGGTTCCTGCCCCTGGGAAGAGGATCTCAAGTTTGTGCGCGAAATTTGCGAACGCGAAAACATTCCACTCGAAATTATCCCCATGCAAAAGGAGTATTTTGAAACAGTGGTGGCCTATACCATCGCCGAAGTAAAAGCCGGACGCACGCCAAATCCCGATATTATGTGTAACTCTAATGTGAAGTTTGGAATGTTTGTGAATAAAATCAGTCCAGAATTCGAGAAGATTGCCAGTGGCCACTACGCTCAAATCGAAGAGAAGGATGGAGTTTTTTATCTCAAACGCAACCCCGATCCGGTAAAGGATCAAACCTATTTTCTCGCTAACCTTAGTCAAGAACAGCTCTCCAGGATAATGTTTCCCATCGGCCACCTCACCAAGCCTGAGGTAAGAGAACTAGCCGAAAAATTCGACCTGCCCAACAAAGACCGCAAGGACTCTCAAGGGATCTGCTTCCTCGGAAAGTTTAAATATAATGAATTTATTGAGCATTATCTCGGCACGCGCACCGGCGATATTGTGGAGTTTGAAACCGGCAAAGTGCTGGGCAAGCATGAAGGTTTTTGGTACTACACTTTAGGCCAACGCAAGGGCATTAAGCTCGGCGGCGGCCCCTGGTACATTGTGAAGAAGGATTGCGAAAAAAACATTGTATATGTGTCGGCGCATTACCACGAGCCTGAGCTGAAAAGGGATGAATTTCAGGTTGAAAATTTCAACTGGGCCAAGCGCGAAACGAAGCGAAGTGCTAACAACGAAACGCACGGAGAGAATGCCGAAGACCGAAAGGAGTGCCCCATCTCCCTGCCTACCTCTCTCCAAGTAAAGCTCCGCCATGGCGAAACAATATATGATTGTAAACTCTCCCCTGAGGCCTCATCCTCTTCATCAAGTTCTCCCCGCGCCACCGTCACTCTCAACGCGCAAGACCAGGGGATTGCCCCTGGCCAGTTTGCTGTTTTCTACGATGGAGACTTATGCCTCGGCTCGGCCACGATCAGTTAGTTTGAATAGACATAAAGGATCGATTATAATCTTTTCAAGTGGCATCTCCGCAGCGCAGGCTGGCTTGGTCCGAGCAAAGCGAGGCAGCCTGTGCGAGGCGAAGGTGCGGTTTTTCGCTGGAAAAAACCGACACCGGTGCTACTTGGAAAGAGTTATGATTGATCCTTGATGTCTTACTTAGACTGCAAGTACTTATACACGCCCGCACCCAGCACCGCGCCCACAATTGGACCGGCAAGGTACATTATTGAAAAGGCACCGTTACCAATGGCTACCGCTGGATTTAAAATTCCCGCAGAAAGTCCCATAGCCATGAATGCACCTAATAGTAGAGAAGTTCCAATTACCGCTCCGGCAGCTCCAGCAGGGGCCTTTTTCCATACCACGCTAGACACACCAAAGGCCAACATGAATGCACCAACGGCCTCCCCGATGCCCACCTTCCAAGAGTCAATTTCCAAATCCAAGCCCAATGCATTGGCTTCGTTGATAAAGTTGCCATGGCCAAGTTTAAACAAAAACATTGCAGCCACGCCGCCCAAACATTGAGCCACTACATAAAAGGTTGCCTCAGTGAAATTAATTTTCTTCACGCTCCACAAGGCAACAGTAATAGCCGGATTTAAATGAGCCCCACTAATTCCACCCACTGTATAAACAAAAAGCCCAAGTGTAAGGCCCGCAATAATTGGAGTAGGCAGTACCCCGGAAGCTATCGAAAACGACACTGCTAACGTAAGGCACATCGCGCCGAGAAACTCAGCTAGATACTTTTGTAGTTTCATAGGAATGAGGTTAGTATGAAATTGTTTTACTTATCCTATAATCAAAAAGCTCTATGGTTCAAGTAAATCTACTTGCCGTGCTCGCATGTGGTGTGGCTGCTATGGTTCTTGGTTCACTTTGGTATTCTCCACTTTTATTCGGAAACATCTGGATGAAGGAACTGGGTATCAAAAAGGAGGCGATGACCGACTCCATGAAGAAGAAAATGATAGTGAGTTACATTTTCGGCTTTATTGGTTCATTAGTCACTGCTTATGTTCTCGGGCAAATGATCGCCTACAACTCCTTGGATACCTTTGCAAAAGCTGTCTGGTTAGGCCTTTTCATTTGGCTGGGCTTCATCGCCCCTGTAAGTCTGGGCGGCGTACTCTGGGAAGGTAAATCAGTAAAACTTTACTTCATCAACAACTTTTACAACATTGTGCAATTGGCTATTTACACAGCTATTTTTGTAAACTGGCCGGCCACAACAGCGATTAGTTCGTAGTCATGTACTCGCGAATCAATTTCGCGGCCTGTTGAAGATTTGAAAAGGTTACATTGGGCAGAGAACCTCTCGCAAAGCTGCGGTAGTCCATCTCTGCTCTTTCACTTTCTGAGAAAAATAAGTTGGATGGAATCAGCACTACACCCTTTTTAGCCAAGCCAATAAATAGCTCTTCCGGCTCGAGTCCCTCTTTTTTGTGATCCTTAATTTGCATCAAATCGAAGCAGGTGTAATAAAGGTTTTTGTTGTACTGCATGCCCAAAATTTCGTAGAAGCTTTCCATGTTAATTCTAATTCTGCGCAGGTACTCATCTCGATCTTCGTCTCCAAAAATCATGTGTGATATTCCTAGATATTGAGACGGCCCGGTTACGAAAGCCACATGCTGGAACTCGCCCTTGCAGCCACCCGGTGCCTTGGCAAAAAGCAGCATCATCATGAGATCCTTGGCCACATCAAGTTTTCCGGCCAGGATGTTTTCAGAGATATATTTGTTGGCCTCCTTGGAAATCACAAACTCACCAAAACGCAAACCGGTAGATCTCTCAATTTTACTGCGTCCACCAATCACAATCGAGCGGTGTCGCGCAAAATTCATAATGCTAAACTTCTTTTCAAAGAAAAAGTCGCTATACACCTCATCAGAAACGATCAAAGCATTGCGCTGTTCCGCAAACTCCGCAATTTTTCGCAAATAATCCTCATCAGCAATAAAACCCGTTGGATTATTAGGATCAATCAAACAAATAAGCTTAATATTTTCCGGAGCTTTGGCCAAAATTTCATCAAGGTCACCAACTACCTTCCCAGTGGTGGGATCAAAAGGAACTGAATAGGTTTTCATTCCGCGATTCTCAATGATCATGTTGTATGGCGCATAAACAGGGGAGCTCACCAATACATAATCATCCGGCTGCAAATAGCCAATTGCCGGATCACAAAGCGCTTTGAAGACAGTACCGATTCCATGGGATACACCCTGAAGCAAAATCAAATCACTGTAATCAATTCCCAAATTCATCCGCTTGTTATAGTGATCTGCCACCACTAACCTCGTGAGTGGTTCGCCCTGCGGATCGTGATAACAGCCGCCCGAAATCGTTGAATATTTAAACATCTCAAAAATAACCTTTTTTTTGTCCCAATCTAGTCCCTGCTCTTTGGCATATTTCTCAATTCTGGTAAGGAAAAAATAAAACTCCTCAATCATTTTCTCGGCTCTTTTTGTATTGTAAACCTCGCGCGCTCGCGCCTGGATTTTCTCCCACAAAACCTCAAAATTATCGCGATTATCGGAGGCAAAATGCTCACGCAAATTGTTGAATAATAAATCCACTTCAATCAAAAAAGCATAAAACTCACGGCCGCCCACAGAAGGGGAGAAACCATAGCCCGGGTCACCACGTGAGAGGTCGATCACATTTTCTGCGCCCACGCTTTCGTCGGCAATTTCTCTCAGCAAACGGAAAATTCTGAAGGGATTATCCAGTGCCAAATCAAAGCCCCATTTGTTGTCGCGTAGTTTCATTGCGGCAAGTCTACTCCGGCAATTTGTTTCTGAAAATAGTAAAAACCTTGCGGAAGCTGCCTATTTTTGGCATTTTGCGCAAAACACAGTTGGCAAAATGGCTATGACTGGCAATTTAAACAAAACACCGTACCTCGACCGACCAGCTTTGTCTTCTGCAAGTTCCTTCCACACTTGTAGCAGGGCTTCCCACCACGACCATACACATTGATTACCTCCTGATTTGAGCCCATCCGTCCAAATGCATCGGCGAAATCTGAAATGCTTGTTCCGCGATTTTCAACGCCCTGATTTAGCGCGCGAATGAAGCCGTGGAACACCTTTTCTAGTTCCGCCTTTTTTAGCTTTGAAATTTCTCGTTCCGGTTTGAGCCCGGCATAAAACATTCCTTCGTCGGCATAAATATTCCCCACTCCTGCGACGATAGTTTGATCTAACAAAATCTTTTTCACTGAACCTCTTTTGTTTTTCACCCTCGCCAGAAACCTCTCAAATGTAAAATTGCTCTCCAGCGGCTCGGGCCCTAGTTTGTAAATCCCCGTATTTTGCTCATATTCCTCCACTGTATTCATCCACACTCTCCCAAATTTTCTGATATCCGAAAATCGCAATGAGCAGCTATCAAATCCGATCCTCACTCGCTCGTAGGGGATTGGCGGCTCTACTTTTTTGGCCTCCTGCCGCGGGCCCTTTTGCTTTTGTTCATTCTTTTGTCCTCTTTCCCTCTTTTTCTGCTTCTCTTGTACTCTTTCCGCGGCCACGCAGCTCGGTCCTTTCACTATCAGCCTCCCCGTCATCCGCAAGTGCACCGTTATCACCAGCCCGCCCTCCAAAAAAATATTTATAAATTTTCCACGCCTCTGTACGCTCTCCACTTTCGCCCCCCGTGCCCTTTCGCGCAGCTTCTCTTCCGCCACCAATATCCTCGGAAACTCACTCACAAACTCACAAAAACTCGCCCCCTCCAAAATAGGTTTCAAATCATTCACAATCGTCTCTACTTCGGGAAGTTCTGGCATGGCGCGAGTATATTGAAAATCATTACTCGCCGCAAATACCCGATTTTGCCTTCACTATTGTTTTTATTCACATCCGCCGAAATTTCTGTACCTTCTCGTCAATCCGCCACCTCGCATCACTCCTATCCGCAAATTCTCTTATCCTCCAAAATTTTGGATCTTTTTCTTCATTTTCAATCAGCCCCAGATGGGCCAGTCTTTCATGTTCGCGGCAGAGGGGGAAATATGTATCCGGATTGTGCTCTTTATTTAGAGCGAATCGGTCAGTGTGGTGCTTGAGCTTATGTGGCTTGTTGCAGCCCGGGAAGGAGCATTGGCCATTGGTTCTTTTGATTATAAATTTGTTGATTGTGGCGGGCGCGGTGCGGGAGTGGTAGGGCTTTTTCTGTTTTTCCTTGGCGGTTCTCTCCACCACCTTCACTGCTTCCGGCTTCTCCGCTTCCAACTTTGTCCTTCGCGCCTCCAGTAATTCCTTCATCAAACTATTCCAGTCCTCTTTCCCTTTCAATTTTTCCAGCTCCTCCACCACTTCTATTTCCAAATCCATGCCCACCACTTTTCTTGCCGCGCGGCAAGAAGTAGCATTGCTTTTGCTCTCAAACAAGCCATTGCAGTTTTTGTTTTCGCCTTCACTCCTATTCTTGTTCTTTCGAAATTCCTTCACATAAACTTCCAAAGTATGCATGCTCATCTCCCTCGCTTTTTCGGCCCAAAAGCTCTGATTCTCGAAAGTCACCATATTAGCAATCGGCCTCACCGCACTTATTCCCTTGGTCTCCACCACTTTTAAAATTTCACTTTTATCCTCAACTTTTCTCATTGTCCAAAGTGCCACGTCTACTTTGTTTTGGTTCATTCCAGCCAATTTCGCCGCATATTCATAAATAGAGGAAAATCCTTTCTTCTCCCAAATTCTCTCTCTTTCGATATGAGGCAGCAACATCTCACACTTGCGCATCCATTCGCGCGCATTTCTTCCGTATTTCACAAACTCACCATGAATCGCCAACACCCTTTCCGCCAATTTTCGCCCATACTTTTTCATAGATTTTGAGTTACCAGGTATACGCTAATATAGCAGAAATAAGCGGCAAAGTCGATGCTGCAAGGTTGTTTCAGGATGACAACAAGCGCCAATTATTTCGCGGTGAGTAAGTACTCACCTTGCCGACGATTTTACCGTAATTCTATCCAATAGATCAATTTTGGTTCCTCCTCATCAACCACTTTTCTTTCAAACTTTCCACCATTTTTTTCAATAACCTTTTTCGAGGCAATATTTGATTCATTACACCCGATCATTGCTCTCTGTAACCCTAACTCCCGAGCTTTTTCTAATGCCAGCTTAAGTATTTTAGTGCCATATCCCTGTGCCCGGGCCGTAGGCCGAATGTAATAGCCAATGTTCCCTCCAACCTTTGCCAAATAGTCATTCAATCTATGCCTAATATTTACATGTCCCTTAAATTCTCCTTTGTCTACAAGCCAAAAAGTCGAGGATGGTACCCACCCTTCAGTTAAACCGCGCCCCGCCGCATTATCCTCTGTTTTTTTTATGTAATCCGCCAGGCTCTCCGGCTCATTCTCCCAGTTCCAAAAACCTCGCATCCCTTCATCCCGAAACTCCGCCATTGCCGCTTCCCAGGAGTCCCTATACTGTAATGTTGGTTTAACAAGCTTCATATCCGAATGATAGAACACTAGCTGGCAAACAGACAAGCTCGAGCCGCGACATAATCGGCTAGCCTATTCTTCTCACACTTCCGCCCCCTAAAACCCCTCAATCTCCACATCCCCCTCCACCTTGCACTGACAGGCCAAACGATGATCTCCATCGTCCATGCCCATCATATCGAGAGTTTGTTTTTCTTTCTCTTCAAACGGTCCCAGCGCAGTTTTGCCCTGGTGCACGCGCACTATGCAAGTCCCACATACGCCATCCTCGCAACCATAAGCAATAGGCCAGCTGTGATCACGCGTCACATCGCGCAAAAGCGTTCCCGCTTCCGCCTCCACCTCTTCCCCCACATTTGTAAATTTTACCTTTGGCATGTTTCAAGTTGTTATAAGCATAATTATTCGCGCCAATACTAGCTCAGAGCAGAAGACTCCTCAATGAAACAGGGGTTGACAGTTTACGGGTTGAGTGTTAATATGGCGTACAATTGTAAATCATACTATGGTTGATAAACTAGTATCAAAAATTGAGGATCCAACACCTATGCCACTAGCCACGGCAGAAGGAGTGCCCACAGTTGATCGTGCAGCAGAGGCTAATATCCGAGTAATACGAGAGGCTACCTCGGCAATGGCTGATCCAACATCTCCCCAGAAACCGGTGGATGCCAACGAATCCGCTCTTTCACCGGAAAACAGAGAATTGTTAAACGGCCTCAGGCTCCAGCTTGTAGCCTTTATTGATGACTTGAAAAAGGTGGGCCTTGAATTCAGAGGTGATATTGAGAAGCTGATGAAAATATTAGAAGATTTAGGTAATCCAACCCTCGATTTTGTGCGCACAGATTTTGCCCAGCCCGAAGTCATCGTGGATACCGGCCAAGATCTGTGGTCCTTGAGGCATGCGATAAATAGACATCTTTACTCTCACTCTCAAATGGCTGTTTACGCCAATCCAGATGATCCAGCATGGAAATATGATGATGCCGGGGAGGAGAAGGCTGGGGTCTTTATTATTGAAGGGAAAGGTGAAATGGACGCTGATACTAGTGCTACTAGCAAAGAAGGTATTGAGATTCATGATCCCAAGGCTCAGCAGTATGTACTGTGGGCAGCTGTGCAAAAATTTGTTAAAAACAGGAGAGTTGATGGTGATACCTATACTCTTCTGAAAAAAGGAGAAGACGGTTCTGTTGTGCCTACAGGGATTACAAACAGTGAGGGTGTTTCCCTGATTAAATGCCAAAAGGGCGCTTCTGATCTTTTCCGTCGTCGTCGTGTGGTGGGAGGATATGTTGGTTAAGTTTTAATTTTTCTTTCCCAACCGTTCCAACTTTGCGCTATTATTAGATCACTCATTTCTAATATTCAATCATGGTTACCATTTACTCCAAGGACTATTGCCCTTACTGCATCAAAGCCAAGGCTCTTCTCACTTCACTCAATATTTCTTTCAACGAAATTGATGTTACGAATACTCCCGATATAATCGAGGAGCTTAGCCAAAAATCTGGCTTCCGCACGGTGCCTCAAATCTTCGTGGGGGATAAGTGTCTGGGCGGTTTTACAGATATCGAAAAACTCAACAATGAGGGAAAGCTTCTTTCAATTATAAGCGAAGCTTAATTTTACTAGGCGAAATCACCGAGCACCACAGAAAGGTGTCCTAACCCCAAAAACAAAATGAACAACTGGAAATTCAACGAAATTTTTCACCTATTCGCCTCAAAAGGTAATCACAAGTATCTCAAAAATTCTAACCACGGCATCGAAAGAGAAACTCTCCGTATCGACCGCAAAGCTCAGCTCGCACAGTCTCCCCATCCAGAAACCCTCGGCCGGGCCCTTACCAATAAATTCATCACTACCGATTTCTCCGAGGCTCAACTTGAGCTAGTCACCAACCCCTACCACACACCTCACGAAGCCATGCAACAGCTCAAGGCCATTCACACTTTTGTGGCCCAGGGCATGGACGAAGATGAGCTCATGTGGCCATTCAGCATGCCGCCCGTGCTCCCAAAGGAGAACAAAATTCCGCTCGCACAATATGGGCGCAGCGCGACGGGCCAGAAGAAAACCAAATACCGCGAAGGCCTCTCCGCCCGCTACGGGAGCAAAATGCAAACCGTTTCCGGCACGCACTATAACTTCTCGTTTTCGGATTCCTTCTGGAATTTTATGTACAAGCAATTTGGAGAAACTGCCCTCACAAAAGGCGGGAGCCCCCATCAAAATGCCCAAGCTAAAACCAATTTTATCTCCGCCGCCTACCTCCACATGGCCCGCAACTTCCAACGTTTCAGCTGGCTCAATACCTACCTTTTCGGCGCGGCCCCAATCGTCCACAAAAGTTACCTTACTAAAAAGTTTCACTTCATGAAGCGCTACGGCTTTAGTAGTTTCTACGGCCAATATGCCACCTCCTTCCGACTCAGCGAAGTTGGCTATTACAGCCGAGTGCAGGCCCATCTGCCAATTTCTTATAATAGTCTTGAGGAATATGTTCGCGACATCAAACTAGCTATCACCACGCCAAGCCCAAAATATAAAAATATAAAGGGAGGCCTCAACGAAAACATTCTCCAAATCGAAAACGAACACTACTCCCGTATTCGCCCCAAGCAACCGCCTCTCAAAGGCGAAACAGTGCTTCAGGCCATCAAAAAACGCGGCATCAAATATCTCGAAGTGCGTTCAGTTGATATCAATCCCTATGCTGCTTCCGGCCTCGCCTGCGATCAAATTTGCTTCCTGAAAACCTTCCTACTCTATTGTCTTTTTAAGGAGAGCCCAGCCATTACCGAAGCCGAGAACAAGGCCATCAATATCAACCAAGGGCGCGTTGCCGTGTACGGGCGCAAACCCGGACTCACAATTATGCAGCGCGGCAAAGAGCTAGACATGATTGCCACAGCCGAAAAAATGCTCCTCGAAATGGAGCCACTATTAGACCTCCTCGACCGTCACTACCAGGACAATCCCTGCTCCGCCAGCTTCAACATGCAATTCGAAAAGCTCCGCGACTCCTCCCTCACTCCTTCCGCGCAAATTCTCCACGACCTCAAACACTCCCGCAAAAGTTATATCGACTTTGGATTAGACCTTGCCCGCAAGCACAAAGAAGAGTTGTTGAATAAAAAAATAGAACAACCTTTGATAGAGGAACTCCAAACCGAAACCATCGACTCCTTCAAAAAACAGGAAGATCTCGAAATTCTTAGTGACTTTATTCTCGATGGTTGTGAAGACCTAGAGCTGTCTACTCAAATCCTCATTCGTGGTGCCTCTAAGCGCGGAATCAAGGTAGAGCTGCTCGACCGTGGCGACAATTTTATCCGCCTCTCCAAAGGCAAAAAAGTGGAATATGTAAAGCAGGCCACCAAGACTTCCAAGGACACGTATATCACTGCGCTGATCATGGAAAACAAAGAAGTAAGTAAAACTATCCTCGCCGAAAACGGCATAAAGGTGCCCAAGGGTCGCATTTTTTATGACATTGAAGAGGCCCTCGATGGCTACGTAGAATTCTCCAAAATTAAATGTGTAATTAAACCAGTTTCTACCAATCACGGTATCGCCGTGGCTTTTGCCGAACCGCGCGACAAAGCGGCCTACGAAGCCGCCGCCATTGAAGCCTTCAAACACGGAAAGTCTATCATTGTAGAAGAGTTTTTTGCCGGCAACGAATATCGCTTCCTCGTAATCGATTACAAATTAGTTTCTGCTTTAAACCGCGTTCCAGCTAATGTGGTGGGGGACGGAGTGAGCACTATTAGTGAGCTGTCCGAAGCCAAAAATGCCGACCCGTTGAGTTACAAACCTGAAATTTATTACATCCGTTTGGGCGAGGTGGAAAAGGCATTCCTAGCAGCTCAAAAGCTCACCTTTACGAGCGTGCCCAAGGTGGGCCAAATGGTATACCTCCGAGAAAATTCCAACGTTGGCACCGGCGGCGACCCGATCGATGTCACCGAATATATGCCCCAGCATTTTAAGGATGTTGCCGTAAAAGCCGCGCGCGCCGCGAATGCTAAATTCTGCGGTATTGATATGATCATTGAAGGTGGACTCAGCGCTCCCCAGCACCCAGTTATCTATCCCGATTCTTACCAATATCTCACCACCGCCACCGACTACGCCATCATCGAAATCAATTTCAACCCCGCCCTCCAAATGCACGACTTCCCATACCGCGGCCGCGCCTACCCCACCGCCGATATTGTGCTCGATTGCCTGGGCTTTTAGATATTTAAAACATAATACAAAATTTTGCGACTCCTCACACCCACAGTCTGCGTCGGCTCCGTAAAAATCGGCGGCGGCAATCCAGTGGTAATCCAATCGATGACCAATACCGATACTGCGGATGTTACAGCCACAGTGGAGCAGTGTATTTCTCTTGCAGATGCGGGATCCGAGATTGTGCGCATTACTGTTAACAATGAAGCTTCAGCAAAAGCTGTCTCCCAAATTTGCTCTCAGCTCAACGCCGCTGGCTATTCACACCTTCCTCTAGTTGGTGATTTCCATTACAACGGCCACGAACTGCTCACTAGCTTTCCAGATTGTGCGCGCGCACTGGACAAGTACCGCATCAATCCCGGCAATGTGGGCTTTGGCGATTCCCATGATGAAAACTTCGAAACTTTTATTAAAACTGCAGTTGAAAATAATAAACCTGTGCGTATCGGCGTAAATTGGGGCTCGCTCGAC
>CAYHGX010000025.1:0-13483 GCA_964356355.1 uncultured Candidatus Peribacteria bacterium | reverse complement strand
TGCTCTTTAAAAAGTGGGGATGTACTGGTATTCGACAGGATGAACCAGGTTTAAGTTGTTGCAATCAGGGGGTCGCGCTGTCCCCCCTTATATCCGTCCAGCGCAAATTAGATGCTAACACATCAATAGATAAACTAGCTTCTATGTTCAGAAAGGCACAAGGTATGGATACTCCAGCCTTCGCTTCTATGGCCTTAGTTGCATAGTTTCCATCCGCCTGAATTTACGGGCGGCGTGAATACAGCCGATATCTGCTGAGTTGTATTTGCGTAATTAAGCGGGTTAGGGTGGCCGGAGTGTCTCGACCGGTCGCATGAAAATTAAGAGGATAAGCTTTGCGCGTTTGTGTTTGTTTTATAACGCATCGCCGAAAATTTTAAGACAAACTATGATTGTAGAGGCTCTTAAATCTCATCTCTGGACCCGGGTTCGACTCCCGGCATCTCCACCAAAATGTTTTTTCGAACTAAGGTTTTTTCTTGATTTGCAATTTTCCGTCTTCGAGTGTTGCTTCATATAAGTTCCAGACGTTTCGGGCTTCTGCACCTGAAAAATCTGAGGTTTCAGGCTTCCAGGAAGCGATGTTTTTCGGGTGTTTTTCGGGTAGCCAGATTAGGCCTGTTTTGTTTTCAATTTTGATTTCAAGATAGGCTGGAGTGGCGGCTGTTTTTTCGACTAAGGTAACTTTGCAATTTTTGGGAGTGCTTACTGGGACGGAAATTTCGGTGGATGGAAGGGAGGTACTGGTGAGGAGGAGTGTGTTTTTTGAATAAGAGGGAGTGGTCGAGGACTGCTTAGGCTCTATTTGTGCTGCCTGTGGACGATTTTCTGAAGGTTCTGGGGAGGTGGCTTGGCGGACAAGGAGCCAGGTGGCCAGGGACGCGCCAGCGGCTGTAGAGGCAAGGGCAGCGAGAATTTTAGCTGTTTTTGTCCAGCCCAGTGGTGCTGATTGGGACTTGAGGTGTTCGATTTCTGTTCGGAGGTGGCTAATTTCTGGGCTGATACCGCTCAGGACCGCCATTATACTTTCTACGTCTTGGACGATAGGTGGTTTTTGTCCATTTTGGGGAGGGGAGAGCTTGAAGAGAGCAGAGAGTGAGTTTGTTAAAGCCTTTCTGTGGACTTCTAATTCTGCGGAGATGCCCTCGAGGGTGGCGGGAGGATACTTTTCGTTAGGGGAGGTGCGGGTACCAGTGATGGCTAGGTGGAAATTTTGGAGAGCTGCTATTATTTCGGCGGGATTGAAGGTGGTTTCGAGGCCTGAGATGAGAGAGGATAGTCTTACTATTTCTCTTTGTACTTGACTCTGTGCGTCTTCAACTGCCCTGGCATTGCCAGCTATTTCCTCAACTCTGTTTTCTATTGTTGATGCGCGGTCGGCGAGCTTGGTTAGCAGTGTAAGGACGTTGCTTCCATTTGAGGAGAGTGCGTTTGGGCCTGCTATGAGGGTAAGAATACGAGCAACCGTGGTGCTAATTTGATCTTGAACATCGGCCTCAAGTGGATCGACTTCTGCGTCTGGGGGTGAGGGTGGTGAGAGAGAGGCCGATCCTGGACGGCTAGCCCTTGCAGCTCCTCCTGTTCCAGAGAGGGTTGATGCTGGGCGGGGAGAGGCGATGGGTCTCTGTGTTCCGATTGTTTCTGCAGCGTCGTCGGCAAGCACTATTTGTGCAAAATCGGCGTTTGTGGCTTCAGTAATTAATTTTCGGAATTCACCTTGTGCAACTTTGTGGTTTTTAGTGATGCTGTCGCAGGCAGTTCGGAGTTCGTTTGTGAAATTTGATAACCTAGGATTTGGCATTGCTACTGATTCCGCTGATCTTTTATGGAGGGAGTGATAAATGTTTGTGATTAGTTTATGGAAAAGAATGTTTCTTGCGACTGTGTATACTGGGTCGGCCAGCTGGGTGAAGAGGAGGTCTGGAATGGACTGTCCATTGTAGGTTAGGCTTTTGTCGGTTGCTGCTAAAATCACTAATTCTTGGAGGTGGATTATGGGATGTTTGCTTTGGGAGCTGTACTGAGTTGCCAGTACTTGGTTTGGATCTGAGGCTCTGACGTTAGCAAATACTTCTGCTGGATTTGTATGTCCGTGTGAGGTGAAGATCGCGGAGAAGTTTTCTAATGTGTCAGAGTATCTTTTGTCGTCGATAAGTCCCTGGGCTTTAATCCTTTCTAGGAGGTCAAAGATGTCGAATAGTCCGGCGGTGTCTCCTTCTGTTCCTGCAAAGAAAAGCATGTCTGGAGCGCCGGAGCTTTGGGCGAGCGCAGTGGCTTTGGTTAGGGCTTTATCCCAGTTTTCGATGCCAGTGTCGAGTTCTTCGAGTGTTCCTGGGACTGCTGCTTGTGTTTTGGGAATCATGAGGTTGTAGAAAGGGGGTTATTTTAGGGCAAATAATGGAGTTTTGTCAATAAAGAGCTTGACGGTGACGGAGCTTTGTGGGATAAGTAGACCCTTTAGGATTATAGTTATATGGATTTATACGTGGAAAATCAGTGCAAGGAACAAATTGTTCAGGGAAATCTGAAACAGTTTCTTTTACTTTTTGATGCCAATTTTCCGGCTTTGTATAAATATGTTTTTCGAAGGGCCCTGGATGAAAAGGAGGTGGAGCGAATTACTAATCTTACTTTTGTTGAGGCCCTGGGACAGGCTGGAGCAATGCCGATGGACGTGAGCTATATTGTGTGGCTTTATAGCCTGGCTAAGCCTCGAGTGTGGGATTATATGGAGCGCAATAGCTTGCCGGAGAAGCGGGGATTGATTGCTGCAAGTAGGGCCTTTGGCGATGACAATGAGGTGAAGGGAGAGGAGTTGGCGCGAGTGGAAAAGATGCTTGGAAAGCTTACTCTTGAGGAGCGTGAGATTTTGAAATTGAAATTTTTTGAGGAGGTTTCTGATGCTGACGTAATGGTGATTTTGGGCATGACAGAGGGCGTGATTGGTCCTAAAATTTATAGAGTTTTGAAACGGGCACATTTTCTTTTGTTTGGAGAAAGTGACGATCGGCAGGGTGTGTATTTTGGTGAATTGGCCGGTATTTTGAGCCGAGTGAGGGATGGGGAGTCTATTCTTGTGCCGGAGGCGTTGAAGCTTAATTTGCGTTTCGATTTGGAGAATAGAATTGAGCGGAAGGATTTTGCGATAGAGGCGGAGGAGGTTCGTACGAAGCCATTTATAGATTTGGCTGAAGATGCCCCTAAGGGGTCGGATGATCCTGCTAAAATTTTTGTGCAGGCGGTGAAGGAAATGCGTGAAGATGGAGAGCTGGAGAGCTTTCTTGAGCAACAGCAGCTGGATCGCAAGGAAAGGGTTTTTGATTTTATTGATAAGTGGAAGAGAGCACTTTTGTTTGTGCCGTTGATAGTGTTTTTGGCGGTTTTTGGGGTGGTGGCGTGGCAGCTTGTTTCTGGAAAGGTGCAACTGTTTGCGGTGAAGAATGAATCTTTTACGGGATGTAGTGCTGAGGTGAATTTTAGTGGCGATTTTTATGATGGAGAGAAGAGAACGTTTAACAAATCTGTGAGTAATCCGATGTGTCAGAAATTTCAGGTGATGGGATTTGATGTGACTAAGAGCGAATATGGAAAGGCTGACGTGACTGTGACGACGAGCTTGTGGACGATGCAATATCACTTTGAAAAAAAGGAGAAAGAGTGGAGAATAAAGGAGTATGAAAGAGCTCTTAATAGCGACAAAAAATCCGGGGAAGTTTAGAGAAATTTCCGAAGTAATGGAGGGGAGTGGCTACGTCCTTAAGTTTTTGGGTGATTTTGAGGTGGAGGATGGTGATTTTGTCGAGGATGGTGAGACGTACAAGGAGAATGCTTTTAAGAAGGCGAGATACTATTTTGAGAAGTTTGGGCTGGTGACGCTGGGTGAGGATTCTGGAATAAAGGTGGAGGCGCTGAAGGGCGAGCTTGGGGTGAAGACTCGAAGATGGGGTGCTGGCGAACGGGCTAGTGATCAGGAGTGGATAGATTATTTTATGAAGAGGATGGATGGAGTAGAGGAAAGAGGGGCGAGCTTTGTGTGTAGTGTTTGTGTATATGATGGGAGCGAGCCGGCATTTTTTGAGGCGGAGACTATAGGTTGGCTTGCTGATAGTTTGCTTGCGCCGATTATGCCTGGGTTGCCTTTGAGCTCATGCTTTATTCCTGAGGGTTATGAAAAGGCTTATGCTGAGTTGAGCGTGGATGAAAAGAATCAGGTGAGTCATCGGGGGCGGGCGATGGGTGACGCTAGGATGTTTTTATCGAGAGGATGAGGCCTGTGCCGAGCCCGAGTATGGTAGTTTGAAATCCTGGTGATTTCTGGAGGAGCTTGAGGTAGGGGGTGAGCTCTTTTTTGTGGGAAAGGTAATTGTCGGTGATGATTATTCCTCCTTTTTTGAGGCGGTTTTTGAGAGTGTGAAAATAGCTTTCGTGTTCATATTTTGTGGCGTCTAAAAAAATGAGGTCAAATTTTTTCGGAGTTAGCGGGATATCTTCGGGGGCGTGACCGAGTATGGCGGAAATGTGCTTGTTTAATCCAGATTTTTTGAAGTTTTCGAGGGCTAGGGGATAGCGGATTTTTTTATTGGACTCCATTGTGTAGAGATGCCCTTCTGTGTGGGACAAGGCTTCGGCTAGCCAAATACCCGAGTAGCCGTTGGAAGTGCCGATTTCCAGAATGGTTTTGTATTTTCGATCTTTGATTAGTAGGTTTAAAAATAGGCCAGTGGCGCGGCTGATGTTCCAAAATTGGGAGCAAGTTTTTTCAAGCTCCTTGAGTAGTTTTTTTGTTGCGGCCTTCATACTTGAAGATTAGTCGCGAATTAGTTTTCTGGCAACAATTACCGTGAATAGTGAGACTAAAATTGCCCCTAAAAAGGCTTCTCCTGCTGCTAAAAAGCGCATTGGCCCGATTGCAGTGTAGTCACCAAATCCCACAGTAGTAAAGGCCACAATACTGAAGTAGAGGGCGTCAAAGAAGCTTATCTTTGTGGGCGTGTTGTGGAAGTAGAGACTGTTGTTTTCGCTGTAGAGAAAGGCGCATGTGGCCATGACTAGGGCAGAGGTTGCTAGGACTCTATAGAATGATGTTCCGTATTTACAAATCAGGTCTCCGAGTAAATAACTTAAGATTCTTCGAGGGTGGTAGATCGGTTCTTTTTTGCGTTTTGCAACCATTTCTCGGTATTGGTAGCGGTCGGCTTTGTCGTGAAGACTGGAGTTTTTGTACATTTCTTTGATTTGCTTGTATTCCATTGCGGCCTCATGAAATTCTCGGTTTTTCTCTGATAGAATTTTTTTGCCGAAAAGGGTTTTTTCGTCAATGTAACTGGAGGAGAATATTACGTCTTGAAGGGTGGCGTTTTCAAAGTTGCAGTTGATGAATTTTGTGGAATTCACATGGACGCCTGTGAGGTCTGCGCTTTGAAAATTACAGTTGTGAACCTGACTGTTGAGAAAGTTGCTGTGAGAGAGGTCTGTTTGCTCAAAATTGCAGTCATGGACCTTTCCGTCTTCAATGTTGCAGTGGAAGAGTGTTGCTCCCTCAAAATGGATATTTGAAAGAAGGGCGAGGTTTTCTGAAAAGCCATTGTCGGCCTCTTGAATGGGAATTCGAAAGTCTAGGCCAGCAAGGAATACTCCTCTTAGGTCGATGCTATTTTTCACCTCTTCATCATTGATTGATGGGAAATTTTTTGCCTGTTTGCGGAAAAGGTCGGATGATAGAAAAGACCTAGAGGACACGACCAGCTTTAAAAGCTTTTTTCCTTTTGGTGTTTTCCAGCGATTTCGCAGGTTTTCGAGCTGTTCTGTTGAGTAAATCATCCACTCATTATAACACAATGGCCTCCCCTTGGCAATGTCCTTAAGGAGTTTCTGGCACTGTGTTGTCACGTGGTGGCAACGGAACGTCGCTTACAGGTTCTGCGATTTTTACCTCAATTGCTGATTGTGAGCTATAGCCTAAGGCATCGAACACTTTTGCAACAATTAGATGGATGCTGCCTGTTTGGAGTGAGCGGGGAATAATAAGCTTACCTGTGAATGGTGCAGTTGTGGTGAAGAAGCGCTTTTGGTCGTCAATGTAGAACTCTACTCGTCCGGGCCCGTTTGGTGAACTTACTTGGACCTCTATGTCGATCATGCCGGTGCCGATGGATCCTTGGGATACCGGATTAATAATAGTGACTGAAGGCCCCTTTGCTGCTGTTTCTGCGGTGTGAACGTTGTCATATTCGGTAGGTGGCGCTCCGGCGCGAATATCGCCTTCTATGGCTGCGGTGGGGTCTCCATCTGCTGGAGGATTTTCCGGTGCGGCGCTTTTGTGACTGCTAAAATAGCTGGTGACTTCTTTGTTCCAGTTAAACATGTCGGCGATGTCTTGGTAGTTTTGAAAGGTGACTTCTTGAGTGGTTTCTGCGGGCGTGAATTCTGTTGCTAGTAGGCCGGATATTTTGTCGATTTTCACCTTGAAGAAGGCATTTTCGGTTTCGGTTGGTTGGGAGAAGCTGGCGAAAATATCGTTAATAATCATTGAGGCCGGAGTGTTTGGGCCTGGAAGCTTTCCTGAGGCCTTGCTGATGGCGACGTGCTTGATGCCTTCTGGTTCAACGAATTGTTCATTTGGCATTTTTTCTAGGGCTTTGGTCATGACGGCGTTCCAAATTGGGGCGGCCGTGGTATAGCCATCAGCGTTGTAGCCCAGTCCGCTGCCATCGGTGTTGCCGATCCAAACACCGGTTACTATTGTTGGCGTGTAGCCAAGAACCCATCCGTCACTAGGGCGGACCCTTGCTCCTCCTGCTTCGGTTTTGTTTTGTTTAGTACTAGTTCCTGTTTTTGCTGCATTTGTTTTGCCGTTTACGAAGAGTTTAGTACCAACTGCGACGGATTTGTCTGAAAGAATACTGCTGATCATATAGGCAATTTGCGGATCTAGAACCTCTTGAAATTCTTTTTGTTTCCATTCTTCGAGGATATCGCTGTTGGAATTGGTGACCTTAAGTATTCCGGTGAGTTCTGGGCGTTTGCCGGCGTTTGCAAAAGTGCCGTAGGCAGTAACCATGTCGATTAGGGGAATTTCGGCAGCTCCAAGCGCTAGCGGATACCCATAGCTGCGTTTTTTATCCAATGTTGTGACGCCCATTTTTGTGGCCAGGTCGATGATGTTGTCTTGTTGGCCGGCCAGGAAGTAGGCTTTGATTGCGGGTATATTGCGTGACTGGCCGAGGGCGCGGCGTACGGTAATTTGGCCCTGCCATTTGCCGTCGTAGTCTTGTGGGGTGTCTGTTCCTCCAATTTTTGTTGGTACATCATAAATTACATTGCCTGGTGCATAGCCGTTGTAGAAGGCCTGTGCGTAGACAATGGGCTTGAATGATGAGCCGGGCTGACGCGGAAGCAATGCTACGTTGTTCATGCCTTTAATCTTTTCATTTTGGTAGTCCCAGGAACCGAGCATTGCGAGAATTTGCCCTGTTTTGGCGTTGATTGTCATCAGGGCTATATTGTTTGAGCCATAGGTTTTGATATTGTATGGGCCTTTTTCTGCCGCTATCTCTTCAGCGTAATCTTGAATATCGGAATCGAGAGTGGTGTAAACTTTTAGGCCACCTTGTTCCACCATGTCTTTGCCATATTTAACTTCGAGTTGTCGCTTGATATACATTACGAAATGATAGTGCTTGATGGACTCTTTGTAGTCATTGAAAGTGAGTTTTTGAATTTCATTGAGGGCGGCTACGCGTTGATCTGCGGTGATTTTTTCGAGGTCAAACATACGTTTTAGTACGAGGTCGCTGCGTCCGGGGATGTATATTTTACTGCCGTCTCCAAGATCAACGTAGGCCCCAATTAGTCCGCGTGCATATTCTTCTATCTCTAGATCTGTTTCTCCTTTAATGTTTCTGTATTGAAGCTCTTCTGGCGTAAATTCCTTGAGAAGGTGTGAGAATTTATTGTCTCCATATGGGTTGTAACGAGTGGGGGCTTGTGGCAAAGAGGCCAATACTGCACTTTCTCCAATAGTGATATCTTTGGCGTCTTTGTTTAAATAAATTTCTGCAGCCTTTTCAATTCCGTAGGCGTTGTTGCCGTATGGTATGCGGTTTAGATAGAGTTCTAGGATTTTATCTTTGTCGTAAGTTTGTTCTAAGCGGACAGCTAGGATCAACTCTTTGGCTTTCCTCAGATAACTGTGTTCAGATGAAAGGAAGGTGTTTTTGATGTATTGTTGAGTGATTGTGGAGCCTCCTCTAGCGCCGCCAATCCCAAAAATTTCGTGAAGGGCAACTTTTCCTAGGGCCATAATGTCGAAACCTCCGTGCTCATAATAAGAGTCGTCTTCGATAGAAATAGTGGCATCAACAAGAGGCTTTGCTATATTGATTAAATCGACGCGTTCGCGGTTTTCTTCACCATGAATTGTGTATAAAAGTTTGCCGTTACGATCAAAAATTTCCGTAGATTGGGCCGCTGAGATGTTTTCGAGACGGTTTACATCTGGAAGACCGATGGACAAAACTGCAATGATTCCTCCGAAGGCTATTAGACCAAAAAGCATTAACCCGATAGAGATTGTGCCAAACCAGAAAAAGATCTTTTTCATTGGATGAGCCTCTTCGTGTGGAAAGAAGCGTTTTAGCATTGCTATGCGTTGAGATATTCTTTTCATATATTATTTAAAGATTTTGTATAGATGGCTAATGAGCATTGTTTTCCCATTTTTTCTAAGAAATCGGTTTCAATTAGCCGGAATTTTCCTGGATCTTTGGCATATAAACTGATTGTTCCTAAAAATTTTTCCTCGATGAAAAGTGGTATGAGGATAAGTGTCTTATAATTGGACTCTTTTACCAGCTTTAGTCCTCCGTGTTTTTGATTAGTTTCTAGGTTGTTGATGATTAGTGGGCGTCGGCTTTTGAGGCTGTCTGCCGCTAAGCTGTTTTTGAAGGTGATTTTGCTTTTGCTCGCCCACTTTTGAGGGACGCCAAAACAGGCCTGTAGTTTTAGTGTGTCGTGGGTTTTATCGTAGAGACGCAGAACTGATCCGTCACATTTTGTGAGGAGCAACATTGAGCTGACAATTAGTTTTGAAAGGTCTTCGAGGTCGGTCTTGTCGGTGGCTGCATCGAGGATTTCGTAAATGTAGTCGAGATGGCGACGCTGTAATCCGAGCTCTTTGTAGGCGTCTTGTACTGCGTCGAAGCGTTTTTGGAGTTCAATGGAGGCCTGTTTTTGCTGACGAATATCTTGGTACATCAACAGGTAGCCGATGAAGTGGTTTTTGCCGTCCATTACTTTTCGAACTGAAACTGAAACGTCCAATAGGTCTCCATTTTTGGCTAGACGGTGAGTTTCGAAATTTTTGAGGTAACTTTTAATTTCCACCTCTTTTAGGAGAGTTTTGTTTGTTTCTTCTTCTTCTTTGGGGATGACGATATCAATGGATTTATTTAATACTTCGTGTTCACTGTAGCCGAATAGCTTGGTGGCTCCAGTGTTCCAAAGTTTAATTTTGCGATTTTTATCTAGTACTACAATGGCTTCGGCTGAATTGCGAATAATTTCATCGGAAAGCACTTTTTCACGAGTGAGTTTCTTGATTTTGGTGAGGTTGATAAAAATTCCGATGGTGCCTCCGGTGCCGGTTGGTGCGCCACTTATGAGTACTGGTACTTTTTTTCCATCCTTTGTTAGAATAGTGGCTTCGTATTGAGATGAAGCGCCTTTTTTTCTTAATTTGTGATGTGCGGCGATGGTTTTTTTACTTTCTTCGTCGAAGCAAAAGTCGGCTGGTTTACCAATGCATTCTGCAAGGCTATAGCCGGAGGTGCGTTCGTAGATTGGATTTACGTAGATAGTGTTGTGATTTTTGTCGCCAAGCCAAAGGCATTCATTCATGGCTTCAGCGATGCTGACTGAATGGGCGGCCCTTTCTATGTCTTCCTGGTACTTTTTTCTCGCAAGTTCGGTGTTCATAGGTCAATTGTTCTAGTTGTGGGGCAGTTTGTCAAATGTTTACCGAGTGTTTCAAGGATTGGTTTGACAGGTGCGGAAAATTTGTTGTAGCATGAGGTGCGTTTAACTTTATTTTATGGATAGGGTTCCAGCGGCAGCTACGACGTTGGTTGATATGTTTGCGACCGCAAAGGGCTGCGCGGAGGGATGTCTTCATTGTGGAGCTTATGAGGGAGCCGAGAAGGCTGATTGGACGGTTGTGGATTTGACGAAGGAGCAGATTAGGGCAAATATTAAAGGAGCAATGGATGCTGGATTTGACTTTGCAAGATTTGTTACTACGGATGTTAATACCGAGCCACTTGGTGGGCCTAATGGTACTTTTGTGCATTTGGCTGAGGCTCTGGATGAATTTACTAAAGGTAAATCCAGGGCTATTTGTATTAGCCATGGAATGCGAGTGGGAAGGGACGGTACTCCGGTAAAGCGAATGGAGGAACGAATGGATCGGGTTGTGCAATTGATGCATAAAGGAGTCGTGCCGATGTTTGTTTTAACTGTTGATAGCAATAGGCACCAAGGCAAAATTGATAGAGAAGTTAATATTAATTCTTATGTGGCTACTTTGCAAAAGTTGAGACCAATTTTGGAGCATCCGGAGGAAAATGTAAAAGAGGTAAGAGTTACGGTTTCGATTCAGGGCACGGATGGCAACACTGGTCCTCTAAGTAGGGTTGAATCACTTAAGATGTTTGAGGAAGTACGTGCTAGGCTTAATTGGCCTTTGGAGTTACAGGGGAAGCTACATTATGACGATACGAGGGCTTATGTGAAATCTGGCAGGGCGGCTTTACTGCCCGGTTTGAGTGAAGATGGGGCTTGCGATGTTGTTCCGGATGCAGAATTTGTTCGCGTTGATAATATTGATAAGGCCGATCACTTTCATAGGGCGCGGGTGACTATGGATGGTCGAGTGGAGCGCCAAGCTTTTAGACCGGGCTATACCTATAATACTACCGTGAAAGGCTTGTGGAGCGAGGTGTGGTCTCCTGAGGGCGTTCATAGCGATCCGCTTCGAGGACTTGTGTTTGTAGGTGACGAATGTGAGGGGCCAGAAGTGTTAGTCCCTAGGTTTAGGGAGCTAATTCTTGGACCTAAGGTTAAAGGGCGTCTGGCTTTAGGTAGAGGAATAGCACCTGCTCCTTTAAGGCCTGGGTCACAGCTAGGATTGTTAGCTTTAATGAATTTAAGAGGAGGATTTGGGGTGGGCGAAGGTACTGCTGGTCACGATTCAGGGGGGAAGGTTGGTCGGGGGCCAGAACCCAAAAAGCCGAAGGCTGGATCGTTTAGTGATTAGATTTATTTGCCGCGTATAGTGCCTCCGAGTTTTTCGACGTTTTTGAAGATGAGTTTTTGAGTGGAGAGCATTTCCTCGTCGGTAAGAGTGCGGTCGGGGGCCTGGAGAGTGATTGCGAAGGCGATGGCTTTTTTGTTGGCTTCGATGCGGTCCCCTTCATAAATGTCGAAAAGAGTTACATCGGTGATGAGGGCGGGACCGGCTTCCATTATGGCTTTTTGGAAGGTGCCAACTTCGGCGTTTTTATCTGTGAGAATTGAAATGTCGATTTGGATGCTCGGGAATTTGGCGAGTTTTTTATATTTGCGGTCGATTTTTTCGAGTTTCATTAGTTCGGTGAAGTTGACTTCAAAAAGGGCAATTGAGTGTTTGTCGAGATCGTGATTTTTGGCGACTTGTGGATGCGGGACGAATACTTTTGCGAGAGTTTGGCCGTGCTGATCGATGTAGCTAAGGCATTTGAATGGATGCGCGTAGGGAGTGTGTTTTACTTCTTTTACGGCTTTTGGTAGGGCAATTGAGAATTTATTAAAAAGAGTTTCTACTGCGCCTTTGGCTTCGTAAAAAGGATCGGCTGATTTGCCTTTTTTAATGATTGCTCCGGCGATAATTTTTTCTTCGAGGGGGTAGAATTGGCCAATTTCTTTGTAGGTGCGGCCGATTTCGTAAATTTTGAAGTCGGAGAAATATTTAATGTTTTCTTGGATGTTTTTGAGAATATTTGGGATTAGGGTGGTGCGGAGATGGGTTTGATCTTCAGAAAGGTAGTTTTGGAGGTGAATGTGGCCGGTATCGGCGATTAGGCAGTGTGACATTTCTGCCTGGCCGTAGAAGGAATAGTTGTTTACTTCGTCGAACCCAAGGCCTTCGGAAAGGATTTCGCGGGCGCGGTGTTTGTATTCGCGTTCTGGGTTTGGAGTAGGGAGTTTTGTGGGAAGGATTGGTAGACTGGCCGGGATGTTGTCGTAGCCGTAGAGGCGCGCAACTTCTTCAATTAGGTCGTCTTCGCTAGTGACGTCTTTGGTGGCGCGGAAGGTGGGGACGGTTACCAAGAGTGTGTTTTTTGATTTTTCGGTGATGCGGAATTCGAGTTTTTCTAATAATTCTTGAACCTCTTCTTTTGTTAGTTGTACGCCGATTTTGGAAATAGTTGTTTCGATGCTGAGTTCGATTTCGAGGGGTTTATTTGAGAAGTTTTTTACGTCCGTAACCGGGCCGGTGATTTTGGCAGTTGGGCAAATTTGAAGAATTAATTCAGCGGCGCGCTTGATGGCGAGCTCTGCAAGATGCGGATCTAAGGCCTTTTCAAATCTTTGAACGGCGTCGGTGCGGAGATTTAATTTTGTGGAGGTTTTGCGAACTGAGGATGAGTTGAAGGTGGCAGATTCAAGAATAATTGACGTGGTTGACTCTGTGATTTCGCTCTTTTTACTGCCCATTACTCCGGCAATGGCGAGTACCTTTTCGTCGTCGGCAATTACCAGCATTTCTGGAGAAAGTTCGCGTTCTTTGTCGTCGAGAGAGAGAGTTTTTTCACCCTTTTTGGCGGTGCGTACCGTGATGCCGTTTTTGATTTTGGCCTTATCGAAGGCGTGAAGTGGCTGACCGAGTTCGGCCATTACATAATTTGTGATGTCTACGATGTTGTTGTGAGTGCCGTGGCCAACTGCTTCTAATTTCTTACTGAGCCATTCGGGCGAAGGTTCTACTTTAATAT
Source organism: uncultured Candidatus Peribacteria bacterium (assembly GCA_964356355.1). Lineage (GTDB taxonomy): Bacteria > Patescibacteriota > Gracilibacteria > UBA1369 > LOWO2-01-FULL-3 > CAYHGX01. The sequence goes on along the minus strand of CAYHGX010000025.1, from coordinate 455 downwards.
TTTCAATTGTTAGGCCGAGGTAGCGAGGGCAAAGTTTTGGCTCTGCTACTTCTACTTTCGGGCTTTCTCCTTTAGTTGGGAATTCTACTTTTGGAGTGATGGGTTTTAATTTACTGCCGGTGATCGCGGCAATTTCGCGGGCAAAGCCGTAGTGGCTCCAGAGGTCGGGCCTATGAGTAATGGCCTTGTTGTCTACTTCGAGGATGATGTCGTTGAGGGCGAAAAGTTCGGAGAGAGGGGTGCCAGGTTTGGCCTTGTATTTGCTTAGGTCTAAAATTTCTCTTTCTTTTGCTTCTGGATCGGGGATGCCAATTTCGCTGCCGGCTGCGATCATGCCGAAGCTTTCTATGTCGCGGATTTTAGTTTTTTCTAAGGTGACTAATTCGCCTTCACCGTGCCATTTTACCTTGGCGCCGATTTTGGTGATTGCTACGTCCATTCCTTCACTTAGATTT
>CAYHGX010000024.1:10389-13579 GCA_964356355.1 uncultured Candidatus Peribacteria bacterium | reverse complement strand
AAATATTAGTTCCGAGGCATTTTAGGGGGAAATTGGGGCGAGGGCAAGCATTTTAGGCTGACTTCAACTCATCGTATTTCACGTCGATCACCGGGATGAGGCGGGAGAGCTTTTTCATGGCGATGTCGGCGTGGGACTTGGTGGTTTCGAGCGTGAGGTGAATGTCGGAAAAGCGCTCTTCGAGATCAATGGGGGCAACGTCAAGAGAGCGGATGTTGATCTGGAATTTGCGAATTAGAACTGTGATGCGGGCTAGGACGCCGGCTTCGTTTTTTACTCTAAGTGTGACCTTGTAGGAGTGCGTCGTCGTCATATTTTTGGGCTTTATCTTGTAAGAGATCGGCGTCGCAGAGCGCTTGATCGCCGAGGGCGGTATTTGGTGGAACCATTGGGTAAACGTGCTCGTCGGGGTGAACCATAAAGGTGATGAGCGTGGGGCCTTTTACTTTGCGAGCTTCTTCGATGGCGGTGCGGGCCTCTTCGTAGGTGTGGACGCGCCAAGCGGGGATGCCGAAGGCGTTGGCCAAGGCTACGAAATCGGGATTTTTGAATTCGGAGTGGGAGTGATTGCCTTTGAAGAGCAGGCTTTGCCATTGGCGAACCATGCCCAGGGCTGCGTCTTCCATAATGCAGGCGTGGACGGGGATATTATATTCGGCGAGAGTGCCGAGCTCTTGGAGATTCATCATGAAACCGCCGTCGCCGGAGATGGACCAGACTTCTCTTTGTGGCTGGCCGAGGGCGGCCCCCATGGCTGCGGGGAGCCCATAACCCATAGAGCCCAAGCCGCCCGAGGAGAGATGGGAGTTGGGGTGCTTGAAACGGTAAAATCTTGCGAGCCACATTTGGTGACGGCCTACGTCACCGGCTACGATGGCTTCGCCGTTGGTTATTTCAGAAAGAAGACTAACGATGCGCGCCTGGCTAAGAGTGCCGGAGTGAGTAGAGGTGGCCTTTCCTGGTACTGGATTTGAAGTAAAGTCCAAGAAACCATACTTGGTTTTCCACTGGGCTATTTGTTCCCACCATTGGGGGAAAGAGTGAGGAGTAGTGAGTTCGTTGGCGCGGGAGAGAGTGTCCTTGAGGTCGCCGGGAATCGGGAGCTTCGTAGGGACGGTTTTACCTATTTCTGATGGATCAATTTCGAAGTGGACGAAGGTTTTGTCTTTAATGAAGGCGTCGATTTTGCCAGTAATGCGATCGTCGAAACGGCAGCCGATACCGATGACCAGATTAGCATTGTGGACGGTAAAGTTGGCTACGGCATCGCCGTGCATACCAATCATTCCAGCCCAAAGCTGGTGACCCTGAGGAAAGTTGCCGAGACCAAGAAGAGTGGAAACGACTGGGATATTGTGCTTTTCAGCGAATTCTACGAGTTGAGATTGGGCGCGTGAGAGCTCCACGCCATGGCCCGCGATAATGACGGGACGTAGGGGCGACATACCTGGAGCGGAGGTCTGGTTTACATTCCGACTTTCGGAAAGTAAACATAAACTGTTTTTGAGAAGAGCATCGAGTTTTTCAATTTCAGAATCAGCGGCCACATCGGGTAAAGGCTGGTAGCCGGGGAGATCCATTTGCGGATCAGGGTCTGTTTCTACCTCTTGGAACCAAACGTCCTTCACAAGGTCTATATGGACCGGGCCGGGCCGCCCAGTAGATGCGAGGTAAAAGGCCTCTTTGACGACGCGTGGAATATCTTCGGCCCGTGTAACGAGGTAGCTGTGTTTCACAACTGGCATAGTCATGCCAATTACGTCTACCTCCTGGAAGGCGTCGGTGCCAATAAATTCCTCAACTACTTGGCCGGTAATATAAATCGTAGGTACTGAATCCAACATAGAGTTGGCAATGGCAGTGAGGAGATTGGTAGCGCCCGGGCCCGAAGTGCCGAGGGCTACCCCTACCTTGCCTGTGGCCCGGGCATAGCCATCGGCGGCGAAGCCGCCGCCCTGTTCGTGACGAGGAAGAATGTGCTTAATCTCATGGCCGTATTTGTTGATTTTGTCATAAAGTGGCAAAACTACTCCACCAGGAATACCAAACATCATATCAACTCCCTGGTCGGAGAGTGCTTGGCAGAAGAGATCGGCGCCGGTTTTTGGATTGTTATTGGTCATATTTGTCAGTTACTGCTCCATACATTGGTGAGCTAACGGTTTCCATATATTTACGAAGAACGCCGCGGGAATAGCGCGGTTTTGGTTGAACCCAGGCTGCTTTGCGCGAAGCAATTTCCTCATCGGAAAGCTCTACCTCGAGCAATTTATTATCAGAATCAATGTTGATAATATCACCATCTTTGAGCAGGCCAATCAGTCCGCCAGTAAAGGCCTCTGGCGCCACGTGTCCAATTACCAATCCATGCGTGCCTCCTGAGAAGCGGCCGTCGGTAATCAAGGCTACTGCTGCACCCAGGCCTTTGCCAACAAGAGCCGAAGTAATGGCCAACATTTCGCGCATACCTGGGCCACCTTTGGGCCCTTCGTTGCGAATTACCACCGTGTCACCGGCAACGATTTTATCCTCATGAATGGCAGCAAAAGCATCCTCTTCACATTCGTAAACTTTTGCTGGACCTTTGTGTGAAAAAACTTTTAAGCCCTTCACCTTTGCCACAGCTCCCTCTAGGGCGAGGTTGCCTTTCAAAATAACTATTGGGCCGGTTTTCATCACCGGATCGCTGAGAGGCTGAATAACTTGCTGATCTGGGGCAGGCAAAGCAATGTCTGCGAGATTTTCGGCAACGGTTTTCCCTGTAACTGTCATACATTCGCCGTGAAGCATTCCTGCATCGAGGAGGAGCTTCATTACCGCAGGGCAGCCGCCGGCATTATGCAAATCAACTGTTACATATTTGCCTCCCGGTTTCATATCGGTGAGCTGGGGAGTGCGATCAGAGATGCGACTAAAATCGTCAATCGTAAGATCAACTTCGGCGGCGTGCGCCATAGCCAGGAGATGCAAAACAGCATTGGTAGAACCTCCAAGTGCCAGCACAACTACGATGGCGTTTTCAAAGGCTTTCTTGGTCATGATGTCGCGGGGACGGATGTTTTGGCGTAAAAGCTCGATAATTTGAGTGCCCGCTCGGATACATTCAATGTTTTTTTCTTCCACCACTGCCGGGGTAGTAGAGCCATACGGCAAGCTCATGCCAAGCGCTTCAATAGCTGAAGACATGGTA
>CAYHGX010000024.1:0-10289 GCA_964356355.1 uncultured Candidatus Peribacteria bacterium | reverse complement strand
AGTAGAGCCATACGGCAAGCTCATGCCAAGCGCTTCAATAGCTGAAGACATGGTATTGGCCGTATACATTCCACCACAAGATCCGGCTCCTGGGCACGCTTTGCATTCCACTTCTCTGAGTTCTTCCTCTGTTATTTTTCCGGCTTGAAACTGGCCTACGGCCTCAAAAATACTAACGATATCAATGTCTTTTCCGTGAAGTTGGCCGGGCATAATCGTACCTCCATACACAAAAATACTTGGGGTATTTACTCTCGCAATCGCCATCATGGCGCCAGGCATATTTTTGTCGCAACCACCCACGCAAATCAGCCCATCAAAGCGCTGCGCGCCCGCAACTGTTTCAATGGAATCGGCAATTACTTCACGACTAACTAATGAATATTTCATGCCTTCGTGGCCCATCGCAATACCATCGGCCACGGTAATTGTGCCGAAGGTTTGGGGCACACCGCCGCCCTCACGCACACCTTCGTACACATCGCGAGCGAGCTTATCAATATGCATATTGCAGGTAGTAACCTCGCTCCAAGCGCTGGCAATTCCCACGATTGGCTTCTCGAAATCTTCATCGGAAAAGCCGGTACCGCGCAGCATGGCACGGTTTGGGGCGCGAGATACTCCTTCGGTCATCAGGGCACTTCTAGGTTTTAGGTTTTGATCGGACATGATTTCAAGTTAACTGTTTAAAACATCGGCACGCACCACTGTGAATATTTCGGAAGATTGCCGGAAGAGGCTTGATTGTAAAGTTCGCTTAATTTCTTCGTGATTGGGCCAAGTTTTCCTGTGCCAATTTTGCGATGGTCCACCTCTCTGATCCAGCTAACTTTGGCTGCGGTGCCTGATAAAAAGAGCTCATCCATGGTGTAAAGCATCGAGCGATCGAAATTTTCTTCGCGCACTTCAAGGTCCATTTCGTTGCGCATTAATTCGAGTAAACTGCGGCGAGTGATGCCGTTTAAAATGTTAGCAGAAAGCGGTGGGGTCCAAACCACTCCATCTTTAACTCCAAAAATATTGGCACTGGAAGCCTCGGAAACGTGTCCCGAGCGGTTGAGATAAATTGGCTCATCATACCCGTTTAGCAAAGCTTCCGTTTTGGCGAGGCCGGAGCCGGCGTAGGTGCCGGTACTTTTGGCCTTCACGGAAATGACATCGTCGTCGATGCGGCGCCAGCTGGAAACGCAACAGTTTAAGCCGTTATCTGCGCCATAATAATCCTTGAGAGAAAGAATATAGATGCAAACATCATCATCGCTATTATCGAAGCGCGGAGTGAGTTTGGTGGAGGCGGCGTAAAGAGTTGTGCGTACGTAGATATCCTCTTTGGCTTTGTTTTTTTGCAACAATTCCTTAACGATTTTCTCGAATTGGGGATAGGTGAGTTTCAACTTCATTCCGAGGATTTTCGCTGCTTCTTCGAGCCGTTTAAAATGATCCTGCGGGCGGAAAAGATAGAGATTCTTTTTATCTTTGTTGTAAAACCCTCTGATGCCCGAGAAGCAACCGAGCCCATATTGCAGTGCCTTTGCCTGGATTGGCACTACTGCTTTTTCGATCTTGATGACTTTTTTTTGAAAGTAACAGAGGGGAAATGAACTAGGCATGGTTTTTATTATAAAGGAAGTTATAACATTTCTCAAAGGCGCTGACTGAAGCCACAATTACGTCGGGTGAGGTGGCAGTGGCGATGGTGCGATTTTCGTGTTTATCTACTGCGGTCATGACTACTTTCACAGCCGCTTCTACGCCGCCGGTGAATATTTCTACGTTGTAGTCTACAAGCTTGATGGCAAGTTTATCATGATTTTTAATACTGGACATGAGAGCGGTGATAATGGCGTCCACTGCGCCTGTTCCCTTACCTTGTCCCAGCAAAATCTCCTTACCATAACGAACCTTAATACTGGCCTGCGCCTGATTGTATTTGGAAGTTTTGGCTTCGAAATCGATCACTTCGAGATGCTTATCCTTGAGATTATACTCGTCCATCTGCTCCTCGAGAATATTTTGTAGGTCTTGCTTGGCGATGATTTTCCCTTTGGCTTCGAAGGCTTTGATGGCAGTAGTGGCTCCCTTCATTAATGCAGAAGATAGGTCGATTCCGAATTCATCGTGGATGATTTTTTTGAGTTCTTTTTGCTCGGGGATGCGTTTCCAGAGAACTTTTGCCTTATTTTTTACACCCTCGGATTGAATCTGATAAAGTTTGTATTTGAGATAATTATCAACCTCGCGGATATCGGGATCGATAGTTGGCGGATCGGGGATCATTTTCACGGCGGACTTGGGATCCTTGAGGCCGTTGCCGGTGGCGATGCAAACGATCGTGTCGTCGGGTTTGAAGAAACCTTCCTGTGAAAGTTTTTTGACAGCGGCGATGGGGAGAGCGCCTGATGGCTCCACGAAAATGGCTTCCTGTCGGGCAAGATACTGCTCGTGTTCAAGCACCTCTTCATCAGTGAGGTCAACCACTGCGCCCTTGGACTCAAAAAGAGCCTGGAGCACTTTGATGCCATCGAGCGGATAGCCCGCGGCCACGGCACTGCAGATGGTGTTTGGCTTATCAAGTGGTGTGAAGTTGAGTGTCTTCTTGCGGAAGGCTTTGTTTACCACATTGCAACCGGTGGGTTGAACGCCTATTAATTTCGGAAGTTTCTCAATAAGGTCGAGCTCTTTTAATTCCTTAAAGCCCTTCCAGATAGCAGCTAAATTTGTGCCACAACCGATAGGACAAACAAGGTAGTCGGGAGCCTTCCATCCAAGCTGTTCTGCGATTTCGTAGGCCTGTGATTTTTGACCTTCGAGGCGGAAAACATAATCGCCGGCGAGGTAGAAATTATTTTTCTTAGCCACTTCAACCGCTAGTTTTGCGCAATCAGAATAGGTACCGCGCACCTGGATAATGCGAGCTCCGTAAGAAAGTGTTTGGGCGAGTTTTCCAATTGGCGTGCCTTCGGGAACCAGCACGTAGCAGGGGATTTTGGCGATTGTACAGTAGGCGGAAACTGAGGCGGCCATATTACCTGTAGAGGCAAGGCAAACGGCTTTTGCTCCCATTTCTAGGGCCTTAGTAACTTCCACAAGTGTACCGCGATCTTTGAAAACACCAGTAGGATTGGCACCTTCGTTTTTCACATAGAGATTTTTGAGTCCATATTCCTTTGAGAGGTTGCGGCAGTGATGGAGTGGAGTGCCTCCTTCGTTTAAGCTCACGATTTTTTCGAGATCGAGGATCGGATAAAAGGTGAGATACTTGAGGGCGGAAATTGGTGAATTTTTGAGCGCATAGACGTTGAGGCGCTTTCTCATAAAAGAGTAATCATAAACGACATCGAGTGGATCACCGCACTTGAGACAAGTGGTGCAGGTGTCGCGCTCGGCGAACTCAGCTTTGCAGCTGATACACTTGAGGCGGTAGAATTCTTCGTTGACGGTAACCATGGTGGGTGGGTGGCGCGTGGCCGTTAAAGGGTCGGGTTGATGCAAAAAAATAACCTCTTGGGGTGTCCAGAGAGGCTTCTTTGAGTAAATGCGAAGTAGCTTCTCTGGGCTAGAGGATAATAATAATCACGGCAATAATGAGAGAAGCGAGTCGGTTCATGTTGAGAACGTTATGAGCGGATTATAGCAGGGGAAAATTACAAGTCAAATTCCTGGTAATCTCCGTTTTTGATATCGGTCAAAATGTTCTCCAAGTTTTTCCCTAATGCTTTTGCAAATTTAAGATTCTTGACTGTCATATTTGCGCCAATTTGCTTATCGTTTTTTAGTCTAACCATTACCAGTACAGACTTTTTATTACTTAACTCCAAAAGAAAAACCACCCGTCCAGCTCCACCAGGACTGGTAAGGTAAAGTTTTTTCAAAGATGTTCCTGGGATTTTGATATTCGCTTTTATTTACTGTTTTGGTAATTAAAAGTTTCATAGGCTATTTTTTAGCAAGAAGCTTTCCAATTTCGTCCATCTTCTCCTGGATTTTCGGTGTTACCTCAATCGACTCCACCTCTCCGATTGTGAATTTTTGAGATTTAACAAAAGTGACGAGAGCATTTCTTACTACCAGGGCGAGAGGTATGCCTAACATTTTGGCTTGTTTATGCGCCTCTTTAATGGCGCCTCGCTTTGTCGCTCAGCGGATTGATTTGTTAGCACTTCGCTACGCTCGCGCTTGAAAGATTAAAAAATTATTAAAAATGGGGTTCGCGCTGATGCAATCCAAAGATACTACGCTCTGATTCGTATCTTACGCCACTGGATGAAACTGAATACTGTAAGCAAAAAGCTAGAGACGAGGGTGAGATAGAGGCCGAGACCAATACTGCTGGTGATCGTAAGCTTCAACATTACCTCCGAGATAGATAGGTAGTCCCAGAGGGCGACAGCGAAGGCAAGTAGACCAAGTATTGTGGGAATATAAAGTGGAAGGCGACGTTTTAACAAAAACAAAATTGCGGCAATTCCCAAAAATAGCGTAATCATTCCATCACCTTGGATGCCAACCACTGATTCGGTAGCAACTGAACCCCAAGATAAAAAGGCTGATCCACAAAGCACTACAGCTGAGACCATTGCGAGATAGCGCATACACTGTTTGTTTTGGTTTTTGGCCATTGGGAAGAGGGTTAACTACTAGGTGATTTTAGATTCTATTAGAGGTCATGACAAGTTTTAATAAACTTTTATTGCCTTTGAGGGAGGTTTCGCTATAATCGCTTTTGCATTTGTTAGCTTGACGTGGGTAGATACTCAAGCGGTCAACGAGGGCAGACTGTAAATCTGCTGGCTACGCCTTCGAAGGTTCGAATCCTTCTCTGCCCACCATCGAAACTGCGAAGCAGTTTCTTTTTGAAACCTTTAAGAAAGGTTTCAACGCTTCCAAAATATCGGATACTCTCAAAAAGTGTCTTCACTAAGCTTCGCTTTTTAGAGCTGCAGGAAACCACGAGACCTCCAACCCTAAAAAGCTACGCTCGTTCTGACACTTTTTGTTCGTGGTTTGTTGATAGAGACCTCATATTTGATTTATGTTATGATTGCAATTGCTATTAAACAAAAACAAATATGGAGGAACTAATAATTTTAGGCATAGTAGTGGTATTGGCTCTTTTGGTGAATCTGCGTGGGCGTGTTGCAAAACTTGAGAGACTGAGCGAAGGAGGTACGACGCGTGATTTTGAAGCAAGATACGAAACACCAAGGGCCGTATCAGCCAAGGCAATAAAGCCGGTGCCTACCGATTTACCTCAAACTCAAACGCCACACTCGGTCCACTTCGTTGATTGGATAAAGGAAGACTGGATGCTAAAGCTCGGGGCACTTCTATTGTTAGTTGGTTTTGGCTGGCTTACAACCTATGCTTTCCTTCATGATTGGATTGGGCCTGTGGGACGCATTGGCCTTGGAATTGGAGCCGGAGTGGCATTTTCACTAACTGGATGGTGGAGAATACAAAAATATATTCATCAAGGTGGAATCTTTCTTGTACTTGGTTCAACAACAATATTGTTAACCGTATTTGCTGCGCGTGAAATTTATCAAATGTTTACTCCGATTTCTGCCCTTATCATCATGTTTTTAAGTACCGTGTCAGTTGCGCTTGCCAGCGTGAAGTACAGGAGCCGGTCCCTGGCCTTAACGAGCCTTGTGCTTGCGGGGATTGCGCCGCTACTGACGGATGTCGCCTCTACTTCCCATGTGTGGCTATTCTCTTATTTACTTGTTGTCACAATCGGCACGATTTGGGTGGTGGCTTTAACCGCAATGCGTGAACTCACAGCCGCAGCGCTTTTACTAGTCACATTTTATAGTTTACCTTATTTTTCACCGTTCAATTACGGAGACTACGAAGCAACTTTACTTCTTTTTGCATATGCGTTTGCCGCAATATTTTTCCTAACAACTACGGTTGCTATTGTGAGGATGAAAGACGCAGTAACTATTCCTAATCTCGTAACGGCGGCCGGCAATGGATTGCTGCTACTTACTTGGATCATAACGGCTGCAGAGAGAGAATGGCAAAGTGGGATAATGATGGGCTGGATGGCGGTATTTGTGGCAGGTGCGTTTTTAATATTTAGAATCACAAATAGGCGCAAGCCATTTTATGTGTATGCGGGCGTGGGGATCGCTATGTTGGGAACTGCAACTTGCGTGGAATTAACAGGCTCAGCACTCACGATCGCTTACACAATAGAGAGCGCTATTATTGCTATTGTTGCCTATGCTTTTTTGAGGGATATAAAGATCGCAGAACGCACCAGCCTTCTCTTCGTAGTGCCCGCTGTTTTATCTATTGAAAGCATCACTGCCACCGCCTGGAAATTTAGCATCGTCCATGAAGATTTTTTTGTAGTGCTTGGCTTGGGAGTAGCACTGATGGGGCTTGGCTTGTTTTTCCAGCAATGTAGAGAAAAGGTACAGGATAAAGAGCCAGGGACACTAAGTGCATTGTTGTTGATTATGGGTTCAATATATTTTTACGCGCTTTTGTGGCAATCGCTAGGTGCGGCCATCTCAAACCAAAATACTGCGGTAATGATTTCTCTCGTGGTCTATACGATTATTGGACTTATCTCTTATTTCTATGGACTGTCGAAAGAGAAAAATGGCCTGCGACTATATGGTGGAGCGCTCGTAGGGCTCGTGGTTGGGAGACTATTCTTGGTGGACGTATGGGAGATGGCGTTGACCGGCCGAATTATCACCTTCTTCCTGATCGGGGCACTACTTGTAAGTACTGCTTTTTTGGGAAAGAAAAAGACGACTACGCCTGAGAACTCATAAGGTCTTGGAGGCTGATGAAGGAGCCTTGGTTGAAGGTTTGGTTGAATTCGAAATACCCGGGCTGGGGCAGAGAAACTTGGCCGTCTTTGGCACCGGCATGTTCGGGCATAACTTCAATATCTTCTGTGGCGGCCAGAGTTGGGGCAAGGGCTTCGGCTTCGAGAGCAGCCATAATGGACAGATGAGTGGACTCAAGCTCCTGCATGATGTCGAGGTAGGCTTCAACCTCTTGAGCATCAGAATTTGGCCCTGGGAAAAAGGCGGCACGTGCACTTTGAGCTGCAATCTTATATCTTGTTTCTTCTTCGGTGACGGCAGCACGGATTTCTTTAATACGAGCGGCGGTTAGAGCTTTAATAAAAGCCGGATCTTGAACCTGCTCCATAAGGCGTCGGGAGGTGGGAGTGTCAGCAACCTTCATTCTCAACACACTTTGAACTGCACCCTGCTCTACTTCGCTTTGGCCTTCGGCCTTAGCCATTTCATAGCGTTGAGCGGCAATACCGGTCTGTGCGCTTTTCTTGAGCTGGTAAAGCCTTGGCTGAGTGCCATCCGGGAGAGGTCGCTTAGGAATATCAACTAAATAGGGTAGGGGCTGAGCGTGAAGACGGGCCTTGCGGACACAAATTTGGTCCCACTGAATAATGCCGTCTTGGAGACCTTCAAAAATTGAATAGGGATCGGTGACTCTGCTATAAAAAATTTCATCGATTGGCTGGCCGCGCTGACCCTCCATTTGTTCGGCAATGTAGAGCTCAACCTGGCCAAGTTGGCTTGGAAAATCAGTAACTTCTTCGCCTTTGAAAAGTGGCATAAAAAGATCACGGACGAGGCGGAGATTTTCATTGATGCCTTTGCGTTCGATTTTGGCTTTGGCATCTTTTTCTTGCTGGGCGCGCTTGCCTAGAAAAATAGACATGGCGCCTCTGTGGCGGGCGCTTAGGGTTTGCGGCTCGGGCTCGGCGATGGGGGCAGGGGCTTCGGGAGGCGGCGGGATGAGGGCTGGCTCGGCAGGGGCTTCGGGGTCAGTGGATTCTGGAGCTGTCGTGTCAACTGGGGGAGTTGGTATACTTTCGGAAAGTATACCGTCTTGAGAAGGAGAGACGTCGGCTGACTCTGGTACTGGTGGATCTAAAGGGGGAGGATCGCTTGGCGGAGCCGAGGGTGCGGGTTCTGTCTTTACATAAATACAGCGGAGAATTTCGAGGACAAAGTAATTTAATTCTGTGAAAACTTTAGCTGAAATACCTTTGGCTTCGGCTTGGGCAGCGGTGATGAGTTCACCATCTTGGCCAGATTTTAGAATGCGAACTTGGAGCTCGCCATTATCGAGTACACGGCAGAAGAGTTTTATTTTATCTTTACCCTCAAGGTTTACTAAAACACGTAAACTTTTGGGCCCGGGAACGGTGGCCTTGTCGGCTTTTACGATGGCTTGCGGGAAGACTTCGCGGAGGGGAGAATCGGCAAAGGCGGTGGAAAGCTGAGCGCCTTGTTCTGGCAGACCAATGCTACGGTGGGCAATAATTTCACCAGATAATTCCTCGAGATTACGCTCTTTGGTGAGGCCAATATCGGGATAAGCACGGAGAAATTGTACGCCCGCGTAAGGATCGGCGGGAGGGGATGCAGGGTCGGCGTTTTGAGATTTTACTTTTTTGCCATTTTTAACTTTTGACTGAGTAATATAGTGCTCGAAATCGATCCCATACCTCGTAAGATCAATGTGCTGAGCATGAGGAAGACGAGCTAAAATTCCGGCAATTATGACTTGGCTTGCGTTGTCACAATGGTCAAAAAGATCAAAGAGGAACAGGTGATTTTTGGCATCATGAAAGGCGGCGGCAGAATTGAAGACTTCCACCATAAGGCACTCTAGATAAGCAGAGTGATGGGCCACATCATGCTGAAATAGGAGGCCCAGGAGAACACAGGCATTGTAATAGGTGTGGACATTTGGGCTTTTAATTTCATTGAAAAGCTCACGGAAACAACTGTCGCGATGCTGAGCCTGAGAAAAAAGCCGGATCAATAAACTTGCCGGCGCACTTCGGTAAAGTAAAGGCGAATTGTTGTAATCCTGAATACCATCCTGAAGGAAATTGGCCACGGAAAGCAGGCGAAAAAGGTATCCAGGGAAGGTTTTAATGCGATCTAAAATACGTGCTCTCAGCGCTCCTGCTCCATCTATTTGCCCGGCATTACCGCCATACAAAGAGTTGTACATGGCCAAAAGCTCATCCACTCCTTCAGCTGCAGTAACCATTTGGAGGCGGGCCGAAGTGTCTACCATATTAGATGAAAAAGCAGACACTCTGCCGGCAGGAGTTTTGCGGAAGACTGCCAAGTTGTCGTTGGTCATTCTCCTTTGACGTGCAGGCGACGGCTCAAGCTTCGTTTCTCTTTGCAGAGTAGAAACGTCATTGATGTCTAAATATACCTGAGCTGCTTTGTAACCGGGAGCTACTGGAGGAATGCCTACTCCAAGCTGGTAACGAAACTTTCTGTCTAAAGCATCGTAAATGAAAGAGGAATGCTGGGCAGCTTCCTGGGCAGGGAAAAACTGGCGAGTGACCAAGCTGATCGCTTCACCAATTTCAATGGCAAGCTCGTCAGTTAGCTCGCCCTGATAATGGCCCAGGTATCTTTCGACCAAAAAGACATAGAGAGTTTCAATAATGGTGAGCTTGATCCTTGCAAATGCACTATGAGGATTACTGGCAGGATCGCTTGCAACAGTGCCAAGAAGGAGATAAAAGGGAACTGCCAGATCATTCTTGAAAAGAGCAGGATGAAAGGGACGAGAGCCCACAAGGGTTTTAAGCTCTTCCCGGGAGGTGGAGAGGCCGTTTAACCTAGTGGTTCTAATTTTAGTAATGGCATTAACAGTGGGCCCTATTCCTTCGTAATCCTCTTTAGAGCCTACCACTTCACCTTTTTTATATTTTGGATGAGTGGCAAAAAATAAGAGACGGCTAATTAGAGGAGTATAGGAGGCAGGGGCATATTGGGCTAGTTTTTCTAGGTGCAGGTAATCATAGGCGTTTAAGTTGCCGGCATAATTAGCAATATTATCGTAGGCCTGGGACGGAAGCCCGCTCATCATAGCAACATGCGCCGTGGCCAAGTGAATCGGCTGAAAGGTGGAGAGCTGCTTATCCGGATCGAAAATATCTGTAGGCGCGAGCATTTCATTGAGGCCAAGTGAATCAGCATATTCCTGCCAAGTGCCAATAAGCGACACGAGGCCCCAGGCCTCTGCGGCAATACGGCTGAGGGAGGCAAGGTATCCTTGAAGCGCGGGCTGGTCGGCGTTGTCGAAATCGAAGTAGGGGCCGGATTCGGGGGTTGCTACTTCACCAAATTCCACCACCCTTTGTGCAAGCTCGCGGAGGTAGGCGGACACCTTAATAGGCGGGGCATTATGGGCTTTACAGAGCTGATAAATGCGGTCCACAAATTCGTCTTCCGCGAGCTCTGGGAACGTTGTGGTTTGGG
>CAYHGX010000023.1:0-14604 GCA_964356355.1 uncultured Candidatus Peribacteria bacterium | reverse complement strand
GATTTGATCAAGCAGAATAGGAAGTGGCGTGTCTTGGGTAAAGACGGCAGGCTGAGGCTCTACGCCCGGGCTGCGTTCCCAGATATCGATGATAAAACTTAGAAGTGGGCCGTACTTGGGATCAGCATTATCAGCGAACTGCTCTATGCGCTCTTTGTCACGGGGGAACATTCCACCCCTAGTGTAGCGATCAAAATGCGATATTGCGCCTCTCAAATCACCTCCTTCAAAATATTTTTGAGCGAGAATAATATCACTAAGCTGGAGCTTATAAGGGCAGTCCGGATCATCGGGAGTTTTGCCTTCTTGAAGTAGAGTGCTGAAAATGATTCTTTCTAAACCCAGGTCTTTCATTGCCCCCTTGAAGTAAATGCCCATCATAATCAGTTGGTGGTAAACATTCAAAACCTCCTCTAACAATGGAAGATATTGTTGAACATAATCATCTGGTATGGATCCGAATCTAACTAGAGTTACTACTCTAAAATAATCTTCGGGAGGGCCGGGCTCGGCGGGAGCATTATTGTGTTGCTGAAAGTGAATCAGCTTTTTCATCGCTGCGATGAGATTGAGAAAATGCTTTGTTAGAACCGCTGGTGCTATCTTTTTCTCGGTGCAAACATCTTTAAGTTTTTTGCAAAATTCAGCTACGGGAATAGTGGGCAGAGCATCAGAGGTGGCGAACGCTATGGCCGAATAAAAGGGCTGAAGAACATCTAGATTTTCGGATTGATCAAGATCTCTGGCAAGTGTGTCCGCAAACGATCCTGGGCTGCCGGGTTTAGTAATGGCCATTTACACGTTTAAAGAGGGGGCATTGTATAATAAAAGTGCTGTCTTGGCAAGGGCCAGTGGGAAAATTGGAGATACTTCGCTTCGCTGCGTATCTGCTAATTCTCTAAGTGATAGCCTTTTTTGAGGAGAGTGTAGGCCCAGATTCCGAAGATGGCTGTGAGGGAGATTGTGACCGCGAAGCTTAACTGTAGGGGAAATTCGGCTGTGCCGGTAAAGCCGTAGCGGAGGAGATCGATGAGGTAGACTATCGGATTGAATTTGGAAATTGTGTCGAAGGGCGCGGGGAGGCGGGAGATGGAGTAAAAGGCGCCGCCGAGCATGATGAGCGGGCTAAGGACAAAAGTGGAAACAAAGGCTGACTTATCAAATTCGTTGGCCCAAAGACCAAGCAAAAAACCTGTGAAGGCAAAAAATAAGGACATGATGAGCGAGGCGGCGAAAATCATGCCGATGTGGGCGAAGGGCATAGGCACAAAGAAGAGAGCGGTAATGAGGGTCATGCCGCCAACTAGGAAGGCCCTAAGAACGGCCGAGCTGATGAAGGCGAGGAATATTTCATAACGCTTAAGCGGAATGGTGAGAAGGTCGGAAATGAGCCCCTGGTACTTCATGATAATTAGCGAGGAGGAGGGATTTTGAAAGGCGGAGTTGATAATACCCATAGAGATAAGGCCGGGGACGATAAACTGGAGATATTTGGCGCTTTCGGTTTCGGGTAGGAGAGTATAAATAGAAACGCCAAAAACTGCGAAGTACAGTACGCCTGAGGCCACGGGGCCAAGGAGGGTTTGCATGTAGACTTTCAGGAACCGCTTGGTTTCGCGTTTGAAGAGAGTCCAGGTGCCGAGAGGGTTATTTAGAATCATAGGTCAGTTTTACAAAGACTTCTTCGAGATTTTTGGAGCCCATATCGGAGATGAGCTTTTTGGTGGGGGCGAGCGCACGTAGCTCTCCAAGATGGATAATAGCTGTGCGAGCACAAAGATTTTCAGCCTCTTCCAGATAATGAGTAGTTAATAAAATCGTGAGCCCCTCTTTGTTGAGGCGATTCATGTAGTCCCAAAGTTGACGGCGAAGCTCAACATCCACCCCGGCGGTGGGCTCGTCGAGCACAAGAACTTTTGGTTTGTGCACAAGAGCTTTTGCGATGAGCAGGCGTCTTTTCATCCCACCCGAGAGCCCTCGAGTGTTGGCATTTTTCTTCTCCATCAAGCCTAGATTTTCTAAAATATCATCAATGTGGTCTTGGTTATTCTTGATACCATAGTAGCCGGACTGCAGATTAAGTACTTCGTTTACAGTAAAAAAGGAATCGAAGCTCAACTCCTGAGGTACAACTCCAAGCATGAATTTGGTTTCTTCACGATGCTCATCAATGTTTTTACCGCAAATTTTTACCTCACCGGAAGTGCGACGAGTAGACCCAGCTAAAATATTGATCAAAGTGGACTTCCCAGAGCCGTTTGGGCCTAAGAGCGCAAAGAATTCGCCCTGTTTAATTTCCAGAGTAAGCCCCTTTAAGGCGTGAGTACCTGTTGAGTAGCGTTTATGAAGATCTGTAATTTGAAGAGCGGAAGTATGCATGACTCTATACTACCACCTAGTTGACGACACCTCCAAATCGTGATTTAATACCTTGCTTATAAAGTATATCACATGGCTGGAAGCGGCTTCAGTAAAAATGCAATCAAACAAGAATTGAGCAATTTAGCTAACGGAATAGATTTTGGCAGGCTTATCAACGGAGGGTTGAAACATTTTGGGCATCCGCTTTGGGCCAAGGGAGTGGAACATGAAAAATTAGCCAAGGCGGAAATAGGAGAAATGGTTCGCGATATAATGAAGGCCGTAAGAATCTGCCTAAACTCACCAGAGGATCCTAGTCGTGAGCAAGTGATATCGGCAGCCACAGATGTAAAAATAAGACTAATTGCGTCTGAGAAACATAGGGATGCTATCTTCCTAGTGCTGTCGAAACTGGAGCAACAGTTAAATTTGGCGTTGAGAGAGAGTACCGTGTTGCCTCAAACTGAAATCTTGCTCGACGAATTGATTAATTCTCATTTTCAAGAGCTGGAAATGGCAGAGAGAACGTTGTTTTCGGGTGCCATTGAGACAGCCATAGCGAGTGGTGACAATCTGAATCAAGTTTTACATAATATCCAAACGGCAGAAGATACGTTGAAAGAGGGTGAAGAAGAGTCCTATTGCCTAAAAAGAATCCACGAAATAGCGGAGGTAGCGAGGAAGTGGGCAAGGGAGACTTTGAAAAATCAAGAATTATTAACAATGATTGATTGACATTGGAAGAATCAAATATTGATAGTGTAACTGCTCCTCTGGAATTCCCTCAAACGGATATTCGTACTCGTTTGTACTTGGAAATCATTTCAATACTGGCGCGAGTTGACCGACTCAAACTTTCTATACACCGCGAAGCCCACTATGTTGGACACACTCTGCTATCTTTGGAATTTGGCCAACAGAATTTGTTGGACCTTGAAATCTGGAGGATACTCTCGCTAATTACGAGTGCCATTGATGATCACGTACATAAGGAGGAAAAAGATCCAAGCGAGTTGCAACGATTAACTGAAGCAGCATATGCGGCGAGAAATATACTTATTGAATCGGGATTAAACGAGGAGACAATCAATAAGATGATTGCAAGATTTGAGGCGAGTATTTTCTTACTTTCTATGAGCCAAAACAGAGGAGCTGCAAAGACTGAAATAGAACGGATACTAGGAAGAAAAATGAAATTACCGGATCCAACAACGAGAATGCTTCTATTTGAGCCAGCAGATATGGCCTTTGCCGGTGCACAGCAGCGCGAAATAATTGAGTACGTAGATAAAGCCGTACAGAGCCTTGAAGATAAAGCACAAAAGGAAACAGGTGAAGAGCTAGCCCGAATTAGAGAAATAAATAGAATTAGAAATTTTCAACGAATTGCAACTTTGTGGGCCGTGGAAAATTTAGTCAAATAGATCGGCCTTCTTCAGCTTTTCATCTTCGCCGGCGGCGCGGGTGAGCTCGGCAACGTTGGTCTTGGTGAAGAAGCCTTGGAAGTTTTGGCATCTTTGCACGTACTCTGTGATAAGCAGTGAATAATTGGAACTCTTAGAGAAAATTTGTTTGAGATCCGGGAAATCACGGCATTCGCCAATTACCTGGGCGAGGAATGGGATGTTTTCAGAGGCGAGCTGGCGCACTACATAATCAATATTTTTAAGTCCGTCTTTTTCGCCGTCTTTCACTTCGTAGGCCATGTGGTGCATGCGCTTGCCAAAATTGCGGACGAAATCTTCTGTTGGGGAGGGAATTTTATCGATGGATTGAACGTAAAAAGGTGTGTTATTCGCAGTGAAGACTTTGGCCGGTGAAAAGAGCTCGTTGCTGATTTTTGGATTGCGGCAAATGTTGGTGGAAGAGTTCATGTCCTCAATATTGTAGGCCCCCCAGAAATAGTGATTGGTCATAGTGAGAAGCTCGAGAATGGCATCTTCGCGCTCGCCGGAGAGGACGCGAGTAGCCACGTGGTCGACGCCCAAAACTAATTCGTTTAAGCCAAACTTATAATGGACTTCATTAGCCATTTCGAGCTGATTGAGATCTTCTGCGGTGAGAGAGATTGGCTCGCCGAGGCCCATAGAGTCGAAATCTGCGAGGCTATTTTCGGTGTAGCCAATGCAGTTATTGGTGTAGTAGGAAATTTGGCTGAAGATGAAATTGTTGTTGGCAAGAAAGGCGTTTTTCACTTCACTGCGGCGTTGAAAACGGACCTCCTGTTCGCTCAAAATCTTCACTGTGTCGGTGAGGTTTTGGGTGTGGTAAATTTCGCCGATGTACTTGGCGTTGATCTTTTCTTTGGCTCTAGGATAGAGCGAATCGATGGCCGTGAATTCGTCGTGGTAGGTGGTGGAGAGAGGTTCGATTACAATGAGCGCCGGATACTCAGGCTTAATTTGGAGCACGAAAACTTTATGAGTCTCGTTGATGTAGGCTTTGTGCAGGCGATATGGCGTCATGAGATAAAGCTCCATGAGGTACTTCAAGTGGTCGCCGTGATCGATCTGAATAACGAAGGCGCGAATGTTACCGAGCATGTCGTCGAGGCCTGCCGCTTCGCGGCGATCGTAGATTTTTGGAAGATAAGATTCGAAAAAGTTGGAATTGGTTTTATCACCTGTGCGCTCTGTGGTTTCTAGAATTTTGGACATATGTGAAGAGGGTAAAATTTACGATAGGAGCACGGTGCCATTGCTGGATAAATTTAACATATGCCTCAAAGGATGGGTAGATCGGGACGGGGATTTCTGCAATAATTACCTCATGAAGAATACATTTATCGCAATTTGGCGGGCGGCAAGCGAGATGGTGCTTGGGGGGATCTTTATAGTGGCCTGCCTAGCAACTGGTGCGGCAGTTTTAACTGCAATTTTTGGTAACGGCTATAGCTTGAAAATTGGGCCGAAATTTTATGATTTGCCTTCAAGTGCCGTTGATACTCTCATTGTTGCGGGAATTTTATGGGTCGTGTTTGCCGTGCTCTATCTTATTCGAATAATCTACAGAAAATATGCCAAGAATTGACCGACTCATCACTCCTCCAGGCTGGATTGCCAGTGCCAAAATGTACTCTTTGGTGGCGCAAGGCGGGGCACTTTATGTAATCAACACTGGAAAGGCTACCAACCCCACAAACCTCTATCATCCAATGGAAAAATACCGCTGGATGGCGGAAAAAATGCAGGAAAAATATGATGAGGAGATTGCAAAAGTACAGGCACAAATTGATAGTGGTGAACTGGAAAAATTGGTAGACGGGAAAAAATCTCGAAGATTTTCTTTGGGCGAGATTGAAGAAATTAGTGTGGAAGAGGGGACTTTCAAGGGGACCTACATTTCGCTAAAGGCAGGTGGAGAAAAATATACTCTGGTCTTCCCAAAGGAACGCAAAAGCGAGGTGGAAGAGTTTGTAAAAACGACCTACGGCAGATAGCTCTAAGCTTTTTCTGGAGGGAGACTGAAGAAAATTTTAAAACCAACAATCACCAAAGCAATCACAATTTTCGAATCACCACCCAGCCCATACGAGAGGAGTAATCCAACGATAAGCAATACGCCCTGCACAAGAGCAATACGGTCTTGTAGATAGGTCATTTCAACAATGGGGCTAGTGTTTTTATAAGCCCTGGGGCGTACATAGCTGAGAAGAAAATAAACCAAGTGATAAACAAAAAAACCTAATAGTACAATTCCTACCTCTTTAATGTTAAAACTATCGCTTCCAATATAGGTGGTAAAGCCCTCTAGTCCTCCAATTTCCACCGGCGCGATCAGGGTTAAAATAAAACAGAGATGCAGAAACATAAAAATGCAAACGTACAAAACAAAAGCTGGGATTAGCAGAAGTTTCACAGCGATTTTGGCTAGCGGATGGCTGGAGATAGAATAGCCTTTAAGAGCAGAACAAACCTGGCTGGCAAAGGCCATTCTTAGAGCTGTAAAAAAAAGAATAACAAGTGTTTCGTACCAGTAAACAAGCATCATTAGAAAAACACTCCAACCAAAAAAAATCACACCAAATAGGGGGATTAAGTTGGAGATAACCAGCAAAACTAAAGGAAGACGCGCAGCAACTTTATCCAGAGTGGTAGTATTTTTCATATTTAAATGCTTGGTCGGTCTTCGTGCTGGGCCCGACGATACATGTAAAGATCGAGAAAGGTTTTTAAAATTACAATGATGCCGGCAGTGATAGTGGGTGGAATTTTTACTGAGAGCATAATGCTTGAAGCGCTCACTATAATTAACACAATGTGAGTAAAAATAATACGAGGGTAGGGAGTAAACATTGCGGCCATTGGATTGGTAAACTGATAGGCTTTGGGGCGGATGTAGTTAAAAATAAAGGAAATCAAATGGTAGGCAAAAAGACCCAATAATGGCAAAGCGCTGAGTCCGAAGGATTGAGAGGGCTGGGATACATAACCTAAAAAAGTGAGGATAGAGTTGAGATTGCCGGGAGAGATAAAGGTGATAATAAAAACGGCGTGTACGAACATGAAAATTCCAAAATGAATGCAGAAGAAAGGGACAAGGAAAATTTTAAAGAGAAGCGTTGAGAGAGGTGTGGCAAGTGGATTGGGCACTTCGCTTCGCTCGCGCTTTGGAGGCTGTGGCGCCTGTTGGGCAAGGATCATTCTGAGAATTGTGAACAGGCCTATAATAAGGCTTTCAGCCCAGTAGATCATCATCATGGTAAACACGTCCCAGTGGAGGTATATCACTCCGAATAGCGGTAGAAGATTGAAGAGAAAAAGGGAGGCCAGAGGGATTTGGGAGGAGATGGATTCGAGGGAGGATGGGGTGACTGGAGGCTGAGGGGCGAGCGGGGCTTTGGGAACATTGTTCATAAGTTGAATTTTAGGGGAAGCTGGGGGAGAGGGCAAGTTTTCATGCCTTGCGTTTAATTTGCGCTAATGTCAAATCCAAGGTACTGTGCCGCCTTAGATTAATCCAAATACTATGAATATAAAATCAGCAGTTTTTGGAAGCGCATTGGCGGTGGCCGGGTGCGGAGGGGCGAGTAGCAGTAGGGAGTTTGAGGGTAGGAAAACGGCCTGTATCCAAGTGCTCGATCGGGGAATTCGAGGGGTAGAGAGGTTTGGCGGAGTGATTGAGGATTTGGGAATAGATACAAGAGCTCGAGCTTTGCAGGCGGGGCTAAATTTGAATTGGCTAAAGGCGGAAAGTGAGGAGGTAATTAAAGGAGTGACTGATCACTGTGATACACCAGAATTGAATGCTGACATAGAAGTGCAGGGAATGATAAGAAAATTTAGCTTGATGGTTAAGAGTCTAATGGTAAAAATCGTGGCCATGGGTACGGGAAAAATACCAGATGTTCCGATCGAAATTCCGAGGGGGCAGGAAATATGATAAAATAGGCGAAATATTTGACTGATGATTATGCAGCGCGGATTTTGGAATAGCTTGGGGGCCGGCGCGAGCGAGCCGAACGGAGGTGCGGCAGAACCGATCGTGGGATTGGCGCCAATGGATGGTGTTACTGATGCGGCGTTTCGTTATATTACCTGCAAATATTCACGGCCGAGCTTTGTGATGACCGAGTTTACAAATGTGGAGGGGTTGGCGAGGGGCGCGAGTAAGATGATGAAGGCTTTTATCTATGATGAGAGTGAGAGGCCAGTGGTGGGACAGATTTTTGGCACCGAGGTGGAGAGTTTTTACAAATCAACTGTGATGCTGTGTGCGATGGGATTTGATGGAGTGGATATCAACATGGGCTGTCCGGCGTTGAAAGTGGCCAATAAAGGCTCTGGGGCCGGGCTGATTCGTACTCCGGATTTGGCATGTGAAATTATTCGAGCATGCAAAAGAGGCGCGCGGGATTGGGCCGAGGGAATTACGCTGGAGGCGGCGGGCGTGCATGAAAATATTATTGCGGAGATTGAGGTGATGCGGGAGAAGGGGAGACTGGGGGGAGGAAAAGTGTGCACGTGCACAGATGAGGCGCCCGCAAAAAAGTGTGCGTGCGCACGGAATTGTCAGACAAATTCTTGCCACGTGGCAAAAGAAGAAGAGCGAAAACTAATTCCCGTGTCCGTAAAAACGCGCGTGGGTTATGACAGCATTGTGGTAAATGATTGGATCAAAACTTTACTGGAAGAGCAGCCAGCGAATATTAGCTTGCATGGGCGAACGCTTAAGCAAATGTACATGGGAAAGGCGAGTTGGGAGGCGATTGCTGAGGCGGCGCAGCTGTGCCGCGAGTGGCGCGATTCGAGTGGGCTTGGCACCACCTTGATCGGCAATGGCGATGTGGAATCAATGGCCGATGCACGCGAAAAAATCGCTACTTATGGAGTGGACGGAGTGATGGTGGGAAGGGCGACCTTTGGTGATCCGTGGTTTTTTGGGAGCGCGGAGCCGGATACGGCGGAGCGCCTAAGGGTTATGGCTGAGCATGCACGTTATTTTGAGAATTTAAATGCACATCCGTTTTTTAATATGCGCAAACATCTCGGCTGGTACTGCAAAGGTTTTGACGGCGCAAAGGAGCTACGCAAAGAGCTGATGCAGGTGGAGAATGCAGACCAAGTGGAAACAATTATGAGGAAGTATATTTAGTACAAAAAGCGCGGGTTGAAGCGCGCTTTGGTAGGTGGTCGAGGTCTTAATGTTTGAACTTACGCCTCTTGAGGTACACTATGGTTCATCGGTTGCATCATTTGTCGAGGGCCATTGTAGCAATCCCATTTTACAGTTCTTTTTCCTGTAGTGGCGTCACAATTCACGTCTGGTTCCAAGGAAGATCCTCCCATGCAAGTGGCTGCCTTTTCAGCTACTGAAGACATTGTATCTTCTAAACAAGCATTGCGGCCTGCCTCGTCAGATTCCATCCGGCTGCCTGGCTCACACGGAAAAAATCCTGAAGTTTCTGTACTACTATAAAGATCCACCCTTTCGTCGGCTTTTGACATTGCCATTGCCTTTTCATCGTTTGGAGAAACATCACAGCACTGAGTAAGAGGGCCGCCTTCAACGCAAACTTTAGCCGCTCTCGCAATCTCGATATTGAAGAAAGGATTATTGCTACCTGCTTGTTCAACCTGCTGGGGCATTGGGCCGCAAGCAGGGACTGATGTTGAAATGAATGCCGCTGCTGCTAAACTTGAAAGACTACGCATATTTGAGAATTATAAATATCAAGAGATCACAGTGACACTTTTTACCGAATTCGTCAATGCGAACAAAGGGAGAGAGGGGCGGTAGGCAAGGGAGGAAATAGACTTGTTTGTTTAAAGGGGTTTGGTTTACATTCCGATTTTCCGAAAGTTGGAATGTTAACCAGGTGTCATTTGCGAGATTGGGAGACTGGGGGATTTGTGCGTACTCACAAAATTCCAAGGGCAAAATGCCTTACTTAAGCCGTCATTTAGAGCAAAAAGTCTGCACGTGCAGAGATTTTCTTTACTTCTGGGCGGAAACCCGAAGTCAGGTTCACGCTACTGTTTCTAAGCTGTCGGATGCTGAACGAGGCTTAGACAGCAACCCTTCCACGGCAGGCCGATAAAAATTCACTTCGTCCGGAAAAGTGTGTCTGCGATCGCCAATCATGGCTTCCATAAGGCGCAATCTGGCCTGATATAATAATTCTGGAATCTCAGTGGAGGTATCGAAAAAATCGGTTTCGCGTAACTTGATGGCGGCAGCTATAGCAGCCCGGGTAGCTCTTTCAGGAGTGTCTGTGGTTCTGAATGGGTTTTTTGAAGTGTCTGGAGAATTTACAGCTGTCATAATTTGTAAGGCACGTTCTCTACTCATCTTTCTGGTAAGACGAAGGAAGCCTCCAAGAGTTTTCATCGCTTCATGATCGAGAGGCTCGCGACGATTGTGCGCCAACTCTTGAAACTCTTTCGCTGGTAGCTGAGACCTTTTTCCATTACCGTTGACCGATACTACAATATTTCCAGTCTGGGCAAATCTTGCTACAGCATTGACAGGACGAACATTGGTACCGGCCGGCAGGTGATAATCTGAATGATCAGGATCTACATAGTGATCTGGGCCGACGGGAAAGTGCTTGAAAGCGTCTACCACTCCTCTTCCGCTCTCCACTAAGTTTCCGCCTTGAGTGCGAAGAAGGGCAACGGCTGTATCGATCGGATGGAGCAGGGCGTCTGATAAACGTGAAGGCATAGAGTATAGAATTTAAGGAAATTAACTGAGTAGGGACTTGGCAATTTCGATATTTTGAATGTCCGGGCCTTCGTTGTTGAAGCCGGGAACTTCCAGAATCCAAGGCAGTGTAGTGAAAAACTTGTCTTTTGCAAGACTGACAAAGGCTGGTTTTTTGATATGTCCTTCTCCGAGGTTGTCGTGGCGGTCGGTGGTTTTAGCGAAAGGAATCTTGGAATCATTTACGTGTAGTACGGTGAGGTTTTCGAGGCCAAAAGATTTGTCACAACGCTCCTTGAAATTCTCAAGTTCGGCGGGGGAAAAGGTTTCTAAAACTCCCCCGGCAAAGGCGTGACAGGTATCAATGCAAACTTTGATGCGCTCGTGGTTGGCGAGCTTAAAAATATCGCCAATTTCTTCAGGAGTAACTCCCATTTTATTGCCACCGCCGGAGGCGTTTTCCATAATGAGATTGGCCTTTCCGGGAGCGTTCCCTAGCACTTGGAGCATGCCCTCGGCTACGCGTTTATTGGACTCTTCGATGGTGGAATTTTTATAAGAACCAATGTGGTAAATCAGGCCGTTAGCCTCAAGGAGATTAGCTATTTGGAGATGGGCTGTGAGGTTTTTGATGGATTTTTCGTACATTTCTTTGTCGGGTGTGCCGAGATTTACGAGATAACAGGCGTGCAGGAAAACCTGGACATCATCACTAGAAATCCCGGCCGAAGCAGCGAATTCCTTGCGTGCGGCGTGATATTTTTTGAGCACTTCATCTGTGGGCAAAGAGGCCTGCCACTGGCGCGGTGAGGCACCAAAAATCTGAAGGCAATCGGCACCAATATTTTGGGCGTTGGCAAAGCATTTATGCAAGCCTCCGGAGGCTCCTACGTGTGCGCCGATTAGTGGCATAAATTACTTTGATTAAGCAGCATCTAGCTCGCTTTCAACCTGACCAATCCATGCCTCAAGGCCAGCAATACCATCGTGTATTGTAGCTGAATCTTCCATTTGGTTCAAATATGGATTAGCGGCCATTAGAAGCGCCTGGCGGCCTGTTAATTCAGCAATATCATCAACTGTTGCCCGAAGATTATTAACTTTGGTCACCCCATTTAAAGATCTAAGGGCTCCTTGTCTAAGCTCTTCCCTCATAGCGTCAACAAATCCCCTTAATAACCCTAGTTCTTGATGCACTTCATAATGTGGATGATCTGGAGAAATGCTAAAATATGGTCCAGTTGCTACACTGGCAACTTGTTCAGCCCGATCATCTGTACCTCCTGGCACACGTCCGTGACTCCCTGACATAATTAAAAATGTTAAATATTGAGGGGAGTTTTTTAGCACGGATCAGCCCTAGAATCAAGGGTGAAAATTTACCGGCCTTTTACATTACTTCCTTAGGAACGTAATATGGGCCGTAGGTATCCGGAGTGTTGGCGAAAGCAGTGGAGGCAAAAAAAGTAAATAAGGCGATGGCGGCCGTGGTGGCCCTGAGGCCAAGCTGTCTAATCCAAACCCTGGTTTCGTTTCTACCTTCATCTACTGGGACGTCATGAACCTGGACCTCAGCTAAATCTGGACTTCCGTGTGTGGAATCAACTATTTCTTCCTGTCATCTACGGCTGATTCAAGCTGTTTGTAGAGCTTGGAACCTAAGTCCTCCCAGTCGTTATCCAGAGTGTAATCAGTTAAAAATGATGCGCCATAGGGCTTGGTAGTGCCGGCGTACATGATCGCTGTAGAATACTTCATAAAATCACCCTTTTTAGGATCTAAGCCTTCTGCTTTTGCGGAGGTAATCTCGCGGCGAATAGAGAGTCTAGCTGGGCGCCCTTTGTAGTTCACGGTAAATTCCAGTTGCACTGGTTTTGTAAAATGCACAGGCTCACTAACTGGATGGTCCTTGTCCATTTTCTCTACAATTTGAGATAAATATTCGGCATTAACCTTAGGAGCATTATTAATCTCTTCGGCTAATTTACCCTCTTGCGGAGCATATTTCTTAAGAATTCCGCTAACCACACTGCGACCTTCAATTACAGCCACCATCTCATCATATAGAAACTTTCCAGTGCGCATATTGTCGGTATCCTTATCCTCAACCTGGTAATTAATTCCCTCGTGCACCATGGCTGAATTTGGCTTATCCGGTGGAAAAACAAAGTCAGCAATATAAAGATTGTTTTGAGTACTATCAACAACTCTTCGCATTCTAAGTCCACCACTTTTGCCATTATAGTTGATACCGTAAATCTTGGTGCGGGAAACAAGATTCAAATTAGGCTGATTTTTGCGAAGTTCAATAATTAGTTTGCCGATATTTTCGGCTGTTAGGGCTATCTTTTCAGCATTTTCAAATCCCTTTAAAAACTCACCTGGATCGCCAAGTTCCCGCTTATCGGCAGGCTTTGCAGAAGGTTTAACAGAAGGTCCTGCTGCCGGACTTGCAGCGGATTTTCCAGCCGCCTTTGGGGCAACTTTTTTATCCGGAAGAGCCAGCTCATCGATGTCGGCTTTTATTCCCTTGAGCAGTTGATCTCTATCTTTTTTAACATTAGCATCCAAAAATCCAATATTATGACCATTACTTCTGTATTCAAATCCAGGGCGCCCATTGCGCACTCCAACGATGACTGCAGAGACCGGCTGATCCTTGTAATACACAACAATCATTGGATTTTTGTCTGCACGGAATACTGGGTAGCCATTCTTGCTGTCTGGCAACCGTTCTGACTTACCGTCCACGGTATAAAACCTTAGATCGCCATCTTTTGTTGCAAGCGTATCGTCAACCAGCTTTTTTATTTCTGGGTCTAGGGACTGCTTAATGTAGTTAAGCTCGGCGGTGCCCATCTCATGATTTTCTATAATTCCCTTGATGGCCTTCTCTTTTACTGCGTCTGTTTTCTCGACTGTAAGATCATCTGTGGAATCCATGGTGGCAACTTTTCTCTTACGTCTCTGAATTTCATTCCAACTTTTGCGATCGACCTTTGGATTCGCATATTCCAGGGCTGAAAGTCCGTATTTCACTATTTCTTTAATTGAGGGAGGCTTTGTGCCCATCATTCCCGTCTGAACTGCTTCATCAAAAGTGATTTCTGTGGGACTTTTGCCTAATTTTTCGGCTATTTGATAGATCAATTTTTCTGTAGGATTCGCATTTGGACGAGGATTTTCCTCCCAACCTTCAATGCTGGCTTGAGCCTTTTCAAAATTAGTTTTCTCAGACTGAAATCCACTAGTATATTGCGTTTCTAGTGCCTGAGTACCTAGCTCTATAACTTTTCGGAAAAAAGCACGCCCCTCTGGTGAAGCTGAAAATTTCTCGTACATTTCAGCAGTTATTAGGGCTGGACCATCACTATTCAAAAAATTCACTTTGGCAATTTCGCTCTTAACTAAAACAAAGCTGGTAGAACCGGCATTTAAAACCCGATAAACGGCGTCTTCAACTTTTCTCTCAATTCTGCTTTTCACCTCTGTGTCTTCGCTGGCCCCCTGTCTGGAAATTCTATCTTTTAGGTTATGAAGACTTTGAATATATTCCTGGGAAAAACCCTGCACTTCTGCTGGTGCTTCTTGACGACCGGACTCTGGGCCACGATCTGGAGCTTCTGCTGACATATATTTTGTGTTATTTTTGTTTTTGTAAAAACCTTCATTTAATTATACCAGGAAACTGGCATAAAGTAAACACCCTACCTATGAAAAACAAGTCTGTAATGCCGCGTTTTTGGGCAGGAGGTGGTGAAGGCGGCTGGGGCAAAGGTAGTTGCAGCATAAATTGATACATAGTAGAATCGCCACATTGTCGGGGTGTGGCGCAGTTGGCTAGCGCGCAAGGCTGGGGGTCTTGAGGTCGTGGGTTCAAGTCCCACCACTCCGACCAGCGAAACTGCGAGAGCAGTTTCTTTTCGAAACCTTTAAGAAAGGTTTCGACGCTTCCAAAATATCGGATTTTCGGAGAATCTTCACTCACTAAGCTTCGCTTTCCAAAACTGCAGGAAACCACGAGACCTCCAGCTTTAGAAAGCTACGCGCGTTCGTGAAGATTCTCCTCAAGTTTGATTGGTATTTTATGCTACGCAC
>CAYHGX010000022.1:5239-15592 GCA_964356355.1 uncultured Candidatus Peribacteria bacterium | reverse complement strand
AAGCTGATAGGCCTAAGGCCCCTCCCGAACCGATAAATCTTTACCCTTGCGGGACTATCCGGTATTAGCACCTATTTCTAGGTGTTATCCCTGAGTTCGGGGCAGGTTCCAAAGTATTACTCACCCGTTCGCCGCTCCAACCGAAGTTGGCGCTCGACTTGCATGTATTAAACACACCGCCAGCGTTAATCCTGAGCCAGGATCAAACTCTTCATAAAAAAATGCACAAACTCATGAATAAACATGAGAAAAATTGTTTTGTACTGCTATTTCACTGAAATAAATTTCAGCTAACAAGTATTTTTCCTAGCTCCTCTATTACACTCTAGATGTTAAGGTTCGTGCTTTCTTTTAGGCAGAAATGCAAAAGCCAGTTTATTCAAATCGAAAAACAAAGTCAATATCAAATTGCATTAAAAAACTAAACGAGTCCTAACCCACGGATCAGACCTGTCTGGAGCCAAAAAGACAGGCTCAGGCACCGCTGTATCAACCCAGTTCGTCATATCTAATCGACTTTTTCCCCTCCCGGAAATGTGAGCTAAAAATGGAACCATACGATTCAAAAGAATCCTCTCAACCACCCCAGTACCCAAAACTAATCCACTCTCTTTATGCTCGAAATCTGGATACTGAGAATAAATTCCCTTATTCATAACCGGCAAACCCAACGGACCTGCAGCCTGCAAATAAAGAAGGCACCACTTTTTATAATCATCAGACGACAATTCATTCCACTTAGGGAAACTCAATCCACTGGGAGCAGACCTACTAGGCTTCCCGGCAAACTGAAACCAGTCGGCAATTTTTCGGAAATTAGGATACAGCCCCGACATTCCACCATTCTGTAATTCATGAAGCAATCTTCGAAGATTCTTATCTAAATCTCTTCGCCAAAAAAGCCATTCAGTAACTGGATCACAAGTTTTCATCCCCGTACCAGCCAGTCCCTTTGTAATATCCTCCACCCTGCCAGTTGGTTGAAACTCCTTAGCAGTTGGAACAAAGGACAAACTCGGATCAGCCTGAGCACCATCCACCAAACCCAAGTGCCTAATAAACTGATTCAATAAATCAGGAGCAACAAGGCCAAGGTCTACAAACAACTTCTTGTAATACTCACCAACACCTAAAGCCCCGGGGCTGAAAACCACCTTTAAAGACTCGCGCCCATTCCGCTTCAAAAATTCCACCACTCTAGACAATGTCTCCTCATCAACCGTAACACTGTTAAGCCTCTGCTCATATTCAGGAAGATCACTAACAACTTCACGCTCTTGAAGCAAATCCACCACACCCCAACGATGATGATCAATAGCAGCAAGATCCCTCTGCCGCTCAATATTAAGAAAAGGGCCAAGACGATCATTGATTTCATTAAAATCAGCTCTCTCGCAACCAGTATCTAATCTGTTAACCATATAAGAAATTGAAATCGCACAAGAATATAGAAACAAAAATGGAATCAGTCAACCTCAAGCCTCTTATTATAAAGGCCCATTTCTGCTATAATTAACAGTACAAAACAATATAAACGATCAAATAATGTCAATTTTAATTCCAACAGTTATAGAGAAAACCTATCAGGGAGAACGTGCTTTCGACATTTACTCACGCCTTCTTAAGGACCGAGTAATTTTTCTTGGCACAGGAATAGACAGCACGGTAGCCAACGTCATCATCGCTCAATTACTATTTCTTGAAAACGAAGACCCAAGCAAGGACATCATTATGTATATCAACAGCCCAGGTGGCCACGTAACAGCCGGTCTCGCAATCTACGACACGATGCAATACATTAAGCCAGACGTCTCCACAGTATGCCTTGGTATGGCAGCCTCTATGGGGGCCGTCCTGATGGCCGGCGGGGCCAAAGGCAAACGCTTCGTCCTTCCCAACTCTGAAATAATGATCCATCAGCCACTTGGCGGCACAGAAGGCCAAGCCTCTGATATTCGCATTCATGCCGATCACATCATCAAAACCAAAGGCCGCCTAAACAGCATTCTAGCTCACCATTGTGGCCAGCCTCTTAAAACAATCGACAAAGACACCGACCGCGATTTCTTCATGGACGCCGAAGAAAGCGTGAAATACGGCATTGTCGATAAAATCATCGACAAGAGGACCTAGTTCGCCACTACTGCTCCAAAATTACTAGGCACCAGCCATCTGTTTATTGCGTTGAGCCAAGTCAATGGCATGCTCAATGAGCGCCCCAGTAATATCTGCGCCGGAGGCTCTTTCCAGCTCCTTGAATCCGGGATTTGAGTTTACCTCCAAAACCACCGGACCGCTCTTGCTGCGCATAATATCCACACCTCCATAATTCAGGTCCAACGCCTGAACTGATCGCAAGGCAATACTCACCTCTTCCTCCGTAATCTCCACCGCAGCACCGGTCGCACCAAGTTCAATATTTGATCTAAACTCACCCTTTTTCGCAGACCTCATCATTGAGCCCACAACCTTGCCATTCACCACAAATACACGCAAGTCCTTGCCCTTTGAATACTTAACAAACTCTTGAAGTAAGTACATTGGCTTATCCCAAAGCAAAACCGACTTAAGTGCTCGCATGCTTTCCACAATAGTTACACCATTACCATAAGAACCCACCGGCTGCTTCACAATCACAGGAAAACCGCCTACCAACTTTACAGCCTGAGGCAAATCCATCGCCCTTCGGATCACAATAGTCTTTGGAATTGGAATTCCATAATGATCCAGAATCTGCATTGTCTTAATCTTATTTTTAGCCCTCATAATCGCCTCATACCTATTAAACAAAAGCATCCCAGCCATCTCCATCTGCGCAATCAAAGCCGCATGAAGATCAACATCATCTAAAATAGAAGGTCTTGTTAAAATCACATCCTGCCGCGGAAACGGCTTTCCATCATACAAAAGCCATGGCGACTTTCGATCATAAACCATCTGAAAACGATCCGCCCTAAAGATTCGCGCCTTATGCCCCAGCTTTCTTGCTGCACTCTGCAAACTCAACTCCTCTTTTGCCGCTTGTCGACTAAGAGATCTAAAGGAAAGAATACCAACTTTCATAAAGTATGATTAAAAATCACACGTGAGTTTATACTCAATTACCCTAAAGTCAATGTCCTCACCATTAATTCTGATAAAGCTTCAGCCACAAGCCATAATAATCGCCCGGGAACTCTTCGTTTTCAAGGTCATCAATATTAATTTTGTCAAAACTATTAACTCCATCTTGCACCCAGGCTTCAGAAATTCTACTTCGATAAGGTCTAATAGAATCAACAAGCTTATCAGTAACTCCCACCACTTGCACCCATCCGGTTGCAAAATTGCGCAATACAGAATCCAAACCGTGCTTTGAAACCTGAGTTACAGGAGCGGCACATTTCGCATCAACTTTTCCATTCGCCACCAAGCCAAAAAGCCTAAACGGATAGAGATAGAAGGTAAAAGGATCAGAAATAACAGTAGCCTGATTATCGTTATCAGCAATATTATAGGTGTAATAACCTTCGTTTCTCAAACCATCACCTGAAGAATAGTAAACAAAACCAGTTTTTGCCGCAGGCCCAATACATTTAAGCAAATCGTCAACACTAATTTCCTTTCCAACATAATAGTAAGCCAACTTATCTGCCACCAAACTTCCCTTAAAAAGAGAGGCACCCGGATGAAAAGATGGAGGCCCGTCTGCGCTTGATAGAGAGCTAAGTCTAAACACCACACCCACCACGATAGCCACAAAAGCCAGTGCCAAAAACATAATAGAGAATCGAACTGCCCCTTTTGTGTTTAACATATACATATATTGGTGAATTTTCCTTTGAATATAATAGCAAAATAGATATAATTGTTATAATAAAAAATCAAAAATGAAAAGATCAAACAAAAAAGCCCTCCATTTACTTGCACTTTCCGCCATCACTCTAAGCATTTTCAGCGCTTCCGCACTTACTGTTTTCGCCGCTGACGCGGCCTGCCCTGCAAACCCAGGTCCAAACGACCCTCCATGTATCGATTTCAGCTTCAACGATTCCGGCAGCACCTCGGCAGATTCCGGCAATGACGCACCCCCTTCATTGGTACTTCCTCCAGATGAAACCACCGGCACCGGTTCAACAGGCTCTGGCACCACCGGCACTGGCTCAACGAGCACAGGCTCAACCAGCCAAATCGCGAGCACCGGCCCTGAAATCTTCGCCCTAATTCCCGCCAGCCTAATCCTCGGCTACGCCGTGAGCAGAAGGAGGAAATAAATCATTATTGTTTCTAATAGATCTCCACAAGCACGCCCAACTCCTCAAATCTATCAACGAATACCTCAGCCTCAGTAAGAGGACAATTTTCCTTAACTACAATTGGCATTTCTCCCTGCACCAAATCTCTAGCATCACTGAGATTCAACCCCATAATCTCTCGAATTAAATTAATAAATCTCACCTGATTAACACCAGCAACATCCGTAATCTTCACACTCACAGAATAATCCACCACTCCACCATTACTCTTTACAATATCAATAATCTTTTCAGAAGCATCGCTATTATTTGAATCAATAAAGCAAGGTAAACTTTGTAAGCAAGTACTAATCTGCTGATCGCTAAGCCCAGTATTATGCAAGATAGTACTTCGTATCTTACTCAAAGACGAGGCATCTTCCGGCAAACTCACCACTATAAGCTTAGTCACTGAATAACCACCAACCGAATCAATCTGATCACCGTTATCTCCCCCCTGCACCACTGCCGCAGGCACAGTAAAAGTAGCCTCTTGACTATACATCAACTCTAAACCACCCCTCTCAACCACCCTTGAGGCCACACTCACCTTATAAAGCTTCCCGGCTTCAGGATTAGCAATTACATAATTATCAATAGCACGCGAAGTAGTCGTATTACAAATGTCAGGATGAACAGGATCACATACCTTATAACGAACACTATATCCGTCAACAGTTCTCACTCCAGCGACATCTTCCAATGCACCCCAAGTTACCAAAAGATCCTTTGTAGCTTCACGATAATCTATATTAACAGGTTGAGGAACTGCATCTCTCACGGCAGCAACCGCTGGATCTATCTCCTCGATCGGAGTAGAAGATACCTCATGTGCCCAATTCCCACTCTCATTCCCAGCGGCATCATAAGCAATTACTGAAAAATAATATTTAGTGCCATTTACTAAATGCGGAACAGTAAAAGTTAATACATTGTGAACATCCACATGAGAATCATAGCGATCACCAACCTCTTGAACACTTGTAGTTCCATAGTAAACCTTATAACCAGCGACTCCGACATCATCTGTAGCTGCAGCCCAAGTCAATTTGACCGCACCATTTTGAGCCTCAGCCAAAAAGTTTTCAACATCTGAAGGCCAAACACGATCCCCCTCACCTGCAGGAATTTCAAATTCCACAGCAACGCTATTTTCAGCATCAGTATCGTCGTCATCACCATACACCGCACCAATCCTAACCACATGTGTGCCCTCACTTAAGTCATCTAATTTAAAAGATACAGAACCATCCCTTTCAGCAAAATCAGCAGAATCGGCAGAATCGGCATCAATTTCAACAATCTCCACATTAGTCCATAACTCACCCTCTCCACGGACCTGATACACATAGTGATCAAAATCGGCCCCGTCAACCTCAGCGGGTGAAGACTTCCAAGTTAAAGTTACAGATTTATCGGCATTTACATGTGCAGCCAAATCGTCCACAAGTCCACAATTTTTAAGCTCATTTCTCACGGCATCCCTTACATCTATATCATCTTGATATTTATCGGTAATCTCCATCATGGCATCCTCGTCTGAACCTGGGAATCCATGTTTAATAAAAATATCCTCAACAACTTCCGACAAAGAATCATCGTTCATATCATCAGCCTGAAAAACAACACATGACGATTCAACTACAGCTTCAATATATCTCTCTTTTTCTGAACCTTCATCATCCACCACCTCGCCATTCTTCCCCTCTTTCAGCTTCAACCACACCATATAATAATCCTCCAAATCCTCATCGTAGTCACCAGAATCCACCTTTTCAAATTTATTCATGTCAGTCATTTTCCACACCTTCTGCACACGATTCTTAAAAGGCGCGATAAACTTCTCCACATTATCTTCATTTGACTGCAAAAGCACCCAACCACTCACGTCCTCGTCCATCGGCGCCACCATGTCAACTCCAGACTTCTTCGCCGGATCAGTTACGCAGTAAGTATCTGCCTTCGCCTTAGAAATAATAATCAAACCAGAACCCTCCTTGTATTCATAATCGGTATCCACAGTTACTGTCTCTTGAAACGGCCCCTCTGGATACACCATGAAGTTGCCCTCATCCGCATCCCATTGAGCAAAAAACACTCTATCAGCAGCCGGATCAATACACTTCCTCAAATCCCCCACTGTAATATCCTGAGTCACAATTACATGATTAATTCCAGCCTTAAGCTCATATTTTTTCGCATCTTCATTGTCCTCACGATAAGCGGAAGTAAAAGTACGATAAGTATTCTTGTCCCTATCTTGATATTGCAAAAATCCCTGACTACCGCCCTCAATCATACCTTGCACGCCATTTCCTCCAAAGCTCAACGTTGGCGGATTATCGTTCTGAGAATTTAGATACAAAACAATCGTCACCACTACCACCACAAAGGTGGAAACAACACTGGCAAATGTAAGCAGGCGATTATTCCGCCCCCACACATTCACCTCACTTTGATTTTCAGTTTTCATATATTTGTTTTTATTTTTTGATTAAATTTAAAAAATTAATTACCAGCCTGCAAAATATCACTATAGGCACTATCGTAGTTATGTCCTCCAATATGGTAAACAGCCATCACCTTAGCATATATCGGCACTCCCGCTGCATGATCATAATGAAAATGCACAAAGCCATTTACCAAAGTAAAAGCCCCCGAAGTAGGAGGATAATAAGACCAGTGGCTACCGTCCTCACTCAACGCAATAACATAGGAAACAGTCCCTCCATTCACCGGCAAAACGCCAGCCCAATTAAAGTCCATATCCCTTCCATTTATTGTCACATCTAAATGATCCACTCCCGCATACCAAGTGTCATAAGTAAACTCACTTTCCTCTATTCTTTGCCCTATCGTACACTTCACCTTCACTCTAAACTGCACAGAAAAATTATCCTGGATTGGAACATCAACAAAAACCAAATCACCTCCAGGCTGCGCAATATCATTGTGACTCGTCCAAATATCACCACGATCAAAATTAGGATTATTTATCCAAGAAGCATCATACGAAACATTATCACAAGACGCAGATTCAAACTTAAGCCAAGAAAATTTCTCACTACCGCCACTAGCCTGATGAGAAACATCCGCTATACCTGCTCCCAGCCACTTATCAACACTACTCCATGCCCCAGGTACCCCATTTAAATTAACCTTACTCCTTACCCTCGCATATATCACAAAAGCATCACCCTTCATCACATCCGCACACACCCAGTCACTAACAGCAACAACATTTCGCTGACTCCATGGAGCATCATCAACACTCCAAGAAAAATCATAAGTAAAATGTTCATCATTCACTGGCACAATCCCACTCCAGCAATAACGAATCACATCACGGCCATCAGCTAATTTAGCCTCGGCATGCGTCAATTCGCCTATCCCTTCATACCAAGTATCCACATTGCTCCACGCACTCTCACCAACAACTTCACGACCTGAGTGATAAACAACCTTAACCTTAAAAGCTACACCCTTAAACCCCGCTGCTCCAACAATAGAATACACACTATCTCTATCCACAGTATAATCAGGCTGAGCAGCAGCATCCGGCGGCCACGCATCATCACCGGTTTTTCTTGCAGAAACAAGATATGAAACTGTTTCTCCGGGTCTTGGAGAGGTTACTTTCGGCCAACTAAATTTGATTGAGTTTCCATCATTTACCAGTTCATGCCTCAAGGGCCCGATACCATTATAAACAACCGGCGCAGGCGCAACTTCACCCTCCACCACCGGCGCAGCCGGAGTATCAAAAGTTGCAGAATCACTCTTAGCCAATTCTACAGAGCGATCATCAACCTTTATAATCTGAGCAATTACGGCAAAAGTATAATGCTTACCCAATTGAGTAGATGCCAACCTGATACTAGATAGATTCTTCCCCACATCCACAGTATTAATTGCACTTATATTACTAAACCCATCCAAGTCTGAATTGTAATAGCTAACAGAATATTTATTCACAACTTTCTCCGGAGTATCCGCAACCTTATCCCAAGAAATCACTAATTTCTCACCATCCATATGCCCTGCAACATGTTGAGGCGCTAAAGAAGCTGCAGGCGCACCACCATTTGGATCCACCGCCTGTCCACCATTCCCACCCGCCGGATCAGCCCCTACCTCAACGACCGGAACCTCCTTGCTCACCTCAGCACTATAATCATCGTCCACCACAGCTCTTCCAGCCACCTCTGCCGCCACCTTAAAATAATATTTACTACCTGGCTCAGGATTAGATACAACAAACCGCTCACCATTCACCTCATGAGGCTCAGCAAAATAACCAGTATGGTCACAAAGATCCCCCACACATTTGTACACCTTCACCAAATAATCCACTACCTGCTCACTAGCCGCTGCACGATCCCAAGTTAAAATTATCTGCGAATTATTTCCTTCCTTACTATAATCAGCCTCCACTCCCGTTGGCACATAATGATTATCGTCCACGGCTACCTCTTGCGCCTTTTCAAGCTTCAGCCATAGCAGATAATAATCGCCAAGATCCTGATCGTAATCATCCTCCCTCACCCTTTCAAATTCATTGTCCCCTACCATCTTCCACACCTTCAAAACACGATCATTAAACGGCTCAATGAAATCCGCAACTTTCCCATTATTTGAAGGCAAAAGCACCCATCCATCCTGATCTGCAGCCATCGGAGCAACCACCGCCACACTAGACTTCGTATCCGCAGCCGCCAAACACCAGCTATCCGCACTATGTCGAGAAATCACCACCAACCCGCTTCCCTTTTTAAATTTATAATCGGTATCCACAGTTGTAGTCTCCGCAAATGGGCCCTCAGGGTACACCATGAAGCTGCCCTCCTTGGCATCCCACTGAGCAAAAAGCACTCTTCCAGCCTCCGGATCAATACACTTACTCAAATCCTCCACAGAAATTTCCTCAGGCACATAAACATTATTCACACCAGAATGTAGCCTCATCACCTCAGCATCAACATTATCATCCTTATATCCTGAGATAAAATCCTTATAATCCGCCTCATCGCCGTCCTCATATTCCAAAAATCCCTGTTCACCATCCTCAAGCATACCCTGCACTCCAGCCCCACCAAAGCTCAAAGTAGGAGGAACATCCACGTCATTAAAATAATAATAAACCCCTCCGGCCACCACCATCACAGCAGCCAAACCGGCCAACATCAGAGTCCTAGATTTATTATTCACATTTTTCATTTTTGTTTATTTAAGAGGCAGGAACGCCAGCCGGAATAACAGCCGTCATCAAAAGGTCTGTAAAGTCTGGATTATTATTACCAACAGTAACCACCCCTATCTGAATTTTATAATAAGACCCAACTACTAAATCAGAAAAAACATAAGGAGAAGACATTACATCAAGCACCTCCGTAGTCTCTCCACAGGAAGAACCTCCAGCATCAGTACAAACGGCATATCTCACAATATAAGAAGAAACCGCGTTCTCCATGAAAGTAGGAATAGGAATCCATGTTGCCTCAAGTCCACCAGAGGCAGTCACCTCAGTAGCAAAATTCAAAACTGCTAATGCAGCCTCCTTCAACTTGGCATTTGCATCTGCCACACAAGCAGTTACTTGAGGCTGAATAGCAGACATCAAAGCAGCTACCTCAGGATCAGCCTGCACAGCAACAAAATCCGACAAACTGTTTACTGGAAATCCAACACTACTCAATACCAAAACAATATAATTCACTAAATCACCATCACTCTCTTTATTAAACCCACACATTGCAGCTAAAAGAGCCGCCTGGAATTCATCAGGATTTAACTGTATCATATTAAGTAAAGTTCCATCCCCAGTATCCAAAGAAGTAACCTCAGCATGATATTGAGGTGGAGTAACAACACCACGGTATTGATCAACTAAATTTCCACCAAACGTCAGAGCAGGCCGCGGCGCTGGATCAGCAACAACCTCTGGATCAGCTACTACTTCTGGGTCAGCGACAACTTCCGGCTCAGCAACAACCTCTGGATCAGCGACAACTTCCGGATCAGCAACAACCTCTGGATCAGCTACAACCTCTGGATCAGCAACAACCTCTGGATCAGCTAC
>CAYHGX010000022.1:0-5139 GCA_964356355.1 uncultured Candidatus Peribacteria bacterium | reverse complement strand
CAACCTCTGGATCAGCTACAACCTCTGGATCAGCAACAACCTCTGGATCAGCTACCACCTCCGGGTCAGCAACCACTTCTGGCTCAGCCACCACTTCCGCCTCAGCCCCCACCTTCAACCACACAAGATAAGGCTTATTTCCGCCCATCGCATGATCAAAATCCCGAGCCTCTACCTTTTCAAATTGATTATCACTATTAAGCACAAAGGCCTTCTTCACTCGATCCGTCACCGCATCCTTCAAATTAGCCTCATTCGCCGCCACTAGCACCCATCCCTCCACATCCGCCTCAATCACTTCATCCAATGCTTTATCAGACTTTTCGGTAGCCGAAGCCACGCAATAGGCCTCCCCCGGCTTGTCCGCGATAATTATAATTCCCTTTCCTGCTGCAAGTTTATCACTACCCTTCATCTCTACGGTTTGCACACCAAATGGCCCTATAGGATAAGTACGAAACTTTTCTTTAGTTTCATCATATTGAATAATCAACACATGCTCCACCTCAGGATTAATACACTGAGTAAGCTCCTCCACGGTAACCGTATCCGCTCCATCCGCATAAGCATAAACATAGTTCAAGCCTGCATGAAGAGGCACAGGATCTCCCAAAATATCGGCATTCGCCGCTACCATTGCATCAAAATCCGCAACATCGCTCCCCTTATTATATTCAACAAAACCCTTATGCGCTGCATCCAATTTAGTAAAACCCTGCAAACTATTTCCACCCATATCAATCGAAGGAGGCACATCATTGTCTGCACTATAACCAAAGACATAATACAAACCTCCACACGCAATCATTGCCACCACAACTCCAGCCAAAATCATCAAACGCATTTTAGATCCACTCTCAACCAGCACCGGAGCACCCACAGGAGCCACCCCAGAATCAGGGCTTACCTCTGGGCCATTGTCTAAATTTGGCATTCCCAGGTTGTTGTTTGTTTCAGACATATTTCGGTTTTTATTTTGTTTTTTATTCCCAAATTATATCATTATAACACAAATAGGAGGCAGACTCAATAGCCCTAAGCCTCAAAAGATTGATTTTGTTGGGATAAACAGGAAAAATACACAAGCACCTCTCATACTGCCCGGGTGGTGGAATTGGTAGACACGCAGGACTTAAAATCCTGTACTAGTGATAGTGTGCGGGTTCGATTCCCGCCCCGGGCACCACCAAATGACTGAAACACCTTCCATCAAAATACGTTCTAAACAACGAAACTAACCCCTTTTTATGAGCAACCAAAAAGCCACAAACAGCTTACTTATAATTTTAATCCTCGCAGTCCTAGGATTCGGCGGCTATTATCTCTCTTCCCAAAACTCAAAAACCCCAACTGCCCCGGTTGCACCAACAAACAACACCGACACCACCACTCCCCCACCGGTCACCACAAACAACGTCTCAGACAAGCCAAACACAAGCAATCCTCCAGTTGTCGATAATACACAAAAACCACCAGTCCAAAGCACCTGGGCCACCTACGAAGACCAAGTTCTCGGCTTCGCAGTAGAGTATCCTCAAGATATTTTTGATGCCGAGCCACAAGGCCGAGCAGTTGATGGTGGAGGAGTA
This sequence comes from uncultured Candidatus Peribacteria bacterium, assembly GCA_964356355.1. Classification (GTDB taxonomy): domain Bacteria; phylum Patescibacteriota; class Gracilibacteria; order UBA1369; family LOWO2-01-FULL-3; genus CAYHGX01. Next base: position 3,550 of record CAYHGX010000022.1, on the reverse strand, counting down.
CTTCTTGTAGCCCCAGAGCACTCAGTTCCAAGCGATTTTTCCGGACAAAATCCCGAAAAACGCCAAAACCTCTCCATCAAATTCACAGTTGAAAACATCAGCATGAAAATGGCCATCGCCGCCAAACAATTGCAAAACCTAGAATCCATTCCCTTCAATCAAGCCAATCACAAAGGCAAATTATTTCTTCTCGGAGCAGAAGGTTTAAACGTCCAATATGGATTTTTAGTAATCAATGAAAACCGCACTATGATCGTAGAATTCCATTATTACGACAAAAGTGTCTTCGGCTCCGCCAAAGCCGATGATTTCAATATGGAACAACAAATCGAAATTTTCTACTCAGTCCTAAGTAACCTGGATATTCAGTAGAGCTATGGAACTTCTCAAAAACAGTGCAATACAAGGAAACAAGGAGCTTATGCAGAAGCCGTATTACCTTATACGGCGACAAATAAGCGACGCAGTTAACGCAGTAGTGTGCGTTTTTCAGAAGTTCCTAATCATACTTCTCAAAATGAATCTGCTCCTCACTAAAGCCGATCGTTTTGAGCTGCCCAACTACCTCCTCAATCATCACCTTCAAACCACAAATATAAACATCAGTATCCGCAGCCACTAGCCCTAAACCAGGCAAAGCCTGAGTTACCCTGCCCTTACTCCCCTGCCACTCCTCATTTTCCGGCCGAGACAAAGTTAAAATAAACTTAAAATTATCACAGCTATTGGCCAATTTCTCAAAATACTCGCTATAAAAAGCATCGCTCATATGGCGTACACCAAAAAGCAAAGTAAACTTCTCCTGAGGATGTTTCAAAATCAACTCCCCAAGCATCGCCTTAAAAGGTGCAATTCCAGTTCCTGTAGCCACAAATAAGTGATTTTTTACTCCTGGTTGGAAAATGAACTTTCCGCTCGGCCCCAAAAACTCCAACTCAGCACCAATTTCCAGATCATTAAGCCAATTACTAGCCCGTCCTCCCTCAACAACCTTCACACACAAATCAAATTTGCCTTCAACAGGCTTAGAAGCCAGTGAATAAGCCCTAAAACAGGGCGGCACCTTATCCGTAACCTTAAAGGTAATAAACTGCCCAGCCTCAGCCACAAATCCGCTGTCCCCCTGAAACTCGAGCTCAATTACGTCTTCAGTGAGATTCCGCCTCTCCCTCAGTATTGCTTTATTCAAAGCCATAAAAACTTAAAATTATTTATCCTTTAACTTTGAAGCACATCAAAGTCTTCTAACGTCAAACCTGCAGTTCTAATAATATTTTTAAATGTCCCCGGAGTTAACTCTTTATGATTTGGGACTATCACAATTATCGTTTCACTGTTTATTTTTCTCTTCAACTTAATGTGACTACCCTTCTGCGAAACCTCCAAAAAGCCTAATTCTCCAAGTATTCTTACCATTTTCTCCCCTGAGATAGAGCGGAAAGATTTAGGCATATTATCTCTTTACAGTAACGTCAACAGAACCAATTATTTGCATTTCAAATTGTGCAGTTTTCTGAGGTTTTTCATCTTCCAGATATAACTCAATAGCCTCTTTTATATTTTTTTTAACCTCTTTCAAATCTTTTCCTTGAGAAAAACATCCTGGCAATGACGGCACAGACGCCGAAAAACACCCATTTTTTTCTTGTGTAAATATCACCAAGTATGACATACTTTTGACTGTTATTAAGCGACATAATGATAAACAGCTTTCGATTTCATAGCAAGAAAGAAAACATGATTAAAACTAAAATGGCAGCTTCTTTTCAAGAGGCTTCAAAATCACAGAAAGGCCTCAGATTTGCTTGAAACAAAAAAATCCCGAAATAAGCGTACAAATCATATAATAAACCACGAACAAAAAGTGTCAGAACGAGCGTAGCTTTTTAGGGCTGGAGGTCTCGTGGTTCCCTGCAGACCTAAAAAGCGAAGCTTAGTGAAAACACTTTTTGAGAGTATCCGATATTTTGGAAGCGTTGAAACCTTTCTTAAAGGTTTCAAGTTGGAGGCGCCACCCGGATTTGAACCGGGGTATAAAGGTTTTGCAAACCTCTGCCTTACCACTTGGCGATGGCGCCTACTTCAACGCGAAGGAGTTTAACATCTCACCCACCTGTTTGACAACGCTTTCGTCCTCGGTAGCTAAATAGGCTCCTGTAAGCAGAAAAAGCGTATCTCCATCCACCACAAAAAGTTCATCAAACTGCACCACCGGATCACTTGCCGATTTTCGACCAGAAAAATGCACCAATTTTGCCTTCACCTTTTCCGTCCCCTTATTTACATCAATTTCACTCTCGTCACCTTGCGCAAAGCCCACCAACTTCACCTTTGCCTTACTCAAAGTACTCGCAGCCAGATAAGCAGAAGTCATTTCCTTATCCAATACCGTTTTACTAATACTCACATTCGCAGTAAACAAATCACTCTTCACATTATTGCGAAAAGCCACCACTATATCCGAAGAAACCGCAGCCGTAAAATCAGCCTTTTCCAATTTCTCCCAATCCTGTGGAGTAAGCAATTGAAAATCACTCCCCGCATAAACCACCTTTCCAACCGTAGCAGTTGAATTAGATTCCGTACTATCACTGCTTCCACAAGCCGTAAATCCCAAGGAAATCGCCACACAAATCGTCACTAAAAGTTTTTTATTCATATACAGGATTGTTAATAACCGCATTTTATGCTAAAATATAGAGAATATAAAACAAAAAATGAGCGAAGTACAAAAACCAAAAGAAGTAGAAGCTCCAGCTCCAAAAGAAAAGAATGATGCAATAAAAGCCTGGGAAGCTACAAACATCTACAAAGCTGCTCAACAAGCCCGTGAAACTGAAGGAACCAAATCAGCGCAAGCTCTGGAAACACCCGAAGGAAAAGCCGGAGCGCTTCATGGCAGTTACGACAAAAAAATCAAAGCACTCTCCGCGGCCGCAGAAACTCAAGACCCAGAGAGCGATCGCAATACCCTTCGCAAATCAGAAATCACCGACATTCGTACCAATTCTCGCCTCTTAAAAACAAAAAAAAGCGAAGAAAAACCAGAGGAACAAGTAGTAAATCTCAAAGAGGAAACTGCCCGCCGCATGCGCGCATATACCCAGGAAAGCGCCAATGATTGGCACGCACTCAACTATCAAAAAATGGGCTCAGATTCTAAAGGTCGCAGCCATGAAATGCATATCGGTCTCGGTGATATTTTACTCGATCCAGACATTACACAGATTTTAGTTTCAAAGGATGGCATCACTAAAAAAGCCACCCGTGGCACACTTGGAACCGGCCGCGCTGCCTTTTTATATGAAGATGGCACCTACGCCGCCACCTACACCGGAGACAAATTCCGCATTCTCGATGGCACAGAAACAAAACCGGAAGACAAAACACCAGAAGGCAAAAAAGCAGTTGATAGATACATCGAAAAACTTGGTACAGAAGAAACAACACGAGGCACACAAAAAGAATATTTTCAAAAAAATCCCGATTTCGGCACCTACACCCCAAGTAATGATGAAATCGGCAGATATGATGGAACAATAGAACTTGG
>CAYHGX010000021.1:0-18026 GCA_964356355.1 uncultured Candidatus Peribacteria bacterium | reverse complement strand
GCATATTTGGCTAAAAACAGCCCGATCGTGCCCGTGCCGCAAAATAGATCATAGATCAGTTTGCGGTCGGCCCCGGCGCTCGCGCCCACCCCAAGTCCTGCCATCTCCACTACCTGACTATAAAGTACCTCAGCCTGCAAGGTGTTAACTTGGAAAAATGCCTGCGGCAAAATATCAAAAGCCAGTTTTTCCCCTCCGCCCAAAATCATTTCCTCTGTCATTGCCTCCTTTCCAAATATCAGTTTTTCCTTCACCTGGCGGGGGACACCTCTCTTGCTAATCACCGTTAGCCAATAGAAGGATGTTAACTTTTTCCCCTCCATTTCAATTTTCCTTAGCTCATCTACCATTTTTTCCAGTTCCTTTTCAAAATCCACCGGCAAATCATCTGATGTATATAAAATAGCCATCACCTCGCCGGTGCGCTTTCCTTCGCGCATAATTAGTTGTCTCAAAAATCCCTCGCCGCATGAAAATTTAAATGGCACCCATTCGCGTACCTTCACAAAATCCCGCACCTGATTCACTACTTGATTAGTAAACTCCGACTGCAAATAGCATTTCTCAATATCAAAAATATCAAACCTCCGGCCCGGAATGTGCATCCCAAAACGAAAATTCATCTCTTTGTCATAACCAAAAGAAAACTCCATCTTGTTCCTATAGAAGTATTCGCCCGCCGGTCCGTTGCCCGCCGGTCCCTGGCTCCCCGTCGCCCCTAGAACTTCCCGCACCGGCGCCCCATAAATCTTCCCAATCCTCTCAAAGCTATCCACCACCTGCTGCCTCTTAATCTCTAGCTGTTTTTCATAAGGCATAAACTGCAACTGGCAGCCGCCACAAAGCCCAAAATATTCACAAACCGGCTCCTTGCGATCCGCCGCCCCTTTTACGATTTCCACCAAGTCCGCCTCCGCAAAGTTGCTTTTAATCCGCGTAAACGCCGCCTTTACCTTATCGCCCGGCATCGTGCCCTGCACAAAAACCGTCAAACCATCGTATTTGCCAATTCCCGCCCCGCCAAATGCCAAAGACAAAATCTCCAATTCCACTACCTGTCCTTTTCGTAGATCCATAAAAACCGCTTAAGTGCGGAGCAATTATAGCGATAAGCACGAAGCGAAGCGAGTGCTATTGACTAATCTACTAAATCTTCAAATACCTCATCTTGCGCCACCTCTTGCACATCCATCCACCCATCTCCATTAGATTCTAGCTCTGGGAATACATTCAAGAAAAAACTAAACGCCTCCTCCTTTTTAGCATCACTTTCGAGTCCACTCATATAAGTGTCCGCATATCTCTGATAAATTTCCTCATACCTCTCTTCCGCATACCACTCATAAATTTTCTCAATCATGCCATCCTGGCTCTCATTTACGGTCATTCTCTTCGCTAATTCTCTAAAGTCTACCTGCGCCTGATCATAGCTGTGTTCCAAGTCTCCCTCAGGGAAGAAAAGGGCCACATAGCTCTCCACCATTCCCTCAGGATCCACTTCGCCTTTTTGGTGCGCCAATTCATGCGCAATCACATGTGCCAACCTGGCGGCCGGATGCAGTAGCATGATGGGATCAACAATCACTCCCTCACTTCTGGATTCGCCTACGCGATCCCCCGCGAGCTTCCTAAACAATAGTTCATTTAAATTAACCTTTAATCTATCACCAAATTTCGCGTTTACTATATCAATGGCTCTCTGTAGATTTTCCCTTTCAGGATCATTCAAGGCATCCATTGCCCGTTTAGCCGTATCACCCTCAACTGACGCAATCACCTTATCAGCATGCTCCTGTGTCACTTTCACTTCTACGTCATTATTAGCTGCCTGTGGTGTTAGTTGTGGGTTTGTCATATGGGTTTTTCTAAATTTGGGCTCGGTGACATCACAAAATTATACCACAAACCCACCATTAAATCCAGTTTTTATTCAAACTCCACCTGAAAATTGTACATCCCCATGGCGCAATATCCCTGCAACGTTGTGCCTGCCTGTTGGGCTGGAAGATCGATCAAGGTCTCTCCAGTCATAGGTAAATTTTTCTGATAATTTAAAGAGGGGATAATTACTGAAGATGAACAATCAAACGTACCATTTGTAGTCATTTTTATCACTGAATCTACACCCGCCTTAGCCTGAGATATCCTAGGGAAATAGCCACCACGTGCGCTAATCTCGATAACCTGTTTGCCACTTTCAGTGGTTACGTTGTTTAGGTTTTTTCCGCCACTATTCTTGCCACTGCCACCAGGGGAAACAAACATGGCTGCACTAATAAGGAAAATTGAAACCGCCACAGAACCGATAATTAAATATTTAGTCATATTTAAAAGTTAAACACTGGCGCAATCACTCCGATTGTTACCAGGCTGTTGATAATATTAAAAACCGCAAACATGATCACAATTAGTCCGGCGCTTTTAAAGAAAATTCCGGATTTTGTACTCGTGGTAGTTGCCATCGAGCTAAAGCTAATCATGGATAGTACTGGCAAAGTGCCTAGCGCAAAGGCCAACATCGTAAGTGCGCCCTGTAAAAAACTACCGGTAGAAAGGCTATAAAGCTGCATCGACTGAGTGAATCCACATGGCAAAAAGAAGGTAGCAATACCCACTAAAGCTGGTGTAAGAGTGTGGTTCATTTTGGTTATACTCAAGGCTCTTTTAGCAAAATTTTTTGGCATCCCAGGTATTAATCGTTTTGTAAAATGGAAAATGTCCAAAAGATTTATCCCCATAACCAGCATTACCAGTCCCACTATCATTCCCATCACAAAAGTGCCCATAATGCCCAATTGAAAGGCCGAACCCAGAGCTCCAATTACTCCACCAAGCAGGAAAAATGCCACGATCCTTCCGGCGTGAAATAGTATCTGTGGTCGCACCTTATCGCCCTCTTTCGCAAAGGTGGCCGACATAGAAAGTAGCAGGCCTCCCACGATCGCCATACAGCTGGAAAGCGAGGCCACGATACCAATCAAAAAGGCCGTTCCGTAATTGAAATTTTCTGAATTAACTAAGTTCACCACACCCAGTTTTTGTAACAAGGCAAACAGTGCCAAAAAACTAATAGCAACGGGCACAGCAATGGCAAATTCTCTCCACCTTACCTCTTTCTTTTGCTGCTCCACCGAAAGTGAGTGTTCTGAGAGTAGGGTAGTGAGCTCTTGAGCAATCTCCTCGAGCGTCATTTCGCCAAAATCTCCTTCGATTTCTACCATGCCGTTTTTCAGATTAGACTTTGCTGAAGCCACTTTTGGGTGATCCGCAAGTTCGCATTCCGTGAGTAGCACGCAGGCATTGCAGTGCATTCCTTTTACATGCAGTTTATGTATTTGATGTGCCATATTTATAGTTTTTAGCTTTAATACGAAGTGAGTTAGTTACAACAGAAACGCTTGAGAAGGCCATTGCGAATCCAGCAAATACCGGATTAAGAAGCCAACCGAATATTGGATAAAATGCCCCGCCGGCCAATGGAATGCCGATAATATTGTAGATAAAGGCCCAGAAGAGATTTTGCTTAATACCTCTCATTGTTAACTTTGATAGATGAATAGCCTTTTCTAGCTTAGAAATATCTCCATTCAAAAGAGTGATTCCGGCCGATTCAATAGCCACATCCGTTCCCGTGCTCATAGCAATTCCTACATCAGCCTGGGCCAACGCCGGAGCATCGTTTACTCCGTCACCAGCCATCGCCACTATCAATCCTTGAGCCTGTAATTCCTTAATTTTAGCCAACTTATCCTGTGGCAACGTTTCAGCAACTACCTCATCAATGCCCACCTGATCGGCAATATAGCGTGCAGTGTTTTTGTCATCGCCAGTGAGCATTACCACTTTTACGCCTAATTTGTGAAGTCGTGCCACGGCCTCCTTTGCCTCCGGCTTAAGCGCATCTGCCACCATCGCCACCGCCAGCACCATCTTGCCATCCGCCAGAATTACGGGAGTCTTTCCCTGCTTCGTACTTTTCTCCACCTTCTCATTATCAATTTTCAGACCCATCTCCTCCACCATTTTTACATTCCCCACAAAGTATTCTTTGCCATCTACTTGTCCCTTCAATCCCTTGCCTTTGATGATTTCAAAACCCTTCACCTCCGCCATCTCCACTCCCTTTTCTCGACCATATTTCACCACCGCGTGCGCAATCGGATGCTCCGATTTCGCCTCAAGCGAAGCCATAATTTTAAGCACATCCTTTTCTTTCATCCCAGCCGCGGGCTCCAGCAAAATCAGTTCAGGACGTCCCTTCGTAATTGTTCCAGTCTTATCCACTACCACCACATTTACCTTATGCAGCCTCTCCAAAGTTGCCGCATCTTTCACTAAAATTCCCTCACGCGCACCTTTGCCAACACCCACAATTATAGCCGTCGGTGTGGCCAGGCCCAATGCACACGGACACGCAATCACCAGTATCCCCACAAACGAAGCTAATCCAGAAGAAAGGGCCTGAGAAAAGCCCAAGTATTGACTTCCCACCACGAGCCAGGCCCCCAAAGTCAGAAAGGCAATCACCAGCACAATCGGCACAAACACGGCCGAAATTTTATCCGCCAGCGCTTGAATTGGAGCCTTACTACCCTGCGCCTCCTCCACCATCTTGATGATATGAGCCAGCAAAGTTTCACTTCCCACCTTCGTGGCCTTGAAGTTGAAGGTGCCATTGGTATTGATCGTACCGGCCACCACTTTGTCATCCATTTTCTTTTCCACTGGCATCGGCTCTCCTGTTACCATCGCCTCGTCCACAAAGGAACTTCCTTCCACTACCATCCCATCCACCGGAATCTTCGATCCCGGTTTTACCACAATAATATCTCCATGCACCACCTCACTCACCGCCACCTCCATCTCTTTGCCATTTCTCACCACTAGGGCCGTCTTCGCCTGCATATTCAAAAGTTTTTCAATCGCATCTCCAGTCTTCAGCTTCGACCTCGCCTCCATGTATTTCCCCAAACTAATAAAGGCAATCACCACAATCGACACATCATAATAGGTCTGGTCCACATTTAAAAATGGCCTTAGCGTCTCCTCAAAAGCCGTCAAAACAAAGCTGTAAATGAAGGCCGCCAAAGTACCAATTCCAATTAAAGTGTCCATATTTGCAGTCCCGTAGCGCAAAAAACGATACACGCCCACAAGATACGGCTGCCCCACTACAAACAACGCATAGGTGGCAAAGATAGGCATTAGGTGATGGAAAAATTCCATCCAGAATACAGTGGGAGGCGCTATCATTTGTAGCTCCGCCATTGTCTCCCAGCCCATAATAAAAATGCTAATCACCGCCAACGGAATGACGGAAATCACCCTATTTCGCAGTGATTTTAGTTCTTCTAGTTTTTGCTCTTTCGACTGGCTCATGCCCATATTCATAGAGTGATCGCCAGCTCCACTCATTGCCGCCTGCTCTCCAACCTCCATCGGCATCACCAACTTATAGCCCAGTTTATCAATATTTTTGCCCAACTCCTCAATTCCCAGCTTCTCACTATCAAAAGTGATTTTCAACGTCTCCGTGCCATAATTTACCTCAGCCATTTCCACGCCTTCCGTTTTTTTCAGCGTCTTTTCGATAATTCCAGCACAGGATGCACAATGCATTCCTTTTACCTTCAATGTTTGCGAAATTTTCATTAGCTGGAAAGGTTATAAATTTTTAGTAACTCTTTGATGGCCTTTTCTTTGTCAGTCTTCATTTGATCAGCCACGCAGCTATCTAAGTGGCCCGCAAGAAGCTCCCTTTTCGCGGTTTTTAGCAGACCAATGGCACTATCAACCTGCTGAATTATTTCGGGGCAGTAGTGGTTGTCCTCCACCATTTGCGCCACCTTGTTTAACGTGCCCTGCGCCTGCTTTGCACATTTCAAGGCCTTAGCCTTTTTAACTGGAATTGTTTTCATATGGATTGTTAATACCTACAACCTAGGGTATAGGTTCCTCGGTTTGAAGTCAACAAAAATAAAAGGTCCATCGCTGGCTCATTTAAAGTCTCTGCGCTCCATGCTTAGGCCTCAAACTTCTCCTTGAAAAACCATTTAATCAAATCCCATTTTTCATCACGAGGGATCAAGATATAGGCATGATTTGCACCCTGACAGCTGGTGTCTCCAGTGGAGGCTACAGTTGCAGCACAATTTTCGGCAGTTATATATGGGGGAGAATAAAGAATATTTCCGGAGGACATTACGTCATTTGATTTAATGTCGTAATTTTGATAGCGAAAATAGTAAACGATCGCATCTTCCAAGCTAATGTCAGTTTCGGTTTTGGCAAGCACCGTTTTTGCTATTTGATAAATAGTATCAGAATCACCAAAGCCAAAATTTCGAGCCTTGCTCTGCAGGGCTTCAAGTATCATCTGCTGTCGTTCAGCCCGGGCAAAATCAGAACTAGTATGTCGCGTACGCGCTAATCTAAGCGCCTGTTTCCCTCCTAGATGATAGTCCCCAGGCTCATAATGTAGTGTGCTAGTAATACCATTGTCAATTACCTTGTAGGTAGGATCTACCACCGCCTTATCCAAATGCACATCCACGCCACCAATCAAGTCCACTACGTCAATAAAGGCGTACATATCTATTACAATATATTTATCGAGCTGATAGCCGGTAAGCTTGCTCAACGCTTTGCAAAGTTCTGGCATGCCATATGAATTGGCAAATGCATTTATCTTCCGGCCATTAAAATGAAGATCCCGAGGGATACTAATCATTCTAATATCTTTGGTCTTTTCGTTTATATGCGCAAAAATCATGGTATCCACCAAACTGCCATTTTTACCCGCAATAAGGATATTGAATGTATCCTTGTCATGTGAAGCTTCCTTGCTAAAAGCAGGCAACTTATCTGGAATCTTTAGAGTTTTTTTTTTAACCTCTGGATCAAAGAAGAGGAGGTTTTCTGAGTTGGTGCCATCCGGATGGACAATATTGATCACTCCCGTAGTTTTTTCTATCGCTATCGCGCTAATTTTATTGCCACTCTTATCACTCAAATCAAAATAGTAACGAAAGTCATCTTCTCTATATTTCTCGGTAATTGTTAGACCATTTTGCTCAAGCAACACCTGAAAGCCCTTGTCCTTAATTGTATTTTGCACCTCACTTAGCACGGACAGAACCTTCTTCTCTATGCTTGTCTTCGTATCCAGTTTGCTTATAAACGGCACCAAAGATTTTGTTAACTCAGTCACCTCAACGGTAAATTGTGAATTATTCATATCAATCAAACTCATTTTTCCGTTAGCTGATGCAATAACAATTTCCCCAGTTAGATCTGAAGTGCTGTTGTATATTGAGTACACGATTTTACCATCTGCCTCTTTTGGAGTTGGATCAATTGAGATTTTCAAGCTCTCTACTGCTTTTTTTGTTTCGACTGAATTGATTGCCGTTGCAACCTGCTGCTTGAAGAGAGCAACTTTATTGATTGCATTAACCAGGGCGGACTTATTGTTGACAATGAAGTCCTTCAAGCCATTTTCAAAAGCCTCCTGACTCTCTTCTGTTACGACCTTTTTCTCTAAAATTGTCTTCCTATATAAGGTGGCCTCAGTTTTATCCAGGTAAAAATACACGATTACATTATCGGCTTGGTCTTTCAGGCTTAGGGTCATGCCGGTATCGCTTTCAACAAAATCGCTCTTCTTTAGGCCCTGGGTAGTGGCAAATTCCTCAAAAGGTTTTGATGAGTTTAGGTTTTCAAGGAAGGAACGATTTTTAGCTAGATTCTTGTCTAGATTCTTGTTGGTGGCTAGATAGTCTACATATTTAAAAAGTGCCAACTGTAGTTGATCCTTGTTTTGATCATCACCAGCATCACTCGCATCGTCACCAATTGTAAGGTAGTCCTTAGTAGGCATGCGCAAGAACTCACGCACCTCCTTAAGGTCGGCCCCCACATCGGTGTATGCCTGCTTAATTTGGCCAATTTCAGTGATCAAGGAGCTATCTCTGCCCTGTAAAAAGGAAAAAGTCCCAAAGGCATTTTGAATTTGGAAGTATTGAACGATGAATAGAAATGCGAAAATGCCAATCACTACGTTCTTGAAAGTAATTAAACTTCTCATCCTTCCTTTTCCTATTTTTGGCTCCTCGTCGACATTCTCAACGATATTTTTTTTGTCCTTCACCATGCATTATTTTACTTTTGTGTAGCGATTCTATTGAATTTGACTAGTCAATGCAAATGAAAGTAGTTGCCAATGTCTTCTCCAAATGTTCTTGCGTTTTCATAATGATTTCGCTAAAGTTCTGGAGCAAAAAACCTTTGAAATCGCGGGTGTCGTATAATGGCTCATTACCATAGCCTTCCAAGCTATTGACGCGGGTTCGATTCCCGCCACCCGCTCCAAGACTTAAAAAGAGGGGCATCTTTCCCCTCATCTGCAGAAATCACTCAAACACGTACATAAGTACGCTTTTTTCGTAATTTCTTTGTTTCGAGGAAATCTGCACCCTCTTTTTAAGTCTTAATCAACTTGAACTCCTTCATACAGTTTGCATTCTCATTCCCAACCCACTAGCATAAACTTGCTATTTTTTGTTGCAAATTTTATGGTCAATCATCGCAAACACCTCGAAGAAAAGCTTTGGGCGGCGGCAGAACAGCTACGTGCAAATGGAAGTTTAAAATTAAATGAAATTACAGAGCCGGTTCTTGGACTGATCTTCTTGAAGTTTGCTGATGTGAGGTTCAAAAGAGCCAAATTAGAGATTGAAGCAGAACGTAAGGAAGCGCAAAGTTCACGCATTCGGCCAGTTACACCAGATGACTATAAATCTAAGGGTGTACTTTACATCCCTGAAACAGCAACTTTCTCCTATCTCTTGAGTCTTACCGAAGCTGACAATATTGGTAAAGCTATCAACGAAGCCATGAAGGCAATTGAAGAACATAATAGTGATCTCGCCGGCGTACTCCCTAAGCAGTACACAGAGCTTTCCAGAAAAGCAGATGAAAATACTAAAATTCTCATCACACTATTAAAAAACTTTAATCAAATCCCAGAGGACATCGAAGGCGACGCCTTCGGTGAAATTTATGAATATTTCTTAGGACAATTTGCCCGCTCTGAAGGGCAAAGAGGAGGAGAGTTTTTTACTCCTCAATCAATTGTGAAGCTCCTGGTAGAAGTGATAGAGCCATATCATGGTAGAATTTTTGACCCTGCCTGCGGTAGTGGAGGTATGTTTGTGCAGTCGGCACGCTTTGTAGCTGAACATAGCAATAAAAAATCCCAAGTAATGGAACAGGTGGCAATATATGGCCAAGAAAAAGGAGAAGCTAATGTACGCGTAGCAAAGATGAACCTGGCCATTCATGGACTTTCCGGAAAGATTGCTCTAATAAACAGTTTCTACGAAGATCCTTTTGAAAGCGTAGGAAAGTTTGATTTTGTGCTAGCAAATCCCCCTTTCAACGTGAAGGGTAAGGACAAGAATAAACAGATGGTAATTGACCCTGCTCGATTGCAGGGTGACCCACGTTATTACTTAGGATTACCGTTAACTGGCAAGAATGAAATCAGCAATGCCAATTATTTGTGGATGCAGATATTCTTAAGCGCGCTTTCTCCTCAAGGACGTGCAGGATTTGTTATGGCTAACTCAGCCAGCGATGCTGGTAATGCAGAAAAGGAAATACGCCAAAAGATGGTAGAGTCTGGGATGGTGGATGTAATTGTTTCTGTTGGAACTAATATGTTTTTAAACGCAACTCTTTCATGCACACTCTGGTTTTTTGATAAGCGCAAACACGGCACAGAAAGACAAAATAAAATCCTATTTATAAACGCCCAAGATATTTTCACCGAAATTGACCGTGCTCATAGCACCTGGACCGACGAGCAAATAGATGAAATTGCCGGAATTGTCCGACGCTATCGTGAAGAAGATGGCTACGGAAAGTACGAAGACATTAAAGGCAGATGCAAAATTGTAACTCTAGATGCAGTACGCGACAATGACTATTCGCTTAATCCCGGGCGCTACGTGGAGATTGTAGAAAAAGAAATGAGCGATGTGGACTTTGATGCCCGTATGAAAGAGCTGATGGGCGAATTTACCTCACTAACGAAAGAGGCACATGGCCTAGAGCAAAAGATTATGGAGGATTGGGAGAAAATTTTATAAATAAATTATGTTCCCTCAACTACCCAAAACAAGCCTTAGCAACGAAGAAGTAGTTAGCTACCTAAGCGAATGGCAAAACATTGGTTACCAGGTTTTTGAAGAGAAAAACTTGAATAATAAAAAAAGTTATTCCGTTAGTTTTACTCCTGCTCATTCAATCCTTGTAACTGAAGGAGATCATGAAAATTGGTTTTTACATTTCGGAAATGGCGGAATAAGAGTAGTTGGGGATATTTACAGCTTGGATGCTTTGCGTGAAAAATTTGGAAATGTTGCTTTTCAAGAATTTCGTGCAAGCATTGACACGTCACCAAGAACTTTGCCGCCATCTAAAGGAAAACCCGCTAGCAATATAGGGCCCTTGGAATTTCCAGGTGAAAATCACATTAGTGAAGAAAAAAATAAAGCTCAACCAGAGCCCATTAAAAAAGTTCAAATATTTCCTGCTACTCTGATAAAGAAAATTCCAAAGGATATAGCTGTACTATGTGACGAATTTAATTTTAATTATCAAAATGGTAAACCCTATGCAGGTATCCTTCTGTTAAGGAGAATTTTACCTCTGTCTATAGTTAGAAAATTTCAGAAGCTAAACAGAGAAAATGAGATAAAAGACTCTAGCAATGAGTTTTTTGATACCAAGGCCTTACTTGGCAAAGTTGAGAAGGTACTCAATAATAGTCGCGTTTTCAAAGAACTTATGGCCTATAAGTCTTTAGTTGACAGTTCCCAGCACTCATATTCACTTAGTATAGACATGACTGATACAGAAGGTGCTGCGATAAAAATAAGGATATTTTTAGATGCAATTTATTGATATGGTGACTTTTCAGAAAGCAAAATTAGGAGACGTTTTAGAAACACTGATAGATTATCGAGGGAAAACCCCGAAGAAAACTTCGTCAGGTATACCCTTGATAACAGCCAAAATAGTTAAAGGTGGCTTCATTGAAGAGCCAAGAGAGTTTATAGCAGAATCAGACTATGAATCTTGGATGAAGAGGGGTTTTCCTCAGGTCGGTGATGTTGTTTTGACAACGGAAGCACCTCTGGGAGAAGTAGCGCAAATCAAAAATTCAAAAATAGCATTGGCTCAAAGGATAGTTACTTTAAGAGGCAAACAAGGAGTCCTAAGTAGTGATTACTTAAAATTCTTTCTGAAATCTCCAATAGGTCAGGCTAGATTGCAAGAACGTGGAACCGGCACTACCGTGTTAGGTATTAAACAATCTGAGTTACGACAAGTCGAAATTGATCTTCCAAATTTCATAACTCAGATCTCTATTTCCTCTGTTCTCTCGCCCTATGATGATCTCATCGAAAACAACGAAAAGCGCATCAAGTCTTTGGAAGAAATGGCCCAGCTTCTCTACACTGAGTGGTTTGTGAAATTCAAATTCCCTGGCCATGAGAGAGTAAAGATGGTGGATAGTGGCACTGAGTACGGCATGATACCAGAGGGGTGGGAGATTATTAAGATCGAGGATTTGTTGAAAACCGTAAAAAGAAAACAAAAGCTACAAACGAACGAGTATCAAAAAACAGGACGATTTCCAATCATTGATCAAGGGAAGACTTTTTTTGCAGGATACACTAATCAGGAAGAGGCAATTTATGATGAAAATCTCATTGTCTTCGGTGATCACTCTCGGTGTGTTAAGTATTGTAATTTTTCATTTGCTTGTGGTGCTGACGGAACGCAACTGTTGAAAACAAATAATCTTGAAAGAATGCCTCAAATACTTCTTTATTATTCTGTTTTGAACGCTGGTTTACAAAATTACAACTATGCAAGACATTTCAAATTTCTTAAAGCACTTTATGTTTTTCAGCCCGACGTTGAGGCCGTCAAAAAATTCGATCAAATTGTGGATCAATGGTATGACCAAATACATCAGTTGAGAATTTTCAATATTGGCATTCAGGAAATGCGAGACCTGCTTATCCCCCAATTGGTAACTGGAAAACGAATTTTAAAGCTAATTTTATGAATAATGGTTTTATCCAAAACGAAGATCTCTTAGAAGAAAAAAGCCAAGTTAATGATATGCTTGATTCTGGCCTTTTTTGCCAAAAATTCATTAGTAAACTTGATTCTATTATCGGTACTGCAGTTATTTCGCTTGTGGGTCCTTTTGGTAGTGGCAAAAGTACGATGCTTTATCAAATAATGAATAGTAATACTGCTGCACAATGGGTTGAATTTGATGCATGGAAATACCCTGACCGCAAAGATCTATGGGAAGGCTTTGTGATAGATCTTATTAGTTCCATTTGTCCACAGAAATTAGCCACAGTTAAAGGTAAAATCAAAGGCACTCAAAATGATGACAAGAAGGCCTTGATTAAAGTGCTTTCTAAGATTCCTGGGTTTGCAGCCATTGAAGGATTCAATCATTTTCTTGAAACTTCTCCAGCAACAAGAGTGAATGAAATTCAGAATATATTAAGGGAGCATCTTGAAGGAATTGAAAAAGATTTATTTATAGTAATTGAGGATATTGATAGATCTGGAGATGCAGGAATTTTCTTTTTGGAAACTTTGAAACAGTTTTTGCGAACATCCTGTTTTACTAAAAAAATTGTTGTAATAGTGCCTATTGCTAACGAGAATTATGAAAAAAATATTGATTCATATTTGAAGTGCATTGATTATTTTGAGTTTTTCGAGCATGGAGAGATGAAATTGGCACAATTTGTAGATGAAATTTTTGATAAAAATCTTTTTACTGAAGACCTAAAGATAGAAGGCACTAGCCGTGTTATCTGGAGTGGAGCAAACAGAAGATCACAGACAATTAGTTTTTTGGAGGGACTCTTCGAACAAATGCCTAAAATGAGCTTACGTCTATTAAAGTTAATTATAAGAAAAGCTAACCTCACATTCAAGACTCAAAGTCTAGACGATCATGACCCTGATTACAGAATAACTATATGTTTTGAAGCATCTAAGTATTTTAAGAAAGATGAGGCAAGTACATATTATGATGATTTTAAAAAAAATAACACTGTACCAAGAGGGAATATTTTTTCATCTTTTTTGTTTTCTATTTTAATAAATGGGGATTCTATTTATGAATTACGAAGAAGCCTTACAGGGAAAGACAAGGTTTTAGTTGCACCTACAAGGGATTTTAAACTTTTTGGAAGAGCAAATAACAATAAAGCTAGTTATCCATCGTATCCATGGGAATATAATGATCATTGGGATAAAGATAAATCTGGCTACGCTTTGGCAAATTTCTATATAAAATACTAACATGAACTTATTCACCGAAGACCAACTAGTCGAGCAAACTGTCCTTAGCCTTATAAAAAAGCTATGGAACGATGCTGCCTGCCATATCAATGCTTATAAAGACACTGACGACGCGAAGCTAGGCCGTGAACATCGTGGCGAAGTTGTCCTGAAAAAATACCTCCTAGAGTCATTGCAAAAAATAAATCCTACACTACCCGAGGGACTTCTTCTAATGGCTATGGATGAGCTTACGCGTGATCGATCACACCTTTCCTTGGTGAATGCCAATCACGAGATACATAAGCTCCTTCGGGATGGTGCCAGTATAATGTCGTTAACCGAAAGCGGAGCAAGCGAAAGCGAGACTGTGAGATTTTTTGATTTTAATAATCCTGAAAATAATCATTTTCTCTGTGTATCACAGCTTTGGGTTACCGGTGAAATGTATACACGCAGACCCGACGTGATTCTGTTTGTTAATGGAATCCCTCTTGTCCTGCTGGAGTTGAAGGCTTCTCAAAAAAGCCTTGTGGATGCCTATAAAGACAATATTCGTGACTACAAAGATACCATACCAAAACTATTTTGGTACAACATGGGAATTATCATTTCTAATGGTATCGAAAATAAATTTGGCTCTCTCACGTCACCTTTTGAGTTTTTCAATGAATGGAAGAAAGCAGAAAACGAAGAGGATGAAACAAAAACCGATCTATCTACAATTATTTCAGGCGTTTGCGATAAGGCGCGGATGCTGGATATCTTTGAGAACTACGTTTTATTTGATGAATCTAAGGGTGAGACAAAGAAAATAGTTCCTCGCTATTTTCAATATTTTGGCGTGAATAAGGCTTTTGATAAGGTGATTCATCGTGAAGAGAACGAGGGTAAGCTGGGAGTGTTTTGGCATACTCAGGGATCTGGTAAGTCCTACTCCATGGTTTATCTCTCGCAAAAGGTTCTCCGTAAACTTACGGGCAATTTCACTTTTGTAATTGTAACTGATCGTTCTGCTTTGGATCGCCAGGCTTACAAAGAATTTGCTAGCGTTGGGGCAGTATATGAAAAAGAAGTGAGAGCTGAAAGTATTGTTCATTTGCATGAACTTCTAGCTCAAGATCATCGCCAAATCTTTACTACAATTCAAAAGTTTCAAGATATAGATGGAGCTATTTCTACCCGTGATGACATAATTGTGATGACTGACGAAGCTCATCGCACCCAGTACGACAGCATGGCTCAAAACATGCGCAAGGCTTTGCCAACTGCCTCCTTTATTGGATTTACTGGCACTCCACTGTTGGCTAATGGTGAAGAGAAAACACGTGAGACCTTTGGAGAATATGTGTCGGTATACAACTTTGGCCAATCAGTAGAGGACGGAGCCACCGTGCCTCTATTCTATGAAAATCGTGTACCTAGGTTGGAAAATGTTAATGATGCCTTAGAGAGCGATTTGAACAAAGTGATGGAGTTTTACGATATGAACGACGAGGAAGAGGAGAGGTTGGAACAGGAATTTTCTACCTTCTATCACTTGGTAACTCGTGAAGACCGATTGAATGCCATAGCTCGTGATATCGTGGAGCATTTTGTGGGGCGGGGCTATGACGGTAAAGCGATGGTGGTATCTGTGGATAAGAAAACAGCTGTGCGTATGTATACAAAAGTACAGGCTGAATGGCAGAGATATTTAGCAAAGCTTAGGATCGATCTTTCCAAGGCAAAAGACGATCACGAAAGAGGAAAAATAGAGCAGCAGCTTGAGCGCCATGAAGATGTGGACATGGCTGTGGTGGTGAGCCAGAGTCAAAACGAGATAGCTGATTTGGAGCCCTTTGAAATTGATATGAAACCTCTACGTAAAAGGATTAATGAAGGAATTGATGGTAAATCCTTGGAAGAGGTCTTCAAAAAAACAGATAGTAATCTGCGTATAGTTTTTGTTTGTGCCATGTGGATGACGGGATTTGATGTGCCTAACCTTTCCACGTTGTACTTGGACAAGCCGTTGAAAAATCACACTTTGATGCAGACTATTGCTAGAGCTAATCGTGTGGCAGAAGGGAAGAAAAACGGCCTTATTGTTGACTATATTGGGGTATTCAAGAATATTGAACGCGCTCTCGCTCTTTATGCTGCCAATGGAGTGAATGACATTATCAGAAGCAAAGACGAACTGGTGGCTGATTTGAGAGAAATGCTGCTTAAGGTAAAAGAATTTTTAATGGGCGATGGGATCGATATTGAAGTTCTTTTGAAAGTTCCTAATGAGCAAAAGTTACTTTTGATTGAGAAGTATTCAAATATTATTGTGGGCGATTTAGAAAAGAAGAAAATGTTTTTAAATCTGGCTGGCAGTTTGCAGAGTGCTTATCAATCTGTGTTGCCATCTCCAGATGCTGAGGATTTTTATGATGAAGTAGTTGCTATTCGTGTTATTGCTTCGAGAGTCAGGGATGTTGGTTCACAGAGCATTGATGTTTCACAGGTTCAGAGAGACTTGGAAGATTTGCTAGATAAGTCCATTCAAGCTGGAGCTTATGTAATTCCCCAGCATAAGCGCGTTAAAGATCTAAGCAAACTCGATGCGAACGCTTTACAGGAATTCTTTGGAGGTTTAGAAAATAAAAATTTACAGGCGCAAAGTATGTGTGCTGAACTAGAAAGGAAAATTGCTGAAATGGTGGAGAGAAACAAAAAAAGACTGCATTTTATGGAAAGGCTCAATGCAATTTTGAACCAGTATAATAGCGGAGCTCACGATATTGATCAGCTTCTTGAGGACTTAGTGGATTTGGCCAAGGGCCTTGATGATGAGGACCAAAGAGCAGTTAAAGAGAATCTGAGCGAAGATGAGTTAGCGATTTTTGATTTATTAGTGAAGGAGAGCATTGATC
Source organism: uncultured Candidatus Peribacteria bacterium (assembly GCA_964356355.1). Lineage (GTDB taxonomy): Bacteria > Patescibacteriota > Gracilibacteria > UBA1369 > LOWO2-01-FULL-3 > CAYHGX01. Next base: position 1,734 of record CAYHGX010000021.1, on the reverse strand, counting down.
CAACCGATGTTGAAAAACTGAGAAAGGTTTCACATCATTTACTTGAAGAGCTTAAGGAAAAGCTTGTGATTGACTGGAGAGACAGAGAAGCTACGAGGGCGGGAGTTAAAACAACAATTTTTGATATTTTGTATGCTTCGTTGCCAGAGCCTACGTATTCGGAAGAAGATTGTGAGACAAAAGGACTAGAGGTTTATAATTTTGTTTATGAGCGATATAAGGATTCTAAAGATTTCATCAACAAACCTTGACAGTGAGGGTGTGCTCACCTATAATAGGGGAGATAGTAGGCTAACTAATATTAAAATGGCTACTAATGCAACTTTGAGGCGAAAGCTGTATTATGAATTCGGGCTAATACAGTTTCATACATTATGACAAAAACTCAAAATCAATCATTTAAGGCGGGAATTTACAAGAATCACTTCACAAGTGAGGAATATGAATATAAAAGTTTTCTGCCTAGCGAGGTTAATCAGTCATATGAATGGCAAGATAAACGCATTCCTGTGCTTCTTGAGGAAGCGATAAGGCTGATTGGTGAATTAAATGCCTATTCTATTTTGGTACCAGATGTGGATTTTTTTACTCAAATGCACGTTAGGAATGAAGCTGTGAAATCAAGTCGTATCGAGGGTACTCGAACAGAAATGGATGAGGCCGTTTTGCCTGAAGAAGAAATCTCCCCTGAAAAAAGAGACGACTGGATTGAAGTTCAAAATTACGTTAAAGCACTTAATAATGCCTTAGGTCAATTGAAGGAACTACCATTATGCATGCGCCTCCTTAAAGGCTCGCACAAAATTTTAATGAATGGAGTAAGAGGTAAGAATAAAAGTCCGGGTGAAATTAGAGTTAGCCAAAATTGGATTGGTGGAAATTCCATCCAAACGGCTTCTTACATCCCACCACATCCGAATGATCTTTCGCAGTCTCTTCAAGACCTTGAGTTATTTTGGCACAACAGGGGACTCAATATGCCTAATCTTATTAAAATTGCCATTTCACACTACCAATTTGAGAGCATTCATCCATTTTTGGATGGGAATGGTCGTATTGGTCGTTTGCTAATAACTCTCCATTTAGTAGAAATGGGAATTTTAAATAAACCAGTGCTTTATCTTTCCGACTTTTTCGAACGTAACAAAGGTCAATATTATGATGGGCTCACTTTCGTACGCACTCAAAACGATATGGACCAGTGGATAATCTATTTTCTTTCTGCGGTAATTGAAACTGCTAAAAAAAGCAGAGAAACTTTTGAAAGAATCATCAGCCTTAGGCATAAATACGAACAGCAAATCATGATGCTTGGCCGACGTGCAAAGCTTGCTCACGAACTATTGCTGCAGCTCTTTTCTAGCCCTGCAATAAACGCTCCAATGGCTGCGAAAATGCTGGAAGTTTCTATGAGTGCTGCTAATAATTTAGTTAACGAATTAGCTCGCATGGAGATTTTAAGAGAAATTACGGGTCTTTCAAGAAACCGGATGTTCATTTTGCATGAGTACGTGGATTTATTTAAACGTTAAAGTCTTCACTATGAACAAAAATGATTTGCTCCGTTACTAGTGCGGGGCTTTTCTATTCGTAATTTAAACGAAAGATACATATTTGTCATATTCCAAATTATTACGCCCCACTTTTTCGGCTCTTTTAAAGTCTTTTGGAATTTGTAAGGCAACCAGCGCATAAAAACTATGCACTCAATTCTATCCAAATTTCATTTCTTCT
>CAYHGX010000020.1:0-24683 GCA_964356355.1 uncultured Candidatus Peribacteria bacterium | reverse complement strand
CTCAACACCGCCTGGGCTGCCGCCAACCTCGCAATCGGCACTCGATATGGACTGCAGCTTACATAGTTTAGCCCTGCATTGTGGCAGAATTCCACTGAATCCGGATCTCCTCCCTGTTCACCACAAATTCCAATATCCAAATCACTTTTCACACCTCTCCCCAGTTCCACACAAATTTTCATTAGTCTTCCAACACCTTTTTCATCAATTCCAGCCATCGGATCCCGATCAAGAATTCCCAATTCCAAGTATTTTGGTACAAAACTTCCAAGATCATCACGTGAATATCCGTAGGTCATTTGAGTAAGATCGTTGGTCCCAAATGAGAAAAAGTCAGCCTCTGCCGCGATTTCATCGGCAGTTAAACAGGCTCTTGGAATCTCAATCATTGTGCCAATTTTATAGTGGAAATTAACCTTATCTCCATATTCATTAATTGTTTTCTGAGTAACCTCCTTAAGATAGGTGAACTCTTTTAGTTCTCCCACCAAAGGAATTTCTATTTCCACGTTTACCTTCTGCCCTAAACTAGATACCTCAATCGCTGCCTCACAAATTGCCTGAACCTGCATCTTATAGATATCTGGATAGGTGATTCCAAGCCTGCATCCACGATGACCCAACATTGGATTTACCTCATGTAGTCTGCCAATCACCTCCTTAACTTCATCAATTGTTACTCCTAAATCATCAGCCAATTGGCGAATTCTTTCCTCTTTATCAGGTAGAAATTCATGCAGTGGTGGATCCAAAAGTCGCACCGTAACCGGACGACCATCCATTACCTCAAAAATGCCCTTGAAATCTTCTTTCTGGAAAGCTTTTAATTCCTTAAGTGGAGCCACTCTTTGGTCTTCGCCTTTCGCTAAAATCATTCTTCTAACTAGGTGAATTCTATCCTCTTCAAAAAACATGTGCTCAGTCCTGCAGAGTCCAATCCCCTCCGCTCCAAACTCTATTGCTACCTTTGCGTCATTTGGAGTATCAGCATTTGTGCGTACCTTCAAAGTTCTCACCTCATCTGCCCAATCCATTACTGTTTTAAAATACCCTGTTAGTTCCGGATCCTGCATCTCCATTTCCCCCAGCATCACCTCGCCAGTAGTTCCATCCAAGGTGATTACATCTCCCTCGTTCAAAACCAAATCACCAATAATTAACTTTTTTGCATTCGCATTTACAATCAGATCCGTACAGCCAGCTACACAGCATTTGCCCATGCCCCTACATACCACCGCTGCGTGGCTTGTCATTCCTCCTCTAGCTGTTAAAATTCCCTCAGACGTATGCATTCCATTGATATCCTCCGGACTTGTCTCTTTGCGCACCAAAATCACCTTCTCATTTTTATTAACAGCAAGATCCACTGCTACCTCTGAGCTAAAAACTATCTTTCCGCAGGCCGCACCCGGCGAAGCCGGTAGACCCTTCGCAATTACTGTTTTTTCAGCATTCTTACGAATTTGTGGATGCAAAAGCTGATTCAACTGTTTTGCATCAATTTTAAGTAAAGCCTCTTCACGTGTTAACAATCCCTCCTCTACCATGTCACAAGCAATTCGAATTGCCGCCTGCGCGGTGCGTTTTCCGTTGCGAGTCTGCAACAAAAAGAGCTTACCTTTTTCGATCGTAAACTCTATGTCCTGCACATCTTTATAGTGGTTTTCTAGACGATCCTTCACCTCCAGCAGTTCATGATAAACAGCAAAATTCACCTTCTCCAGCTCACTAATTGAAATTGGAGTACGAATTCCCGCTACCACATCTTCTCCCTGCGCATTCATCAAAAACTCACCATAAAACTCCTTCTCGCCATTAGACGGATTTCTCGTAAATGCCACACCAGTTCCGCTATCCTCACCCATATTTCCAAAAACCATCGATTGCACATTTACCGCCGTCCCTCTAAGTCCCACGATATTATTGATTGCTCTATAACTCTTTGCACGATCGTTATCCCAAGATTCAAATACCGCCTCAATGGCCAGTTTTAACTGCTCCAGGGGGTTATCAGGAAACTCCTTGCCACAATGTTCTCTTACTAATGCCTTATATTCACCTACTAATTCTTTCAAGTTTTCAGCGGTTAATTCCGTATCATTCTCAACACCATTATTTTTTTTCATCTGATCCAGAGCCTCTTCAAAATGATCATGGTCAACTCCCATCACTACATCGCCAAACATCTGCACAAAACGGCGATAGCAGTCATAAGCAAAGCGAGGATTGTCTGTTTTTTCAATAAGTCCAACAACCGTTTCATCATTCAGCCCAAGATTTAAAATTGTATCCATCATGCCCGGCATCGAAGCCGCCGCCCCGCTTCTTACAGATACAAGCAAAGGATTAGACTTGTCTCCAAGACGTTTGCCCATATGGTGCTCCAATTCAGCCAGTTTCTCTTGAAGTTGATCCGCAAAACCCTCGGGATAGCTTCTTCCTTTTGAGAAGTATGCGCAAACATCAGTACTAATAGTGAATCCAAACGGCACCGGTACGCCAATCTTTGTCATCTCAGCGAGGTTCGCCCCCTTGCCTCCAAGGATATCTTTCATGTTGCGATCTCCCTCGTTAAAGGCATAAACGAACTTGCCCACGCTTGGGCCACTTGTAGACTTGCTAGCTTTTGAAATTGAAGAACTTGGTATCATGCGGCCAGTATATGGAATGTTGTGAAAAAGACAAGATGGGTTATAGTTTAAATTCCTTCCTTTTCACGAATCTTTTGATCAAGCCTGGAAATAGCTGTAATAAAGGCGGCTTCTCGCATTGTACAACCATATTTTTCCTGGTTTGTCGCCACCTCTTTCCATGCATTCACCATAATCTCCTTCAGTTTTGCGTTTACAGCCTCAACCTCCCAGTAGTCACCACTCGCATTCTGTAACATTTCGAAATAGCTTACGGTTACTCCGCCAGCATTAGCCAAAATATCAGGAACCACGATCACGCCTCTTTCCTTCAAGATCTCATCAGCTTCAGGTGTAGTTGGGCCATTTGCCAGTTCTAAAACCACCTTTGCCTTAATTTTATGAGCATTGTCTTTTGTCACCTGGTTTTCCAAAGCGGCCAGTACCAAAATATCACAATCCTCTTCCAGTAGTTCCTCATTGCTCACCTTCTTACACGTTGACCCATCCATACCCTTTAACTCTGAAGAGTGCACTCCGCAGTTCACTACACTTTGATTTTCTAATTTACATGCCAAAAGTCCATCTGGATCAATTCCGTGACTACACACAATTCCACCCTGAGAATCACTTGCACCAACGATCTCGTATCCCTGCATTGCTAATAATCTCGCAGCAACACCTCCCGCATTACCAAACCCCTGAATAATCACGCGGGTTTTTGAAGGTTCCATAGCATTTTCCTGAACATAGTTATCCAAAATATAAACTCCTCCTTGTGCCGTGGCATTATCTCTTCCCTTGCTTCCACCAGCCTCAATCGACTTTCCAGTAACAACTCCTCGCATATCCTTTCCCTGAATTTTACTATACTCATCAGCAAACCAGTCCATCATCATTGAATTTGTATTAACATCTGGCGCCGGCACATCTCTTTCCGGTCCCACCACTGGCTCAATCAATTCAGCATATTTCCTGGTCAATCTTTCCTGTTCCCCAAGAGAAAGTAATTTGGGATCAACAATTACACCGCCCTTTGCTCCTCCTAAAGGGATGCCAACAACCGAACATTTAATCGTCATCCAGGCAGAAAGCGCCTTTACCTCACCAAGATCAACTTGAGGATGATAGCGAAAACCACCTTTGTAAGGCCCCATATAATTATTATGCTGAACGCGAAAACCTTTAAAAAATTTCATGCTACCATCATCCATTCTTACTGGAATATTCACTTCAACCTCTCTCTGTGGTGCTGACAATATGGCTTTCACCTCTTTATGTAGGTTCATCAAAGCTGCTGCCTTATCAATTTGACGCAGTGTGTTTTCAAATAGTGACATCGGAAATAATTAGGAAGTAAAAACTAAAACCAGCCCAGAAACCAGAAATTTACAGCTGGCAACTGAATGCCCATATAATAAACAATCATCTGGCCCACAAATCCAGCGAAAAGTGGCACAGTTAGGTTGTCATCTAGCTTATTTGTGATGAATTCTACTACTGAGGCAGTGATGGCCATTGGGATAATAAGCAGTGCTGAACTTGGTAAAACTAGCATTCCAACTGTCACATTTGTTACTAGTCCGGCAATGGTCCCTGGCCAGGTTTTATTATTGTGAATTTTCTTGGTTCTAAATATCTTTCCGAAAAGTGCAGCGAACAAGTCTCCAAACACACACATAAACATTGCTGCCACTGCAATCCAGTAATCGAAGGCTGAAAAGCAGATCACACAAGAGATAACCAGAAATACTGCCCCCGAAATATTGTTTTGTTCATGTCTGCGCAACAGCCCATTAATTGCATTTGCCATTTTAGGTTTATGTTCAACGCGAATATGCTCTACCTCCAAAAGTAAAATTAGAAGAGCTGTCATTGCCAAAATTGCTACTCGCTGAGAGAAATAATTTAAAAGCAAGGTGTAACCCACGACAATCGACAAACCCGAAAGATGTACTGCCTTTCTTGCAAATTCTTTTACAAGACCTTTTCGCCTTGCCATATAAATAGATTAGCTCCAAAACTGATACCATCTTTTTTCAGGAGCCTTTAGCAGGCTAAGTTGATTTTCAAGAACGAAAATCTTTTCCTGTAGATTGTTGATCAAGCGAAGAAAGCTTTGTCTTTCATCTCCATGTTGAGAAATAAGACGTTCAAGTGTGACAGTGAAGGCCTTAAAGTCGGCTGCTTCAACATATGTTTTCTTCTCACTTGCAACTACCTTTGTTTCCGCTTTTTCTTCAACCTTTTCTTCGGTCTTTTTTTCAACTTTCTTTTCTGCATTTACTGGAGCCTCAGCTACAGTGAATTTATAAAACCTGCAGAGTGAATCCTTTTCAATGTCATAGTTGAAACCTTGTGGTGTTCGAACCTTTTTAAACAAGAACTTTCGTGCCTTGATAGCACGGCGGATTGTCTGAATTGACTTGTTACTTAACTCAGAGGCTTCCTGGATGGAGATATATTCTTTTATCATAGGGCTTAAATTGAGATTGCTTAATCAAAATTTAATGGAAATCGTTCCACTTCAAAAGGAGAAAACTATATTTAAAATTGACAGACATGCACGCAGTGCTATAAAGCGAAACAGCGTAGTGAATGCAGATAGTTTACCTCTGTCGGTTTTGCAGTATTTTATAGGCCGAAATTATTATTAGGCAGATCAAGGATCCAATAAATACCTGGAATAGATAACCGCCCTCATTTGAGTTTTGGGTAAACAGAGATGCAGAAGTGTTATCTGCTAGTGGTAAATCCACGATTGATTCACCACTTTCCTTACTACTGATTTCTGTCGGTTTATTAGGACTCAAACCGCTCCATTCTATCTGATCAAGGTCCTGTCGGATTTCCTTAAAAGTAGAAACAACGCCTCTGTTAAATGAAAAAGTTAAATTGTTTTTGATAGCGTCATAGCTCACCCCTCCCTTAACTTGAAAATAGAAATTAGCAATTTCACCACTTCCAGTAGGGAATTTGTCGTCTCTAGTTAGGCTCTCTCCAAACACAATTTTACTGTCTGCTTGATCACTTTTTACTAGATAGATAGGGTCTCCACCCTTTTCTAGGTAATCACCAGGTTCATACTTCAAGAAAAGAAGGTTTTCTCCCTCAAATCTTAGATCAAAGGCGACTCCAATAACCGAATTCCCTATATCTTTTGCATTTACACTCAACTTATATAGATCCTGATTGATGAAGTTCCCATCCATCCATACCGTACCATTCGAACCATCTGCAAGGGCAAACGCTGGCTTATTAAAGCATCCTTGCAACAATGTGAGTAACGCAATAGCAGCAAGATTCAAAATTATTTTAGTTTTCATAATTAATATTTTAGGAATAACGAGTTTTTTTTAGGAGTGGGCGGACCGAAGGTCCGCCCACCATAGGCCAACTATTTGCTATATTTCAAACCGAAGTTTGAAGCTAATTCCACAAGGTCAATTCCATCTATTTCGCCATCAAAATTTAGATCTGCTGTTAAAAGATATTCCTCATCACTAAAGCCACTTCCATATGATCTTGCCAATTTTTCAATATCCCTTCCGTCGACTCGATCATTCCGATCTATATCGCCAGTTACTCCACGAAGATCCTTTCCGGTCACCCCTACGGGGTTACTATTGAGGCCTGCGCTTACTGCAATTACCTGGTAGCTATATTCCAGATTTGGCACAATTCCTCCTCCATTTGCCACACCCTCAGTGTCTGTAAATTGAGGTGAAATTGTTTCTCCTAAATCCTTATAGCTGCCATCTGGCATTAATTTTTTAATAAGATACTTCTCTGCTCCACTTACAGGCACCTCCCATGAGAGCAAAATACTAAAACGATTTACACCCTCTTGTGCCTTAAGATTACCAACAACGGCGACTACTTGGTCTTTTACCGAAAGCTCATTGCCAGTGAATTTAGTCTGCACGTCTCCAAGTGAATCGGTAATAAAGCTACCACCGGCAAAGGAAATAGACGCAATATCATCATTGTTACCAACCACCTCAAAGGTTAGGTGGAATAATTCTCCGTCTCCATCAATACCTTTTGGAGGATTGATTAGGCGCGCACCGCCCACTAGTAGATCCCCGGCAACTCCGTTTTCTAGAGCAGAATTAAAGGCTGTGGACACGTTTCCGGACTTCAAGAAGTCACCCTCCTGCGCAGAAATAAATTTCAAAACCTGTTCATCATAATTCATCTCAAAGCCATAAGAATATAAATCTTCAGCATCGTTGATCATTACCTCTGCCGTAAATTGTTCACCATGCTTAAATTCATTTTTAGGCATTTCAACCATAACCTCAGGACCTGTCCCGCCAAAGTTGCTATTTGCCGCTTTGGGAGTACCTAAAATTGGCTGTCCACTTCTGCCGGTAGTGCCATTCCCAGCCTTTGCTGAAGCCCAGTTGCTGGCGCTGTCCTGGACTACGCCTGGATTAATTCTTTCCATTGTGGCCTTGCTCGTAGCATCTCCGCTGTACCATGCTCCACCGCTGCCATTCACCGTATCTATCACTGCTCCTGCATTGTCCTCCAGTACTAGGCTATCTCCGGCATTCGCCAGTGACAAACCAATTACCGCATCGGCAGGTATACTGGTACTAACCTCCGTATCTTCAATTAAGAAATAGCCATGAGGCGCAATTTGCCCAGAGGTGAGCTTATATGTACTGCTGCCATCATCTACTATCTGCCATCCAGCAAGATCCACGGCAACATTTGAGGAATTATAAAGCTCAATCCATTCATCATTCGAATTATCGGCTGTTCCGGCCCATGCCACCTCATTGATTACCACAACCCCTGGTAAATTTGCCGCATACACTTGAGTTAACGGAACAATCTGCGATACCATCGCTACTAGACCTATCAACAGAAACTTGAGTTTCAGATGTTCTTTCATTTTCATGTTTGTTTAGGAATTAAGACGCCTTTTGCGCAAAAGCATCGCGACCATAGCAATCAAATATTAAATAATTATTAAAAAATCTTTAAATCGCACGCTTCAAGGTTGACTAAGAGGTGTAAATAGTTTAAAATAACGCCACTTAAGCTCTAACTCACCAAAATGTCGCGACCAAAAATTTGTCTACTTTTTGCAGGAGGAACAATTGGCATGATCACAAATCCAAGAACTGGCGCACTTGAACCTGCTACCGAAGCTGCCGATATTATTCGCGAATTTCCTGAGATTCAAAGGCATATTCAGCTCGATTTTAAGATGGTCGTAAACATGGATAGTTCAAATATGACCCCCGTTATTTGGACCGAAATCGCCAATAAAATTCATCAACTATATGACAAGTACGATGGCTTTGTGGTGGCCCAAGGAACAGATACTATGGCCTATACTGCGAGTGCCCTCTCTTTTGCCCTGCAAAATCTTAGTAAACCTGTGGTATTTACGGGTTCACTGATTCCTCTAAGAGAAATGGTTTCTGATGGTCGCAACAATCTCATTTATGCCTGCCTAACCGCAGCTCTTGATATTGCAGAAGTCTGCATAGTTTTTGCCAACAAGATTATCCGCGGAAATCGCGCAAAAAAGCACCATGAGTCCTTCGTAGACGTTTTTCATTCTCCAAACTTTCCTCTGCTCGGTGAGCTTGGACGCCCAACAGTTCTCAATGAATGGCGCAAAAAACGCCGCAAGAGAACTCTAACTTTCTCTCCGAATTTTGATCCTAAAATTTCTCTACTTAAAATATTCCCGGGCTTTGACCCTGAAATTATCCAGGGGGCCTTATCACGTGGAGCTAGAGGCATTATCATTGAAGGCTTCGGCCCAGGTAATGTCCCATGTCTTGAGAATTCTTTGATTCCGATGATCGAAAAGGCCACCGATCAGGGAATCCCGATCGTCATTGCCAATCAAATGGAAAGAGGTGTTACCAATTTAACCGCCTACGAATCGGGTTTTCAGGCCAAAAAAGCTGGAGCTATCTCTTCCTCTTGCATGACCACCGAAGCCACAGTGGCCAAATTGATGTGGACTCTCGCCCGCACTCGCAAGCTCCCCGAAATTCGCAAGATCATGGAAAAAGATCTCGCAGGCGAATTGGAGGCTTAGTATAAAGGCGAAAATTAAGGCATAAGACTTCGACGAGTTTCTATTGTAAAAAATGGGTTATTTATAATATCTTGCCAAACCAAGCAGTGGTTTTTTAAATTACAACTTTTAATCCCCAACCCATGTCACCAGAAAACTCCGAAACACCTGAAGAATTGATGGATACTTATCTGCATAATGCAGAGGGCTTTGATAGGCCACAAATCGGCCAAGAAAGTCCGCTCAGCCTGCCTGCACTGAAGGCTCTAGCACAGGCTCGGAGAGCTCAGGGACTTACGGTTATTGACCAATCCGCTGGTGACATCGCTGAGGTAGGAAAGCCAATGAGCGATGATTTTTTACGTTACATGGAAGAGGACAGACTACGCTTTCAGGACCCAACAGGTAAGCCCCTTTATCCAAACGCAAAAGGTGAGGCTCACAATAATCCATCTGCATATCGTCAGTCATATCCCGGACTCACCGAAACTGTTGCCGCTAGTTATGGATTAAAGAACACTCCAGTTGAAGGCATTCAAACAGTTTCTGGACGCAGTGCCATCGACTTTGCCCTTAGGGGATTGATTTCTGCTGCAAATTTAAAACCTGGAGAAAAAGGTGCCATCATTATGGAACCTGTGGCTTGGCCAGGCTATTTGCCACTTGCCAAGGCTTTGGGATTAGAGGTAATTCAGGCTCCAGTTGCAGGTAGTGGTTTTGGGCTTAGTCCAGACACTATGGAAGAAAGCATGAGCTATGCAACAGCTAACGGCTTGAGCATAATTGGTGCAGTTTCTATTGTTCCAAGCAACCCATCCGGAAAGGGACAAAGTTACGAGGATATGGCTGCAAATTTGAAATTCTGTGCGGCAAAGGGTATTCCAAATTTGGTAGACGGCTTCTATGCACCACTTGCCCCAGAAGGTAATGCGGAGGCTTTGCACCTCGCAGAATTAGAGCAAAATCTTACACCGGAAGAATTTGCACATTTAGGTTTAATATTGGGAGAAACAAAAACAATTAGTTCTCAGGAAAAAACTGGAACACTGATGTGGATGGCGCCAAAAGGCCACAATACATTAGCCACTACAGTCCTTAAGTCAGCTCGTGCCAGAATGGCCGATGTCAATGCCTATGCCCGCCCGGATGAGGCAAGGGCAGCTCATGCACTTTATACTTATCCTGCAGGTATTCACGCTGCGATGGGGCCTCGCTATATCGCACTGGAAGAGGCTCGTCAACAACTCAGGAGCGTAATGGCTGAACTTAATCTTCCATTTACGATTGGCCAATCCTTCTATGGCATGGCAGCGCTGGTTGATAGTAATGGTGAATCTTTGATTCGCGGAGAAGATGGTCGCCCACTTACAGATCCAAAAGAAGTTTCAGAACAACTAATTAAAGAATACGGCCTAGTGGCCGCTCCAGGTGCGATGTTCTCTCCAGCGCCGGGCGCCGCTCCGATGATGCGCCTAACTGCAACAGCTAAACCTGCTGATATTGCAAGTTTACGCCAAGTTCTCGGAGACATGCTTAGTAAAGTTAAAAAATAACACAAAAATATAATGCAAATCGATCGCCTTGCCAGAGAAATTAATGAGAAAGCTCCACACCTCGGTGCGGAAACAGAAGGTACCACTATCGACCGACAAACATTAGAGGTGGTCCACCTAATAAATGGTGAACAACCCACGGAAGCGGTTCGTAGATGGTTGCAAAGCAACTTAGCAAAGACTGACCCACGGTTAGCCGACTCTATTACCCCAGACATTCCCGAAACAACAGTAGAGGCCAATCCCGCCCCACTTAGAACTCCACTTGCCACAGCCGCCTCTCAGCGATTAATGGCGATCATTGTGGATCAAGCATTGCAGGACCTTTCGGGTGGTGATGTTCAACTATTAAATGGTGCAACCTGGAGGCCATCTAAAACAACTCAGGCAGATGCCTCAAGTCACATCCCAGCGTGGAAGCAAACATATTACAGATATCAAATTGATCAGCACGGTGACAAAGTTGCCGATGCCACAGGTGATCACTTCAATCTCTCCCTTCCGTGGATGGACACAGGTGATTCGCACGACTACTCACGTCGTATGATTGAAATGACGGCTCGCATGCGCCTAATAGCGGGGGCCATCAGTATTGCCCTATCAGCCTCTTCACCATTGCATTACTTTGCCAATGGCTCAAAAGCTGATCCCACTTTTGGCACCTCACTCACTCAATATGAAAGTGCTCGCCTCGGCCAAGTGTGGCCCGGACGAACACTTATGGATTTGCCTGATCTGAATAAGGATCCAGTTAGTTTTAGAAGAACCATGGAGCGATTTGCCAGCACCGGAATTTTGAAAAGTGGACGTGATATTTGGTTGCCTGTTCGTGCTCAGCCAGGTTCAACTGCAAAGGGGCAATCCTTCGAAGAGCTTTGCAGCGAAATTGGCATTGATATGAGCACAGATGAAGGCAGAGCCGAAGCCGACAAGCTCTTAACTGCTAGTTTTGAATTTGGCCCAAATGATTCACAAAATTCTTATGCCTCTCAAAATCCTCATGCCACCGATCCACGTTGGCAAAAAATAGAGACCTGGCGAAGAAAGATGCTTCAAAATCTGATTGATGCACCACGCAATCGCGTTGAAGTTCGTACTTTAGAGACCCCACCTGCCTTCAACGATGTCACTCCATACGAATATATTAAGGCCGTACACACTTTTCTTGATCTACTTTTTATTTATCTTTCAACCAACCCTGAATTCGTCCAAAACCTCGAATATGACTCCTTTACTCTTCAGGCCGCCAAAGATGCTGAACAAAAAGTGCTTTTGGGTGGTATCGATGCGGAAGTTCGCTGGGTTCCAGATATGACGATGACAACTCCTCGGAAAATTCTCGAATTCTTATTAAAGAAAATAGAGGATCTAGCCAATGGGCTTGGCCGCAAAGAGGATCTTGAAGTTATAAGACAAGTGGTTTCTGGTGGACTAAAAACGCCGGCGGCTCGTATTCGTGAAGAAGTTGGCACCTGGTATGGAATTAATATTGATAATCGCCATAATCCACGCCTACTTACCAATGATGAGTACCCTAAAGAACTCCTAGCGAGAAATCGAAGGCGTATGGCCGATGAAGTAGCTCAAATTAGTGCCGATTTGTCCCAAATGCCACCACAGGATCAGCAGGTAATTGCAAAATTACTAGCCGATTATTACGTGTTAGATGCCAGAAAATCTACAACCCCTTAACTCTTTTTAACTTTTACCAATATGTCTACACCAGCTACTCCTGAATCTCAAAGTGCTCCCGTGGCCCCAGAATCACTTGATCCCCGCACTACCGAAGTCCTAGATTTGGCTCAAAAGTTAATTCGCATTCCAGGAGTTTCCATTCCCGAGGCCCAGCTCGACATGCCACGCATTAATGAAACACTTGAAGTAGCGCGAGAGTTTGCCGAAAGAAGTGGCTTATCAGTAATTGAAATGCCTGCCGATGAAGAGCATCCATTCCCTTTTTTGGTTGTTAGTTTTAAGGAGGAAGGTAAAACTGCTGTCGGTAGATCAAAAGTTGCATTGGTTGGTCACGTAGACGTAGTTGGCGCACAAAATTCTGCACAATTTGAACCACAAATTGAAGGTGATATGCTTGTGGGGCGCGGCTCTGCCGATATGAAAACAGTAGTTGCTACTCAGCTTGTTTGGATGGCCGAGCAGCAGAGAAGGCCAGGCGCAAAGCCACCAGTAGCCGTAATGATTTCCTGCACTGAGGAAAATGGTAGCACTCGCCCAAACGGCGCACAGCACGCTATTACTTTTCTTAGGGATCAATTTGGTACAGAATTTGAACTAGCCATCGTAGGTGAACGCACAGGCGAGATGGAATCCATGGGTACCCCACAGGTAGGCCCAATTTGCGATGCCAACCGTGGTTGGAGATGGTATAGATCAGAGGGAGATGGAAAATTAAATGTGAGTCATGCTTTTTCCATGATGGAGGCTACTATTAGACAGGGAAGACAGGGGGCTAGTAATGGTAATGATGATCTTAGCTCTGACAGAATGAATGGTCAGAAAAACTGGCGCACTGGTTTTGTGAATTCATTTGTTCAAATTGGTTCAGATCCGGAATTGGCCACTCAAGACTCCTATACAATCATTCATGTTGCTAAAGGTGGTGAAGCAAAACATGCTGCAGCAATCACCCCAGATAAACCAACTTTATTTGAAGAATTTGGTAAGCTTTACACAGATGCTTCTATGGCTTTTGGTCTAAATAAGGTCAAAATCGCTGGTGTAAATATTGGTCAAGACGGCAATTTCAACACTGTAACTGGAGGAGGAGAGCTGCAATTAGTGATTTTAGATGACGATATCGCCAGCTATATTAAAGAATTAGAAGAGAAGGGATATGCAGTTACCACGACCAGAGTTGACAATACCAGCCATTCCGCTCAAATGTTGAAACCAGTTTTCGGCCTTGATATACGGGAAGTTCCGGAGCATACAGCAGAAATAAATAGATGGATTACGGAGACTAGGGCTGTTTTAGCAAGAATTGGTTTCGATTTCGTTGGAGTAAACGAAGGTGATGGTTGGGTGTGCCCGGAAGATAATGAACACATGGCCCGTTTAAGAGCAGCTTACAAGGATGTAATTGGCCAAGCCTCTCCAGCCCTCGGCAAACTCCACGGCAATGATGGACGCTTTTTTGAAGGTAACGCTGTGGTATTTGGCCAAACAGGTAAAAGTCCGCATGGCGCCGCAGAAGCCCACTACATCCCAAGTATCAAGCCATATATGGAAATCCTGGATCGTTTTGCGGAAAGATACGCTAAGTAGTACCCAGAATCAGGGGTGGACAGATTTTTAAAATCATGCTATAACGAGAGATCGTAATTAGCACAATGGCCCAGGACGGAATACATAGAGCAACAAGACCAGGTTTACAGTCTGAAACTCCAGAAGTACAGGCCGAAGCACGGACGCACGAATTCCTTACTTCCGGTTACACTTTTGGTGAATCATACGTGCCACCAGCCCTCTCTGGCCACGCAAAACAGTGCGCCGGCTATGTCCGCGACGCCCAGCCTCCGGATTTCAATAATCAGTGCCTGGTTCGCGCAGCTGAAATGCCCGTTCACACGGCCGATTTTCAAGCCACAGTCTCCGGGCGCTTTGTGGATCAGCGCTTTTTTAGCGAACTCAGCATCGTTCTGGAAATTTTGCAAAATGCCGAACCGCGCGACTCCAAGGGCACCTGGTTTGATTTACAGTTTTACGCAGATGGTCAATGGCGTTCTGTGGTGGATGAAATGGGCCAATATTCCAATGAGCAGATTGAAAAAGTGCGCATCGTAGACAACGGCAAGGGCTACCTTCCTACAGATATGGTCATGATCGGCGGTGCCAAAAGAGATGATCCCACCTCGGCCGGTAATTTCGGCACTGGTATGAAAATTAGTGATCGATCGGCAGTAGAAAGAGGAGTAAATATCACTCGTTATTCACGAAATTGGCGCGCCGTTCCTGAGCTTAGAAACACAGTAAGTTCTGCTGGCCCGGAGCAGCTCGTTCGTTATAAAACTGAGTTTTTTGAACAGTGTCGGCCTGGATCCATAGTGGAATACAGCAATATGACTCCGGCCATGCTCGATATCTTGAGAAAAATAGAGGACTACTACCTGCCGCTTGACCCCACACTACCGGATAGGATCTTGGACGAAACTCAACATGGCCTTGTCTTAAGCCCTAAAAATCAAACTCCCCAGATCATGGTGAAGGGCAGATTTTATACTCTGGATGTTGAAGCTGAGTCTCCTTTTCTTTTTTCATATGACCTGCGTGACTGCACTATCGACGATCAAAATAGGTACTTTGTCTCTACTGCAAGGGCTCAGCAAAATATTCGATTAATCTTTGAAAGCTGCAAGAACGAAGCCGTATTCAAACGATTACTAGAAAATCACGAAAAGGATTATTTTGAATTGGGATTACCGGGGTTGAAAAGCATTCCGGATATTTTTCAGAGCATGCTAAAAGAGCATTTTGAAATTCCCGATTTTGCAAAGTCCTTTATTGAGGAGGGAGCTGATCCGGAGAATATCAAAATATTGAAGAGACGTGGATATAAAGCTGTAAGAGTAGGTAAGTCCAGATTTATTAAAGAGACCTTAATGAAGTTAGGAACTGTTGAAGCCAACGAATTTATGGCTGGCATTAGTAGCCGTGTGTACCATGGTGAAGGGATAGATCACGTAGAAGAGGCCCACCAAATTGGATTCCTCACAACCAGTGCTCTCGCAGGAATGAAAAATTTAGCATCAGATGATTGCTGTGATCTAAAAGCTGAGGAAGTGGAAATTATTGGGATTGTAGAGGTAGATGGCCTGCAAACTGAAGTCTCGTATAGGGATCTTATCTCTCAGGAATTGCCAAATTTAAGGTGTTTAAAAATTAGAACAAAAAATTCATTAAATTTTCATGAGGAATGGTATGACCCCGCCTTCTATCTCCCTAGGTCATTTAAATCATTGTTTGCAGCAATTAAGGCCATTCCAGTTGAGGGATATATGGTTTACAACAACTTGGAATATTCATCTTCAGGGAATGGTGGAAGCAGAGGGGTACTGAGGAGATCTTGGCCTGATTCTGCCACCTCTAGACTAGAAGTAACTATCATTATTGATAGCCAGGATCATCAAAAACAGGCTCAGGGATTGAGTGGCTATTCTTTGAATCTTAATCCAAATTATAGTCCTTTTGAGAGAACCAAACATGGAGACATCGTGTCATTAAAGGATGGTAAAATATATAAAAATGGAGTGTTGAAATCATCGGATAAAGCTTCTGATAGCAACAATTGTGTTCTGTCCTACAATGTAGAAGGTAAAGATCCTGCCAAGGAAATATTGGCCATCGTTTCTAGCTCAGAGCGAATTGAAGTAGCAAAAGCCGTACTTTCTGAGGCTAAGAGTGCTCCCAAAGAAAAGTATATAGAATACGAAGCCGATATTGATGAGGGAAACAGACCATTATGGAAAGAGGCATTTGAAAGTATTTTTGGAGTGAACGCAGTAATTGATGATTTAAGTAAGAGTCCATTTCATGATTATGCCGATAATCTGGCCCAAAAATCGGCAATAGAATTGCCGAATTTAAGTCCATCATTAGTAAATTTATTAAAAAAATGTGGAGTCAAATGCCTTTCTTCAGCAGTAAAAGCCGAGAGGGTTAGGAAGTATACCCCTGTACCACTTCAGGAAAATCTATTACAGATTGCAAGGTTTGTAGATAAAGCAGTAGCGGCCTTTTTGCCTGAGGGTATAGAGGCCATCAGTCAGGGGCTTCAGGTGATTCAAGCAGATTCGGTATTAAATGAATATGGGCAAAAGTTGGATACTAAGTCCGGTGGCTACATGGATCCGTTATGTAGAGATGCCACAGTATATGTAGCAGATTCAGTTCTCAAGCCCTCCAATGTAGCCGATATTGCCCAGCTTCTTGTAAATAAGAGAATTCAGGCTTACAGAGCCTCTTTGTCGGATGAAGAGTTTACGGCCTTTAAAGTTAGAGTCATTACAGCTATGGGCAATTATATTACTCCGGAATTTTTGGCAAAATTCAGAACTATATTTGGAAATTGGATCTCAGCCGGAAAAACAGTAAAAGTGATTGACGTACAATTAAGCAAGGTTTCAGCAGCAGACGTTGATAAGGAGTCAGAAGAATTTGATCTAAGAAAAGCAACTGAAAAAGCAGCGGCGGAAAAAGCTGCAATAGAGGAAGCTGAGGCGGAAAAGGCCAGAAAAGCCCAGGAAAAGGCCGAGAAAGCAGCTCAAAAGGCTAGGGAAAAGGCCAGGAAAGCCCAGGAAAAGGCTAGGGAAAAGGCAGAAAGAGCTGCCAAAAAAGCGCCCAAAAGTAATAAGCCGCTTAGTCTCCCCTCATTTCCAAAGGTTGGAAGGGTTGCGGGGGGCATAGCCCTAATGGCTACATTGGCTGTGGCAGGAGTTGTAGGAGTTAGAACATCTGCTGGAAGAGATATTCAAGGCTGGGCAGATCAAAAAATCGGCCCCACGATCGCAGATCTCAGGCAAAAATTGAGTGAAATATTTAGTAGCGATGATGATGGATTTGAGAGAAGTGATATTGACGATAATTTTCCAGTTGGAGTAGATGTTGAAAATACCTCTCCGGGAGACGAAGATTTAGATGAATATATCAGACATGTTGCGGCAAACTTTGTTTCTCAGCCTGCACTTTCATGGGGCAGTTTCATGAGTGAGAAGGTTATGAACTGGTTTGACGGGAAAAAATGGACTTTTATCCAAAATGAAAACATGGCATTGCCTTTAGTGGATTTCCCCACAGTAAAGCGCATAGCTCATTATCAAAAAATCACACCATCTTCCGGTCAGCTTAAACTTCGTCCAATTGCTGGAGGCAGGATAGACATCGAATCCATTGAATTAATAGGAGTAGATGGAAAAAGACACCCAATTGCCAATGGACAAAGGATCCCTCAAACGGAAGAAGTTGAACTTACAATTCCTGAAGAACCAAAAATTGGAGGCATAACCTATCAAACCTTAGCCAATGCCGATTGGGAATCCACAGCAGAATCTCTCTCTGAAGCCGATTTAGCAGCGCTACCTCAGGGAGCCTATCGAATGCTTACTTACGTGAGTGGCTATACGACTGATGATTACCAAGTGGATTATGCACATCTTTCCCAGATCAAACTCCGATCAGAAATTTTTAGAGAATACAGTAATCTTGGCGATTTTATTAAATATGTTAGAACTTTGTCACCATATGAACGAGTAAAAACTATTCGAACACTGGTCAACAAAATGCGTTATACCACCACCTCCCGCACCGCGAAGGCGTTTGAGAAATTCCATGATGATGATTTGCCGGAGAAGGACTTAATTGAATTTGCTTTTAATTCCTCCGAGCTTGAACAACAGGGAGATGGAGATTGTGATGTCCAAAACAGTTTATTCGCGCTGCTCACAAGGATTGCAGGAGTTCCTTCAAAATTGGAATACGTTTTAACTGAAAGTGGAGTTGGCCATGCGCCAGCAAGTATTTATCTGCCAAAAATTGGCTGGGTATTAATGGACACCATGGGCGAAAAAACTCTTCAAGAAAACCGTCAGGGTGAAACCTGGGTAATTCACAATCATGTGCTTCAACGAGATGCGCTCGAGGCGCAAAAAGCTTTACAAAGAAAACTAAGATTAATTGAACAGGATCGAAGACGTGGCTGCGGCATTTTAATTGAGGATTAAACCGGACTAAAGCCCCGCAATCCCCCTCGCAATGTAATCAATATCCGCCACTTTAATGCCGGAGAAATTCATGCGGCCATTTTCTAAAACATAAATTGCGGACTCGTTTTTTAAACGCAAAATCTGCTCTTTAGAGAGCTTCAATAGTCCAAACATGCCACGGGTCTCTTTTAACGATTCAAAGCTCTGAGGCAGCCCTTTAATGAGTTCTAGCTTACGACTTTCAATGCTCATCCTCATCTCCTCCAGCTCCTTCTCCCACTGTACCCTGTGATTAGCTAAAACATTGATCATCATCTCCTGACCAATCCCCGGCGCCATCGAAATTGTTTCGCGGGCAATTCTTTGCATTTGCGATTGTAAGCGCGAGCGAAGCGAAGTGCTATCATCTGAATCCACCGAGCGCCGTAGCGAGGTGTCCTCATCCTCTGCTTTCACAAATATTGCTCCAGTTCTTTGCTCATACAGTGAAGCATTTTTTGAAAACGAAAGTCCCAGTGCAAAATTATTTAGCCCCTTTAAACACAACTTCGCATATTCTCGGTCCGCCACTAAGCCCTCTCCCAAGCCCAAATATGCCATGTCCATAAATACCAAAATCTCTTTCTCATTGATTAACGGAATCAAACTTTCAATCTGATCCAGGCTCAAGTTTAAGCCAGTGGGGTTATGTGGCAACGCGCCTTGTAGTATTAGCACTGAGCCATTTTCTGTCTCCTCAATTGCTCGCTTGTGCGCCTCGAAATTCACGCCGCCCTGCTCATCCAGGTGCTCAAAAGTTATAACCTCATGGTCTCTGAAAATCGCAAAATAGTTGCCCCAGGTTGGCACGCTCACTAAGAATTTACGCCTTCCATAAGCTCTCAAAACCATCTCACTAAAAATACTCACAGCCTGTGTTCCTCCGCATGTAGCCTGCATCGCCAGCCTCTCACTATCAAAAAGTTCTCCAAAAACCAGCCCAGCACTTAGTTTTAAAAATTCCTCATTTCCCCCAATCGGCTGATAATTAAAATTGTCGCGATCCACCTCCTCAAAAGCTTTTTTCACAACTGGCATCACAAACGGCCGTCCTTCGCCATCGGCATAGAGCCCAATTCCCAAATTTACCTTCGCTGGATTTTTATCGGAAAGGTACTCAGCAAAGAGCCTAAATATTGGATCCACCGGCAGTTGTTCTAATGATTCAAACATAATTATCCAAGTGATTTTCTAATCTCCGCCGCCTTCAACGCATCCTCCGCAAAGTCCTCTCCTAGTTTCATTTTCTGATAAATGTTAGACGTAAAATTTCTATGCATCACATGGTGCCCTTCGGTGGGCCCAATCTTCACCCCCACCATCTTTTCAATATCGGCAATTTCCTTGCGCACCTCTCGCCATTGCAAGCGCGCACGCAGCCCCCCATCCTTGCACAGAAAATCCAAATTCTCCCGATTCAAGTAATGCCCCGCGTGCTCAAAATCCGCTTTCAAAAAGGGACACAATTTATTCACCAGCTCCAAAATTCCCATCTTTTTTGCCAGCTTCAAAGCCCTTCCGGAGCCAATTAGCTCCGGCGGCACACCCAAAGAATACAACGCTCCAGTAAAGTTAATCGCCCGTGGCAGTTTTACTTTGCCCACGCCCCGAGAGTAGCCAAAAAGCCCAATGTGCTGCACCCTCTCCCTGTGCGACGGCAATTTCCTCGCCACGCCATTAATCGTATCCGCATTTGCCTCCACAAATTTTCTAAAAAACTTCTCCACCCGTCCATTAAATTCACCCAAAGCCATCTTCTCTTTTTCGCTTATTACCGTGTATTTGTCTAGTCCCTTCGGGATCTCACGATTCAAAATTGCAGTCGCCTTTTTCACCTCATCCAAATCATAATCATATCTAAAAGCACTCTGCAAAGTCACAGTGGCCACGCCCTTATATTCCTCCACCACGGCTGGAATATTTTCCGGATTTATCCCTCCACGGAAAGGCAAACATCCTCCGCCAATCCACGGAAAAATCTTCACGCCACGTTTCTTCCCAAACTCATGATAAGTAGAAATCGCCAATTTACTCATCAGCTTCGCCGGCAAAAATCCCGCATTCATAGCAGGATCACTCCTAGCCGTGAAAATTCTCAAATACTCAGGTTTGTAATTATATTCCTTTTCCAAAAAATCCAGATATTCGCCCAAAATTTTATCCGCCTCCATCACTACCTCAAACTTCTCAAAAAGCGGAATCACGTCAATAGTTTTCAGGCTGCTCTTAGTCTCAAAAATCTCCTCAGTCGCCTTGGAAATTTTCGTAAAAGCTCTTTGTAAATATTTGAGCTGATCAGCCGAAGTGGCCATCGGTAAAATTACCTCGAATAGAGGAGGGGAGTGCAGCTTAAACGATTTCGCTGCCGTCTCCGCTGAGATAATGTTCATAAACGACCTCGGCAATTTATGGCTCGATTCAATCCAAATGTTTGGGATTCTAAAAGTTAAAAACACATCCTTTCCAATCTGCTTCTTGCTGAAGAAATCGTGGTATTTAGTAAACAACCGATCAATCACCGATTCATCCACAAATTTCCCCTCCCAGTCCCACATGTATTCCTGCAGTCCCAGTTCAGAAAAGCATCTGTAGCACTCCTCAATCTCATCCTGCGCCGACACAAATCTTTTTCCTGTAAAATAAGCCGCACACGAATTATCCGGGTGCTGAGTGGCCATTGTTGCTGGTATTTTTCGCATCAAGGGATTTTTTATTTCCTCCAGTTTAACTCAAAAGCCCGCCCACTCTCAAGAGAGATCTTTAAACACTTTCCATTCGCAAAGAGGTCTGACGCTGTAAAATTCCAATAACATAGTCCAGTATTTGATCCGCCGTAGCAGGTCCACCCTCTTCCGCCGGAGGATTTATGTCAGTTTTAGCAATATTATTTTTCTTTGGATTTGCTCCAAGATAGACCAAAGCTCTTTCCATTAGCTCCTCTCCCGGCTCTCGTGGCGCAGCAGCCTTCTCCCAGGATTCATCCATCTTCATCGTGTCATATGCCGGAGGGATTACAAATTTATTTGCCGCAATCGCCGCCAAATAGGTCTCACGATCAACCGAAGTTCTGCCATTCTGAAAAATTCTTTTTCCACCACCTGTCACCATTGCAAATCTTTCTCCCATGATGTTTCTCCAGGCATTCACCTCCTCTTCCCCAGCTAAAGTCTCATTTGTAGTAAGAATCACATCTGCCAATTTAAATAGTTTTGTCACTCTCTCTAATGTGGTACCACGCAAAAACAACACCTCGCCGCCAAGATTAATACCAATGGCATCCTCCACCTTTCGTCCCTCTCCTTCTCCACTCCCTACTCTGTAATTTTGGTGAAACCCCCTATCTTGCGCCTCAGCACTTGTAAAAGCGTCTCTTCTCTCACCCACAAACTCGATTGGTAATACTAATTTACTCATTTGATTTAAGTTAAGGCCACATTCTAAATCTTTATTCTCAAAACCGTCAAAATAAAAACACCAAAACCAAGCCACTTTCATTTTGTGGCTTATCTATTGGTGGGTTGGGTGGGGATTGAACCCACGACCATCAGCTTAAAAGGCTGCTGCTCTACCGACTGAGCTACCAACCCACGACCAAAATAGCTAGGCCATTTTATGCACTCCCGCCCCCAAAAGCAAGGAATTTTTAAGAGGTCGCGCACAATGAAAAAGCCAGGCCCCTTCCACTCATGCTTTCCCTAGTCCTCTTGCCTTTTGGAATAAATGCTGTGAGCCAAAAAAGCCAAAGCCGGAATTGAAAAACACAAGTAACCGTTGCCAACTATCCACCTCACAAACTTCGATTGATTGTAGATTTCCCACAGTGCTTGCCCAGTAGTTTCAGGGCTTCCACCGCCCACAAACGCCACTCCACTCACGAAAGTTAAAATAATACTAATGATCAATCCGGCGCTCATCATCGCGTAAAAAAGTGTCAGTCCAAATCTTATCATCGGAGACCTATCGTCAACAGTTTCCACATTAAACGCTCCCTTCACTGCAAACAAAATAACCAACGCAATGAATACCAGCACCTTCACAAAAACAACGGCTTCCTGCTCAGTTTGCAGGGCCGCATATTTTAATAATTTAAAGAAAATTTCTGAACCACTAAAATACTTTGCAAATAAGCTTCCCACACTGTCCGCCGCCAAAGCCGCCACGTAAGTTCCTAGAATTACTTTAAGTGTGTTGTCCCTGCCAACGATAAGGCTGTAAGCCATTATCACCACAAAGAACACCATAATAAACAGGTCCCAGGAAAGGCGAATGTCCATAAAACGAATGAGTAAGTAACAAATTCAAATTTAATGCCTACAACAGAAAAAAGCAAATTTCAAGATCTAAGCGCAAGCACAGCGAGTGCTAACAACTAAATCACGGAGCGCCACCGTGCAGAAGCGGAGTGACCTTATCCTAAGCCCCAGCGCAGCGAGTGCTATCCAAAAATACCAACCTTTTTAACCTCAATGCCTGCCTCTTTTGCCAGTTCAAGGTACAGCTCCTTCTCTCGTTTAGATGGTTTTTGAGGTATACGAAGCCGGATTTTCACCAGTTGATCACCGTTGCCGCCCCCCTTAATTTTGGGTACACCCTTGCCTGTTAATTTGAAAACTTTCCCATCGGTAGTTCCTGCTGGCACGCGAATTTTTTCTTTACCGTAAAGGGTATCCACGCTTATTTCATCCCCCAAAACTGCCTGCGGCACCTCGATCTCCACCTCGCTATGAATATCAATTCCATATCTCAAAAATCTTTTACTTGGTTCTACGCCCAGTGTTATGTATAGATCACCCGGTTCTCCGCCCCTCACTCCACCTTCACCCCTCTGACTTAATCGTATAGTTGAGCCATTATCTACACCTGCTGGAATCTTGATTTTTACTCGTTCTTTAGTACGCACTCTTGAAGTTCCATGACAGGATGTACATTTCTTTTCTGGAACGCGGCCTTCACCCATACAGTCTTCGCACACTCTTGAGCTGCTTACCTGGCCAAGAATTGTATTTCTCACACTGCGAATTTCACCTGTTCCGCTACATGTTTTACAACTAACGATAGCGCTTCCAGGCTCAGAGCCTTTACCACTACAGTTAGCACAAACATCTGGTTTTGTGATTTCCAATTCTTTTTCACAACCAAAAACCGCCTCCTCGAAGTTGATTTTTATTGACGCATCGATATCTCCACCGCGTACGGCACTTGAACGTTTTTTGCGTCCACCTCCACCCATTCCGCCCATACCTCCGCCAAAAAATGTCTCGAAAATATCAGCAAACCCACCACTGTCCTGAAATCCAGAAAAGTCGAAACCTCCGCCATTAAATCCACCTCCGCCACCGCCAAATCCGCCCTGCCCACCAGTTGAACCAAAGGCATCATACTGGTGGCGTTTTTGTTTGTCTGAGAGCACCTCATAGGCCTGATTTATTTCTTTGAATTTTGTTTCAGCATCCTTTTCACCCTTATGTTTATCTGGATGCCACTGCAAAGCTAATTTTCGGTATGCCGCCTTCAATTCCGTGTCCGTCGCGCTCTTGCTAACACCTAAAACTTCATATAAATCTTTCGCCATAATTTTTGATAAAAGTTAAAAACCAAACCTCAGTCCATCGCTCGTCACTACAGTTTGCGATCCGCCACGAAAAACTTCCTGAAAATTATAACTGCCCATCTCCTCCTTGTCTAGCACTCAGGCTCCAGGAGTGCAAAAGACTAGCCGCTCCCCCTCCCGTTCTTGTCTAAATATATACAGTTCTTGTTCTTATTTCATTCTAAACCTCACCCTCTTTATCCTCCATCCATGGATGCCATCCGCCATTATGTTCTCTTCTTGTATTCCATTACCCTCTCATCAATTACGCTTCGCAATTCCCACGAATTCGCATGTTCACGCAGCTTCCAGTTTTCTGGTGATTGTTCCTCATTTTCAATTAGGCCATGATGCGCAATTTCATGATGCCGCCCACACAGCAGGCGAATATTGTCCGGATCATGCTCCCGCCGCAGCGCAAAGGGGATTATGTGGTGTAAGCATTCGCCCTTTTTTCCGCACCTCGGTGCCTCACACATGCCCCGCGCCCGCCATCGGACATATTTTTCGATTTTAGCCGGTACCGGCCTCGATCCTCCACTCACTTTTTGCGGCTTAATTTGCTCGAGTTTTTCCCTGCGCATGGCCAAGAACTCTTTTATTAGATCTTCCCACTGCCCAGAACCCTTTAATTGTTGTAGTTCCACAGTCGTTTCTTGACTCAAACTGATTTTAAGTTCCACTTCCAGATCCTCCCCGGGGAGAAATCCCTCCTGTCCCGCACCTTCAATTTTTCGCTTCACCTCAGCCTTTTTCCACTCCTGCACATACCCCTCCAATGTATGCTTGCTCATCTCCATAGATTTCTCCGCCCAAAACGCCGCCGTTTTCACGCTCGCCACAGCCGCTACCGGCCTCACTGCCTGTACACCTTTTTGCTCAACCACCCGGATCAGCTCAGGCTTATCCTCAATATTTTTCATTACTCTGAGCGCCTCATCCACCTTGCCCCGGTTCATCCCCGCCAGCACAGCAGCATAATGATAAATACTCGTAAATCCCTTTTTCTCCCACACATGCTCCCGCTCCACATGAGGCAGTAGCATTTCGCACTTGCGCATCCATTCGCGCGCGCTACGCCCATACCGCGCAAATTGTTCATGAATT
>CAYHGX010000019.1:21506-29069 GCA_964356355.1 uncultured Candidatus Peribacteria bacterium | reverse complement strand
ACGTTAGCTGAAATAAAAATTTAAAATTAATTCTATGTGCAATAAATGTGATGTCTTCGAGAAAAATGAGATTAGGGCCCCTGAGGAGCTGTATAATGTAGCGAATTATTTCAAAGAAGCCGTCAGAGATGGCGTCTTGATCGAAGTCAAGAAAGAAGCAAATGAATTTTCACTAGATCAAACCAATTTATGTGAAATTGAGAGGGGAAAACCATGGCCTAGCGACATAATTGAAGTTTACTTAAAATGTGTTGCCTGTGGGAATGAAATAGAATTATTTTGTGACACATACCATGGAGGAGGCAATATTAAAATAGTTAAGCCGAATTAATTTTAAATTTTACATCCGACAACAGCGCGTTAGCAGTTCGCTACGGCTCACCCAAGTTGACTGGTTGCGGCCTTCGGCACATTATACAACCAGTCAACTTCCCCAACGCGCGAACGTTATATGAAATTGCGATTTTTTTCTTTACCTGTTATAAACGTTTGCAAATATGAAGAAACCAATAAAAAGATCAAAGCTAAGACTATGGGCTGGAAGAATATATTACACTTTAAAAAGATATATCTACTGGTATTTATCAAAAATAAATTTTGCGGAAAATTTAGATAATAATCGTTTACCTCTTGAAATTTTTGCTCATAGAACAACACTTCTTAGAAAGCTAAAAGATGTCGATATGTGGATGCAACATAACAAAGTTAAAAACTTGAAAATTGCTATCCAAAAAATAAATGGACTTGTTATAGAACCAGGGCAAACTTTTTCATATTGGCGTCAAATCGGAAAAACAACAAAAAGAAAAGGTTATGTCGAAGGGATGATATTACATAACGGGACGGTTGTATCTGGAATTGGTGGGGGATTATGTCAATTGTCGAATCTTATTTTTTGGATTACGCTTCACTCTCCTTTAACAGTCATTGAACGTTGGAGGCATGGATATGATGTTTTTCCTGATGTAAAACGTAACCAACCTTTTGGTAGTGGAGCAACTTGCGGATATCCAAATATCGACTTGCAAATAAAAAACAATACTGAGCAAAAATTTCAATTACATTTCGAAATAAACGATACTCACCTGATTGGTAAATGGTTTTCTGATAAACCAATCAATATAAAATATGAAGTCATCGAAAAAGATCATGAAATTAAAGGTGAATGGTTTGGTGGATATTCAAGAAACAATAAAATTTTCCGCAAAATTATTGATATTAAAACAGGTAAAGAAAAAGGAGAAGAGTTCATAACAGAAAATCACGCTCTCATGATGTATAATCCTCTTCTGGAATACAACGACGAAAAAAATCGCAACATCACCTAACAGCGTCTATATAATATGGCTTCGCCAGGTCACTTAGTCGCGAAGCTTAGCTTAACTAAACTAGTATGATAAATAAAATTCGCCAACATTTTCTCCAATACCAGCAAATGAAGTCTTGGGAATTTTGCTGGAAGATAACATTCGAAGGCCTCATTGTAAGCATACCTATCTTGTTATTGTTCTTGGCAATTTTTGGAGTTCCAGAGGAGTTAGAGGCTGCTGGCCCACTGATGCTAGAAGACTTATTTGGCGCTGTAGTATTTGCCCCGATAACGGAAACCCTGGTACTCCAAGCTTTTCCAATTTTTATTGTCAGAGCATTAAAAGGATCAATGAAATGGCAAATACTAGCATCTACCATTTTCTTTGCAGCACCGCATTTTTTGTTAGATGTGGCCACAGGGATAGGTGCAGGTTTAATTGGCGGATTTTATAGTGCGTTTACTTATAGTCACTGGCGAAACAAATCAAAATGGGATTCTTTTTGGGTGACAACAGTATCACACGGTATTCACAACGGATTACTAATTTTTGCTTCAGTAGCACTGGAGTCTTTGACGTTAGCCAACATGTAAGAGGCTACCTCCTATATCTAATTACTCAGAGAAAATTTCCTCCTCATATACCAGGCTGAGCTAATTAGCATTGCCATCAAGGCATATGTTGAAAACTCTGGAACTGTTGGTGTCGGACCCGCAGGTGCACCACCACCACCTCCCCCCTCTTGGACAGCATAACTGTCAAAGTGAGGCACATCAAAGGTAAGAACCCCATCACTACACATGGCATTAGTACAGGCTGTAGTGCTGTTTTCATCACAGATTTGACCATTGGTTATAATGTCCGAGGCATTTGTTCTAAATACATTATCGTAATAGATCTGATAGGAGTCACAACTTGATACATTAATTGAAACAGTCGCATCAGAGTCAAAGGCAGCCGGTAGAGTTGATGCATTTACACTAACATAGTCACTGCCAATAGAAACATTTGAATCCAGATCTTGATGACGAACATCAAGGGCATTTGCCCAAGTTATTTTTCCGCTCGAATTTGCCAATTTCAAATTAGAAACAGCCCCCAAATTACTCTCAGCCGTTAAGTCCGTAGAGGAATACGCAGGAGTGAAAGTACTATTCAGTACACCTATTGAGGATGATCCCACAGTTACTGATTTAATATCGGGAGAATATAAAACATTACTTGTCTCAAGAGTTGCTTGATACTGGAAGTATCGATTATTTTCGATAATACTTCCAATATTAAAGGACGGAAGTGAACTTGTATTCAAATCCTGCTCTTCAAATGATGAGCCACTTGTGCCATCTGGACCTATAAATTCTCTGCCAGAACAATCCGCTGTACTGCATGAACGAACTTTGAATCTTAAGCGTTCAGCACCGCGTTTATAGTTATCAAGAACATCTCCGTCAGTAAAAGCACGCGTAAATACAGCTACTTCATCAATATTTCCAACAAAATAATGATTAGCCACATTTGAAAGTTGACGCCCAATCACTGGTGCTGCACCAGAATCGGTAATAGGGCTTGTGGCAGACTCAGTTTGCTTTGCTCCATCTACATACAAAATGAATTTACCACCCGTTTTTACTGCTACAACATGGTGCCAATTTGAATCCGAATCTGCAATTGCCGTATTAGCCTTTGAAGCTGCATAGATTGTAGAATCGTTCGCTGCCAATACGGAAAATTTATTATTTGAGTCTAGCAATAGAGCAAAACCTTTATACTTTCCCGTGCTAGATGTATAAAGCATTTTGCTATATATACCGCGCTGATTACCGTTACCCCCTGTCTTTTTCACCCAAGCCGAAATGGTCATGTTACTTGTAGGGAACAAGTTTGTGCTATTTGTTAAGGTGACATAATCTCCACCCCCTTTGAATAAAAGAGATGTATTAAGTGATCCTGTACTTGAATAGGTTGGACTTCCACTGACTGTCCCAGAGATACTACTACCTGAGTTATCAGCCAATGAACCACTTGTCTCATTCATATGCATCAACAACACATTACTTGTCATGTTTGCATTGCCTGTACTGTACGCCGTTTCTGACGTGGCAGAATCTGGAAGCTCTTTAAGGTAGGGTCGTGAAGGAATCCAGGAAAATGTACTCCAACTAGTAGAAGCCAGAGCATCGATAACACGTGATGTATAAGTACCTGAGGTGCCAGAAGTCATATCGATCCAGCTGCTTCCGGAGTTCCAATTTGTATTTGTCGAAAATGATCCGCCGCTAAAGCCAAATGATTCAAAGGCATTATCAGAAAAATTGGCATAAGCAGTCGTTGACAACGAAAGGCTAAAGAGCAAAAAAGTTAAAAGGAATTTCTTCATATTATTTTTAAGCATTCCAACAATTATATCCTATTTAAGGTGAATAATCAACTCTGGGCCATTGCCAACTTCTATCTTTTCGTTTTTGGCGGGGAATTTGCAGGTGCTTTTACGCTATTTTTGCTTGGAATCGGAACTTGGAAAGTAATTGAACGAAGAGTAAATTATAAGGGTTAAGCAAATATTGAATTATGTTTTCCAGGATACGAACTTATGGACTGGAATATTGCTGGGTATGATGACAAAAAAGATCAGTCATTCAGCTATACCAAAAGGAAATTCGTATAATTCCTTTCTATTGTTTACAACACCTCTATGGAAACAAAAAAAACAGTTAAAACTTTCGCAGTAGCCTCCTTTTTAAATGACCTTGGCTCAGACATGATCGCTCCCGTTTGGCCCCTTTTTCTTGTCTCGGTTTTAGGTGCTAATATGGCAATTATTGGACTAATCGATGGCCTCGGGGATGCTATAGTTTCAATTTCTCAGGCCATTTCCGGCTATGCTTCAGATCGCCTCAGGAAAAGGAAAGTTTTTATTTGGATTGGCTATTTATGCGCAGGAATTTCACGTATTGGATATGCCTTCACCACTGTTTGGCAGTATGTGATTCCATTCAAAATTCTTGATCGTGCAGGCAAAATGCGTGGAGCACCACGTGATGCAATAATTGCCGATATTTCCACCGCAGAAAATCGCGGTAGCAACTTTGGAATTCTTCGGGCCATGGACAATCTCGGGGCAGTATTCGGGATCATTATAAGCATCATGCTCTTTAGTTCTCTAGGCTTCAGGACGCTATTTTTGATAGCAGCCATTCCCTCACTAATTGGCGCCGCACTGATATTTTTCTTCATCAAAGAAAAAGCGCCTTCGAGGAAGATTTTCCCCGGCATGTCTCTCAAAGACATTGGTCCAAATCTACGTTTAGTCTTTTTCCTAAACGCAATTTTTGCCTTGGGCTCTTTTAATTATTCTTTTCTGATGATTTTTGCCCAGAAATTCGGAGTGGAAATTGCTTTAATCCCCGTTTTGTACCTAATATTCAATGTTGTTGCGGCAGCATTTTCTATTCCCTTCGGCCGCCTCACCGATCGGCTTGGAAGAAAACCAGTACTTATGATTGCCTTTGTTTGTTGGGCACTTACATGTTTTTCCCTTATATACAGCCAAAGTCATTGGGTAATTATAATGGCCTTCGTGGTCTATGGCTTTCATAAAGCTGCTGTTGATACTTCACAGACAACACTGGTTTCAGAGCTTGCACCTGCGGATTATAGGGCAAGCACACTGGGCGGTTTTCAGATGGTTATGGGGATATGTGCTTTACCAGCTTCCATGTTGGCAGGAATAATGTGGGATAAAATAAGCCCTTTGGCACCCTTCTATTTTTCTCTCGTCCTCACCCTTCTATCAATGAGTTTACTGTTATTTGTTAAGGAAAGAACGTTGCCAAAATCTTAATGGAAGGATAGAGTTTATCCATCTAACAATTTTATTATGGAAGACTCAAATATCCCAGAAACGAATCAGCCTTCACAGGAGCCATTGCAACAACCAGCCCCGGCTACAACTCAAATACAGCAGACAGAGCCTCAGTCATCTTCAAAGTTTACAATTATTTTAGCACTTCTTCTCACGGGAATAATTGCCGCTTTTTTAGCCTACTATTTCACTCAAAAATACTACAATAAGGGCACCGAAACAGTAGTCGTACCCTCAACAGATGAGCAGCTTCAGACTGATTCCACCACCGCTAGCACTACTGATAATTCCACTGATGCCAAAGTAGACGAGGCGCAGCCCACTGCAACTCTTATTCTTGCACGACTTGAACGCACAGTAGGAATGAACGCCAACCCAAATTCATTGCAATTACATATAGTTTCCCACCAGTCACCAGATGGCAACGAGGTAGAGCTGGCCAATATTACAGCCCACAACGATAGTTACAACTCAATATACTCCTTCGGCAGCAAAATTTACTACATCACACTTTCTACTCAACTAGGAAGCTATGATCTCGAGACCGGCAAAACTGAAATTATCAATATACCTGGAGTTGATAACAGCAACGAGGGTTATATGAAGAGCTTTAGTATTTCCGATTTTGCCTTTGATCAAGGGAAGTTTGTTTATATGAAAGGTGAATGCGCAGAAGCGTCAAAATGTACTGTAGGAATTTATGACCTCGTGAGTAAACAAAACACTATAGTACTTGAAGACCTCATGGTTGTGATTAGCCCAGTAATGATGGATGTTACTAAAATTGAAAGTTTTAATGCAAAAACAGGGATTGCAGTGATTACCGATAATGGCGGAGATGCGGGCTGGGGAATGTCAGTTTATTACAACCTTAACGTGAATACAGGAGAAATAGAAAAAACAGATACTGCAGAACTGACTGCCTGTAGTGATGAGCCAGACTCTATGATAGGACCATGCGATCCACAGCAGGTTGCAAGCAATAAACATTACGAAGAATTACTCGCTAAAAAATTCACAATGTGCGGCGACGTAAAGGTAAGAAGTGATGAATATAAAAAGGTAATAGTAGAGGCCGGTGATGAGGTAGAGGAAATTGACGATGCCTCCTTTGTGGCTTGCCAATGAAGATAAAACCAAAGATATTAGGCTTCTTATATCGAAAGTGTGTAAAACCGCTACTTTTCCTGATTGATCCGGAAAAAATTCATGATGAGTTTCTTCGCTTCGGCTCAATTTTAGGTAGATATGGGGCCAGCAGGTTCATTACGGAGAAAATTTTTAATTACCAAAATAGCGACCTCCGGCAGGAAATTGCCGGTATTACTTTCGAAAATCCGATTGGATTAGCAGCAGGATTTGATAAAAACGGCCAAATCATCGATATCTTACCAGCTGTGGGATTTGGATTCGAAGAGATGGGATCTGTTAGCGCTTTTCCCTGTAAAGGAAATGAGAAACCACGGTTGTGGCGTTTGAAAAAATCCAAAGGATTAGTTGTAAACTACGGCCTCATGAATGATGGAGCCGAAGCGATATCAAAAAGGCTCTCTCACAAAAAGTTGAAAATTCCACTTGGCATTAGTATCGCAAAAACTAATTGCGCAGAAACGGCGGACACCGAAAAGGGAATCCAGGACTACGTTTCCTCTTTCCGACTACTCAAAAATCTTGGTAACTACATCACTATTAATATTAGTTGTCCCAACGCCTTCGGCGGCCAACCGTTCACCGATGGTCCAAGGCTGGAAAAACTGCTAACTGCCATTGCCAAGGAAGGAATCACTCGGCCAATATTCATCAAACTTTCTCCCGATTTAAGTAAGTCTCAACTTTCAGAAATATTAGCTGTTACAGCGAAATTCCCAATAACCGGATTCATCTGCACAAATCTCACTAAGGATCGCAGCCTATTTAAAGACAACATTCTAGATAAGGATTTTCCCGAAAGAGGTGGAATAAGTGGCAAGCCTGTTAGTGATTTATCTGATGGAATGATAAAAAACCTATATCAAGTGAGCCAGGGCAAGTATGTAATTATTGGTTGTGGAGGTGTCTTTAGTGCTGAAGATGCTTATCGCAAAATACGACTGGGAGCATCCCTTATTCAGCTCATCACTGGCATGATTTTCCAGGGGCCACAGCTTATTGGTGAAATCAACAGGGGACTTACTGAGTTAATTAAGAAAGATGGTTACAAAAAGATCTCTGAGGCGATTGGAGTAGATAATAAAATCGTCTAGACTTAGCCACTCCTTTTGCCTATATTGTGATGGCTTTATTGACAATGCGGAGAGGTACTCAAGAGGCTGAAGAGGCGGGATTGCTAATCCTGTAGTAGGAATTCATTCCTAGCGAGGGTTCGAATCCCTCCCTCTCCGCCAGCCAAAA
>CAYHGX010000019.1:19952-21406 GCA_964356355.1 uncultured Candidatus Peribacteria bacterium | reverse complement strand
ACCTACAACTGGTACTCACAGCTAATCAAACCACTTTGGGCCCCCCCAGCCTGGCTTTTTGGTCCAGTTTGGACATTTTTATATGTTCTCATTGGAGTTTCTTTTGGCAAAGTCTTCTTTATGCTAATCAAAAAGCAGATTAAATTCATTGTAGCTCTGCCCTTTATCCTCAACCTGATTTTCAATTTTGCATTCACTCCAATTCAGTTTGGTTTACAAAGCAATCTCTTAGCAGCAGTTGATATTTTGCTCGTTTTAAGCACACTAATCTGGGCAATGGTCGCAATATATCCTCATTTACGGTGGATCACTTACATTCAAATCCCTTATCTACTCTGGGTCTCATTCGCCACAGTTTTACAGCTTACCCTCACATATTTAAATATCTAGAATATGTGCTATAGCAAAGAAGTTCAGCTCGCAACAGGGGCTTAAGTTCGTTTTTCCGTAATAAAAGGATGGGCAATTTTGAAATAGACAAATATAAAGAGCATCAGCAAAACGCTTCCGATATAACTATGAAAGGTATTGATAGCAAACTCTTGTGAATAGTTTGCACCAATATATAAAATCGAAGCAATTCTTAGTCCGTTAAGTAAAAAAATAGTTATTCCACCTAGAATAAAGGCTATTTCTACTCCCGGGTGAATTAATTTCATTCCTCTATCTTTGAGCATTAAAATATATGCTAGAAAAAGGCTGATAAATGCTAGAAAAGAATTTATGCCAGCACATCCTGATCCTATAAGTACTCTGAAATTTTCAACGCTGATAGTATATGGCTGCGGTCCAATAGTATAGGTAATACCAAGCACTTTGGAGATTATCTCAAATGAAAGAATTGTAAGCCTAGAAGCTGGTTCCCATAGTGTATCCAGTGCCACCGGAGAAAGGACAAATGTCATAATTAATAGCAGCATCATTAGGATCTGTTTTTTAAATTCTTGGAAGAATTTCCACCCAAAAATAGCGAGAAACAAAAAGAATTTTGCCAGGCCCTGAGTAATTGATTCTTTTAAAAATGCGACAGAGGGTACTGACAAATGGTACCAAAAGCTAAAGGGGAAAAATAAGAAAAAGATACTCACTGCAAAAAATCCCAATCGTATTGATAATTTAGTTTCGTATCGATTAAATTTCTCAAGTCTATCCCAGTACATCAACATAAAAAAGACCATTAAAATAGAAGGAGCCAATACCAAAAATCCATCAGTTACGCCAAGGTGAAGGGCAAAGTGGGTCACAATAAAATTACGATGCACAAAGAAATATACCGCAAACAGTAAAGACATTAGCAGTATTCGAATCACCACGGGCCAGAAAGTTAGCTCAACAACTGTTTTTTTCTTAGACATATCTATAGTAAATTGATCCTAGTCAATATATCACAACATGACAAACATCTTAATCTTCCACGGCGTCAACGAAAATGATCAGGAAAATTGGTTTCCTTG
>CAYHGX010000019.1:0-19852 GCA_964356355.1 uncultured Candidatus Peribacteria bacterium | reverse complement strand
TTATTGGTCATAGTTTGGGCACTCTTTTTGGATTAAACTTAGTTGAAAAGAACAAAGTTAAATGCTTTGTATCTGTTGCTGGATTCGGCGGACTGCCAGGAAACAAATTTGATTCCGGAATGACTACATTTGCCCAGAAGTTTGACTGGGAAAGGATTAGAGCCAATACCAAATATGCTCTTGTCTTCCACGGCGATAATGATCCCTACGTGAAGATGGAAACAGCCAGCGAGCTGGCTAAAAACCTCAATACAGAAGCCATTATTATTACGAATGGCGGCCACCTCGAGTCTTCAGACGGTTATTCGGAATTCCCACTTTTACTTAGCAAAGTATTAGATCTTTGCTAGTGACTGCGAAAAATCGATTGACATTTCCGTTTTTTCACCTATACTTAGCGCAATTTTATAATCTCAAACATGAGTACAAAATTATATGTTGGTGGTATTCCATACAAAACTACCGAAGAAGCTCTAGCTGCTGCATTCGCTGACGCGGGTGAAGTACTTTCAGCTAAAATTATCACTGACCGCATGACCGGCCGTTCAAAGGGTTTTGGTTTCGTGGAAATGGCCGATGAGGAATCTGCTCAGAAAGCTATTGAGATGTGGCATGGTAAAGAGTTTGAAGGTCGTACTTTGACAGTAAACGAAGCTAGACCGCTTCCTCCAAGAGATTAATTTTCTCTTTCAAGAGCCGTTTCAGACTTTGATCTGGAGCGGCTCTTTTTTATAGCAACTTCTACTTAAGGCCCACCAGATAGTCTATCGCTTTTTGTTTCTGAGAATCGAATTTTTTCTCGATATCCTCTTGGCTTATTTCCGCTTCAATATCCGGCTTTAACCCAATCTTGGTAACATTCACTCCGTCTGGGATGTACCATTTTGCAATTGTAATTTTCATACTAGATCCATCTGAGTAATTTTCCACCTCCTGCACGCTTCCTTTTCCATATGTAGTTGTACCCATAATTATGCCCCGTTTATTAAATTTGACGGCCCCGGCAAAAATCTCGGAAGCAGAGGCACTGCCCTGATTTACCAGCACCACCAAAGGTACATTCAACAGCTTAGTATTGCCATTTGCATACATCATTTTATCGTCCTTGCCCCTTTCCATAATATTCACCAACTCGGTTTTTTCCGGAAGAAAATAGGAAAGTAGTTCCACCGCAATATCCAAATATCCACCACCGTTAAAGCGCAAATCTACAATTAAGCCCTTGGGCTCATTCAAAACCATATCGGAAACTGCCTTATTGAATTGCTCATTTGTCTTATCATTAAACTGATTTACACTTACATACACGATCCCGTTATCAAGCTTCTCGGTAGTCACGCTCTCTACATCAATATCATCTCTCACAATTGAAACATCGAAAGAATCTTTAATACCCTTGCGGAAAATCGTAAGCATAACTGTTGTTCCCTTTTCTCCTCGAATCTTCTTCACCGCATCAATTAAAGTAAGACCATCAGTATCCTCACCACCTATTTTGATAATAATATCATCCGGCATCAGTCCGGCCTTTTCCGCTGGACTGCCCTTTAACGGACTAATTACATGTAACAGTCCATCCTGCACCTCAATCTCCGCCCCAATTCCCACCAAACTACCCTCTAAACTATCTGAAAAGGCTCTACTCTCATCAGGTGTCATAAATGTGGTATAGGGGTCGTCTAGAGCAGCCACCATGCCTTTAATTGCACCATAAACCAAATCCGACTTGTTTATCACGGTTGGGTCCACGTATTTGTCCTCCACCTCTTTCCAGATCATCCAAAAAAGGCCCATATCTACATCGTCCGGCTTATCCTTGTATACATCTGCCTGATCAACTTTCTCTACAGAGGTAGAAGTTTCATCTGGCTGAGTTCCTATGTACCCATAACTTGTCGCCTGCCATCCGCCCACAAAGCTCAAAAGAGCAACTAAAAATACTGTAGCTATACGCCCAAATCTACTGGGAGTTGGTTGATAATTTTGCATTTATTTGGAATGAAGAAATTCTTGAATATGTGTAATATTTAAGGCTTTATTTTTGCCATCGTCAAGCTCTACGAGCACAGCATTGAAAACCATTTCACCATTTTCCTCGGGCTCATGTTTTGCAGGCATATTGCTAAGGAAATGGTTGATAATTAATTCCCTTTTTACACCAATAATTGAGTCAACCGATCCAGTCATACCCACGTCTGTAATTGCAGCAGTGCCCCCAGTAAGTATGCGAGCATCCTTTGTTGGAACATGTGTATGCGTCCCCACAATTGCACTTACTTTTCCATCAAGATAAAAGCTCAATGCATATTTTTCTGAAGTAGTTTCTGCGTGAAAATCCACGAAAATTCCTGCCAAATCTTCATCCTGATGTTCTTTAATAATTCTATCTGCAGCCCTAAACGGACAGTCCAGCACCGGCTTCATAAATACTCGTCCCATTAAATTAATAACTAACAATTTGCGCCCCTGTTTGTCTTTGATAACTTGGCTTCCTCTTCCTGGAATATGCATGTCAATCGGGAAGTTCGCTGGTCTAATAACCGGAAAATCTTTATCATCCAATCTGTTTACTCCATCTAAATTTCCCCAAACATGGTTTCCAGAGGTGAAAAAATCAACTCCAGCCCGGCTCATCTCGTTGATATGTTCTGGAGAAAACCCATTTCCATGTGCTAAATTTTCAGCATTTGCAATTACCAGGTCGGGCCCATGTTTTTCCTTAATTTTAGGCAAAATTTCCTTCACAGTTTCCCTGCCGGGTCGCCCAAAAATATCAGATACAAAAAGAATTTTCATAAAAATATTTAGACATTTAAACGCTTCAACGGTGCAATACTTAGAGCAAGTTTCTTTATTCCAACTCGTGGATCCTGAAAGGCAATCGTGGCTACACCACCCTGAATATCCACCACAATTCCAATACCAAAAGCCAAATGAGTAACCTTATCACCCACGGCGAAATCCACCTCCACGCCCATTTCCAGCTCCACAGGTACAGGCCGATCTCCAATATCGCTCACCGAAATATGCTGTCTCATACCATGTCCACCAAAATTAGCATCGATAAAATCAGCACTTATGTCAGCCAAAAACTGCGATGGGGCATTAGACCGAGATTCTCCATAAAGTGTTCGAGATCTGGCATGTAAAAGATATAAACTATCCATAGCTCTAGTCATTGCCACGTACATTAATCTGCGTTCCTCTTCTAGTTCCTGCCGATCGAGCATACTTCTGGAATGAGGAAATACTCCCTCTTCAAGTCCTGCAATAAATACATTGTGAAATTCTAGCCCCTTTGCGGAATGTACTGTCATAAATGTAACCGCATTATCCTTCTCTTCTAGGCTATCCACATCAGCAATGAGCGCAACCTCTTCCAAGAAAATCCTCAAAGACAATCTTGGCTCCAGTTTTTCATATTTTTGCGCCACCGAAATAAGCTCGGAAGCATTTTCTAGCCTAGCCTCTCCCTCCACACTTCCATCATCAAGCATTTTTTTATAACCTGTCATTTCTAGTACAAACTTAATCATTGAAGCTACACTTTCCTTATCACTTAACGCCCGAAGCTCTTTTATAAGTTTTACGAAATCGAGTAATACCTTAGCCTTACTCTCTGGGACATCCTCAATTTCATCAGCCAAAAGCATCGCATTATAGAAAGAGATATTATGTTTTACCGAAAATTCCTGGAGCGATTCCAAAGTTTTCGCGCCGATTTTTCTGGTAGGATTATTGATTACTCTTAGCAAACTTACCGAGTCGTTTGTATTTTGAATTATTCGCAAATAGGCCAAGATATCTTTGATTTCTTTACGCTCATAAAACTTTATACCGCCCACAAGTTTATAGGGAATTCCATAGCGCAAAAAAACCTCTTCCATCACACGAGACTGCGCATTTGTACGGTACA
This sequence comes from uncultured Candidatus Peribacteria bacterium, assembly GCA_964356355.1. Taxonomy (GTDB): domain Bacteria; phylum Patescibacteriota; class Gracilibacteria; order UBA1369; family LOWO2-01-FULL-3; genus CAYHGX01. The sequence continues at coordinate 15,936 of CAYHGX010000019.1, read as the reverse complement.
ACACAACGTAATCCTCATAATTTGGGTATTCACTATCCCTGACACCTTTCATCACCTCCTGAGCAATCATTTCACCCTCATGTCTCTCGTTATCACAAAGCCAGTGACGAATTTTTTCACCACCATCCCTCTCGGTCCAAAGATTCTTTTCTTTACGTCCAGCATTTTTACTAATAACCTCATTGGCCGCATCCAAAATAACCTGAGTTGAACGATAATTTTGCTCCAACATCACCACTCTCGCCTCTGGATAATCCTTCTCAAAATCCAAAATATTACGAATTGTCGCTCCTCTCCAGCTATAAATACTTTGGTCTACATCACCGATTACACATACATTACGATATTTTTCACCCAGCATTTTAATCAAGAGGTACTGCGCCTTATTTGTGTCCTGATACTCATCAACTGAAATAAATTTAAACCGTTCCTGATAGTAATCCAAAACTTCAGGAAACTGCTTAAATATTTCCACTGTTTTCATGATTATATCATCGAAATCCAGTGCTCCATTTTGGCGCAAAGCCTTCTGATAGCGGGGATATATTTCCGCAACTTTCTGTGAGAAATAGTCACCAGCATATGAGCTGAATTCCTCAGGCCCGATTAGTTGATTTTTAGCATTGGAAATATGTCCAAGCACAGCCTTTGGATTAACCTTTTTAACATCCAACCCCATTTGCTCCATCACCCGTTTCATTAGAATTTGCTGATCAGCCATGTCGTAAATTGCAAAATCATTTTCATAATCCATGAGGTGAATCTGTTTACGCAAAATCCGCACACAAATAGAGTGAAAAGTACCTACATTAATATCGCTAGAGGCATCAAAGCCCTCACGATTAAGCATTTTTACGATACGGTTTTTCATCTCATTGGCAGCCTTGTTTGTAAAGGTTACCGCCAAGATATTCCAGGGGCTCACATTGTGCTCCTCAATTAAGTACGCAATTCTTGCAGTAAGTGCGCGTGTTTTTCCGCTACCTGCACCGGCAATCACCAGCATTGGCCCCGCAAAATGAGTTACCGCGTCCATCTGCTCCTTATTCAAATTCTGCAAAATATCACTCATAAAATACCCTTAAAAGGGATCGCATTATACACCAAGCCGTAAGCTAAGCGAAGTGCTATTATTTAATGAGAATACTACCGGTTAAGCACTGAGTGAAGGCTTCCTACCTCACAATTTCAACTTTCGTTCCAACATCAGAGAAGTCATAAAGGAACACTGCGTCTTCAGGAAGAATTCTTACACAACCATGGCTCACAGGTCTGCCAATATGATTTCTAGCCTCAGTCCAGAACAATCCACCATCATTTTTAAGGCTTGGAAGTGCATGGAAACCATATCCACCTCCCTTAAACATCATAAAGTTTGGCATTACGTAATGTGGAGCTTCATTTCCCACTCTCACTGTCTGTTTAAGCATAATACTGTAATTTCCAGGAGGAGTTGGAGTAGAGGGTTTACCTGTACTCACGCCAAATTCACGAATCACCTCATCACCAAGATATATCCAAAGTTTTTGCTCAGAGAGATCTACCTTAATTAGTTTCTCAGCATTTAAATCAATATCTGCTACAGAGCCACTGCTGTTTTTAAATGAAAGTTTTTGACGCAATTCATCAGCATTGAATTTTAATTCACCCACAATTACCTCAAAGGAAAATCCAGCATTATCAATCCACCTCTCACCATCAATCAGGGGAGTATAATATTCCTTTAAAATATCTTCATCTGAACCTGGATTATTCCAGAAAGTAAATGAGGCAATCTCTCCAGGGTTTACACGGGTTTGATCCATTCTTATACGATTTGGCGCCATCCAATTATTTACCTCTTTATGGTCACTTTCGGTTGTATACATCTCACTCGCTCTATCACGCACTTTATCTGTTCCTAAAAACATTTTTGGACCTTCACAACCACTTTGATCAGAAAACCAAGGAGTATTTCCGATATTCTTCATGAAAACCTTGACTCTAAAATGCTCACCAACCTCTACTTTTAGCTTTCTTCTAATAGCCACAACTTTGGCATCATATGTCTTAGATTCTGGTTGGGTGTAAGCACAAGTAGAAACATGAGGTTCTGCCTCCTTAACAACCGGCTGCGCAATTGACTCAGCAGAAGCCGTAAAGGAAAATACGCCAAATAGAAGGGATAAACCTACGATCGAAAATATATAATTTTTGTGTTTCATTTGTTGGTATTTATTTCTAATACCACATTCTAACACGAAATGTACCAAAGGGCAAGCACCTTATTGCCTTTTATCGCTATCTAAATCAAGCTTTGCCAGCTCTTTTTTGAACGTTTCTAAGTCCTTAAACTGCCTATAGACAGAAGCAAAACGAATATAGGCCACCTCGTCCAAGCTTTTTAGCGCATCCATAAGCCCTTCACCAATTACTTTACTAGGCACCTCTTTCCCATAGTTAGTCCACTTTTCCTCCAATTCGCTAATTACTTTAGTTACCTGTTCTTGAGTCACTTTACGCTTTTCACAAGCCTTCCAAATACCTCTTTCAATTTTTTCTCTATTATAACTCTCCCTACTACCATCCTTCTTCACTACCACAAAGGAGGAAGCCTCCATTCTTTCAAAAGTCGTAAAACGATATTTACATTTTGGGCACTCCCGTCGCCTTCTCACAGCCTTATGTCCGTCTGTTTCTCGTGAGTCAAGTACCCGCGTATCTTCGAAATGGCATTTTATACAGAGCATTTTCTATTTTTTAGTGACTATAGCGGTATTATATTCCGAAACAAGGAAACGATCAGTCATTCCAGCAATATAATCTTTGATTTCCATTACCCTTTCAATCTTATTCGTCTTTCCCTTTTTTGGAAACATTTGAGGGTTTTCATAATAATAATTAAATAGTGCTTTCACCATTTTTTGACCTTTATCAATGGTACTTACTACCTCTTTGCTCATATAAAAAGTATTAAACAAAAATTCGCGCATCTCCGTAACCATCACCTTCATTTTCGGACTAAATTTTGCCAGCACTCCTTGAAAACTTCTTACCTCGGCTACTGAATTAATTTTGAATTTTTTGATATTTTTTTCAGTTTCTACGCATACATCGTCGATCATTTGTGACATCAAGGCGCTAACCGTTCGCAAGATCATCACTTGTGAATCACGTATTTTTCCATATTTTTTCTCCACCGCTACTCTTGCCACCTTCCAAAGTACAAGCTTGTTCATCATTTTTAGATCCAAAATCCCAGAGCGTAGTCCATCATCTATGTCATGGTTTATATAAGCAATTTCATCAGCAATATTTACCACCTGTGCCTCTAAGTGAGCAGAAATCTCAAAGGCCTTACCCTCTTGGTCATAGGCAGTTTGGTGTTTAATTAGACCATCAAGCACTTCCAGGCTCAAGTTCAACCCATCAAAACGCGGATAATTTTTTTCCAACAACTCCACCACTTTTTTACTCTGCTCATTGTGTTCAAAGTGCAGTCCGAATCGCTGCATCAGTTCATTTAAAGTGCTTTCTCCAGCATGTCCAAAGGGCGGATGACCAAGATCATGGGCCAGTGCAATTGCCTCAGCCAGATCCTCATTTAACCTCAGTCTTCTAGCAATTCCCCGGCTAATTTGCGCCACTTCAAGGGTATGGGTAAGCCTAGTACGATAGTGATCGCCACTTCCGGCAATGAATACCTGGGTTTTTTGATCCAGACGACGAAAAGCCTTACAGTGAATAATCCTGTCTCGATCCTTTTGAAAACAGAGTCGTTTTTTATCAGCAGCTTCTTTAAATTTTCGGCCCAATGTTTCCGAACTTCTTACTGCATAGGGGGCCAGAATCTTTGCCTCATTTTGTGCCATTACGCTTGTCATTGACTGGATAATATGCTAGAATAGATGGAAAAGTAAAACAAAAAATATGGCTGATAAACCAAACGCCACCAGTGGCCCAAATGAAAATCCATTAAGCAATATGGTTTCAGGTATAGAGCAGAAGATTAAAAGCAATCTTTCAGAAGTTGCGCAGTTTGTAGCACCATATTTAGACAAGATTACACTAACCATGAGAGACATGGGCTTAGTGGAAAAAGCCAACGAATTGATTATGAGTAAGGCGTCTCCTACTTCACCTGAAATGGTTGATTTCAAACTCAACTGTAAGGAAGCTGAGACTAATGTAATCGCTGCAGTTAGAGCAAAAAACGGCAATGATCCTAACGGCGAAGCTGTGGTAAGAAACTACTTCTCCAAATTCACTGCCTCACTCGGCTAAAAGCATTCAGTTCTCTTTGCAAAGGTGCTATAACAAAGGGGATGACTAAGCGCGAGCAAAGCGAAGTGCTAACAAATAAGGCCACCGAGCGCCATAGCGAGGTGTCATTTTCCATTTCCAAATACATAAAGGAATTTTTGGAGTACTGCGAAATCGCTCAAAACAAATCCAAAAAAACATTAGAAAACTACACTCACTACCTCAAAAGATTTGAGGACTTTTTGTCAGAGGACTTGAAGCCTCGGGATCTTGATTTACGAAAAGTACAAAATTTCCGCCTTTACCTCGCCCGCCATAAAGATGAAAAAGGGCGCAGCCTGGGGCTTAAAACCCAAATGTATCACATTATTGCGCTGCGCGCCTTTCTCAAATATCTCATCAAAAATGACGTTGCCACTCTTGCTCCTGAGAAAATTGAATTGGCCAAAGTGCCACAACGCACCATTGAAGCGCTTGATGTGGAGGAGCTGGAAAGGCTCTTTAAATCCGTGGATTTGTCTAAGGCACAGGGTCACCGAGACCTAGCCATTCTAGAAACGCTCTATTCCACAGGCCTCCGAGTCAGTGAACTGGCCTCTCTAAATCGCGATCAAGTGGATCTCAAACGCCGCGAATTTATGGTGAGAGGCAAGGGCCAAAAGCCCCGTATTGTTTTTCTTTCCAAGCATGCCAGCGAGCTCCTAAATAACTATTTTCGCCGCCGTGAAGACAACTTTCGCCCCGTTTTCATTAACGGCATCAAAAGCGACATCCTTGAGGAAGAAAAGCGACGACTTTCCACTGTTAGTATTGAAAATATCGTTCGTAAATATGCTCTGCGCGCAGGGATAATCAAAAAGGTTACACCTCATACGCTGCGTCATAGTTACGCTACTGGGCTATTAATCAACGGCGCCGATATCCGCTCTGTACAGGAAATGCTCGGCCATAGCTCCATTACCACTACCCAGATTTATACTCACGTGACAAATAAGAGCTTGAAAGAAACACATGACCGGTTTCATCGGTCCTGATATAATAGCCCTACCTTATCCCTCGCCCATGATCACCGTTACCAATCTTTCCAAAAAATTCGGTCCCAAAACTGTCCTCGATGATGTGAGTTTTTCTGTTGATGGTGGGGAATTTGTTTCGATTGTTGGGCCATCTGGAGCCGGTAAAACCACTTTGATTCACGCCTTGATTGGTGCGGAGAAGGTTGATAAGGGCGAAATTTCCGTTGATAACTTCGAAATTCGAAATGTTAATCCAGCCGCAATTCAGGCCTATCGCCGTAAGATAGGAATAATTTTTCAGGATTTTAAGCTTTTGCCAAATAAGACAGTTTTTGAAAATGTCGCTTTTGCACTCGAAGTTTCCGGCCATGAAAAAGCCTTTATTGCTCAACGTGTTAGTGATGTTTTGAAACTCACTGGCCTAGAAGAGAAACGTAATCATTTTCCATCTCAACTTTCAGGAGGCGAGAAGCAAAGAACGGCTATTGCCCGCGCTTTGGTTCATGATCCACAGCTTCTTTTTGCCGATGAACCAACTGGCAATCTCGATCCAGACAACACCGAATCACTCGCAAAACTATTGTTGAAAATCAACAAAAGCGGTACAACTATTATCCTTTCCACTCACAATAAAGAGCTCGTAAATACCATTCAGAAACGAGTAATTACCTTAAGGGACGGAAAGATAACTAGCGACAAGAAAAGTTCCGGGTATAAGTAACATTCATTTTATATGGCTACCTACGAAGAATCAGGTGTGAATATCGACCTTGGAGATAAATGTTCGGCAATTGCCTATTCAGCTGCCAAAGCCACTTTTGTGGGCAGGGCAGGTATGATGGGGGAGCCGGTCGTAGATGATGGGGGATTTTCAGGTCTTTTAAACATGGGAGATTATTACCTCGTACAGAATGATGATGGTGTGGGTACCAAAATTCTCATCGCTGAAATGATCGATAAATACGATACTCTTGGCTATGATTTAGTGGCCATGGTAGCTGACGATGCCATTTGTGTTGGTGCAGAAACCATTTCCGTGAGCAATACTTTGGATGTTGATAAACTGGATGAGGCAAAAGTTGCAGCGATGATGGAGGGCCTAAAGAAGGCAGCTCTCGAACAAAAAATCGTAGTGCCGGGAGGTGAAATTGCCGAGCTTGGTAAAATGGTAAATGGTTACACTTGGAATGCTACTGCCATGGGAATTGTGGAAAAGCATAAATTAATTACAGGTAAAAATATTGTTCCCGGGGACAAGGTGATAGGGCTTATTTCAGAGGGATTTCGATCTAACGGACTATCTTTAGTACGCTACATTTTACGTGAAAATTTGGGCGAGGACTGGGCTCATCAAAAATATGACGATACTCACACTTGGGGCGAAATGACGCTTACACCCTGTCAAATTTATTCTTCAGCAGTATTGGAAATGCATGGCCGCTACAAGGAGGAGGCAAAAGTTGAACTCAAAGGCGTAGTGAATATTACCGGCGGTGGAATCCCTGGGAATTTGCCTCGTGTACTTAAGAAAACCGGTCTTGGTGCGCACCTAAATAATCTTCCGGATCCTGCGCCAATGATGACCAAATTAGTAGAAATGGGCAAAGTGGCACGAGAGGAAGCCTACCGCACTTGGAACATGGGCGTTGGCATGATTTTGATTTGTAATGAAGTGGAAAAAGTGGCGGAAATATGTGCGAGACACGGAATTAAGAGCCAGGTAATTGGCGAAATTACGCAAGATGGGGGAGTACAGTTTTAGCTTAAGTGCAGGGCAATCTAGCGAGCGCACGGCGCGAGCGCGAACAAGCCGAAAATCTGGCTCTGCCAGTTTTGCGGCGCAGTGAGCTTTATCAAATAAATTAATGTTTTTTTAATCTTTGCCTGCTAATGATGGTGGTAATTTAACTTACCATCATGAACACCCAACCCCCCCATGAGCTCAAACTGCAGAGCAAAAGCTACCCTTATCTGCTTAGTCAGATCAGTGGTCCACCCGAGCAGTTGTATTCCCTGGGTGATCTCAGCTTATTAAATAAACCCTGTTTAGCAATTGTTGGTACGCGGCGATATTCGGAATATGGTCGTTATCTCACGGAGAAAATCATTAGAGAACTTGCTCCATATCAGGTGGTAATTGTTTCCGGATTGGCCCATGGCATTGATACTTTTGCACACAAATTTGCACTGAAATATGGACTAAAAACCATTGCAGTGCTTGGCTGCGGCTTTGAGAAAATTTACCCAAAGCAAAACATCTCGCTCTTTCATGAAATAGCCGAAAAGGGCTTAGTGCTCTCTGAATATGCCCCGGACACTGAAGTGCAAAGTTACTTTTTCCCGCAGCGGAACCGTATAATTAGCGGGATTTCCTTGGGTACGTTAATGGTTGAGGCCCCGGAAAAATCCGGGGCCATGATTACGTCCAAATTCGCCCTCGACCAGGGCCGGGAAATTTTCACCATCCCCGGCGATATAGACAGGATTAATAGTTTGGGGGCCCTGCAGCTATTACAGCGGCACGGGGCCTACCCAATCGCCAGCGGCAAGGAGATTGTCGAGATTTTAGGGAAGCAATCGCCGCTGCCCTTTGCCACTAATAACGCTTTCCTTTCACAAAAGGCCTCTCCCACTTCAGGTAAAACACCGGCCACCAGTATGCTCACATTTGAGAGACAGCTAATCTTAAATTGTCTTACTCGCGGAAGAGGAAAATCTTTGGAAGAGTTGCATGTGAAAAGCAAAATATCCATTACTGAACTCTTAACTTTGATCTCCTTTATGGAAGTTGAGGACCTAATTTGCACCCGTTCAGGAAAATATTTCAGGAGTTGCTAACTACTTTTCAATATTGGTGACTCTATATACCTCTTCAAGAGTTGTAAGGCCCTGCGTTACCTTTAAAAATCCATCCTCTCTCATTGTTAACATGCCCTCGTTTCGAGCCAGTTCAAAAAGTTTATCTGTTGCCTCTCCATTCAAAATCGCCTCCTTTATTTTATCGCTAATTTTCACCACTTCATGCACTACGAGTCGTCCCTTATATCCAGTCTGACTGCATACATCGCAGCCTTTCGCCTCTGGAAGATTTTCCGGCACAGCTAATTCAGCATTTTTACTGACACTCTTCACTGTTTCTACTACCTCATTGAATTCTTTTTTCTCGGATTCAGAAATAGGCTTTTTTGTTGCACACGCACTACAAACTTTTCTCACCAATCTCTGCGCAATAATCGTATCCATCGCCGGCGCCACCATAAATGCTGGAAGCCCCATATTTATCAAGCGAGGAATCGATTCAATCGCACTATTTGTATGCAAAGTACTCAACAATACATGTCCTGTTAAAGAGGCCTGAGCGGCCGTCTGAGCTGTTTCTAGATCACGGATTTCCCCCAGCATCACAATGTCTGGATCTTGGCGTAGAATTGCACGTAGGCCTGACGCAAAATCATAGCCACGTTTTTCATCAATCTGGCTTTGAGTTACACCCTCTACACTGTATTCCACTGGATCCTCCAAAGTAATGATCTTACTCTCAGGTGAATTCATTACATTCAATAACGCATACAATGTAGTCGTTTTTCCGCTTCCCGTAGGCCCTGTAACCAATATCATGCCATGTGAAATATCCGTGGCTTCTTTTAGTTTTTCCAGTGCAAGTCCCTGAAATCCAAGTTCCTCAAAAGTCATGGGCTTTTCCCCGCTAATCAAGTACCTACAAACCAGCGACTCACCATATGGCGTTGGAATAGAGGAAACACGTACCGCAATTCGATCCTCATTCATGTGAAAATCATACCTGCCATCCTGTGGCACAGTTACCACATTTAGCTTCATTTTGCTCTCATATTTAACCTGCGTTAGCAAATTTTTATAAGTTGCCAAATCAATTTCAAATACCTTGTGCAATAGTCCATCAATTCTAAATCTCACATTTACAACCTTCTCAGTTGGCTCGTAATGCAAATCTGAAGCACCGGTTTTTATGGCTCCTAGATTGATTAAATTCAACGCCTCTTCCGTAGTAACCTGCTTTATTTTCTCGGGTAAATCCTTTAGTCCGGCTATCTCTTTTTCATAAGTTTTAAGCGATTTTTCCTCGATGGTATCCACTATTTCGATCTTTTTATACTGCATCGATTTCTGGTAAACCTCAAGGGCATCAGCAATTCCTTTAGCAGAAGCCAAATTCAAACTGACTTCATAACCTTCAATCTCCAATTTCTTCAATGCCTCTTTGGTACTAGCATTTTCTGGATCAGCCACTGCCACTCTTATTTTCTTTCCAACTTTAAAAAACGGCACCATGGCAAGCTTTTTTGCCTCCTCTATCTCCATGATTTTCAGGAAATCAGGATTCAAAGGGGTTTTAGAGATATCCACATATGGCAGTCCAAGGTCGTGTGCATGCCTTAATGCAGACATTTCCTCCAGGTCGCGATTAATCTGCCCCAAGTTTTCACCTGTTTGCTGACTTGGGTTAATTCTCACCTCAGTTTTTCCGCTATTTGTTTGGTCGTCCATAAATTCAAATATATCTAAGTATTATAGCAGAAATGAGCCAAAAAATAAACCTAAACAATCTCCCAAATGAGAGAGAATATTAAAAAAGAGTCCCAAACCTAAATTTAGGACTCTCCTTCTATGTAGAAACGACTATTTAGCCTTCTTCACCGCAGCTGCGATTTCCTTCGCTCCCTCTTCGTCAATGCCATCAACCTCCATCAAATCCTTGGCTGTAAGACCCTTTAATTGCTCTGTTAGTGTTAGATTAGCCTCTTTAAGCTTTTCAGCTAGTTCAGGGGCAATTCCAAGATCATCCACCGTTGTCGCCTCCACTTTAGCGCTTTCCTTAGGAGTGGATCCCTCGAAATCGCTAATGTCTAGGATGTCAATTTCCCAGCCAGTAAGAAGGGAAGCCAATCTTACATTTTGACCCTGTTTACCAATGGCCAGTGGCCTCTGATCAGACTGCACATAAACCTTGGCTCTCTTTTCATTGGAAGAAAGTTTTATTACAGATGTTTTAGCAGGAGCTAGTGCTGTTTTTATATAGTCCTCCATGTTTTCAGACCACTGAATTATATCAATTCTTTCTCCATTAAGCTCATCCATGACGTTTTGAACACGAACACCCTTTTGCCCAACGCATGACCCAATTGGATCAATTTTATCATCATTTGAAAACACAGCTACTTTGCAACGTACCCCAGGATCACGAGAAATAGCCTTAATCTCAACTAAACTAGATTTGATTTCTGGAATTTCTAGCTCCATTAATTTCCTAACCAAATTTGGATGTGTACGAGAAATTAATAGCTCAGGTCCCTTTGTAGTTTTAATTACCTTATCAAGATACAATTTAATTCTTTGACCAGAATAATATTTCTCACCTTTAATTTGCTTATCTGGAGGCAAATTTGTCGTAATTTTATCATCCAAATTTAGATAAACATTATTGCCATCTACTCGATGAACTACCGCGTTAATGAGTTCATTTTCACGACCTTTGAACATGTCATACATCACATCTCTTTCCGCCTCCTGAATTCTCTGGATGATCACCTGCTTTGCAGCCTGTGCAGCGATACGACCATAATTTGTAGGTGTTACGTCAATTCTAATCTCTCCTCCAACCTTAACCTTTTTGTCATACTTTTTAGCATCAGCTTCAGTAATTTCCAGTTCCTCATCTGTAACTTCCTCAACTACCATCTTAACCAGGTATACGGTCGCAAGCCCTGAATTTTCATCTAGGTCTACATCGATATTCTGTTCTCTTGTGCCATAGTCCTTTTTATAGGCAGCCTTCAAGGCGGCTTTAATGGTATCAACAACAGTATCTTTTGAAATATTTTTTTCGTCGCAGAGCTGATTAATAGCAGCTATGAAATGTGATTGCATGTGACTATGATTTAAAGATAAAAAGCGAAAAAGCAGCATCTTGTAATTAAGATCCTACTCAGTAATTCGATTGTAACAGGATCTTAATACCTTGTAAATAGTATCTCGAGCAAAGCCTTTCGACTGCAGGAACCTATAGGCCTTCTCTTTCTTCACCTTTAGTTCTAGGCCACTCCAGGCCCGCTCACGGCGCCTAATCAATTCTTCCGCACCAGCGACCTCATCGTAGCCTTCTCCATCGTCTGAAAGAGCATTTTGTAACTCTTCCTTCCCTATACCACGTGCCATAAGTTCTCTTTTTATCAGCATTTTCCCCCTAGGCCTAAAACGGGCCCTATCAGAAATATAATTTTTGGCATAATCAAGATCGTTCAGGTAATTCAACTCAATCAGCCTATCAATTATATCTTCGGCCAACCCGCCGGGCTCGCTGCGCTCGCCCGGCCCCTGGCTACTATCCCCACCTTCATCTTTCTCTTGGCTTCGCTTTAAGAATCCTCCAAGCTTTTTGCGCATTTCACTAACTGTGTAGCGCTTCTTGGAGATGATTCTTAAAGCATAGTCCATCAGTGAACTATAATTCTTTTGCATTTGCAGGGAGTTTAGCTACAACCTTTTCCATCTCTTTAGGTGTGCCATAAAGTAAAGTTTTTACATCCTTTTCAATCTGCTTAGTCATCTTTTCATCACCCATTAGGAAGGCCTTCGCATTTTCTCTCCCTTGGCCTAACTTGGTGTCTCCATAGCTATAAAAGGCACCAGCCTTACGAGTTATATTGTACTTTGTTGCAACATCCAGGAGGTCTCCTTCAAAGGAAATTCCTTTATTGTACATAATGTCGAACTCCGCGATTTTAAATGGAGGAGCCATCTTGTTTTTAATAATTTTCACTTTGACCCTATTTCCCACAAGCTCCTTCTCTACATCCCCTGCATCCTCAATCTTACCGGTTGCACGAATATCCATACGCACTGAAGAGTAAAATTTCAACGCCTGTCCACCTGTAGTGGTCTCTGGATTTCCAAACATCACACCAATTTTCATACGCAACTGATTAAGGAAAATCACAGTTGTTTTAGTTTTAGAAACAACAGCTGTTAACTTTCTCAGTGCCTGACTCATCAATCTTGCCTGTAGGCCCATATGTGAATCTCCCATCTCTCCATCAATTTCGGCACGTGGCGTAAGGGCAGCCACACTATCTACGACTATGACATCAAGCCCATTACTTCTTACCAATGTTTCTACTATTTCCAGCGCCTGTTCACCACTATCTGGCTGCGAAAGAATCAGTTCATCAATATTTACACCAATTCTTTTTGCATACTCAGGATCTAGTGCATGCTCTGCATCTATAAAGGCAACGGTTCCACCTTTTTTCTGGGCCTCTGCCAAAATATGTAAGCTAAGAGTTGTCTTACCAGAACTTTCTGGCCCAAAGATTTCTACTATACGTCCACGTGGAACTCCACCTCCAAGGGCTACGTCTAATGAAATAGATCCAGTAGAAATTGTTTCGATTGGAATTTTACCAAGCTCTCCCATTTTCATTACTGCACCACTACCAAAGTTTTTTTCAATTTGAGCAATGGCCAATTCAATCGCCTTACTTTTTTCACTTTTTGCATCCATATTTTTATGTGTTATTTGATTTGATCCAAGTATAGGTGAGTGCGCACTCACCGTCAATGGGTTTTTATATAATCACTGAAAAGCGCTTTCATAAGCCTCTTATACCCTCCATTTATTAAAAAATCCTAAAAAAAAGAAACAAAGCGATAGCAAAGTTATCCAAAATATTTCTTAATCTTATTTTTTCCCCTGAGCGGCCTCTGCCTGAGCCTCAGCTTCTGGCTTTACCTCTGCATTTTCTTCCCGTTTCTCCGCCTTTTCATCTATCTTGAAAAAACCATAGATACTCTTTTTGGTACCAAAGGCTACATTTTTCGTTCCACATTTTTTGCAGCGATAAACATATTTTCTGCCGCAGCGTTCTGTTTCAACAAGCTCAGAACAATCTTTACAATAAAAGACAATCGCGCTTTTTTCTTCCTGTGGAGGTGCTACTTGGTTCATCTGTAATTTAATTCATCATGGGAATTTGCCATTTTCTGAGCCTCTTCTATTGTCATTGTCGGAGTTAATCCTGAGCTCTCTCTTGGAGTGCTGTCTATCTCTGCAAGGTGTTCAGAATGTATCTCAAGAATGGATCTAGTGGAAGCTATTTTTCTACTTGCAAGAATTCCACCGGCCAAAACGGCTATTCCTCCAATTGCAGCCATCACCATACCAGCCCCCGACTGCTTATTCGCCAAGTTTATGCCAAATTTAGGATGAAAATAGACTGATGCAGCCATCACTACCATCAAAAGTGACAACACGCTCCCCCCAATAAATAAATGACTTTCCTTTATTGGCAACGACGTATTTCCTCTCATTTTCATCACAATAGTGGTGAAACACATTGCACTACTTAGTAAAACAAGTAGTCCAGAAAGATAAAGTGGTCCAGTTATACCTAAAAATGTTGTACCTGTTTTAAACTGATCCGTATCGCTGTACCATGGGAATAACACCGCTAACATACTCAGAAATGAGCCTATCAAAACAACCTGCTCACTCAGCGCCAACCCACGAAATTTATTCAAGATATTCATCTCTCTTAGCATAGCCAAATTATACCAATTGTAAAGATCCCCGTTTTTAAGCAAAATGTAGCCATGAAAATTGCAATCGACATCCGAACGGCAGGAGGAGAGAGAACAGGCAAGGGCTGGTATACCTTTCATCTTGTTCAAGAACTTCTCAAGCTCGATAAAAAGAATCAGTATCTACTCTATTCTTCAAAAGTAATTGACGATTTCAATCAATTCAAAAACGCCACTATGCGCATAGCCGAGGGCAGGAGCTTTATCTGGCATTACAATGTTTCTCGTGATCTTCAAAAGGAAAACGTCGATATTTTTTTTGCGCCATCCAGCTTTATTATTCCCGCTATATTACCTGGAAAAATCAAAACAATTGTCACTGTTCACGACCTCGTCGCCTTTCTTTTTCCAAGTAATCACAACAAAAAGGCCACTTTAATTGAAAAACTTTTTCTTAAAAGAGCTGTCAAAAATGCTGCAAAAGTTCTCACCGTTTCCCAGAATACTAAAAGGGATCTGCTCGAAAAATTTGAGCTACCAGATAACAAAATTGAGGTTGTGCCCTGTGCCGCCGGCGATGAATTTATACCACTGGAAAAATCTTCCCTCATCAATTTTCAGCGACAAACCAATCTGCCAAAAGATTTTTTCTTAGCCGTGGGCACTCTTGAACCGCGCAAAAATTATGTGAATCTTATCAGGGCTTTTGCTCTATTTACTGAGAAATTCCCTCATTATCATTTGGTTATTGTTGGTGGCAAGGGCTGGAATTATGAGGAGATTAACGAGGAAATTCTCAACAACTACCTTTCCAAAAAAATCCATATGCTTGGATATATATCCAGTCCCAGCCTGGTAAAACTCTACAACTGCGCGAAGGCATTAGTTTTTCCGTCGCTCTATGAAGGCTTCGGAATTCCGCCATTAGAAGCAATGAAGTCGGGCTGCCCAGTAATTGCCTCCAACACTTCCTCTCTGCCAGAAGTGGTAGGGGACAGCGCAATCCTCGTTAATCCCGAGAGCCATCTCGAGATTTCTGATGCCATGGTTTATCTCGCGACCAACCCCCACAAAGCCCAGGAGCTAAGTCAAAAAGGACTAACCCAAGCCAAGAAATTCTCCTGGAACAATTCCGCCAAGCTACTTTTAAAAGTAATTAAGGAAACAGGAAGAGAGAGCCTTTAACATTTGCAGTTTGCCTTCATCGCTATACATATGGAAGAATAGCATTAGATAATATCTAGTTTATGCCGACACAAAAGCAAATTCAGACAGTAGGGATTATCACAAAACGTAATGTTGTAGAAAATATTAAACTTCTAAAATCTATTGTTAGGTTTTTGAAAAAACAAAAAGTGGAGGTGTTTTTCGACACCAATTCTGCGCCACATTTTTCAACTATCGGTGGCCTCAAAAAGGAACAGTTACTCAAAAAAGTGGACATGGTAATAATCATGGGCGGAGATGGAACGATGCTCAAAACCGCCCGCCGACTCTCTCGCAAAAAAGTACTTGTTTTAGGTGTGAACATGGGGAACTTAGGTTTCCTTTCTGAAACAACATCCGACAAAGTAATTGAAACTCTTGAACGTATTTTTGAGGGACATTATGCCATTGATCGTCGCTCTGTTTTGCGCGTTACGATTTACCGTGATGGGAAAAAAACAGAATCACATCTAGCTCTAAATGAAGCCGTAATCAACCAAGGTGCCTTTGCTCGCCTCATCAAAATGTCATTAATGATCGACGGGCGAAACATGGTGAGCTTCAAAGGAGATGGACTAATTGTGGCCACTCCAACCGGTTCCACTGCACATTCTCTTTCTGCAGGCGGTCCAATTGTTCACCCTGCCATTGCTGGTCTTACCATTACTCCCATTTGCCCAAGTTCACTTTCTATGAGGCCAATAATAATTCCAGACACTCGCCAGCTAACAGTGACAATTGAAACCGAGCGTCGTGAACATTCAGCCAACATCAGTCTAACAATTGATGGTCAGGACATGCTAAGTCTTAAATTTGGAGACATTGTGAAAATTCGTCGTTCAAAGCGCGATTTCTTCCTCATTAGAGTACAAAACCGTTACTACAAAACTCTTCGAAATAAACTTAGCTGGGGTGG
>CAYHGX010000018.1:0-29349 GCA_964356355.1 uncultured Candidatus Peribacteria bacterium | reverse complement strand
ATTCCGAAACTTTATAAAGACTTGAATTCAGTGGCACCTTCTAAAGTTTACTTCTCAATTGGTCGATTAAGTAGCAAAATCCTTGCAATGCCGACTAGGGTTGGATATACTGATAAATGCACCTATCCAACCCACGATGCTTTTACCACAAAAACAACTAGAAACCCTTGAAGAAAGGCTCAAACAGCTCAATAAACTACGGCCAATTTCTTCCGCCCTTTTATTGAAACTAAAGGAGCGGTTTGAAGTTGAAATGACCTACAATTCTAATGCGATCGAGGGCAATACTCTTACCCTAAAGGAAACCTATTGGGTGATTCAGCAGGGGATAACCGTGAAAGGGAAGTCACTGAAAGACCATCTTGAAGCCAAAAATCACCATGAGGCCCTCAGCTATCTTTATGAGATGGTTGAGCATGGCTCTTCTCAGACCATTTCTGAGCATATGATTAAAAGCCTACATGCTTTGGTTCTTCAGAATATTGATCAAAATATCGCCGGCCGCTATAGAAATGTTGATGTTTTTATAACTGGCACCGATCACACTCCTCCATCTGGAATTGAAGTCCCACATAAAATGGAGGAATTGATTCAGTGGGCGAGAAAGAATCATCGAAAGCTCAATGTTATTGAATTTGCAGCTATCTTTCATCACAGATTCGTTCATATTCATCCATTTCAAGATGGTAATGGCAGGGTTGGCAGACTCCTAATGAATATTTTTTTGATGCAGTATGGATTTCCCCTCACTATTATTCAAAAAAACGACAGACAAAAATATTACCGTGTGCTTGCTGCTGCTGATAGCGGCAACTATAAGCCATTAGTGCTCTTTGTCGCACAGGCGGTTTTGCGCTCACTAAAAATCTATCTGGATGTGCTTACGCCCTCCAAAGAAAAAGAAAATCTCATTTCATTGGCTGAGGCCACAAAGTACTGTACCTACTCACAAGCCTATCTTGGAAAGCTTGCTAAAGAAGGGAAGTTGGAAGCCATCAAGATAAAAAGAAATTGGATGACCACAAAGGAAGCTATACAAAAGTACGTTAAGCAATCAAAAGCCCAGTCCACACTTCGCTGACTGCGGAGCTCCACAAACTTGATCTATTCTTTAGCTTCACCCCGTAATTGGCGATTACTTTTTGGGGGATGGGTCGAGGTGGGAGGGATTGTATTTTCTGAAATTTTAGGGCCAGCAAGTGCACCTTTAAGTTTTGCTCTTGAATCATGCCTCAATGCTAATAGCTCCATAAAGCTCAGACCAGGATACAATTTAGCTACAGCCTCTTGTACGTAGGGGCTTGTGTCACCATCAACATAACGCCTTAAGTCACTATTCTCAGGTGAAGGGGATGGGGGCTTAACGGGTACATCTTGCCGTGTCATTGGCCTTGTTACAATTTGTAAAATATCACGTGTACTGAGATCAGGATAATAGGTCTTCATAAAGCTCTCTAACTTTGGGTCTGGATCACCAGCAAGGTAGCGTCGAAACATATCCATTCCACTTTCGTTTGGATCTAGTGTGTCTGGGGTGCTTACTCTCTTGGCCAAAGGTGACTTCATATTTTAAGGTCAAAGTAAATTTAGGAAATTACATATACACTAATAAAATATTGAAATCAACCCGGTCCACAAGCCGAATACTAAGAGCCTCATGCGAAGGTCATATTTAATTACCCAAGAGTGTCCCTTTGCTCGCGCTTCGTATGCTGAAAAGTAGTGAATAAAAGCTGCTTTTGGCAGTAACTCACTGCCTATTGACAAAAAGCCGTGAATCCTATAGTATGTAGCCATGTCTACCATTCTCACAATTCGCAATCGCATCAAGGAGCTCAGGGCATCTTACGAAACTCTGCGTCCAGGCAAGGAGTCGCTGCTTCAGCTAATCGACGAGGCCGAGCTCCCCGAAAATGTCTACAACTCCAACGCCATTGAAAATTCCACCCTCACCCTCAAGGAAACAGAAAAAATTCTCTTGGAGATGGAAGTTTCCCGTAATGTTTCTCTTAGAGAAGTGTTCGAAGCAAAGAATCTGGCGCGTGTAGTTGAATACATAAAATCCAAAGGCAAGTTGCTCGAAGTAAACCAGGAAACAGTTCTACTGCTGCACAAAATGCTCATCACCAACATCAACGACTCAATCGCCGGTCGCTTTCGCCAACCCGGAGAATATGTTCGCGTGGGCACCTACATTGCCCCTGCCCCAGAATTAGTTGAGCGTATGATCGAAAGCAATATTCTCCAGTATCTATCAGACCAGGATACCTATTTCTCAGATAAAATTGCAAAGTTTCACCTGGAGTTTGAGCATACTCATCCCTTTTTAGATGGGAATGGTAGAATTGGACGCGTTTTAATCAACTGTCAGCTCCAGCTTTTGGGGCTTCCACCAGTGATTATTCGCAACAAAGAAAAACAGGAATACTACCAAGCTTTCAGGGTGTACGACGAAAAGAAAGATGCCAAAATCATGGAAAGGATTGTTTCTCTGGCGCTTATGGAGTCACTTCACAAACGCATCGCCTATCTCAAAGGTGACGAAATCATTAAGCTCGCAGAGTACGCCAAATCCACAGATAAATCGCTCTCCACGCTTTTAAACGCCGCTCGCCGCCAAAGCCTTCCCTCCTTCCGCGAAAAGGGTGTGTGGAAGATTTCTAGAAATGCTTAGCTTAAGTCCGCGATAGGCGGCAACCACTTAAAGAGGGCTTTTTTATGGTACCATATAGGATAACAAAAAGGTCAAAATGAGCAGACTGGAGGAACAAGAAGGTGAATTAAAAGTTGCTAAACCACTAGCAGCTAAAGCTCCGCCCTCTACCTGTTTTACATTCATAAGACAAATAAACGGCCAAAAAGTAAATCAGGACACTGGTAGTAACTATAGAAAAGTTGACTCCGTGAAATAACTGTAAGCTGAAAAAAGCAGCAAGCGCGGCTTCGAAATGTGCATCTCCATAATGGCGAACACTTTTTATGAAAATCATTAAGAAAAATCCCACATACATAATCACTCCAAATAGTCCCAGCATCACAGCTATATCTATCAATTCACTATGCGTGCGATCAACAAAAAATACATCGTTACCCTTTAAGTATTTAGGCAAATAAGGATCAATATTTTCCTGGATTGAATCTTGCCCAAAGCCAAATAAAGGCCTTTCTAAAGACAATTTCAGCCCAGCTTGCCATAAATGTATTCTGGTTTTTAAAGAGGTGAGATTTTCTGTCTCTATTGAAAACCTTTGAAGTGGGCCATCTTTATCCGCGAATTTTGTTTGGAATACGGCTCCACCCACCATTACAAGTATAATGCTGCAGGTAATCATCAATGTCTTCCATTGTTTGAATTTAATCACCCTCAAAATTCCAATCAGCAAAAAACCGGCAATAGCAGACATCCATGCGCTTCTGGTACCGGTTAAAAATAAAGTTGCTAAAATTAAAATTAGCCCGGTCACAAATAACATCAATTTCCATTTAACCTTAGGCCTAAAAGCTAAGATATAGAACGGTAAAATTGCGATAATAAATGCGGCTAAATAATTAGGATTCCCCAGTGGTCCAAAAACCCTTCCATAAAATAGAAGAGGGTGAAACAAATAAACTTCAAAAAAGTACGGTGAAACAGCCAATAGACACGCGATCAATAATCCTACCATCAGCCACCTAAATAAGCTTTTAGTTTGCCCCCTAGGATATTTAGTAAAAAACAGGAAGACATTAAGAGCTAAAAGTACGTAATGAACCTGGGTCAAAAAACCTTGGAACCTCATGTCTCTGCCAATCAACGAAGCGGCCTTATCTTCAGATAAAATAAAAGAAATGACGTTGGCGATCAAGAATCCTCCCAAAAACAAAAATTCCTTGGGCGCGTCCTTTAGCTTCTTCCATCTCTCTAAGTCAGACAGATTAACTACGGTCAAAATCCCCACAACGCAAAGCAACACTGCCAATTTAGGAAACTCAAAAACGTCAGTATTAAAGAAAGGATTTACCGCTAATGCAGTACCCAAAAATAAAATAATCAGCAGATACTTTTCTAAGGTATACATGCTGATTATTCTAGTACAGTTAGGCATATTTGCCTAAATTTATCTTAAGCGTAATTTGGCGTAGTTGACTCCCGCTTCAGTACAAACTTGTCTCCAGTATTCCTTTATAACGTAGATTCTTCGCTGCATCTCCTCATTACTCAAGTGCAAACTAAGCGCAGTTGCATGCTCATTCTCAATCCTTGTAAGTAGGTTTGCTGTTGATTCCTTACAAAGCTTCAAAGCTGAGGTTAAGGGGATTCCTTTAACTGGTTTCAGCATTTCATTATCCACCGTCAATGCCAAGGCATTGGTAACAGAAAACACACTCATGGCCATAACACCCAGCCCAATCAAGAATGATATTAGTTTTTTAGACATGGTATAATTTAGTTAAGCTATCGGAAATAAATAATACCTCTTCTATTCGAATATGTCAATAAAGCGTACAACACTTTTAATCTTACTGTTTGGAGCTCTTCCCCTGGCTGCTTGGCTGTTTTTTATGCCCATTATTAAAGAACGCAATTTTCAGAATTTACTTTCACGTATCTCGGAAAGCGAAGTCCTAAATAAGGCAATATTGAGTGTTGAGGCTAAATATGAGAATGAAGACGACTATCTAGTCCAATATAATTCCCTGACACCGATTAATCTCGGTTCCAACTTCAAACTCTTCACTGCCGCTGCTGCCTTGGAGCTTCTTGGTCCCAACTTTACGTTTAAAACCGATCTGCGGCTAACAGACCATGGCGACCTCATATTGGTTGGAGGAGGGGATCCCACACTTGAAGTTCAGGATTTTAATGACTTTTCAGACGCACTCAAAGAGCTCAATTGGAAAGGTGGAAAACTTTTTTACAACGACCAATTTTTCTCTGGTGAAAAATACGGCCCCAATTGGAATTCTGCCTGGTTGGATAAATCTTTTGCTGTCCCAATATCTGCCCTGCAAATACACAATAATATAATTAATGTGTTTGGTGTTATTGATCAACAGAGTGAAAAATTTGAAATCACTACTTTGCCTTTAGAAAATTACTTCAAGGTTATAGATCAAAGGAAGGTCGTGGCTAAGGTTCAAGATGTAAAAAATTCCACTTCAGCCATTTGGGATAATGCAAAGGAAGTAATTACCCTAAATGGAGAAACTACTGCAGATTTACCTTTTGCTATCTCCGCAACAGTCAGCGATCCGAGTTTGTATACAGCGAAAATCTTTGCTCAGGAATTAAGGAAAAATGGTATTCAAGTGACTGCGATTGAAAAATTTTCTGGTGAAAATGATGATGGGAAATTGATTTTTGAGCACTCTTCTTCTCCTTTGGAGGAAATTATTGCTCGTATGTTGAAATTTAGTATGAATAATTATGCCGAAACTTTAATCCGCACTCTAGGAGAAACTAAAAGTATGGAGGGGACTGAAGGTAGCCAAAAAAAAGGCGTTTTAATTTTAACTGAATTTGCGAAATCACTAGGCATTTCTTCAGGCCAATTTCTGGCTTTTGATGGGTCAGGATTGTCTTATGATACACGGGTCAGCGCCGATGCAATCATCACCCTTTTCGAGTACACCAATAAACAAACGTGGAAAAACGTTTTCTGGAATTCTCTTTCTGATGCCGGCAATAATGGCACTCTTAAATCCAGATTCAAGGATTTAGACGAAGACACAATCTTATTAGGTAAAACTGGGACTCACGTGGGGGCAACGAGTTTATCTGGAAAAATAGTTCGAGAAAATGGAAAAAACATTCTGTTTTCAATCCACATTTATGGGCACAAATTCACTACTCAAGAAGCCAGTGCTAACATAGTGCCTTTAATTGATAAAGTTGTGGTTCTACTTGAACAACAATTTTGAGGATTATGCTCTTAAGCGAATCAACGCAAAAACTCCCATCGCAATCAGATAAGAGCTCACCGTACCGCCGATAGCACCCAAAACTGGGAATAAAAACTTGGCAGCTACAGTATACGTGACCAAAGTGATTGTGCCTTTTGGTGCGTTGCGCCAGACGCGGAAGAGAAAATCGCTGTTGTAGTTGTAGTGTATCGTGACTAGAGAAGAGAGGAAAACGGCAGGGAATCCAGCCATCACCCCTCCCCAGAAGGGTCCTGAAAGCTTCGCCGCAAATACCGAAGAGGCAATGATTAAGCCACCAAACGCTCCTCGTTTCACCTTTTGCGCCCAGGAGTATTTCACCAAAACCTGCTCTTCCCGAGCGTGAGGCCGCACCGTGATAAGGTAGTATCCAATCAATGTAAGCCCACAATAAGCCGCCAACGACCACGGCAAGCTCGAAAATTTCCACACAGCCATCGGCACGCACAAGGCCAGCCAGGCCAACAAACTCAATCCTGCACAAAATAAAATCGAATAAATTTTCCTCATCCGCACCCGCGAAAGATAGAGGTAGCAACTACAAAAAATCATCATCACGCCAATTGCCGCCGGCACCAAGGTGGCCGCCTCGCTTACCTTCTGCGGCGAAGAGGTAAAGCTGATAAACAAAAAGCTAATAGCAATTGTGGACGGAAAAGAGATTACCATTCCAGCTACTCTTTCCGAAGATCTCTCAGCCAAAAGCGACAAAAAAGCAATCAGCCCTCCTCCAACCAAAAATGAAACCAAAAGCTGAAGTAGAAAATAATTACTCATAATATACAAAAGCACCGCCATTATGACGGTGCTTAGTTTATTAACTTACTTTTTTAGAGCAGGAGATACCGGCACAGTTGGAGCAACTGGCTCAACTACACGGATGGTTCTCGCCTCAAGAACACTAGTTGCGGCATTGTCGTCGTCTCTATCACCCTTTGCTGAGATGATTACATCATTTCCAGATTTTAAAGCACCCAGTCCAACCGGACCTGTTAATCTAAAAATTGAAGTTTTGGCTGTAGTTTTGAAGGTTTCCATTTCACCTGCATTATCAACAATTGTGATCATGTTTTTATCGATTTTGCTGATTGTTCCAAAGGTTCCTTCAGATCCTCCACGACATCCGCCCATCATTCCGTAGCCATATCCGTATCCATTCTCCATCATTCCGCCATATCTGCCCCAAGCTCCAATATGAACAACTGCACCAATAATCAGTACTACCAACACAATTGAGAAAATTGATCTACAAATTCTGCGCCCACCATGTGAATGACAGTGACCATGCATCATCCCACAGCATTCACCCTGATCAGCCATTTTTACTTTACCAGTTTTCTTTTCCATATAAATTTGGTTAATAACATTTGAAATTTTAGGCCTCTTCCTCATTAACATCAAGCAAATTAGCATGCAAATGCAACTTAGTTGCAAAAAGATTTGACACTGCTATAATCGGGCCATGGAAAATTTACGCAACACCAAAGCTCGCACACTAATCCTCGAAATTTTCGAGAAATGCCATCTGCCGGTCAGCGCAATGGAAATTTTAGAACGACTTGATTCCGCGGGTTGCAAAGCCAATAAGACCACGGTGTATCGCCAGCTGGATGCTCTTTTGGTCAAGCAACTGATCAAAGAGGTGCACCTCGGTGACGGTAAGTCACGTTATGAAAGGATCTGCGACGATCATCATCATCACCGCATAGTTTGCCGGGGTTGCAAAAAGGTTGATGAGATTAAGGTTAATGACGATGTAGTTGAGCTCGAGAAGCGGATTAATAGTGAAAAGAAATTCAAAGTACTCAGTCATTCCTTAGAATTTTTCGGCATTTGCCATAATTGTTTAACCAAAAATGTATGAATAGGAAGTACGTAATTAACGGATTGGTTGGAATTATTTTCGTGGCGATTTTGGCCTATGTGGTCGTGAATTTTAAGGGCAAATCTACCGCTGCGCCTGATGGAAAAATTAGTGTGGTGACCAGCTTTTATCCTCTTTACTTTTTTGCCAGTGAAATTGGAGGCAGCTATGCACAGGTGAAAAACATTACGCCAGCCGGAGCCGAGCCTCATGATTACGAACCCACCGCTCGAGACATGGCCTTGATTCAAGATAGCAGACTATTAATTTTAAACGGGGCCGGATTTGAAGCGTGGGGAGAAAATGTCACAAAAAACATCGACTCTTCAAAAACCTTATTGGTAAGGGCAGGAGAAGGTTTGACTAATCAGGTTAACGATCCACACGTATGGCTTAGTCCGCCAGTGGCGAGGCAAATGGTTGATGCAATTACCTCTGCTTTTACCAAGGTCGATCCAGTTCATGCGGCCACATATATGGCAAATTCAGAAAGTCTAAAAGAGAAGTTGGCAAAACTCGATGAGGAATATCGGAATTCATTAAGCAACTGCGAACAAAAGGGGATAGTTACTTCCCATTCAGCTTTTGGGTATCTTGCAAGTGCTTATGGATTTGAACAGATCTCTATTGCTGGACTATCACCAGATGAGGAACCTTCTGCTAAAAAACTTGCTGAAGTTGCCGAGTTTGCCAAGGTGACTAACGTGAAATATATATTTTTTGAAAGTTTATTAAGTCCAAGATTTTCTGATACTATTGCCAGCGAAGTAGGGGCAAAGACTCTGGTGCTTAATCCTTTGGAAGGTATAAGTGAAGATGATCTCGCAGCCGGGAAAAACTATTTAACAGAAATGCAGGTAAACTTAGACAACCTAAAAATTGCACTGGAATGCACAAAATAGATCACAGTAAGAACATTATTGAGTTGAGGGATATCTCCTTCTCCTACGGGCAGGGCGAGGTGTTGAGCGATATAAATTTGGAAATTCACAAAGGAGACTACTATGGAATGATTGGACCAAATGGGGCAGGGAAAACCACTTTGCTAAAACTCATACTTGGGCTACTAAAGCCCACGAAGGGAACCGTGAAGCTTTTTGATACCGATATGGAACATTTCAAGGACTGGTGGAAGATTGGCTATGTGCCGCAAAAAGCGAGTAACTTTGACGCCAATTTTCCAGCTACAGTTTCCGAGGTGGTGCTGATGGGACGCTATGCCAGAAGGGGAATGTTTCATAAAACTACCGAAGAAGATTACAAAATTGTGGAAGACTCTTTACAGAAGGTCGACATGCTGGAATATCGGGACAGGCTGATAGGTGATTTATCGGGCGGCCAGCAACAACGCGTTTTTATCGCACGGGCTCTTGCCGGCCGCCCCGAAGTAATTTTCCTCGATGAGCCTACGGCCAGCATCGATCGTCACATTCAGGAGGAGTTTTACGCTTTACTCAAAAAGTTGAACCAAGATTTTGGACTCACTCTTGTGATTATCACTCACGACATTGAAATGATCAGCAAAGAGGCCATGCACATTGCCTGCGTAGACCGCACGCTCACTTGCCACTCCACACCCGAAGACTTTCTCAAAGAGAGCAAGTCCACTATTTCTCTTCACCATCACAAATGTTGCTAGAAATTTTTCAATACGGCTTTTTGGTACGTGGGCTGGAGGCTGGCATAATAGTGGCGCTCATCGCGCCGTTGATCGGGATTTTCTTGGTACTGCGCCGTTACTCCCTCATCGCTGATACACTTTCGCATGTTTCCTTAGCGGGAATTGCCATTGGCCTACTATTGGGTATCAATCCAATTTTTACCGCACTAGGAGCCTCTGTGCTTGCCTCACTTGGCATCGAGAGGTTAAGAACCAAGTCCAAAATTTATGGAGAATCGGCACTGGCCCTTTTCCTTTCCGGGAGTTTGGCCTTGGCAGTGGTGCTATTGAGTTTGGCACATGGATTCAATTCAAGCCTCTTCAACTATTTATTTGGTAGCATCGTGACAGTCACTACCACTGATGTATACACGATCCTCGTCCTCGCTGCCGTAGTGGTGGTAGTGCTTTTCGCATTTTTCAAGGAATTGGTTTACACAACTTTCGACGAAGACGCGGCCAAAGTGAGCGGCATTCCTACGAAATTCATTAATACTTTGCTTATTATTCTCGCCGCCTTCACTATTTCACTTTCCATCCCAATTGTGGGAGTGCTCCTAATTGCGGCCCTAATTGTGATTCCAGTAATCACGGCTTTGCAGCTTCGCCAAAGCTTCACTCGCACCATTGTTTATGCCGAAATCATCTCCCTCTTCTCTGTTGTGGCTGGAATATTTGCCTCCTTTTATTTCAACCTCTCTACGGGCGGCACCATTGTGCTGATCATGCTAGGAGTGTTTGGAGTTGTGAGCTTGAAAGGGAAAAAAAGATAGATATGGACTCTTTATAGGGGAATCGAAGTCGCAATTTTTACTTATGGAGAGCTTTCTAAATCGTCTATTGCTTTTTTTTGCAAATATTGTAAAATCGAGTCTTCTCTTAATCCAAACATATGAAAGGTTCACCATCTCTTCAAGCAAATAGGCGTGTTTATATTACAACTGGAGCCACCAGTGGAATTGGTGCGGCTATGGTTGAGCGCTTGATGCAGGATGAGGATGGATCTACAGTGATAAATCTGGGTCGTAGTAGCCATGCAAATGTGTTACAAACACTCGGGAAAGAACACAGTGTAGAAGAACTGCAACAAGAGTTTCCCAATACAGTTACAGGAACTAGAATCCAATATCGACAAGTAGATTTTAACGACGTAAGTAGCGTTGATGCGGAACTTGCTGCAGTGATTCAGTATGTAAGAGAGAACTCGCTAGAAGTAGCGGGAATCATCCACTGCGCAGGAGTTGCGGTGGTACATAACGAGAGACAGGCTGAGCCCGAAAAGCAGCCTCAGATTGATCTTATGTATAAGGTTAATCGTGATGCAGCCATAAAAATTGGAGAAACATTCCACTCCTCCGGAGTAATTGCTGAGCATGCAAAGTTTGGATATGTGGCTTCCTTGGGAGCATATAAGGATAAACTCCCAGTGCCTGGATTGGAGCAATATGGTGATTCAAAGCACCAGGCCGAGGATAGACTCAAGGAAATTTATGGTGAAGACTATTTTACGATCTACCCTGGAATTTATAAGACACCCATGGTAGATGGATTTATAAAGGACATGAAAACGGCATTGGAATTTTTTGGAATTGCTGCAGGCAGGGCGATCCCAAGTGATAAGCTTATGGTAGAAACCTCCAATGTGATGAGGGGAGCAAGAGAGGTGCAGGATATTATTTATCCAACGATTCCACGCTGGTATGTGAAAATAATAAATGCTGGTCGACGGGATCTCTTATTGCCATATTTTATTAAAATGTTTGCAAAGGGTATTTTGAAATCAGTTGGACAAGGTAAGAAGGAACACAACGAACGTATAGCTTATCATAAAACAAATAATAGCTACGGAGAAGGATTTCCATACGATGACATTACCTACGATAAGCTTTGGGCCGAGCCTATTGGCGGAAATTTAGCAAAAGTTTTGAGGTTTATTGATATGCTTTAGGCTGTTTCCTCAAATGGTAAACCAAGGGTCTTTGATTGATGGATCCTTTGCTGTTTTGCTCTTAGATCTTCAATTTCATCACTAAAATTAAGATAGCTGTCCTTCAAACTTTGAATGCAGTTTTCAGCTGCCTGTTTGCCCATTTTGCGCGCCTCTAAGAGGATTTTGTCGCGAAGTTTTGGGTTGATTTGCTTTAGTGCTCGAGCATAATAAACTCCATCATCATCAATACCTATTAGAGTTTCAACCACAGTATTTACAATGCTTCTATCATTCAAAAGCATCATGGTAATGACTGCTTTTCGCCTCACTTCATCATCTTGACTCTGAAGATGGGGTTTTACATATTCCTTTTCCCACTCAAAATTTAAGATTCCAATCATATTCAACGATGCCAAAATACTCAATTTCTCTTGGCCAGACATTATCTCATTAATATTTTTAATAAGTTGCGGCCGCAGCTCCATAAACTGCCAAAGGGCTATCACGGCGGCCGCCCTAATTTGAGGATTCGAGTCTTTTAAATAGGGCTTAACATAAGTACCAATACCCCGATCATGGAAGTATCTCATCGCAGATAAAGCCTTTTGTCGTACCTTTGGATTGTGGTCTTTAATCGCACGTTTAATAAACATAATGGCCTTCTCTTCACCAAAATCGCGCAAATTATCTAGAATAAAAGTTTTTAGGCCACTGTCCTGTTCTTCCAGAAATATTTTTTCATAATCCTCAATGATATTCATTCTGGTAAAAGGATATTTACTCAGTCGTTTATTTAAATTCGAGAAATTCTGAATAGCCTCAATCACGGAATATTTAACAGTTTCATCATGTTTTTTTATCAATTCCAGAAGCGCCGGAATTACCTTTATATTATCAATTTTGCCCAGCGCAAATACCACTTTTCTCACTGTCTCAGTTGAAGAATTATGCCACTGTAAAAATTTCATCAGCTCCTTTACCCCCATTTTTTTGTAGGCCGGTTCAGCAAGATTTTCGATTGCGCAGTGCATATCAACCTCATCTCCATTATTGAGATTATGAACTATCTGATCTGTATATTCTTTCTTCAAAGACCAGGCACCACAAATAGCTATAATCAGCAGCACGCACCCAGTTAAGATGATTAGATTATTATCCACCAAATGAGTAAGTACAACTAGTCCTCCACCAGCAATCAGCGTGGCAATTGCATCGGAATTTCCGCTTATTAACGTGGCCACATTATTACGAATAGTATGAGGAAGTGCCGTGAAAACGAAGCGACTAGAATTATTAAAGGTAGAGTATCCGATCAGCATAGTGATGGCATTTGAAGCCAGCGCCACCATTGGAGTTGGTAATAAATACAGAGCTAGAAACGCAAAAAACACTAAGACAGGTGATAGAAACAGTGTATTCACAACGCCCTTGCTCTTAATAATCCAGTTCTGAACAAAAAAGAGCATAACCACAATTGCTGCATTATTTACGATCTTCAAAATTGAAAACATTTTTGCGTACTCTGCCTGAGAAAGTGCTGAGCTCAGAATTGTTTGATATTCAAAATCGCTGATCCACCAGACTATATTAAACAGCGTCATTACCAGGAAGAGCCGCCTTGCGAGTCGAGACATGCCAAATTCCTTGATAGCCTTTTTTATGTCCTCCCATTTTGAGCTTTTTCCCTTCTCAGTAATAGAATCCTGCAGTTTTTCTCCAAATAATTTTTGAATAATTAACAGGTCAATAATGGCCAATATCATTCCCGCACAAACCACTAAAATAAGGCTCGATAGGTTTAAACTTGAGGACAAATCGAAGGTAATAATTCCCGCTATCACTCCACCAAGGCTCGCAGCCAGCGAATAGTAAACAAATTCAGATTTGGACTCATACAAAGTGCTCAACGTGCTGGCCACAAGCCACACGGCCGTACCAGTAATAATTAGGAACAATGCACTGCTAATGACCAGAAAGATGGCATAGGCGAAGGGGTATCCGTATTGGATAAGTAGAAACAGACCAGCAAAAATTATTGCGCCAAAAATTGAAAATATTTGCAACAACCTTACCGGATTGGATTTTTTCAAGAGAAAGGAAACTCCAAACGCCAAGAGCGCAACCAAAAGGGATTCCAAAATATAGACATATGGCAGACTTTCAGCTCCAAACTGTTCTACAAAGAGTACATTTCCAATGATTTCAGAAAGGCCCTCTGTAAAGGAAAACAGCCCAAACAGCGGTGTGAGAAGCAGTATTTTCTTCCATTTAGCTGATAGTTTCACTTTTTATTAGTTTAAACATAAAATAATCCAAATATTATAGCATGAAAACGGCTTAAAGAGTAGGGAATAAGCAGGGCGCCGGCTATCACCAACTGGCTCTCTCACGGTTCCCTACTCGCACCTCATCCACTGCCCTTCCTGTGCGCCATCACTATCTTGTCTATTTTAAATTTCTTATCCCTTTCATCAGCATATGCCCGCACCCGCCAAAATTTCGGCTCCATTTCCTCGTTCGCAACTAGTCCACTATGAACTAGTCTCTCATGCTCTTCACACATGGGAGCTATTTTGTCTGGATCATGCTCGCGTTTAAGTGCAAATCGCTCGCTGTGATGGTCGATCCTTGCCGGCTTGCAGCAGCCAGGAAAGGCGCACTGGTCATTGGTTTTCCGGCGTATGTATTTTTTGATTTTCGCAGGTGCGGGGCGCGAGTGATAGGCCTTTTTTGTGCCTTGCTGGCCGGATTTTGCCTCGCCACTGACGCCCATTTTTGTTCTGTTCATATTACTGCCAGCTTCGCCACTCTTTCTCTCCACTCTCACCGCTTCTGGCTTCTGCGCCTCCAGCTTCTCCCTGCGCATCTCCAAAAATTCCTTCATTAAATTTTCCCAGCTCTCCGGACCCTTCAATTTTTTCAATTCATCTATGGTTTCTTGACGCAAATACATTCTTAGTTCCAATTCCAAATCCTCCCTAGGGAGAATTTCCGCCTGCCCCACACTTTGAATTTTTCGCTCACCATCAAGCTTTTTCCACTCTTTTACATAAACCTCCAATGTGTTTTTACTTAATATCTCCGATTTCTCCGCCCAAAATGAGGCAGTCTCCTGCGTTGCTATAGCCACCACAGGCCTCACCGCCTGAAGTCCCTTTTGCTCAGCCACCCGCAATAATTCCGGCTTGTCTTCAATTCCGCGCATCACCCGCAATGCTTCATCCACCTTCGGCCGGCTCATTCCCGCCAAGACCGCAGCATAATGGTAAATACTCGCATAGCCTTTTTTCTCCCACACCCGCTCGCGCTCCACATGCGGCAGCAGCATCTCGCACTTGCGCGTCCACTCCCGCGCGTTTCTCCCATATTCCACAAACTGCCCATGAATCACCCTCACTTTTTCCGAAATTCTTTTCATAAATTGGAGTTACTAAGTATAAAAAATGATAGCAGGGAAAGTCTAAAAAGTCGCTGACAAAAGGGCCAATATGGCCATTTTGACTTGCGGATTTTACTAAACATTTCACGGTGAGCGTTTACTCACCCAGGGTCAGTGACTCATGGCACTTTTGAGAGTGCTAAAGGCTTAACTAATTCCTAGCAGCTGCGTTATAAGTGCTCTCTGTTCTGAATCTATCTCTTCATCTGTATCAATCATGGACATCACAACATCCAAACGTCTCAAAGCAAAAAGAGTTTGAGAATCTTCTTTTCCCTCTAGTTCATCTTTAGCGATGGAAAGAAGTCTAGACACTGCTTCCTTAAATACATCACTGCTAATCTCGCCACCATTGATTAGCATATGTTTAATAGCAATAGCCTCCCTTATATTTGCAAAAGAAACTAAGTCAGTGTCCTTCTCTCTACTTCCATTAAGTAGAGCAGCAAATTGCGGGTCAGCCCAGGCATTTAAGGCTATATATTTTCTGTATCTGGGACTCAAAAATTTAGCTATTCTATTGATCCTTCTTGACTCAGGTTCCAAGTCACTTTTCTCCTCTGATTCAAATTCTATTTTTTCGTCATCCACTTCTTTAACGTACATTAAATCAAGCAACCCACGTCTTAAATGACCGGGCAATTTGCCGAGCATGTCATTTATAAAACTAAGTGCCTCTGCATCTCTATATTCTTTATCTTTCCGAGCAATATACTCTCTAATTTCTTCTTTCAACTCAGCCAGAGAGCGAACTTCAAATATAATCATTGTGTCACCAACAGGAATTGCAAATTCTACTAATTCATCCAGTGGCTCACTACCATAATCCGCTACAAATTTATCTGCCCAGCCATTGAAATAAGCTTCTCTGTGAACCTTCATTTCTTCTGAACTAAGCTTTTTTTCCACTAGCATAGAAATTGCCGCAATTAATCCAGGGAAATTCCTCGAATCCTCACCAAGTTCAAGAAAACAACTTTTAAGAACGCTGCTTTGAGTAGCACTAAGACCTAAAATCTCTACATAATATTTAAATTTTGCATCAGCACCCGGAAACGCTATTTCTAAAACATTGCACCGGTGCTCCGGTGCTTTCAGATTTAGCAGCAAATAGGTTTTTATCCAAAATAAAATTTCGCAAATCCAAAAAATTCACACCAAATTGTTGCCTAAGAGCTTCAAATTTATCTTCAGCAGAACGCAAAACAGGACCATATTTAGCTTCCAAACGAGTTGATTCAGCCAAAAATTTAGCGCCTGGAAATTCTCTAGTATGCTCTAAGGTTAAAAAATCTGCCAAAGCCTCCCTTTCTTCTGGAGACAAGCTCGCATAAAAATCGGTAATTATTGAAATATTAAGCTCTGGGCTATTACCCAGATAATCCTTTTCGGTTCTGACAAAGCTCAACAATTTGCCTGTTTTTCCAGTGGAAATTGGTTCTTCCATAAGCATACCATAGCAAAATTCTATCATTTTGTAAAGAGGGGCGTAGTCGTTCAAAATCTTGAACACTTGGATTAAGATATTCGGCCGTCCTAGGACGGGGAAGCCAATCGATAATGGCTTACCAAGGTAAATATTTTTCGTGAATCTGTGCCCGGGCACACTTTCTTCGCTCTCTTTCCTTGCCCACTTCATCTCCCTCTACTAAACTAGCCCCATGATCAATCCGCAAACCTTCATCGCCGACTTCCGCGCACTCTTCATGAAAACCCCCCAATGCGGCTCCTGGACTCGCGCCAGCGAAAATTGCGACTACGGCGATATCACCACCGTTTCCAAGGATTGTTACATGTGTTTCAACTCCGGCAACTGCCAACAGGCTTACTACTGCGAAGATTCCCGCGCCCTCACCGATTGCACCGACTGTGCCTTCTGCGAAAGTTGCCAACTTTGCTACGAATGTATCGACTGCGATTCCTGTTACAACACCAATTTCTGCCAAGATTGCACCAATTGCGACAGCATCAACTTCTCATACGACCTCCGCCGCTGCAAAAACTGCACAGGTTGCGTAGGCCTCCGCGACAAAGAATTTTATATTTTCAACCAACCCTATACCAAAGACACTTACGCCGAGGCTCTCAAAAATCTCAGCCTCACGGATGCCAAAATGCTCTCCCACATAGAAGCCAAACTCGAAGAACTCAAGCGCCAAATCCCGCGCATGTTTACCCACCAACACGACACTACAAATTGCACCGGCGACTACATTTACCACAGCAAAAATTGCCACATGTGCTTCGATACTCGTCACACTGAAGACAGTGGATACATCATCCAAGCCAACCTCGACATGGGCACTAAGGACAGCTTCGACTGCGGCCCCATCCCCACCGGCATGGAGCTCTGCTACGACGTTTCCTCTTCACATTTTCTCTTCAACTGTAATCATCTCTACTGGTGCGGCAACCTCAAAGACAGCGAATGGAGCACCAACTGTATGGAAAGCGAACGTCTTTTCGGCTGCCATTATTTGCAGAACAAACAGGAGAAATTTTACATTTTAAACGAAGAGGTAACTGAAGAGGATTACAAGCGCATCACTGCCGAAATTAAAGAGATTTTACTGAAAGAGGGGATTTATACCATTCACGATTTGCTTTACAAACCGATCAGCGAGCCGACGGCCACTAGCCCTGCGAGACCTACTAATTCCTCAACACCTCTCCCTCCCGAAAGCCAACTTCACCGCACCTGCGAACTCTGCACCGCCCCCTTCGAGCTCTGCCAAATGGAGACCGATTTTTACCACAAACACGCAATCACTTTTCCAGTCTACTGCCCCTCCTGCCGTGCCCACCAGCGCCTCACTCTCCGCAACCAACGCACAATGTACAAACGCAAATGCGACTGTTGCAAAAATGCACTTATTAGTACGTATCCGAATGACAGCCCGCACATTGTGTATTGTCGCAACTGCTGGCTAGAAAATAGAGGCTAAACCCAATAACATGCCAACCACCGACCCTCAATCCAAAAGCCAAAAATCCACCTGCGCCCAGTGTGGTAAGGATTTCCTCGTCACCGAACACGAGCAAAAGTTCTACGCCAAAAAACAACTCCCACACCCACTAAACTGCCTCGACTGCCGTCGCGTCCGCCGCGCATCACTGCGCAATCCCCGCACCCTCTTCAACCGCCCCTGCGACAAGTGCGGCACCTCCCTCCAAAGCACCTACCCTCCAAATTCTCCCTACAAAATCTTCTGCGAGCCCTGCTACCATGATTCGCTTTGAACCAATTATAACTGCTGCTTGACGGATACTGGCGAACGTGTTAGAGTGAGGCTCTTTTGTCTCTCAAATGTCTATAAATAAAGCAGATGCCATTCAGGGATTTCATGATGAAATCACCCCAACCATTGAAGCCTTTCGCAGTTATTTGCTTAAGGATCTTTTACTCGAAGCTTCAGAGCATGGCGAAGAAGATGATTCCATTAAAGAGCAACTAGATCGCGCTAGATTATGCGTTAAGTTGTTGACCAATATTATTCAAAATATTACTTTTCTAGAATCTCAAGGTGTCGAGATTCGCCCCAATCAATTGACCTCCTTCAAAGACTTTGTAGATTTCTTAAAACATGCTGGATTTGGCGATCGCTTAGGATTTGTACGGCAGCCAACAGGGGCCGGGAAAACCGTTCTCATGGGGCTTCTTACAAAGCTTTTGGATGTAACAACTCTAATTTTAGTTCCAAATGTGGATTTATTGTATCAAACAAGAGAGGAATTTATCGATATTCTAGGCTTTACCGATGATGAAATTGGCTTAGTAGGAGATGACAATTTTGAGGCTGATCGTAAAGTTACAATTTGTACCTATCGAAGTTTGGGAAAGTTTTTGGCAGAATCGAAAAATTTAAAACAAGAGTTTATCATTTGTGATGAGGGGCATCGAGCACTCGGAGATGTTGGCCAAGAAAACTTGAGTGGCTTTGACCGAGGATACGAAGGAGTTGAAAAGGAATTGGACGAAGGATATATAGCACGAAGGCCAGTTAGAGTAGCTTTTACTGCGACTACAGAGCTTTCTGAGAAAAGTGTAAGAGACTTTTTCGGTCACGAAATTTCGGCAGTAAGCTACTCAGAATTAATTGCAGCAGGTATTTTGGCAAAGTTTAAATTAATTCATACGGAAGGTACGGTAAAAGATAAAGAAGTTGAAAAGGGCTATCTTACAGAAGAAGAGGAAGTGGAAATTTTAAAACGAGAACAGATCTATGAAAAATTGATTATTCGTTACATAGAAGCTACTGATGAAATAGCCGAACCTCTGAGAACTGCTGTTTTTTGCTCAAATATTACCGAATGTGATAAGTTCGCCACTTTAGCGGCCGGCTATGGACTCAAGTCTAGAATTGTTACCTCTAGAGAAAAGAAAAACGGAGATAAAGATCCTCTTAAAGAGGCGGAAGCTGCTTTATTGTCTGGAGAAATTAATTTCATTATTACCGTAAATAAACTTGGAGAGGGTTGGAATTTACCTAAACTTAATGCTGTGATTTTGGCCCGAGCTACTTTTAGTCCAGCTCGCATAATTCAACCTATTGGTCGTGCGGCGAGAGGACAAAAAAATAAACCCTTTGCTTACATTTTTGAAACGCAGTGGAAGGTGGTGGGATCAGAGATTGCTAAGGATGAGGATCCTACTCCAAAGCCAGAACCTGAAGATGGAGCAAGGCGTGGAAAGGGAGGTACCAAGGGTAGCATTCTTCGCACACCTTTATCAGCAGCTCAAGCTTTCTTTGAAATGGGGGAAGGAGATTTGGACGGAATTTTCGAGATGATAGATGGCAGTGAAGTTCCGATAGGCAAGATTTTTAGAGTCGATGCCAATGGCATTGCTACAGTAGAACTGAATAGTGAGAGCGTAGAAGTAATTTCTGTGAATTTATATTCTCAGTATTGTCAGATAGGTAATTCACTTTTAAGTGAACAAATTAAATCAGCAGGATTGCTGCCCTTAAAAGGTGTAAATGTAGTAAGTGGGCGCATGAATCTTCCTGTTCAAGTTTTTCCAAGACGAGAGGTGGATAGAGTAAGGAGCTATAAGCTTGGGCCCGAGGGAATAGCAATAGTTGATATTTTTGATGAACCACTAGAGGTGGTAGGGATTAACGCCTATCTGACCTATCTTAATTCTCAAAGACAGGGAGTGAAACCGATTGATAACATTACCTTTGGCAGAAGTGTACAAAGAGCCGAAATCAAACCAGTTGAAGGGGTTAAGTTACTTAGTCGTACGGTTCCTGTGGATGCTTATCGTCGATCCGAGATTGATAGGGTCATTCCGGTATACTTGGACGACAATGGAATTGGCACTTTTTTTCTAAATGGAGAGTTGCGTGAAATTATTGGTGTGCGTAAATATGCCGTGGGCAATCATATGGATCAGAGAACTTTAATGGCCAAAGTTGCAGCAGCTGGATTAGTTCCTGTGGACGCAGTGGTAATTATTGGTTCCAAAACTGTTGATGGTTATTTGAAAAGTGAAGTTGATCCTTTGATGAAAAAATAAAAGCCGCTATACCCAATTGCCCGTGAGCCGTGCTAAAATGCAGCCCCTAAACATTTAGAATGAAACACTCAAAAGGCCTTGTGATGATCGGAGTAATGAGCGCCATGCTGCTTTCAGCGCTCGACCAAACGATCGTCTCCACAGCGATGCCACAAATTGTGCGTGAATTTAACGGACTCGAACATCTAAGTTGGGTATTTACAGCCTACATGCTCGCCTCTACCATCACCGTCCCCATTTACGGAAAGCTTTCCGATATCTATGGCCGTCGTGGTCTTTACCTTATGGGCATAATAATTTTCCTACTTGGATCAATTCTTGCCGGGCTTTCTCAAGACATGACGCAGCTCATTATCTTCCGTGCCATTCAGGGTATCGGAGCCGGTGCCATCATGGTGAATTCTATCGCTGTCATCGGAGATTTATTTCTGCCAGCTGAACGAGCTAAGTGGCAGGGGCTTATCGGAGCCGTATTCGGTTTGGCCTCCGTGGCCGGTCCTCTTCTTGGCGGGTTCATCACCGACCACTATAGCTGGCGCTGGATTTTTTATATAAATGTTCCTATTGGCATTATCTCAGTCGCCCTTATTTCCGCGGTTCTTCCTAAAATTGCCCACGATCTCAAAAATCGCTCCATCGACTATCTCGGTGCGCTCTTCCTCGCCCTTAGTATTACCCCTCTCCTCCTCGGCCTAGTTTTTGGTGGCAACGAATATGCCTGGAACTCTTGGCAGACATATTCACTTTTCGGTTCCGCCTTTGTATTCCTATGTCTTCTGATTTTCACTGAATCTAGAGTAAAGGAGCCAATCATCTCCTTAGGATTTTTCCGCAATAAAGTGTTTTTAGTTTCAGTTCTCACCACCTTCCTCACCTCTATGGGCATGTTTGGCGCCATTCTTTATATCCCAATTTTCGCCCAAAGCGTTATGGGTGTTTCCGCAACCAATTCTGGCCTCACTCTTACTCCAATGATGATAGCAATGGTGATTTCCTCGGTATTCTGCGGCCAGGTTATTTCTAAAACCGGAAAATATAAATCTCTCGCCGTGGGAGGAGTACTCTTTATCGTGGCGGGCATGTATCTGCTTTCATTTATTGACATCAACACTACTAGTGCCATTCTTATTCGCGATATGATCGTACTTGGCATTGGTCTCGGTACTACCATGCCGATTTTCAACATCGCCGTTCAAAGCGCCTTCGATCAGAAAAAGTTGGGGCAAGTTTCCGCCTCTATTCAGCTTTTCCGTAGTATTGGTGGCACCGTTGGAACAGCAATTTTAGGAGGTATCATGAATAACAAACTTGTAGAAGGGCTAGCCAATATCAAGGATTCACCATTTCTTTTGAAAATGAAAACTCTCGGACAGGATCTCTCTCAGTTCAACCTTTCAAAGCTCGACCTCAACAGCCTCCAAGGTATCCTTAGTCCAGAGGCCCAAACTAAAATTCGGGCCAATTTTCTTGATCTGCCATTTTCCACCAGACAGCCAATTCTTGATAGTTTTAACCACTTCATCGATACCGTTAAAATAGCCTTTTCCAACAGTGTTGATCACGTCTATTTTATTGCTGCGATCATTATGGCGATTTCCTTTTTTGTGGTGATTTTCTTGCCGCAAATTGCAATTCGCAAAGGCAACCACTCTGCACTGGATGAGTCTGGCATGATTCTCGAAACTGAGCTCGCTCAGGGCTCTGCCAAGGGTCAGCCCAAGCTTTAGGCTTGCCAGGAATACTTCCCCCCTGTTAAGGTGATTCACCATAAATAAGTCACCAATGATCAAATCTGAAAACTTCGCCCACGAAGACCTGAACCTCCGCGATTCTCATCCTAGTGACGCCCTGGATCATGCCGATGTTCTTCTTGTGAATCAACACGGTGGCCGGGAAGATTTTGCGCATCCCGCGCTAAGCACTGGCCCAGAAGTTCAAAGATTCCTTGAAATTCAGAGAGATGTGGGAGTGGACGAAGTGGCGTACAAAACATGGCTTGAGCTAAGTCGTGCCGGATTGCATGTGATTTTGGCTTCTGTTAACAAGAGAAGAAGAGTTGATACCAATCGGATGCAGGGCCCCGAAGTTTTCCCTATGGAACCTGAAAATGATGAGGTACGGGAGTATTTGATTAGGTGGCATGCCGATATGGTGGGACGCCTTAAAGGCCTCGCCCAGGCTTCGCGCCGTGCCTTAATTTTGGACATTCACACTATGGCTCCTTTGCATCCTGCCTCTTTAGTTACACCCTCTGCCAATGATCCTGAAAGTTTAAGGAAATACGTGGAGACATGGACCGACTCCACTCGCAGAGCTGATCCCGCTAGAAATCGTCCAGTTACAGTTGCTCATATTGCCAATGGCGAAGTAGTGGGAAACGCAGATCTAAGCAGTAATCTTTCCTTAGGTTTTGCTGCGGAAGATGAACGAACAGCCCTCAATAGAGGGATTCTTTATGATAGACAAACTCACACAGGTGCTGCCTTGATGGCTGAAGGTGGAAAAGGAGTGGTTCTCAATCTTCCAAAAGTAGAGCTCACTAACCGTCCGCAAAGGGTAGTAGATCTAGCTGATATGCGAGTGTACAGACCACTCACTGATAGAATGGGATTAATCATTGCCGACGCTGTTAGAATAACTCTCACTAGCGCCTAAAGCAGTTTAGTAATATCATGGCCATGCACTAGCGCAGCGCAGTGCTATTAACAAATTCATGTCCAAATTTAAAGATATCCACAAACATCATTTCACTTTACCTGCCCTAATGCTTGTGGCCTTTGCGTTGAGCCTCACACTATTTAAGGATGTTGAAAGTAATAGCGTTGAAGCTGGAATTGCCGCGCCCGAGCCAACCCAATCTCAGCACGCCGATCTCCTCATAGCTCCAGTACAAATTCGTACAGTCTTTGGAACCTTCACCTCCACGCCCGCACAGCTCGGGCTAACTTACGAAGAATCACAATCACC
The DNA here is from genome assembly GCA_964356355.1 of uncultured Candidatus Peribacteria bacterium. Lineage (GTDB taxonomy): Bacteria > Patescibacteriota > Gracilibacteria > UBA1369 > LOWO2-01-FULL-3 > CAYHGX01. The sequence continues at coordinate 6,046 of CAYHGX010000018.1, read as the reverse complement.
ACAATTCTCTTTGGACGAAGGGACTTTCACCGCTGCTGTCCTTGATAATTTTCCCGCATTTACACCCCCGGTAGACGCCAAAATCAATGTTGATGCCTTTGGGCGCGCTGCGGTAGTTTCCTCTATTGAGGGTAAAAAGGTAGACGTTGCCAAGTTTAAGGAGGACTTGGCTGCGCAGGTAGAGGCCGGACAACTTGGAGAGATTACCCTCGAAGTAGCCGCCACTGACGCTGCTTACACTACCGATATGGCCACTGCTGATAAGCTCTTGCTGCAGGGCATGCTGAAGCAAAAAATGAATTTCTTCTACACCGAGGCTCCCGAAAAAACCGATAATTTCCCAATGATATTTAACCCCGCCTGGGTCACTGTTAAAAATAGCCAATATATTTTCAACGAACCCGATATTCGCGCCTATATCAAGGACACGATTGCTACTGAACTAAACCGAACTCGCACCGATGCCATAATTAAATCTTTACCAGAGGAGGGGAGCCTTTATGCCAATGTTGAGGGCCGAGCCTTTGATGGATGGGAAGTAGATCAGGAAAAAACTTACCAAAATTTCAAAGAAAAAATTTCCCAGAAATCATATGATTTCCCAATCGAAGTGAAAATTACTCAAGGAAAAGTGATCAACGAAACCGGAACAGATCTTGGTGATCTTCAACAACTCTCTCAAGGTAAGTCCGGATTCTGGGGCTCAGCTCTTGGCCGAAAAGCAAATATCATAAAGGGATTAAACGAGCGGCTGGCCAATATTTTATTAGCCCCTGGTGAAGAGTTTTCCTTCAATAAATTTATTGGGGAAGTGGACGGAGCGCATGGCTGGAAGCCCGCCCTGGCCATTTTTGGTGGCACAGAACTAGTGCCCGTACCTGGCGGTGGGTTGTGCCAAGTCTCCACCACATTCTATCGCGCTATTGTGCGCGCCGGCCTTGAAGTCCTCGAAAAATCCAACCATACACTTTACATCACTTACTACGAAGAATACGGCAACGGCCTCGATGCAGCCGTTTACCCCGGCTCCAAAGATTTCCGTTTCCGCAACAATACCGACAACTACATTTTTATCGAATCCTACACCGATCGAGACATAGGATATGTAGATATTTACGGCACACCGATGCACAAAAACGTAGAAATGATCGGCCCGCTTTATCATGGAAAAGTTCCAGCTAAATTTAAGGACAAGGTCGATCCAAACTGGAATGAAATTGCCTGGATTCAGAAAATTACAGGATTTGACGGTTCAATTACAGAAAATATAATTATGGGAAAGTATAAAACCGGCCCAAGAAAGTGGTATATGTACCAGGACCCAGAAGAAAATTTAAGCTCATAGAGCATTTTATAATGTCTCACACCGAAAAGGTTTCTTTAAACAACCGTCAACTTCAGATTCAGATCAACAACGACGCCGATCTCTCAGTTTATCGCGAAATTTTTCTCGACCGTGATTACCAAATGCTCGCCGATCTCATCAAGTGTGCCTCCGCCCCAATCCTCGACATCGGCTCGCACATCGGCCTTTTCTCGCTTTATGCTCATGCTCTCAATGCCACTGTTCCCATCTACTCCTTCGAGCCCGACGAAACCAATTTCAAAGCCATCAAGGATCATCTCAAGCTGAATCACGTCCAAAACGTCTTCCCTAAAAACGTGGCGGTGGCAGGTGCAAGCGGGCAGCGCGAAATTCACCTGAGCGAGGATTCTCATAATCATTCCTTCTTTGATACGCGTCAGGATTCCGGCGATGAGCCCAACAATCTTGTCACGCCCTCATTCCCGGCCCAGTCCAAAACCCGCAAAGTCCAAGCCCTTTCCCTGAGTGATATTTTTGACTCCAACAAAGCAAAATTCAGTATCGAGAAATATGCCCTTATTAAGATGGATTGCGAAGGCGCCGAGTTTGAAATTTTGCAGTCCTTAAGCCCAGAAGAGCTTTCTCTCTCAGCCGCCTATTACATCGAATATCACGAATTTACAACGGAACTTCACGCTACCGATTTAGTGAGAATTCTCCAACGTGCCGGCTTCAAAACCACCTCCACACCCTCTCGTTACGACGCCCGCATGGGCTTCATTTTTGCCCGTAAATAAAAAATATATGACAAATTCGCCCGCCCTCGATTTCGAAGCCCTCTCTGATGTAACCATTTGCGCAGTTACCAAAAAAAACACAATTGCCGAGATCGAGGATTTACTCAAGCGCATGCCCCAAATCAGGGACATCGGCGAGAATCGTTATCCAAATTGCAAAGAAAAGTTTGAGCACTTCAAGGGCCTGCGTAAGCACTTTATTGGGCCGCTGCAGAGCAATAAAATCTTTAGAATCGTTTCTTGCTGCGACGTAATTCAATCAGTGGAAAATTTCGATCAATTGTTGAAAATAAACGAGAGTGCAAAAAAGTTGAACAAAAACATTAAGTTTCTTCTTCAGATAAACATTTCCGGCGATCCTGCAAAGCACGGAATTAGGCCTGAGGAGGTGCGTAACTTTGTGAAAAAGTATCTTGATTCAAAATATTTGCCTGTCCACGACCCCTCCACCGCAAGTGTTGATGTGTCCTCAACAATTTCGCCCGACTACACTATTGCGGCCCCAGTTTCTCCTCCACTGCTTTCAAATGTACGGTTAATGGGCCTCATGACAATCGGGGAGCAGGCTGAAGTAGCTGATCGATTTCTATATTTCTCTAAACTCAAGGAGCTTTTTGATGATCTTAATCTTACTGCCTTCCGCGACCACCCACTAGCAGTCCTCTCAATGGGCATGAGCGACGACTACCACGAAGCCATTCGCGCCGGCGCTACGATGGTGAGGATGGGTACTATTTTGTTTGGCAACCTTGCATAAAACGGACAAACAGGGTACTATAGTATCTTATTTTAAAACTTAGTAACTATGGGTTCACCAGATGCAGAAAAAACCGAACGAGAAATTTCAACTTTCGAAGAGTTAAATGGGTTGGTGGGTTCAGTAGTGAGCTTTCAGGATGTGGAGGGAGCTCCAGGCCAGGCTTATCGCTCTAGTGGGCTTAGATACTCTGGTACTTTGAATAAGCACTCAGAGAGAATATTTGTAGTTCAGGTTTCAGGGTTTAGTTTCTATCTTATGGCCGCGGATTTTCCCGCAAGAAAATTAACAGTCAATGAGTAGCTCTTTGCTTTGGGTGATTGCATTTTCTCCCGCCAGTTTTCCCGTGGCCCAGGATGCCTGCAAGTTGAAACCACCAGTAAAGCCGTCAATATCCAAAACTTCACCGGCAAAATAGAGGCCAGGACAGATTTTTGATTGCATAGTTTTCTCATCAACTTCACTCAAATCCACACCGCCAGCCGTTACGAATTCATCTCCTGCTCCACGGTCCACGGCATGCAGAGGTAGATTTTTTAAGTATTCAACTAACCGCAAAATCTCCTTTTTGCTCACCTCGGCATTATTTTTTCGCGCATCAATCTCCAGCAAATTACATAAAACAGTGGCGATCGAACGCGCCACAAAGGTTGGTAAAGTATTGGAGAAATCCCTTTTTGGCGATGCCGTAAGCTCACGAATAATAGCGGCTTCAAGCTCTGAATGTGACATGTCTGGAATTAAATCCACAAACAAAGGCAGGGGATGAGTCTTATCATATTTTTCAAAAGCAACCAGTGATGAAAGTGCAAACACGGCCGGACCTGTAATACCTTTGTGGGTAAACAGCATCGGTCCTGTGAACTCCAACTTTTTCTCACCACGTGATTTAATTGTAGCCTTTTTGAGGGCCACTCCAGCTAGTTCGCCTGGCCACTGCTCGCTGCAGATAAAGGAATTCAGGCTGGGAGCGAGGGGAGTGATCGTATGGCCCAAGGCCTCGGCAAAATTGTAGCCCTCGCCGGTGGATCCGGTGTGGCGATAGGCCTGGCCGCCGGTGGTGATGATTAGGAAGTCAAAACTTTCAGGGGGACGATCCTTAAAATGCAAAATGAATTTGCTGCTCGCGGAGTCCTGCGACTTATCAGCCAAATTGGACGCCCCAACTTCTCTATGTTGCTCCACTTTCACCACGCTGTGCTTAAGCAAAACCTTCACCCCACTTTTTGTGAACAGTTTTTCAAAAGCTGCAACGATATCTTCTCCCTTGTCCGAACGGGGAAATACCCGCAAGTCATCCTCAGTTTTGAGCTTCACTCCATGCTTTTCAAACCACTCAGATACCTGTGCTGGCGGAAAGCTAAACATCGCATGTTTTAAAAACTTCTCTCCCCGGGGATATTTTTTCAACACCTCCCGCACATCCAAAACTCCGGTGGTGACATTGCATCTGCCTCCACCAGAAATAGTCACCTTTCTCCCTAATACAGCATTTTTCTCCACAAGCTTTACCTCTGTTTTAGGGCTCTTCTCCACTATCGCGGCCGCCGCCATCATGCCGGCGGCCCCTCCTCCAATAATCGCAATTTTCATTACACTATTGTGAATAAGTCTTCCTTTGGGAATCGTACTTTTGGGAAATGTGTTGCGTCCTCTTTTCTGTATCCCACCGTCATAGCCACTACGCTGTTTTCGCTTTCTGGAAGCCCAAGTATCTTATCAAAGGACTCACGATCAAAGCCCTCCATTGGACAACTATCAATTCCTAGCTCTGCACACGCTGCCAATCCAAAACCAAGTGCGATATAGGCCTGTTTTTCTGCCCAAACCTTTAATGCTGGCTTGTCCATACCGGTGGCAAAGCCATCCATCATTCCCTTGTAACCAGCCATCTGCTCCATTGCTTCGGCATTACCACCAGTAGCAATTTCAAAATATTTATTTATACGTGCACCCAAATCATCATGTCTTCCAGAGAAAATCAGCACAAATGAACAATCAGTGAACTGAGCTTGCCCAAACCCGGCTGCCTTCATCTTCTCACGTACCTCAGCACTCTTTACCACATGCACATGAAAAGGCTGCAAGCCAAAAGAGCTTGGAGCCAAACGCACGGCCTCCAAAATCTTCGCCTCATCTGCCTCACTCACCGGCTTCGCCGGATCAAAATTCTTCTCCGCATTCCTCCACTCTAACTGTCCCAAAAATGAACTATCCATAAAGTTGGTTATTAATAAATATAGTAAAAACAATATAGCAGGACATTTGCAGTTCGGCCAACTTGACAGCTTCGGAAAATCGGTATAAACTACGCGACTAGGCTTTTGCCTGGGCAGTGGGAAATTCCCATCTGTTTGTTCTTTAACAAGCGATTTGTAACGGGAAGTGCAGTGTTTGCAAAAGCGAGAGAAATGCCAAAGCGTCTCCGCTGCGCTCCGGCGCTTGCAGATAGCGCGCTTCCCGGCACAACGCAATTCGTGCTTGGGTTGAAGTGGCCTAGCAGTGGGATTCCTCACGGCAGCTGCGCACTCTCAAAACATCCGACGAGGTAGTCATGAGATTCTTTTCACAGGGTGGGGCGCGGAACGAGGTCCGGATCAACGCCCTGATCGATTTGGCCATCCAGAACGGAATTTCCCGCTCACAGGCGGAAGAGTTCATGGGCAAGATCGACTCTGTCGTCCAGGCTGTGGATGAGCGCAATCTGGACTGGCGACCTGTCGGCAAAGCGCTCATCGCCCTGGCGACCTCCACGGACTTCGACTTTTCCCGCGCTATGGAAGTTCTCAAAGAGGAGGTCATCAGGGGCGAATTCACCACTCTCCTCGGGGAGGTTCTCACCGCCTACAAGCGGATGGCCCACCAAACCGCACGGCCACTCGGACGCGCGGCTTGCCTCCTTCACGAGAACAGCGAAGCTCTCGCGAAGAAAGAGCTCCAGGGCTGAGCCTTCCTTCACCTCACAAGGCGTTCGCGCCTCCCACTCGCAGTCACCTGCCCCCCCAACCGGCCCCGCGCCTCCCACCGGCCGCTTAGGCCACCCGCGGGCGCGCGGCTCCAGCTGCCATCCTGAAAACGCGCCCGGGCCCCAACCGGCCCACCTCTGCGCTCTCAACCAGGCAGCCGCTCCCCAAGCACGAGCCCCGCCCGGGCGCCGCGACATTTCATGTCGTCGGCGCCCGGGCT
>CAYHGX010000017.1:0-29956 GCA_964356355.1 uncultured Candidatus Peribacteria bacterium | reverse complement strand
CTACAAAAACGCCCCAATGTCATAGTGCTTCACCTCGTCCACTAGCTGCGAATCGCCAGCGTCCTTGCGGCTCACCTGCTGATCCACGAAGCTCACCCTGGAAGCGTCACGATACAAAACGCCCAAATAAATATCTTTGTCCATGTCCTGCACCAGTTTTCTCGCCTGCCACAAATCCGTATCATCGTAATCCGGCAAATCTGTAACAAACTTCACCCTCTCGCTGTACCACTTATCCGGCGTCGTGCGGTTGTAAGTGGGGCACGCCTGCAGCACCTCAATAAAGGCAAAACCGTCATGTTTCAATCCCTCACGAAAGACCTCTGTCATATGATCAATTTCACCGGAAAATACACGCGCTACGAAAGAAGGTTTCAACCCCAATACAAAATCCAAAGGATTTATCGGGTCAATTGTTACGCCATTAGGAGTGCCATTCATCTTTACGCCCTTGCGTGTAAGTGCCGACGCCTGGCCAATAGTTAAGCCATAATTTTCATTGTCATGATGAATGAACATCACCGGAAAGTTGTTGCGTACACTGTGAACCAAGTGATTAACCCCCTCGCTAAAAGTGGCTCCGTCGCCCGCCTCAGCAATTAATTTTACTCGTCTATTTGCCACCGCCGCACCCGCCGCCAGGCTCAACACACGGCCATGCAGGCCATGAATTGTGTGTGCCTCAAATTTGTCAGAACCATTTCCGCTGCAGCCGATATCAAAAGCCAGCACGAAATCTTTGCGCTCCTTTTCCTCCAAAACTAGTGCTCGCATTAAGGCATTTTGGATTCCATAGTTGCCGCAATTTCCGCACCAGGTAATCTTTTTCTTGGTCTCATAGCTGAGCAAATCGGCCGCTTTTTTCGCCAAAATGTCTAGGTTTTTGCAGTTCATTTTTTAAGTTTTTTATCAACGAATTTCATGACATCCTCCACGAAAAATGCCCGTCCATCAAATTTCAATAAACGATCGGCGAAGCGCTTTTGCAGCTTCTCTTCAATTAAATTTCCCAACTGGCCGGTATAATTTCCCTCGATTAAATTTACATTTTTATTCTCACTGAAAAACTTTTCAACCGGAGCCGTTTTCAATGGAAATAAATAACTGAGATGCAAATAATTCACCTTCACACCCCGCGCTTTATAAATTTCAACTACATCTCTCATTACATTTTTACTGCTTCCCCAGCCAATAAATGAGATCTCAGCCTCGGCCTCTCCTACCACCTCTGGATCGGGCAAGTTTTTCTCAACCAACTCCAGTTTACGTAATCTTTTAGCATACATGTGGGCCGTGGCCGGGGTGTCTTCCTCGAGGGACCCATCCTCTTTGTGTTCGTCCCCGTTGGCAAAATAATAGGCCCCGCTATTTCCCGGTAGCCACCTTTTTGAAAGGCCACTTTCTGTGATCTCATAGCGGTCACTATTTTTCAATGAAGCCAATTCGGCACCCTCCTCTAGTCCTCTTTCAATTGGAATTTTAAATTGTTCAAACGGAGCTGTGCTCACGATACTTTCAGCGATAGTTTTTTCTGTTAACACGATTACCGGCATCTGGTATGTCTCGGCCAAATTCAAGGCATGCTGCATTAGATCAAACGCATCAGTTGGATCGCTAATGCCAATTACGGCCTTGGCATACTCTCCATGGCCGCTGTATATGGCCAGATTCAAGTCACCCTGCATGGTCCACGTAGGGAGGCCCGTGCCGGGCCCCGGACGCTGAGCCACCACCACCACTAAAGGGTTTTCAATAATACCCGCCACAGAAACCGTCTCAGTCATAAGGTCAAATCCGCCGCCGGAAGTGCCACAAACTGCACGTGTGCCCATATACATTGAACCAAGAGCCATCTGCACTACGGAAATTTCATCCTCTACCTGCTTCACCAATACGCCAGTGGCATTCGCCAACTCGGCAAAGTGCGCGAGCATAGTGCTCGCAGGGCTCATCGGATAAGCATAGTAGGCGCGCGTACCACCATGAATTGCCCCCAGCACCGCGGCGCGCGCCCCGTCGATCAGTAGGCGCCCGCAGGGCGCCAGGCATTTTGCATTTTCGTCCCAGCTCCCTGGCATCTCAAGTTCCACGGCCTTCTCCTCTTTTGCATAGCCCTCAACAAGACATTTCAAGTCAATCTCCAACAATTTTGGTTTATTCTTAAATTTTTCAGTCACCTCCTCCGCTACCACGCCATAGTCCAGACCCAAAGTTTTCCAAAACATCCCGATCAGAACCATGTTCGACATCAGCACGTTTCCCCCACATTCTTCAGCAATTTCTCTCGCCATCTGGTGAATCACCTTCACGCCGCGCGCCTCTAGCTCCATAATCATCTCCTTCACTCCTAGTGGCCTTTCGTAGCCATGAATCAGTACTCCGCCATCTTTCAGTCCGCCAGAATACACCTCCATGCTCGGCTTATCCATGCACATCATTATGTCCACTTTTGTGGATAGCGCATGAATCGGCGTAGCAGAAATGTTGATCATAAAACAGCTGTGCCCGCCCTTAATCAACGACGGATATTCACGATCCGCCACTACATAAAAGCCCAGCCTATTAAAGGCCTTCGTAATAATTTCGCCGGTGCTCAATAAGCCCGATCCGCTCTCTCCTGTTATTTTTATGCCAATTCTATTCATGTATTTTTTTTGATAACGTCTCGGCCCAGCGCACCACGTAGTCATTTAAGAAGGTGTAGGGCGACTTGGAAATGCGCAACGGCATGCCCACAATCACGGCCTTTTTTCTCTTTAAAAAATCGCTGATCACTTTAACAGATTCCAGGTGATAATCCATCTCATATTTAGTGTCGCCCAGGCCAATTACGGCACATTTTCGTCCCTCCAAATTCACCTCTTCCAGTTGATCCAAGAACTCCTGAAAATACTGCTCCAACTCTCCATGCCCATACGTTGGACAAGCCAAAATCAGTAGGTCCGCCTCAAGATCATTCATATCGGCCATCTTGGCCTTAATCAATTCCACGTCCTCGCCGCACTCCAAAAGTACCTCCGCTACGCGCATGCACACCACCTCGGTATTCCCGCCAACGCTTCCATAAATAATTTTAATATTGGACATGCCGAGATTTTACCCGCCAAGGACAAATTCGACAAGCAGAGACGCAGCGTAGCGGAGTCTCCTTGGAGCAAAGCGGACCCTGTATTTAACTTTTTTACCTGCTACCGTGGCTCTTGTAAGCCACAGGAATTCAGTGTATACTGCGAGTGCATCAGTATATACTGAATTCTATGGCCAAATCTAAAATTAAATACATCCGCACAATGATTACTATTCCAGATGCAATTTGGATACAGTTCAAAAACGTGGTACCTGAAGGCAAAAGAAGCCAAACCATCACTCAATTAATTAAGACCTACATTTTTGAAAAATCTCTGTCACAGGAAGAAAACTTTTGGACAAAACTTAAGAACGACAAAAACCGACAAATTTCTGATGAAGATCCTGTGAAACTTGCTAAAGAAGCCTGGAACTATGTTGATTGATACAAATATTTTCTTGTCAGCGCTATTAAATCAAAATGACTATTTAAGCAGTCTTAAGTTTTTGGAAAAAATTCAAATACTGAATAAACAAGCCTATATCTTAGACTTCGCTTTGTATTCAATCACGATTCATTTAAATCATCGCGAAAAGCAACATCTACTACCTCCTTTTATAAACAGCATTCAGAATTTCTTTACACTTTACCGTCCCTCCCTTGATGAAATCAACGAGGCTAATGCCCTCAATGTTTCGCTCGACTTCGACGACAAGCTCCACTACGTAATCGCCAAAAAGCAAAATCTCACCCTAGTGAGCTACGATCAAGATTTCGATCAAACCAACCTCAAACGCCTCACTCCAGCGCAGGCCCTCTCAGTGTTTTAGTCCTCGCGCAAATAGGCCATCGCAAGTCCAAATCCCCTACCAAAACAAGCCGTTTTTTGGTATAATTAAGGGATTTATTAACGGTTTTGCGCCCATGATTAAAGATCGGATCGAAAAATTGATTAAAAGCTCGCTTTTTCTTGATTCTAAAAGCCAGAAAGCGCTTCTCTCTACGCTTCAGGATTCCTCGGAAGAAAAGAAAGAAAAACTTCTGAAAATTCTGGAATCACAAGAGGCCTTTTTACGCGCTGGTTTTAATCTTCAGATTGAGAAAAATGGCAAAGACGGCGTGGCACAAATTGATCAAGTTTTTATCAAGGCCGGAGGCAAGTTGAATAAAGAAAAAGAGGTGCAGGACCGCAGCACAGAGGAGCTGGCGGCCGAAAAATTACTTTCTGACATCGACAATGCCTGAGTATAACAACAGCATTAAGGCCGAGGAAACCAGAATCGATAAGCTCGATCATATTGAGGATCGACAAATTACAGGCGACCCTGATCAGATTGATCGCTTTACGGACACTTACATCAACAAACTTGATGAGCTCATGGTGGATCTCGAAAAATCCAACCTGACCGACGCCCAAAAGGACGCCGTCAAGAAGGGCCTTTTGCAGATGTTAGGCGAAGTGGTGGGTCCTCAGGAAATGGAGCAATTCGAGCCGGAATTTCGCGCAAAAATTGACGGATATTTGTTGGAGGCTAAAGAGGGCAATTTTGTAAAAACGCCGAAGGAAGAATATGAAGAACAATTGACCAAGCTCAACACCGTCAGGGCAAAAGCGGAAAAATTAGAGGCCGCAGGCAAAGAGGCCGAGGCCATAAAGCTGCTCCACGAATACCTTGATCCACTTGATCAGCAGCAGGCTCAGTTAAATTTCGATACCGAGTATGGTGAACGGCTAGACCAGGCCCGCATCATGCTGGCCACCCTGTCAAAAGGCGACGATAAAGCCCAGGTGGAAACCGTAAATCAAGTACAGAGAAACGTGTTTTTACGTAATCTTTGCGCAGACCTCTGGGTGCATTATTCGCATGTTCCCACAGAATTTGCCGCGGCCTTCAAGGACAACAAAAATTTCACCCTCTGGTTTGATGCCAAATCGGCAAGTTTTAAGCCCGAATTTTTTAAACTACCTAAAGAATTCCAAGATAGATTTTTGGTATATCTTCAGGCAAAAGTAAGAGGCTTGCAGATCAATAGGGACTTGCAGGAAGCGAGACTAAGTGGTGAAAAAGAGGAGGAACTTACCTTTTTTGCAGCACAGAAAGCGATGATGAGTGGTGATCTCATAAATTCCTCCCGGCTATTACTGGAATACAAAGATCGTGCCTCAAAAGTCGGCCGGCCCTTTGATCATACCTGGGACGAAAAGCGGACCGAATGCTTAAAGGAAACAGATGTACTACTGCAAAAAATCGCTCTTCGTCACTGTGACGAGGTGGAGGCCGATCTCCAAAAGCTCGCAAGCAGCCGAGACCAACACAAGAATCGTGATGAACGCGTTTGGGCCGATACTGCCCTTGAAAATGTGGAAAGAGCCCGCGCCATGATCAACGAAAAGCCCGGCTCTACCTTCGCAGATGCCGTTAGAAAAATTGGATACACCGCTGATCACAAAGAGCCCTACCTTATTGGCACCAGCGGCTTCGATAAATATCCATTGATCTTCTGCCTAGCTGCCGCAGAAACTACCGAAGAACGCGACCGGATAGCCCTGAAACTCGTTGAAAAATTAAAGGAAATTGGCGGCTCCACCGATCTCGCCCGTGAACTCAGTGATAGGGCCCTGAGCGAAGATCTTTCCAAGGTTGATGTTAGCGAGAAGCGGAAAAATGAGCTTCATGCGCTTGCCAGTGCCGAGGCCGTAAAGCACCGCCGGGAGGCAGTTGGTAGCCTTGAGGCCCGCCGCGACGAAATGGCTAAAAGGATGGCAGAAATTGATGAGCAAGAGATAGATGACAACCGGGAATACCCCAGCGCAAGAGTGTTGAATAATGAAATTGAGTCTGAAAGAAATCAGCTCAAAGCACAGATGAGAGCTTTAACTGTAGACGGCAATCCCGATGGTGAAATTAAGTCGGACATTATTACCCAAACAACAGAAGAATCTATCGAGGAAATTTATCGCATCATGTTGAGAAAAGAGCGCTATCTTTACATCGGGAAAAAACAGGTTATGTCACGAGGAGGATGGAGTTTAGCGCGGAGTGCCATTGATATGGATGATATGAGGGATGAAAATATTCTCACTACCGATCAGGCAATCAAACTTTTTGATACAGTCGCTTCAGTCGTTATCGAAACAGCAATGATGCTGCCAGGGGCGCGCCTGGCCTCGCTGGCAAAGCTCGGACTAACTATGGCAATGGCCAAGCAGCTGGCAAAAGGTGGCATCAGAAAGTTCCTGGCAAAGAAGCTCATTGCTGTGGGCAGAGCTGGTGCAATGAGTTTTGGTGTAAGAGGCATGGGGCGCACATTAGGTGCCATGCAGCTGCTTTCACAGGGCAAAGATGCCTCCGAGGCCTACGACGGCTTCGCCAAGGAATGGGCCCAATCCACGTTGATGTTTCTTGCTATTGATGTTGGTGCCGCATCTCTCGCCGGCACCCTTGGCAAGGCGGCAGTAGTCACAGGAAGAGGGGCCACTGGCGCAGCCGAGTCTGTCACCGCACTCTCAGATGTTACTTTTGCCCAAAGCCCCGGCATGTGGGTGGGCTACCAGGCTGCAAAAATCGCTACAGAGATTGAAATGATGTCCCAAGCTGATTCTCTCGGCGCAGCCGTTGGTCTAAATCCAGACTCCTCGGCCGAAGAATGGGAAACCAAATTGGCAAACTTAAAGATGCTCTTTGAATTCCGTATTGCCGGAAAAATTATGCATTCCGAAACCGTTGCTGAGGGTGAAAAACGCATAGCGAGAAAAACCAGAGAGATAGAGAAAAGGGCTGAAATGGCCGAGCCAGAATCGGTAATCAGTAAAACCTTGAGTAAAATAGGAATAGCCTCAACAGACGCCGAATTTAAAAAATTAAAAGTAGACCCCACGGATCGGGCCTGGATTACCTTGTTGAATAACTATTACTATAAAGTGCTTTGTTTGACCAAGAAAGTGGTGATAAGGGGAGAAGTCTATAAGATTGAAGGTAGGACCAAAAGTGACCAGGATCTCGTTCTAAAGCTGAGAAGTCTCGATGGTGAAAAAACTTTAGAGGTCGTAGTTGATCAAGACTCACTGCCATCATTGGAAATAAAAGGTGGGCCCCTTGCGTTAAGAAGTTTTAGCCGCTTTAAAAGATTGGCCGGCAGGCTCAAGGAAGAGCAGGCCCCGCTGATTCCTCACGGCAATCCAGACATGGATGTGTCGGTGTTGCTTAATAAAATGAGAAGCTTAAAGGGTCCGGATTTGCTAGAGGTAGGCCCAAATGAAAAGCCCCAAACCACTAAAAAACTCGAAAAGTTAGATCCAGAAAAACAGGAACAAAGAAGAGCAGAGGTGGAGGCGATCAAGCAAATTATTAGGGATCAGGCAAAGTTGTTAAAGAAAATTATCGCAGGTGTTGAAGAGTATTTAGAGAGTAATCCAGGTGCTACGTTTAAGGATCTACAGGAGAAGTTTATTAATAAAGAAACACAAGAGTCGCTGTCTCCCGACCAGGTAAGAAAACTGAATTCACGATTGTATGAGCTTATTGAACGAATAACTAATGTTAAAAAATATGCTCCTGAAATTGAAAAAGATCCCAAAAAATATGCAGAGATAATCTTTGGCTTTAAACGGGGCAAGCTGAAAGGGGAAATTAAGGTAGTGATTAGTAAAAGCACTATTACCTTTGTCGTTGAAAATCCTGAGGATTTTAAGGCTCTTCATGGAGAAAATCTAAGCCTATCTGAAGTGGAAAAGCTTGGAGGATTTACCTCCTCACGATCGGCAATTCCCGAATTGGAAGGTACGATTTGTGTCTCCAAAAAGTATGATAGCGATGAAGCTTTGAAGCACGTCACTGTTCATGAAGATAGGCACCGCAAGAACAGCCTTGTCCATGCCGAAGAAAATGGCTATGGACGGGCATATAACAAGGGGGAAGACTCTCCAATTTCGCGAGCAAAAGATGAAATTACAGCCTATTTAACGGACGGAACTACAATAGATGGCATAGCCGATACTCTCCTCAAGTCAGATAGTATTTATGATTATTTCGAGGGCCAAAGGGAAAAAGCGGTCAAGTCCAAAGATCCTAAAAAGATTGCAGAGGTGGATAAAGAAGAGGCAAGGTATAGAAAGTCAATCATGCGCTATCTCGATATCGCCAATAGAGTGAGGGATGAGAACGGCCAAATTGACATTGAATTATTGGGTCTGGTCCCCATAAATTCATGGCATCACTTTGTGAACACACCAAAGGATTCCCCTCTGCTCCTGGAGGCTTCCGCAAAAATGGCCCCATATTATTCGGTAGAACGCATGGCGAAAAAGCTTGATGACCTGGGCCTCCATGAGTACGCAGAGATTATCACTAATCCCAAGGTGAAAGTTTCCGATGTTGATGGGGAGCCTATTTCAACGGAAGCCGAGAGAAAGGAATATTTTAAAAATATTCTGGAAATTGTCGAACTCGTTAATGAGGCCAAAAAAATGGGCGTAAATTTGGAGGCAAGGGACATTTTCGAAGCTAATCAGACCCCGGATGGAAAACCAGTGAGAGCACTTGCCGAAAAAGAGGCATACGTTAGGGACCTGCTTTATCTTGGTGAATTATCAACTAGATTGCGTGAGTATGGATTTACCACGGAGGCCGCAGACCTTTTAGACTTTAGCAAAACCACTGCCAGTCCATACGAAACAGATATTTCCAGCCTAAAGGCTAGAAAAAAACATGGAGTAGATCTTGATCTTATAGGTGTTCTTTCACGGAGAATAGCGTCTGTTGGATTTACCACCGAGGCCGCAGACCTTTTAGACTTTAGCAAAACAACCTCGGGCCCATGCGGTACAGACATTTCCAGAATTGAGGCAAGAATAGCTTACGGCGCAAAACTTCGTGATATCCATGGTGCATCGGAGAGATTAAAAGTTGCAGGATTTATCACCGAAGGCGCAGACCTCCTAGACTTTAGCAAAACCTCCTCCGGCCCATACGGAACAGATATCTCCACTCTGAATGCTAGATGGCTCTATGGTCAAGACCTTGCTAGTTTAGTATGGTATGCGTCCAAATTGAGAGATTTGGGTTTCAAGGATCAGGCTGCAGATCTTGGGAATTTCGAAAAAACAGTATCCGGCCCATATGGGACCGATATCTCAAGCCTTATGGCCAGGCGGGCTTATGGTGAAAAACTTCATCAATTGAGCCTTATAACGGACAATTTAAAAGAGGCCGGCTTTACCGCCGAAGCCGCAGACATTTTAGATTTAAACAAAAAAACTTCCGGGCCATACAATACCGACATTTCCAGTATGGACGCCAGATTTGCCTATTGTGATACGCTCATGAATTTAAAACGTATATCCGATAATTTATTGCATAACGGCTTTGGAATTGAATCCGTAGATATATTGAACTTTGGCAGATACTTTGCAAGAACAGATGGCTCAGACCTTTCCACTTTTGAAGCCAGGGTGAACTATGGCAAATTAATGTATCTAAAATTTTACACTAATAGATTGAAAGAGAAGGGATTTGAGGAAGAGGCAAAAGGTATACTGGACTTCAGTAAGCCCTATGTTGATAGGCGTGGCGACACTATTGAGGGCGGCGTTGATGGGCGAACTAGTTATGTGAAGGGCTTGTTGGGAATGGAGCAGCCCATGACGGTGACATTTAACCCTCCGAATACGCCATAACAAATAGTAGATCAGAGAGCCTATTGAGGTATTTCAGTACGGCCAACGAATCGGCACTAGTGAAGCCCCCGGCCATTTTTTCGTGTTCGCCGGTTTTCGCGGAGTCGCCGCTGCTCTGTTCCTCCATCACCGCCACATAGCTCCTCTCCGCCCTCCTGCACACACTGCGCGCTATATGCAGCCGCGCCGCTTTCTCATTGCCTCCCGGACGAATAAATTTATTTAACCCTCCAACCGCTTCCTCGTATTTCGCTATTTCGTCCTCCAAAAGCTCCACGTCCGCTTCCCCAATCGGGTCAATGTGTGGGTGCCACTTAAATTCCGAGCCAATAAAAGACATAATTTTGTACACATCGTCCTGCAAGCGCTCAAAGAGCTCGAAGTTTTCCTGAGAAACCTCTGCGCGCGCAGACTCTCCTCCCCGGGGAGGATTTTTCTCAGATCGGCTCGCTTCCCTAGCCGCCACCCCCGCCCACCCCAGCACACTATTCAGCTCATCCAAGTCCCCCAGCGCACTCATGTAGGCCGAAGATTTCCGCACTCTCTTCCCCCCAAAAAGCCCCGTCTCTCCACCATCCCCCGTTTTTGTAGTAATTTTCATAATGAGATTATATAATGAAGCGCGAGCGCAGCGAAGTGCTAACAACGAAATCACGGAGCGCCGAAGTGCAGAAGCGGAGTGCCCATATCCCATACTCACATATGCCCAGTCCAAAAGTTACAAAACCGGCACCTAAACCAACTCTCACCCCCATCCCCTCCTCCGAATTTATCCAGGCGCAGCACGCTCTCATTAAAGAGGTCAGCACGCTCTCAAAGGAGGTCCAAAACCTTCGTGACTTCGAACTTTTACAGGTTTACAAGCACCCCTGGAGACTTGCCCTTTACTCTTTTTGGAAAGGACTAATGGTAGGCCTTGGTTCAGTAATTGGCGCTACCGTATTGGTTGCGATTCTTGTTTATATCTTGAGCCAATTCAGCACCGTCCCCTTTCTTGGCGATTATCTAAACAATTTCACCGACAAAATCTCTAATCAATCAACCACTAAATAAACAACTTTATGAATAAAAAGAACAACAGAATAATATTTTGGTCAGTAATCGGATTTGTAATTGCTGCCAGCGTTGCGATGATCATTTACGTTGCCAAAAATTCTGACCGCAACACTCCTAGCGCCGGCGGATCTATGAGTGAAGTCACTAGCGAAGATTGGCAAAAAGGTGCGGCCGACGCCAAGGTGTCATTGGTAGAGTACAGCGACTTTCAGTGTCCAGCCTGCCTTGCACGTGAACCAATTATGAAACAACTCTTCGACGAATTCAGCGGGCACGTCAATTTTGTTTATCGTGAATTCCCACTTCGAACAGTTCATCAAAACGCCCAATTAGCCGCTCAGGCAGCAGAGGCCGCGGGTGTACAGGGCAAGTTTTGGGAGATGCACGATGCTATTTTCGATCACCACGACGAATGGGAAAAGCTCACAAATGAAGAGGCCACAAAGGCCTTCCATGGCTACGCTCAGGAAATTGGCCTAGACGTTACAAAATATGATTCAGACTTTACTTCCGGTAATGTAAAAGATGCTATTGAGAAGGATGTACAATCTGCTTTAGATGCAGGCGTATATTCCACTCCAACCTTCTTTTTAAATGGAGAATTATTAAAAGTTAACACCATGGATTATGACACATTCAGACAAGCCGTCAGAGAGGCTCTCGAGAAGGCTTCCTGATGTCCTTCTTTGGGGTTTTATCCTCTTCAGTTTTGCCGGTTTTCTTGATGCCACCTACCTCACTGTGAGCCATTATTTGGGTACGGATCTAAGCTGCACTCTTACCAACGGTTGTGGAACTGTTACTACCAGCAAATACTCAACGATCGGCAGCATCCCGGTAGCTCTGCTCGGCTCATTCTATTACCTCACGATGTTGATTTCCTCTTTCGTCTACCTGGATACCAAAAATGAGTTTTCAAAAAAGATCATAACTCTTTTGCCCTTCACCGGACTTCTCGCCTCAATTTATTTTGTGGCACTTCAGCTTTTCGTGATCCACGCGATTTGTCAGTACTGCATGGGCTCCGCCATCACCTCTACGACGTTGTTTGTCTTTGCGCTTATTGCGTTTATTAAATATAAACCCCAAAAAATATGAAAAAAGTATCCAAAAAACAAAAATTAGCGATCTGCAACAAAGAGGTCTCGATTTTTATTGCCCGAATTTTGTTCGGCGTCCTCTTTTTCTATTCCGGAATTACAAAAGTACTTGATCCCAATTTTACATCCGCAGGATTCCTGGAGGGTGCTAAGACCTTTTCAGCAATGTATAGCTGGTTTGCTGCTCCAGCAAATATCGCCGGCGTAGATTTGTTGAATTCCTGGGGCCAACTTTTCATTGGACTTAGCTTGATTTTTGGCTGCCTTACGCGCTATGCCTCTGTCGCCGGAATTGTGTTAATGGTTTTATACTACTTCCCTGGCCTTGAATTCCCTTATGTTGATCACGGATTTTTAGTAGACAGCCACATTGTCTATCTCTCTCTTTTTCTTATTTTTATCACCACCAACGCCGGCCAATACTGGGGCTTGGACAGGTGGATCTTTAAGAAGACATAGGACGAAAGGACTCAAGGTCTTTCTGCTAAACTTTGTTTAAATAATTCTTTGGCATCACAATTCTCTGGCAACAGGCTGAAAGCAGCCTTGATACGCTCTACCTGATCATTATTTATATAGGGATTTTTTATCATATGCACGTATGCAAGTCCAGATCTATCTGCACTGGCCGCTTCCAATACCTTTTCAAAATTCCGAGGGTTTGCCGCATAAGAACTTCGGCGTATTGCGAGTAGAAGAAATAATCTATTTACATGACTATCATCATTAAAGAGTTGGTCAATTTGATCTTGAGTGAGGTCACGATCAAGCATTATTGCCATTTCAGAATAGTTAATATTATTACTCGTGTAACTGGGAGTTGAAAGCATTTGAATCTTAGTTTCCGCATCAAGATTGGGGTGAAATGAAAGTGCTATTTCATAGTTGGCACAGCCATCTGCGTCTCTCATACGTGGCCGCTCACGAATTAGTTTAAGAATTTCTTTTAATACTTTTATTGGCGTTGCTGGGTGGTTTAGGCATCCTCCAATAATATCTAGTAACTCTCTGCCTAATCTTTCCTTGGATATTTGTGCATCCCAAATTAATTCAATATCTCTAGCTGAATTTTCATCTGCAAATTTAGGATCCAAAAATCTCATTTTCATTTTCTGATTAGCTTGAGTTGGATCATAATTATAAATTGCACGATAGATTTGGATCATCACTGTATCCAGGTCCTCATTCTTTACCTCTTCAGTCGGACGAGGTGTCACGGATTCGCCTTTTGCCTCTGCCAGGGCCTGATTGAAATATACTGCGACATGAGCCTCTGGAGCGCTAGCACAAAAGGCTGCCCTGATCCTGTCCCGTTGCTGCTCGTTGAAATGGGGATTGGATGCCATTTGTACTGCGTCACTAGAGTCGCTTAGAGTACCTAATAATTTATCGAAATTTTCATCATTTGCCGCATAGGCACTTAGTCGTATTGAGTACAGAATATGCTCCTGATTAGCACTACCTTGCGGTGAAGATACTACAAGAGCAAGCAGTTGGGCCATTTGCTCTTGAGGTAGAAGGGCAAACATTTTAGCTATTCGCCGCCCATCGACATTGGTCAATTTAACATTGTTATCTTGAAGCATTTTAAATTTCACCTCTCGATTAAGATTTGGGTGTAGTAAAATCTCCCCTTCCAGATTCTCGGTATGGAGGGAGTTCCTCATTGAAGGATGGACAACAATAATTTCACGAATTGCTTCCAGCACCTGTGTTGGTGTACTTGGGTGACCTATAAAACTTTTTACTCTTTTAATAAGCTCATAATCGTCTCTGCATTCTGTTCTTTCTTTATTCCAAATTAATTCAATATCTCTAGCTGAATTTTCATCTGCAAATTTAGGATTAAGAAATAGCTCTCTAACAGGAGGAGATGCTTGGCTCGGATCATAATCACTGCGCCCACGATAGGTTTCGATGAGTACTTTATTTACCTCTTCCATATGGGCAATTTCTTCCGGGGATGGAGGCAAGCAGGTAAACTGTGGTGCAGTGGCTTCATAACCCAGTTCACTTCTGATTTGGCCTAGCACCCTGGCCAACTCTGCCAAAAGATGTTCGGCCAGTTCTATCTTTTCAGGAATAATTCCCGGAAAAGCATCGGCCACAGCTGCGTGAGGGATTGATCTGCCTTGGTCACCTGCCTCCATAATGAGTATTTTAGTAATACAAAGAGTGCACATTAACACTCTTTGTGGGTTAAGTCAACAGTCTGTTCCGGGACAGCTTTTTATTCCGCTTTTAGATTTGATTCTCACTATGGCGCTTTCGGCACTTGCTCACAAAAAAGATCACCGCAATTAGCACCGGTACGCTACTCAATACCTGCCCCATAGTAAAAGGAAATCCGGCCGGGAACACGTGCAAATCTTTCCAAAACTCCAGTACAAAACGGCCGCCAAAATAGAGGAAAATAAACAACATCAACACCGACAACTTCGGTGCTGTTTTATATTTTTTCAGGTAAAACCACATCAAGATAGCAAATACCGCCAAGAGCAATGCGGCCTCATATAGCTGAGATGGATGTCGTGGAAAATCTTCGCCCAATTTGCGGAAAATCACGTTTCCACCCGGCAACCCCACGATTTCAGAATTAAAAAAGTTGCCCACTCTCACGAAAGCTGCGGTCAATGGCATTGGTAGCGCAATCAAGTCCACAAATTTACTGAACTTCTCCCTCTTCAGGCGACACCACAAGAGGTAAGCCAAAAGCATGCCAATTGCCGCTCCATGGCTCGCAAGTCCCCCATTCCACACCTGCAAGATTTCCAATGGGTTATGCCAATAATAGGTTGGGTTATAAAAAATCACCTCGCCCAATCGTGCTCCAATCAATAAACCAAAAAAGAGGTAAATAGCCAGGCTTTCCAAAGTGGCCTCTTTTAATCCTTCGCGCTTAAAAAGCCAACGCAAAATTAGATAGTTTAGCCCCACACCAGTGGCAAACAGCAAACCATACCAGCGCACCTCCACCGGCCCTATACTCAAAAGTATGGGGGACAAATTGTTATCGAAAATCATACTGAAATTGGTTACTCAGCAATTGTAATGCACCACCCCAAAGTAGCAACCAATTATTTCCCTGGCGGCCCGTGGTGAACGATTAGATGTTCGAAGCCGCGTGAGCCATTAAAGTCCGCATTATGTAAGTCTGCACCTTCAAAATTGGAGTTTCTGTTTAATGCCAAGCGAAAGTCGGCCTCTACCAGCCTACACGCCACGAACAGTGTGTGGTCACACGTTGTTCCACATAAAAGGGCACGCTCCATCGTGGCCCCAGTAAAGTTTGTTTCAGTTAAATTTGCACCATTCAAATTAGCTCGTGTTAGCTGTGCACCCATAAAATTTGCAGCAACCAGTCGACAGCCTAAAAACCTCGCATCCCTCAAAGAGGCTTCACTCAAATTTATTCCGCTTAAATCGTGGGAGTTCACATCAACATAAAAGCCATCCAGATTTGGCTTATGGCCCGGATTTTCAGCACGAAAGGCATTGAATGCCGCCACCTTTCCAGATTTTAGGATTTGCCAGGCCTGTTGGTCCAACACATTGATTTCCACTGAGTCGTCGTCCTCATCCCACCCCTCATCAAGAGTTCCCATAATTATTTATCTTAGGCACAAGAGCGCATTTAACCATGCGAGCTATCAAATTTCAATGAAAATTTAGTGGCTCCATTATCTACTCACCGTATAAGAAACTGTGCCGGAAATCATCAATGTTGCCAAAGCGTTCAGCATGGCAAAGCCTCGTGAAAAACCCAGTTGTACTTTGTCGCGGCTTTCCCAAACATCCATCAGTAGCTTCTTGTCTTCTTCCCTTTGTCTTTCGAGCCTATCCATTCGATCTTCAAGGTATTTAAATCTCCTGTCCGAATCAGCCTTGAAGTCTTTCAACGACTCGTGGATAGCCTCAGTTTTTAACTCAAGAGCCTCAAATTTTAACTCAAGAGCCTCAAATTTCAACTCAAGAGCCACAACTTTCATCTCAAGTTTATCTAAACTTGCTTCAACTCTCTGGACACGTCCGTCCATTTCCTGCAGAAACTGATAAATCATCTCATTTGTTACCGGTGTGCTCATCATGGTTTGGTTACATAATAATTGTAATGAACAAAGCCAAACTAGCAACCAATTATTAAATAAACTTAAAATAATCTTACATTCTTCGTGGGGCCATGGCACCCAAGCCTCTCCCCGCCAAGTCCTTGACTATCAAGAAGGTTAATAATATTATTCGCCCCTTTGTTAATTTGAAATTATGGAAGATCCCAAATCAAAACCAGATTTAACCAGATTGCCAGCTGCAGATCTAGTTACCCTTATCGGCAGTGAAACTTTTGAAGCAGATTTTTACAGAGAGATTTACTGTTGCTATCAAATTCACGATGCGAATGCGATGCGTGTCTTAACAGCATTAGCACATTGTCCACACATTCCAGAGCATCTACGTGCCATGTTGTTGGTTCACCCTGAAGTAGAAATTCGTACTGCTGCTTCACGAAAAGGCGCGGCCCAAATTAAAGATGAAGTAGACCTTCGTGGTTTAGATCTAGCTGGACTTTATCCTGTAGAGTTAAGCGTTTTACTTAATGCCGGAGTTTTTAATGATGATGCCTATCGAGAAATTTACCGAATACATCAAGGGGATCCTTTCATATTAGCCTACCTGGCCAAGTGTGCAGATCTGCCAGACGATTTAATTGAAGCGCTTTCAATGCATCAAAATGAAGAAGTGTACCTGTCGCCTCTAGCGTTGGCTCTGAGCACAGTGCCTGTTGCCCTTGCCCTTGAAGCTCTCCGTGAAGGTGTTGCACTTAAGGTCTGGCAAGCACTCGGTCTCCGAGCAGATGTTGAAATCTTTGAAGCAATGAGGGAGTTGGTTGCTGATATTTCAGACCCCCAGGAATACCAAGACAAAGCCAGAGCACTCATGGGAAGCCCATTCTTGCAAGCAGGCCACATAGAAACAATTTTTTCTAGATTCAAAGAGCTTAGTGGTAGATTCAGGAATATTGAAGCCAACAGTAAACTTGCTGAGGCAATTTACCAACATCCCAAAACAACTTACGGCATCAAAGAGGAACTAACCAATGCTGGGCACGAGATTCATCCGATATTCTGAAGCCTCTGCGCCGCCTCTTTCACCTCTTCCAAAGTAGGCATCAGCGCAAATCTCACGTAGCCCGCGCCTGGATTCACGCGCGTGCCATCGGCTAGCTCACACTCATCGGAAATGAGGCTTCCCGGTGTTACCACAATGCCAATGGACGGGTCTAAAAGCTTCGTAGCAAACTCCACGTCACTCATTCCACTCGGCACCCTCGCCCATACGTAAAAGGTGGCCTCCGGCCTGCGCACACCGCAGCCCACGCTCTCCAAAGAAGGTAATAAAATATTCAACTTCTCCTCATACACTTCTCTCATCTTCGCCACATGTTCATCATCATTCAGCGCAATAATCGCCGCCTCTTGCATCACACTTGGTGTACCAGAATCGATATTAGTTTTTAATTTTTTAAAAACGTCTATCACAGCAGCGTCCCCACACAAAAAGCCTGTACGATAACCGGTCATATTGTTGCGCTTACTCATAGAGTAGAAGGCCACAATCCCCTCGCGGGCCACCTCCAAAATGGAGATTGGCGCCTGCACTGGCCTATCGCCCTCGCTCGTAGTCCGGTAAATATCAATATAGCACCCCTCATCCGCCGCAATGATAATTTCATGCTTATGCGCCCAGGCAATTAGCCGCTCATAGTAGCCACGATCAGCCACTGCGCCCGTGGGAGAATTCGGGTAGTTGATCCAGATTATTTTCGCACGCGTCGCCACCTCAGATGGGATCGCCTCGAAATCCAATAAAAATTTATTCTTCTCAAGCAACGGCACAAAATACACCTCGCCCTCCGCAAACCATGTACCCGTTTTCATCGGCGGATAACCAGGCGAAGGCACGATTACTAAATCGCCAGGATTGATGAAACCTTCAGGAAAATTAAACACAGCCTCTTTGGAACCAATATTAGAAGAAATTTCTGTCTCAGGATCTAGCTCCACGCCAAAACGCCTCCGCATATAATCCGCAGCCGCTTGGCGAAATTCGCCACTTCCGATGTAGCTTGGATAGCCTGTTGTGGCATGTTTTTTGCCCGCCTCACATAAGCTTTCAATTACAAAATCCGGTGTAGGCTCGCTGGGATCTCCCACGCCAAAATCTATTGCCTTCACGCCACTTTCGCGCAGCGCCGCCACCTTATCATTGATTTCCTTAAACGCGTACGCCGGCAGTTTTTTCAGTCTCTCTGATATTTGAATTTGCATGTGTTTATGTTAGCAAGTGCTGATAGCCAGTTAACACCATCTGCCAGCGCTCGACAACTTCAAGATTCAGGGATTGACACGTTGACTTGTTGTTCTATAGGATAGGCCTCCTACTATTAAATATTTATATGTCGCCAGAACTTAATAACGTGATTACTCATTATTATGATTTAAAGGGAGGTGGTAGTGTAAATCATGAGGCACTACCAGTTGTGATAGATGATCTTATAGCTCCACGGTGGCAATTACATGAGGATGACCCTAAGGGGATTACACAGGATTGGCAAGATTTGCTTTCACGGTTTAGAGACGGCATTGGAAGATCTTTAGGCGATGGAAGTCTAAGAGATAACGTATCTAGACAAAGAAAAGGTGGGCTTATCAGACCTCGCATTGCGGCAGCAGAAAAACTATCGGTTCCCCTTCCCATGGACCATGAGGTCTCTCATCTTGTTAGGCCTTCCCTGGTGGGTAGGACTCACTTCCCTAAATTTGTAGCACGGGTAAGGGAGAGTTTAGTGGCCGACAATGCCGATCTCTGGCCAGAGGTTGCGGCTCAGGTTGAAGAGGTGCTTCGGGACACAAATCCCACGACGGGACAATATACAGCAGGTGATTATCAATTCCGTGGTGGTCAATGGAACGATGTGGCATCGGTTATTTCTAGTGGTGGTTGGGGAAAAAGAAATCCGGCTGATATCCATGCAGGTATTCCAGAAGGTCATGATTGGAGACAATCATTTTCCAGGACCGGGTCAAGCGGGTCTCTTTATAATGACGGCTGGCTGGGGATGAGATGGGACAATGATGTGAGAGGATTGGAATTTGGTATGGGAATAGACGAGGCATCCTCTCGCCGTTTGACAAGTTTTGTTGTTCGTCCTTTATTGGCATCTAGATGGGCTTATGTAGAAAAGAGAGGCTTTAAAATGGCTGGTGACAAGGCTACAGAACCGCCTATTTACTATCTCTGGCAAGGTAAAGCTCCCCAGCCGTTTTCGATAAGTGGCCAAGCGGGTGCTGTAATTCCCGATAAGGATTATCCTCAAACACGCCACCCACGGGATTGGCAGGTACTGGATGAAGAGGGAAATATCTCTAGTCTTAAGCCTTAAAAAGATTTCACTTTAAGCTAGATTTCTACTGTTCTATCTGCCAGCTCTCGACAACACCACCTCACTCCGAAACTTTTGCAAAAAGTCTTTGAACAGTTCCTTTTATATTTAGCCGTACGGCTTCTGGATTAAAGCCGTCTAATAAACCATTTTTTAGTGCGCTCGCAACAAAGTTTTCTGCTGGCAAAACCATTACAGGAGTCTCAGGATTGTTTGGCAAAAACTCCTGATTATCAGTGGGTAGGGCATGTCTATCTACTAAAATCCAGTCACTAATGCCATTAAGATCCTGTCCATCGTAAGCTTCCACTTCCTCTACTCCAGCTTCCGTCAGCCAGGCCGTTAAAGTTTCAAAAGCTTCCTGATTTTTTCCCCCATCATACTGTGTTTTTCGCATCGATCCATACCAGTTACCACCTGAAGATAGCTCGCGTTCTTTAGCTTCATCACGGAACGGTTTGTGTTCTGCTAACTTATCTAAACAAATAAAAACTCTTTTAGGAAGTTTTCCATTTTCGGTAATTCTTTTCATTATTTCTAAAAAAACTGCTTTATGAGCCTCGGGTTTCTCCAGTAAATCATAATTGGCACTACTATCTTCATCCATGCCGTCATGTCGTATGTCCCAAACAAAGTCAGGCAAAATTGCGGCCAGAGTAGCATCATGCATGATCCCGTCTAAACTTGGAGTGGAGTAGAAGGCAGAGCGATTTTGAGCTCTCACCGTACCATCAACCACCAACCTCATTTCTTTTAATCTAGCCTTATTTTCCTCAATCCATTGAGCGATTTTCGCAGGATCCTCTCCTTTAGGGAATACCTTAGAGTCAACCTCGAGGCCCAGTGCTTTCATCTCCTGGACAACGGTAGGTACCAAATCTTGGAAAAGATCGTTGTCTCTATAAACAAGGCTTACTCCGTCTTTTTGGGTACCAGATTCCATAATTCAGAAAGCAATAAAAATAATAGCACATGGTAGCATGCACTGGCGCATTTGTCAATCATGGGGGGAATTAGATTTCTACTGTTCTATCTGCCAGCGCTCGACAACACAACATCACTCCGAAACTTTTGCAAAAAGTCTTTGAACAGTTCCTTTTATATTTAGCCGTACGGCTTCTGGATTAAAGCCGTCTAATAAACCATTTTTTAGTGCACTCGCAACAAAGTTTTCTGCTGGCAAAACCATTACAGGAGTCTCAGGATTATCAACCAACACTGATATGTCAAAATCATCCTCTTTCTTTTCTAAAAATCCAGCATTAGCAGCATGTCTATCAATCAAAACCCAGTCATCACTCCCGTTAAGATCCTGTCCATCGTAAATCTCAACTTCCTCTATACCAGCCTCTATCAACCAATTTTTTAAAGTTTCAAAAGCTTCCAGAGATTTTCCTTTATCATACTGTCTTTTTTCATCCGATCCCCACCAGCCAGGTCTACGGCTCATTTCCGCTACCTCCTTTTCATCACAGAATGGAGCGTGATCTGATAGCTTATCTAAATGAATAAAAACTCTTTTAGGAGCTTTTCCACTTTCGGCAATTCTTCTCATTATCTCTAAAAAAACTGCTTGACGAGCTCCGGGCTTTTTTAATAATTCTTTATTGTTATTAGTACCTGATAGATCAAAATAATCATAATTCACCCTCCAAGAATAATCAGGCAAAACTGCTCTTAAGGTGGCATCATGCATCATCCCATCTAGGTTTGCAGCTTGGGCGAAGGTGGCCAAAGCTTGAGCTCTCACCGTACCATCAACGACCAGCCTCATTTCTTTTAATCTAGCCTTATTTTCCTCAATCCATTCAGCGATTTTTGCAGGATCCTCTCCTTTAGGGAATACCTTAGAGTCAACCTCGAGGCCCAGGGCTTGCATCTCCTGGACAACGGTAGGTACCAAATCTTGGAAAAGATCGTTGTCTCTATAAACAAGGCTTACCTCCTTTGATCTACTGGATTCCATGATGACATAGTTAAAAATGATAGCGCATAATAACGCGCACGGGCTTATTTGTCAAGTGCCTCGTAATGGCTCAATGGCTAAGGCTTCTCAACGCGGCCGACCATAAATGCTACTGGTTCGGCCATATTGATTGGGACTATTTCAATTGAAGGGTTTTGAATTTTAAAAACTCTGAAAACTTCATCAGCGAAAGCTTGCCCCACAGTTGGGACTCTTTCAAAGTCTAAAATTATTTTTTTGAACTTATCTAAACCCGCCAATAATCTTTTGGCTTGAGATCTGGAAATATAGATAGTCCCTGTTTCATAAAGGCGAACTTGGATTTCTGTTTTATCAAATGCATAACTGCCTGGGCGAGATTCATAGTGTCTGAAAATATCATTTAAATGTTTTTTTGTTTTCAAAGAAATTCTAAAACTAACCTGAGTACCTTTCAAGGAAGGCTTTTTATCTTCTAGAAAAATATCGTTAATTACATTATCTATTCTCAATTTTCTACCAAAACTTGTGAGAATAAATTCATCAGCAATTTTAGAGGTAAAAAAAATACCTTCGCCGGAATGTAGCTGAGGTGCCGTGGTGGTTTTACCTTTAAGTAAGTCCTGGATGGCTTCTAGCTCAGAGTTTAAACGGCGCTTGAGCATGATATTTTTGAATACACCAATTCCAGTATCTCGAATTTCAAAAATGATATAATCATCTGATCTTATAATCTTTATGGCTACTTTTTCTGATTCAGAATGGTCGATAGCGTTATTTAGCATTTCCGAAAAGGCATAGGCAAAAATACTGTGAATATTTTCCGAAACGCCTTTCCAAAAGGCTTTTTCACTTTTGACACTCATGAGAACATCGTGTTCGCTGAGGCCCTTGTTAAGAAGGTTGAAGTTAATAGCATTGCCCAAGAAAATAGCATTCGAAGCCAGGGCATAATAAGTACTTGGGCCTTTGCCTTGCCTCATTAGATAACCTTGGTCCACCTGATTATTAATCTCATTACTAACTGCCTGTCGGGAGTAATTGTTTTTTAATATTGATAAAACGTCCCTAGTTTTAAAGATTTTTTTACTGTCGGCCGCTTTAACAATTGCTTCCTTAATGGTCATTTGGATACTTCAATTGGTCAATTAATTGTAAAGTAACAAATTCAGATTGTCAAGTAGTCGTAAAGTGAAAAGTGCTGCTCAGTACTGTTCTGTATAAGTCCTCGACAGTTTCCGCGCGGCGAATTTGGCGAATGCTACCATCGGCGGCCCAAAGCACCTCTTTGCTCTTCAGTTTGCCGTTATAGTTGTGGCCCATGGCGTAAGCGTGGCCGCCGCAGTTGTGAATTACCAGAAGATCACCCACTTTGCACACTGGGAGTTCACGGTCACGTGCAAACTGATCGCTGTTTTCACAAATCTGCCCCACCACGCTCACCACCTCCGTAGCCGTTTCATCCGTCACCACCGAAACATGATGATACGCTCCGTAAATTTGCGGCCGTGGCATGTCGTTACTACTCGTATCCAAGCCAATAAATTTTTTGTAACCATTTTTTATAACCCTCGCTTTCCCCACCAGCCATCCTGCATCCGCAGTCACATATCGGCCCGGCTCAATCATTAATTGCGGCTCTTTTAAACCATATTTGGCGCATTGCACATCAAATGTTTTTCGCACTCCCTCCGCCACTTTTTCTAAATTCAAGCTCGCAACTTCCGGACGATACGGCACACCAAACCCTCCACCAATATTCATGAATTCAATTTCGATTCCAGTTTTTTCAAAAATTTCCGCCACCACTTCAAAAAGTTTCGCTGTAATTTCTGCAAAATATTCTTCACCCAATTCGTTACTGCCTGGCATCATGTGAATACCAAAATGTTTTACGCCATATTTTTTTGCCTCCGCGTAAGCCTCTGCAGCTTTCTCGAACGGCACGCCATATTTGCCATCTGGCCCAGCAAAAGACATGTTTTTTCCACCCATTCCTGGATTGATGCGGAACGACAGCTTTTCCACCGGCCCTAAATCTTTCAAAAACGGCACCATGCTGGCATCATCCAAGTTTAAAATTAAGCCATTTTCTTTAGCAAATTTCAGCTCCTCCATCGGCGTGTAGTTTGCTGTGTACATTCCACTCGCGCCCAATTTTCCAGCAAGCCACGCTTCCGCTTCGCTAGAACAATCCAAACCAAAACCTTCGTTCATAATAATTTTTACCACCTCCGGATTGGCATTTGCCTTCACTGCATACAGAGGTTCAAAATTTTCAAACCTACTCCCAAAAGCTTGCTTCAGTTTTCTACAATTCTCGCGAATTCGCTCCTCGGAATATAGAAAAAACGGTGTGCCAAATTCGGCCGCCGCCCGCTCTACTGCTTCTCTGGGATAATAAGTTACGTCTGGATTCATATATGTCATAAAAATTTACGGTAATGATGATTTTGTTCTTCACATTTGAAACCAAATTTTTCATAAAACTTTCTCGGTCCCTCTCCAAAAGCGAGTAGCTCAATTCGGCTATATCCACGTTCTTGAGCAATTTTCATCGCGCCTTCAAAAAGTGCTTTGCCCAGGCCGTGCCCGCGATATTGTTCAAGTAGAAACAAGTCTTCAATATACATAATCGGCTTGGCGTCAAAAGTGGCATAGGTCTGTAAGAAACAAATAAAACCGGCCAACGCGCCATCTACCAAAGCAGTCAGCACCTCATATTTTGGCTGTTTGCAAAAGTAATCCCTTTCCAATCGCTCTTTCACTTCCACGTCCAGCTTCCCGCGATCCTCCCACTCACTCATCTGGCTCAAAAGCTCAAAGTAGCGTTCAAAATTTTCACGGTCTAATTTTCTAATTTCAGTAGACATGAAAACTATTTGGTTAAATTGTAATTCACCACCGTTTCATTCAAAACTTTCATCGCATTCTCGCTCGGCTCACACATCGGCAAGCGATAACTCAACTCACACAAGCCCAATTTATGTACAATGTATTTCACCGGAATTGGATTTGTTTCCACGAAAATATCTTTGAAAAGTTGCTCCAAATGCGCGCCAATCTTTTCTGCCTCAGCCATATTTCCCACTAGTGCATACTCCACCATCTCACTCACCTGCCCCGGCACAATATTCGAAGCCACAGAAATCACACCATCGCCGCCAAGCTTTATTAGCTCTAAGGTAAGGCCATCGTCTCCACATAAAACTGAAAAATCCTCCGGCCTGCGTTCAATCACTTCCTTCATTTGCTCGAGATTTCCACTCGCCTCTTTCACTCCCACGATCATCGGGTGTTTCGCCATTTCCATCAATGTATCGGTCTCAATATTGACCCCTGTGCGGCCTTTGATGTTGTAAACGATTACCGGCAAGCCTACGTTGGCAATCGCCTCGTAGTGGAGCAACAAACCAGCAGGAGTGGGTTTGTTGTAGTAGGGTGTCACTACCAAGCAACAGTCTGCGCCCGCCTTTTTCGCCGCCTCGGTATACTTCACGGCATCTCGCGTACAGTTACTTCCGGTACCCGCCATTACCATCACTTTTCTACCCGGTGAGCCATCTTGGCCCTGCTCCGCTTTGCGCGCCTCGTCCACCGCAATTTCATAAATGCGCACATCCTCTTCGTAGGTGGTTGTGGGCGATTCGCCGGTAGTTCCCACGGGCACAATGCCCGTAACGCCATTGGCTATTTGACGCTGAATGATTTTTCTAAGCGCTGTCTCATCTACTTCTCCATTCACTGTAAAAGGAGTAATAATCGCTGTCCACGTGCCGCTATATTTTCGGTTATTCATAAGGAAAGTTTATAAATTGTTTGTAATAAAAAAGAAAAACTTGCCACGGAGAGTATTCCAGAAATAACTTTTCCATAAATAGTCATGCTGATTGCCGATAAGCTCGGTTGAAATGGCCAAATGATACCGTTGTTTAGGTAGGTACCAACGGCGAATAAAAATACGCCAAGGGCAAACAAAAAATCTCTAATTTCCAGGCCAACCTGCTCAGCCGCTATATAGCCGGCAATTCCCAACAGAAGTCCCGAAATAGTGATGAACGGTACTAATTTTTTCATGATAATTGTAAAAAGTCTTCCATAGTATAGTAACCTTTTTTTCCCTCCAGCCATTCCGCCGCCTTCACCGCGCCCAGCGCATAGCCATCTCTGCTGCGTGCAGCATGTGAGATGGTAATAGTATCTGCCGGCGAATCAAAGCCAATTGTATGGCCAAAATTCACGAGCCCACCACGTACGGATGAAAAATGAATTTCATGGTCTTCACGTTTTCGATCCAATTTTTCTTCAACGATTGCAGTTTTTCTTTCAATATTTTCCAGCAAAATTTTCTCCAAACTTTTCGCGGTGCCAGATGGCGAATCGGCTTTGTTGTAGTGGTGAATTTCGTGTCCCCAGATATCGTATTCGTCGAATTTGTTGATCATTTTCGACGCTGCTTCTACGATTTTGAGGTAAAGGTTTACGCCGATGGAGAAATTTGATGACCACAGAAATCCAATCTTCGATTGGATTTCCTGCATTTCTGAATTTGCATTTCTTGCATTTTTTTCTCCCACTAGCTCCTTCACTTCTTCTAGCCTTCCCTGCCACCCCGTCGTTCCGACCACTAAATTTACTCCCGCCTCCTGGCACACCCGTAGGTTTTCAAAAACAGCATCTCCAAGCGAAAAATCGATCGCCACTTCAGCTCCACTTGCACGCAAATTTTTCGCCGACACACTCGCCACAATCTGTGCACGTGCACACTCTTCGCTGCTCGCATCTGCCCCAAGATTTCCTCCCCGGGGAGGATTTGAAGCCGCACCAGGATCCGCAATTAAGGCAAGCTCATGCCCTCGCTCCTGCGCGATTCTGCCCACTACTTGGCCCATCCCGCCATATCCAATCAATGCAATTTTCATAATTTTTAAATAAATAATTTAGCAATCTGCACCGCATTCAAAGCCGCACCTTTTAACAACTGATCGCCGCATACAAAGAATTCTAAACCATGTTCACCGAAAACCAAATTCTGGCGAATTCTTCCCACTTCCACGTTGAATTTACCTGAGGAATTTAAAGGCATTGGATAGCGCTTTTCTGCCGGCTCATCCACCACTTCTACACCTGCACTCACTCTCAAGATTTCGCGAGCACGCTCTGCGGAAATCGGCCTCTCAGTTTCAATCACTATTGACTCACTGTGCGCCCGCAAAGTTGGAATTCGCACAGCTGTACAGGAAATCATCAACGAGTCGTCGCCAAAAATCTTGCGGGTTTCCCAGGCTACCTTCATCTCCTCTTTGGTGTAACCATTTTCTTGGAAGGTGTCGATCTGAGGAATGAGATTAAAGGCTATTGGATGGGCAAAAAACTCTGGAGTCAAACGCTGCGCGATTTCACTAAATGCACCAGGGTCACTCCCCTTCGCCATTTCCAAATATTCTCCTGTCTGGTCTAGGAGCTCCTGCATCCCTTTCGCGCCTGCCCCGGAGGTGGCCTGATAGGTACTTACAATTACCTTTTTCAACCCAAATTCGCGATAGAGTGGATATAGGGCCACGGCCGCGATCGCGGTAGTACAGTTGGGATTTGCAATCACTCCTTTGTGCCCGCGCGCGGCCTCCGCATTAATCTCCGGCACCACCAACGGCACCTCCTCCTCATATCTAAAAGCAGAAGAGTTATCAATCATCAAGCACCCAGCCGCAACTACGCGCTCCCTCCACTCCTTGCTAATGTCGCTGCCAGCAGAGAAAAGAGCAATGTCGCTTTCTTTGAAAACTTCCTCGCTAATTTCCTCCACAGTTACCTCCCCAAAGGGCGTCTGCACAATCTTCCCAGCCGATCTCTCGCTGGCCACAAGGCGCAGCCGCCCAACCGGAAATTCCAGCTTCTCCAGACAGTCGATCATCTCCACTCCCACGGCGCCAGTCGCGCCCACGATTACAATATTTTTAGACATAAAAATTAAATAAAAAATTTGTTAAATATTTTCCCCACCACCTCTTTGGCCTCGTCCTCCCGCACCAAAAAAGTGATATTTCTTTGCGACGCCCCCTGTGAAACCATGCTCACGTCATGATCCGCTACCGCATCAAAGAGCTCTCCAAGAACGCCTTTTCTCGCCCGCACGCCCTCGCCCACCACACACACAATCGCCATGTCCGGATGTACGCTCACCTTCGCAAACTCTGATAGTTCATTAAAAGCTAGCTCATTTAACCCGCCCTCAACAGTAAGAGAAACGCTCACCTCAGAGGTAGACACCACGTCCACCGCAATCTCATGCCTCGCAAAGACTTCGAAGATTTTTGCCAAAAAACCTCGCGCCTCCAGCATGCCAGCAGAGCAAATATTTACGATACAAATGCCCTTTTTATAGGTAACAGATTTTAAAGATTCCTCCTCTTCATTGGTAATCAACGTGCCCGGCGCCGCTACGTTAAATGTATTCAAAATCCGCACCGGAATATTTTTTTCAATGGCCGGTTTAATAGTTTTTGGATGTAACACTTTTGCGCCGAAATAAGCCAACTCTCCCGCCTCATTAAAGGAAACTTTTTCCAGCACTTTTGCTTCCGGCACGATTCTTGGATCGGCGTTCATAATGCCATCTACGTCGGTCCAAATTTGCACCTCGCTGGCTCCTAGGGCCGCGCCCACTATTGCGCCGCTGTAATCACTTCCGCCGCGGCCCAAAGTAATATAGTGGCCATTTTCGGCCTGTCCCACAAATCCGGTGATTACTGGCACGACGCCATCTTTAATCATCGGCATCAGCCCGCGCAAAATCGCCTCATTAGTTTTTTCAAAATTCACATTTCCCTCGCCAAAATTATTATCAGTAAATACATAGTCATAGCCATCTATCGCCACTGCACGCACACCGCGTTTTTCAAGTAGAGAAGCCAAAATGCGGCTACTGGATCTTTCCCCGAAGCTCATCAGCCGATCCCGCGTGCTTAAGGAAAGTTCACGAATCAAGGAAATTCCCTGGGCGATTTTACGGATTTCGTCGTAGAAGTCGGAGAGGGAAAGGCCATTGCCTTCGCTGTCCACTCCAAGTCCCAGCTCGCGAATCGCAGTTTCATGTTTCTCGATAATCTCCTCAAGCAACGGTTCAAACCCCTGTTCACTAAACGCCGCCTCTCCAAGCGCAATCAGCTTATCGGTAATCCCACTCATAGCAGAGACTACCACGCACGTGCGCCGCGGCCCCATGGCTTCTACAATTTCGGCCACAGCCACCATCGCCGCGGCGCCTCCCATCGAAGTCCCCCCAAATTTTGCTGCAATTATTTCGCTCATATCATAGTTTTATGTTAAAAAAAATCCGCCTCTTGTGCGGATGTCATGTAAGCTTTTAAGAATACGTAAGACGCTCCGCTATTGGCAGATCTTCTTAGTCTTCTTTATTGTGCTCAACTGGTTCATGTTTTTAATTTGAAACTTGCGCCCATTGTAGCTGGCCCCATTTTTTTGTCAAACTTACTGCACATTCTCAATCGGCCCAAAAGTCTGTTCAGCAGCTGCAGCCATAGTAGGATGCTGCAATAGTACCGCATAAGCAAAACATTTTGCTGCCGCAGGATTGATTTGGGCTAAGTTATGAAAGTATGTCATTGTCAGCATAATGCGCGAAGCCAATGGAGTATTTGAACCTCTAATCACTGGCGCTAGGTTTGCCCTTGCCTCCTCATCTGTTGGATCAAGAAAATATTTATATAATCCCTTCTCCAAAAATCGTTCAAAATTTGGATCTGTAGAAAAATAAGTCATAAAAACAGGAGAAGCCAGTCCCACTTGTCTCAGAAACTCTTTTTCGTTCGCCACTTGCCTCAGAAACTCTTCTCCCGCTCCACCTAAAAGCT
Source organism: uncultured Candidatus Peribacteria bacterium (assembly GCA_964356355.1). Lineage (GTDB taxonomy): Bacteria > Patescibacteriota > Gracilibacteria > UBA1369 > LOWO2-01-FULL-3 > CAYHGX01. Next base: position 797 of record CAYHGX010000017.1, on the reverse strand, counting down.
CCTTGGCCCTCAGAGCCAGTTGGATCGACTTTTGTGCAGGTCCCATTTCATCTGGGGTTTTATCCGGAGCATTAACCATAAGGGTTAGCTTAAAAAGTAGAGTCCATTATGCCACGGGAAGGACATTGTGTCAAGGGGCAGCTTTAGTTTTCAATCACTCCTAATGGTAAATTTACACAGTAATAACTATCCATGCTCTTAGACTGGTACATCGTCACCTTCGACGCCGAAAAAATTCATCGCAACGTTGCGCCAGGACAGCGCGAACCCTGGAGTGATTTTCTCAATTGGAGCGAAATTATCAAAGTTTGCTTCGAAGCCAACGGCGGAATTGAGCCCGACTGCATTTATATTTATTGTTCAACCCGCCCCGAAAGCTACGCCATTCCCATGGAGGCCGCTGGCGCCCCTGAGCTTTGGGATGAAATTCTTCGTCGCAAGCTCTTCGACGCTACTCTAGCCATCGAGGCTGCATCAGCCACAAGCGGACTTTTTTGCTGGTCGGCTCCTGCAGAAAAAACAGATCAGGTTTACATTCCAACTTTCGGAAAGTCGGAATGTAAACCAAGTCCTCCTCTTCAAACCTTTCCCGTCCGCATCATCGATCACGCCCACTACCAAGACGAAGACGGCGAATACACGCAAGGCGAATACTCCACTCTTGAAGAAGCCCAACAGTCCTGCAAATCCATCATCAATTCCGAGCTCGCCGCCCTCCATGCCCCCGGCATGTCCGCCGAAGATCTCCAAAAGCAATTCCTCCTCTTCGGCCAAGAAGCCTACTGCGAAGGCTTCTC
>CAYHGX010000016.1:0-33317 GCA_964356355.1 uncultured Candidatus Peribacteria bacterium | reverse complement strand
AATTAGTCTCCCTTATACCCTTTTGGGTAGTATTTAGACTGTCCTCCTTCGGGCAAGGAGTCCCAGATCAAGTTCCACATTGATTTGTGCATTTGGTAGATGTGGTCGTTTTGGATAATCACACCTGTGAGATCGTTTTCTACATATGTGAGATATGAGATTTTTCCATCGTAGACATTCATTTCAACAGCAAAGGGGTAAAAATTTTTATCAATCCATTTCCAGGCAATATATGATTTGGGCGAGTAGAGGCCACTTTCACGATCCTGGCGGGCATAGGGGGAATCTAGTATCAGGGCTCGCTTTTTAATATTAGTTTTCTCTCTTTCGCGCACATATTCGCTATTGATCTCCTTTACCTGCTCATCCATAGATTCCACATTGATAAACCCTTTAAGCTCTGTCTTTGAAGTTAGGGTATCAAATAAAACTTTTTTCACTCCTGCTTTACCTTTATAAAATTTGATACTTGGGAGATTTTTGTTGGAACTCATGAGCCCTAAAAGCTCCGGCATGGTTTTAACAAAATTATTTTTAAGTTCCTCAAATTTGCGGTCGCTCTTTTTCTTTTTCTGCTCAATGATCTCTAGAATCTGCTCAGGCTCGACAGGAGAATAAATAGCAGTGTTTTTCTCAAAAACTTTTGTCGCTATATCCTTTTCTTCCAGGCGTAGAAGGGCACTTTGAATGGTGGTACGTGGGAGCTTCAATTGGTAAGCAATGGTACTGACGCGAGCGGCTTCATTACGCAAAAGCTGCATATAAACTGCAATTTCCAGCTCGTCGAGGCCGATTTCTTTAAGTATGTCTTGTAGCATTTTTGTTGTTTGCCGTGGAGTGGACGTTGAATTGCTTCCACATTGTTGCCTAAGTGTATGGTGATTCGGCCAGAATGTCAAAAATTGACGACGACAGATCGTCGTCTTTTGATTTACAGATGGGTGAAATCAAATATTATACAGATGTTGTTTGATTATCTGGTGGCGCTTACAAAAGCAGCCAACAGAAAGAAAATGACTCTCTCTAGATAAGATGATCCTAAACATTCTCGTGTGGAAACACCCAAAGGAGCAAAGCGATGGAAAAGATGCTGTTGCGTGTGCTGGGTTGTGGGTCCTGGGTTGGACTCATCGTGGCAGCCAATTATGGGATCCCCGCAAAGGAGACGGAGTCCGTCATCATGGTCAATAGCCTCTGGGCGGCAGTGTCTGTCATTGTCCTCATGCAGCCCATGATCGAATGCCTGGCCGAGACGCTCTGGGGCCTTGGAGTTCTCACCGTGCTGGTCCTCGGATTCTGGGGAATCGTGGCCGTGGCAGTGACCACTGAGAAGAATGAGTATCTCATGACACTCATTCCGGTGGGTGCGGCAATCCTGCGAATTTGCAATGTGAGATATTCACCATCCGGTCATAGTGACGGGGCCTGAAAGGACTGTGCAAGAGAGATTATCGGGAGTTGAGAACGCGCTGTGCGAATCTCCTCCCGTGAAGTTTAAATAACTATTAGAGATCTAAATTCGTAATAAATGCAGGAAATCGCAGTTGCGGTTTCTTTGGAGATCCGCAGTCAGCGAAGTGCGGACTGGTGTTGCGTGATACTTAATATTTACAGTCTACAAGGAAACGTGGTACGATAGACAGTGATATTATCAATACTGTTAATAACACCATGAATAATACCATAACTGCTCAGGAACTTAAAACGCAAGGAGCATCGGCACTAACTAAAAGAGCAAAAAAGAATAGTGAAACTTTTATTACCGTACGAGGAGAAAGACGTTTTGTTGTGCTCACAATGGATCAATATAATTATTTGAGAGAATGCGAATTAGAGGCTGCCCTAAAAGAGTCCGAAGCCGATTTGGCGGCAGGTAAGTTTGCCGTAAAAAGCCTAGAAGGGCACATTAATGATTTGAAGAATGTATAAACTGGTCATTACGGAAAGTTACCTGAGAAGAGCAAAGAAATTTTTTGCCAAACATCCAGAAATCCTAAACCAATATGAAAAAGTATTAAAGTTACTTTGTACAAATCCTCAGCACCCTTCTTTAAGACTACACAAGTTGGCCGGAAAATTAGCTGGGCTGTTTAGCGTTTCGATAAATATTTCCTATAGAATCATTATCAATTTCATTATCAGAGAAAACGAAATTGTTCCTGTTGATATTGGATCACATGATGAGGTTTATTAATGGAACAAATACAAAACAGAGAGAGCTTCGAAATGGCTATGAGGATGATAGATGGGCAACCACAATTGAAGATGTGTTAGGTTATAGGCGCCCAGATTTATGGCTGAAAGAGTTCCTCCGGCTTAAATTTAACGGTTTTGACGTCAGAAAATTGCTTAGAGGTTTCTTCAATTTGAAACCATAAAATTCCCACCCTGCATGACCCTCCCACGGTTTCATTATTTGGATCGGAAAATTCCAAGGCAAATAATCCTTTTTCAAAAGTTGAATTCTCTAAGTTCAATCCTTTCAGTGGGTACTCCGTAGTAAGGCCTTTTTTCTTTTCTTCGGCAGTCAATTCTCCCTTTAACAAAAGTAAGATAGTCTCTTCCCTATAATTATCTGTAACAGGTATTTCACGTTCGACAGCCTGGAGCCCCGCCCTACTGCAAAGAAGATTGCCCTCCGCATCCTGGTCAAGAGTGGGATTGTAATAATAAAGTTTTACTGTCATTTCTGCGGGTTCAGTTCTTGGATTGCAGCCCACTAAGGCAACTAAAGAGATGACAAGAATTAAAACTTTTTTCATGTTGGTAATTATGCTCTCAGCATTAGAATTGAACAAGAAAAGTATTGGGGATTAATCTGGAGCTCCTTAGTATGCGAAGTGCGGACTGGGATTTACTCTGCAATCTCTAGATAATTTCGGATAGATGTTTGAACATCAGTTGGTAATCTTTTTAAAAGCTCTGTGACTATTATTGGCAAGTTAGTGGCTCCTAAAAATTCAGAAATTGTACGACCAGAAGCTTTATAACTAACATCAAAAGTGTTTGCGCGTTTAGTAATCACCAATTCTCTGTATTCATCTTTTAGCCACTTATCGATCATCCCTTTTCGAAAACCTAAGCCAGCTACCTTATTATTTCCATCATCGCTCTGACCAAGGACCAATGTTTCTAACTTTCCACTTCCACTATCAAGTGGCCGCAAACTCAATGAAGATCCTTTAGTAAATTCCTTCCTTACAAAACCATTAGGAACAGGCACATGGGCATCTAAATAGGAAGCAATCGCATTTTTATCAGTTGATCCAAATACAGATCCATCTAATTGGGTGGTGGTTATGAAAGGAGCCAGTGATCTGTCTCTCCAGTAGGTTTTATAAGTTCCATCCTTCATGACAACATGTAAACCGTCCCTCCTGCATAAAGCAGTTTCATCACCCCAGGATATATTTTCCCAAATTACCCCATCTGAATCTGTCTTAAAGGGCCCAAGTTCGTTAGGTTTTTGTTTTTCTTGAGCTTGTTTGGTTCTCACCCCCTTTAAAGTTATAACATCGAGTACTCTTCTAGCTCCGCGCCTAACGTTTTCGAAGCGATCTGAGTCATAAGGTTCATAAGATTCTAAGTCTAAACCAGCAGATGGAGGCAGCAAACTGACATTACTAACTTCTTCATGTTCAAAAGTCTGTCGTTCTTGAGTCATACGAAGATAAGATAAAATTACCTTACATCATACCATAAAAACACACTTACCGCAAGTTCGTGGAGCTCCTTAGTATGCGAAGTGCGGACTAAAGGCCCTTCTTTAGTTTGATTTTGAAACAACTCTTCGTGTAGTAGTAGGGTTTATCGGAGCTGTAGTCTTCCCAAACTTCGGGGGCTTCGGGGCCGCTCACAATGTCTCCAAATTTTGCTTTGAAATCTACTGGATCGAAAGTATAGGTTTCTCCAAACCGAGTAACTTCAATTAGGCCATTGGGTTTAGACTTAAGGCGTTCTAAGTTTGCAGCATCTTCGGCGGTAGCAGGAGTAAATTCTCTTTTTTCATTCTCTAGCCAAAGGGTTAAATCTTTTTGACCAGATTTAGCACTAATTGCTTGACTAAAATGGCTATCTTCAGCTCGCTTTCTCAAAACTTCTTCGGCAAGCTTGAGCACTTCATCGCCAATTCCTTGTCTTCGGTACAGTTTAGCTGTTTTACGGTGTTTCATATCCCATTCCTCAGAATTTGGCTGTCTATTACAAAGAAAATCAAAGGACGCCACGTGCTCTAAGGGGCTATCCTGCGGCAAATCTGGTCGTGATATACCTATCTGCAACTCATCCTGTGTGATACCATTGTAGGTACTAATCACCTTAGAAAACTTAATCGGAAGCAGTTCTCCTTTTTGGGTTCTTAGTGTGGCTCTGTGAAAAACAAAAGTGTCGTGCCTTTGTCCAGGGACCTTGGGATAAAGATTTTCAGCTTCATCGTAGTTTTTCATACTGGCAAAAAGGGCTTCTCTGTCTAGAGAAGTCCAATCTATTTGCAGATCAATTCGAGTTTGGCCTTCAAGTGCATCATCAACATCCGTACCCACAGCAGCCCGTAGCTCCCCTGCTTCTGGATAGGCTGGATCTGGGGCTTCCAGTGACTGAGCTTTATCAACCCTAGATGCATCAACTTTTAGTTCCACTGTCTTCATTTTGGGCTTTGTGTTATCTTGTATTATACCATAAAAAGGCCCTTTTTGGAGCAGAAAAGTGCTGGAGCGGGTAAGGAGAATCGAACTCCTGTCTCTGCCATGGCAAGGCAACGTAATAGCCATTATACGATACCCGCTGGGTACCTGGGGTGAAATGTGGGCTCGCGCTGCGCGCTCGCCTGCTGTCAAAAATGCCATAGAAGTTTAACAAAAAATCCTCAAAAGGCAAGGAGTATTAAAGATAATATCCCTTGGAATGCAAAAACCGACTATCCTTTTGAGATGGCCGGTTTTTTTGAAAGAAATTTAAAATGCAGGGAGCTTTCAGGAAATCTTCCGCACAGCAGAAGTACCTTCTAGCAACTCTCCTTCACCACCTTTGGAGTGAGAGATATCTCCCATGTCGTCAGCGTGGCTCGGAGCTGGCGCGTCAGCGTGGCCGCCTGCTGGGTGATTAGCCGCATGACTCGCACCTACGTGCTTGCCCCCGCCGGCTAAACTATCGAAGTCACCGTGGTCGCCTCCTTCAAGAGTTGCCTTGTGAGAGAGGTTTAATCTACCTTGGTCATCTACTTTCACAAGTTTCACTTTAAGCATGTCGCCCATCTTCACCACATCTTCCACCTTATTTACTCTGTGGTTGGCCAATTCAGAAATATGCACCAATCCATCTTTGCCTGGAACGATTTCCACGAAAGCGCCGAAGTCCATAATACGAACTACTTTACCTTCAAAGGTATCTCCCACTTTTGGCACGTATGTAAGTTTCTTGATCCATTCAATCGCCTTAGTTCCCTTTTCCTGATCTGGCGCAGTAATTGTAATCATACCTTCATCGTTCACATCCATATCTACCTCACATTCTTTAGTAATAGCCTGAATTGTTTCACCGCCTTTACCGATCACCACACGAATCTGATCTGGATCGATCTTGATAGTCATGATCAACGGTGCGTATTTAGAAAGCTGAGATTTAACCGCAGGAACTGCCTCGTGCATCTTGGCTAAAATGAAATTTCGGCCCTCCTTGGCTTGAGAAAGAGCATTTCTTAGAAGTTCCAGAGAAAGACCCTTCACCTTAATATCCATCTGTAAGGCTGTAATACCATCAACAGAACCGGCCACTTTGAAGTCCATATCACCTGCGAAATCCTCCATACCCTGGATATCGCTGAGGATCTTGTAGGCACCTGTTTCAGAGTCAGAAACTAGGCCCATGGCAATACCAGCAACTGGACGTTTGATTGGCACACCTGCACACATTAGTGAAAGGGTAGAACCGCAAACTGAAGCCATTGAGCTGGAACCGTTACAGGCAGTAATTTCAGAAACTAGCCACATTGTATAAGCAAAATCTTTTTGGTCTGGGAGTACTGGGATAAGCGCGCGTTCAGCTAGGTCACCGTGACCAATTTCACGTCGGCCTGGGCCACGTAGCATTTTGATTTCGCCAGTAGCGAACGGAGGAAAGTGGTAGTGGTGCATGTATCTCTTCACGTGATCGCCATCCATAGTATCCACAATCTGGGCATCTCCAGGAGCACCAAGAGTAGTGATGGTTAGAGCCATTGTTTCACCTCTTTGGAAGATTGCAGAACCGTGAGTACGAGGAAGTACGTCCGCAACAATGTTAATTGGGCGAATATCAGTTAGTTTGCGTCCATCAAGACGTTCCTCTTTTTCAAGAATGTTCTTACGCATGTTCTTCTCCATCATGCTGTTTAGCTTTTCAGCCAAATCGCGTTTGGTAAACTTGCCCTCCTCAATTTCAGCAGCAAATTTTTCAAAAACTTGGTCTTCGATATGGTGAATCACCTCTTTTACTTCTGGCTTCGTAGTCCCTTTAATAGTGTTGAGCATGTCTTCAGTAACGAAGCTCTTTAAAGCTTCAACTGCATCTTCGTTTACTTTACCAAGAGCCGGCTCCACTTTGTTGATCTGGAATTTAGCCACATACTCCTTCTGGAATTTGCAGATCTCTTTAATATATTTGTGAGCCATGTCCAACGCCTCAAGAATAACCTCTTCGCTCACTTCTTTCATCGCAGCCTCTACCATAGTGATGGCATCTTCAGTACCAGCCACGATCAAGTTCATCGTACCTTCCTCACATTCTTTGTAAGTAGGGTTAACGATTAGTTTGCCATCAAGGTAGCCCATTCTCACACATCCAATTGGGCCTTCGAAAGGCGCACCACTAAGCATCAAAGCCACAGAAGCAGCATTCATCGCTGTAGTGGAAGGATCAACTTCCATGTCTGCTGAAAGAGCAGAGCAAATAATCTGCACTTCGTTGGTAATTCCTTTTGGGAACAACGGACGAATTGGACGATCAATCAAACGAGAGATCAAAGTAGCATTTTCTGAAGGACGACCTTCGCGTTTCACAAAACGACTGCCTTTAATTTTGCCGGCAGCATACATATTTTCTTCGTAGTCCACGACCATTGGGAAGAAATCCGCACCCTCTTTGCCTTTTGAGCTCATAGAGGCGTTTCCCATGATAACCGTGTCGCCAAGTGACACCAAAGCAAAGCCATTTGCATAGCTCGCTACAGGGAAATTGGCAATTTTGAACTCGCGGCCTGCGAGATCCATTTTCATCTCAATTTTTTCCATAAAACGGGTAGTTAATATATAGCTACCCTAAGCTGTGCAGACTTCTCAAGTGACAAGCTTCAGGAAATTGAAATAAAAATTTCCTCAAGCCTGTTACTTAAGATCAAGTCTCGCGCAATTTAGGGGTAGAAGGAAATTTCAAAGAACCTTATTTTCTGAGTTTCAAAGCGATTAGGAGAGCATCGTAATCCTCCTTCTTATGAAGACGAAGGTACTTAAGATGTTTTGTTCTCTTTCCTACAAGCCCAAGCAAACCTCTTCTTGAATGCTCATCTTTTGGATGAGATTTAAGATGCTCAGAAAGCATATTGATTCTCTCAGTAAGCACTGCCACCTGTACATTTGGGGAACCTGTATCTTTTTGGTGAACCTGGTGGTTGGAGATAAGGCTTTTTTTTGTGTCTCTGTTCATAAGATTTTCGAATATTTTTTAACGCGGGCTTAAATATACTCACTTTTTCAATTTTTGACAAGAGTAAACTTTGCGACATGGACTCTAGATCCATTTCTTGAACCTGAAATAGCTAATCATGGCCAATACTACGAGAAATATTATGCCAGAAACAAACTCAACTGAAAGCTCACTGGCAGCCAATGGAAGACCTGTTACGTTCATACCATAAAAGCCTGTAATGAAGGTAAGAGGCAACATGATAACTGAAAAAAGTGTGAGAGTTTTAATCGTATTATTGGTGTTGTGGGAGATGATGGACTCATTGGTGGAGTGGAGCGAAGTGATCAATTCCTGAAGGTTTTCCAGGTTGTTCCACATTTTTTCGATTTTATCTACGACATCATCAAAATAAACATTGAGGTTTTCTGGGAGAAATTTCTTATTTTTGTGTTCAAGCTGAGCAATAATTGCGCGCTGTGGCATGATGATACGGCGGAAGTTGATAATATCTTTTTTCACCATCAAAATTTCCTTCAGGCGATCCTTGGAAAAGTCTGAATCAAAGACCTCCACCTCGAGCTCGTTGATTTGCCTGGAGATATCGTCAACCATTGGAAATCCAACCTCAAAGAGATCGGAAATAATGCGATAAAGCAGGTAACCTGGCCCTTTTGACATATAGTCGTCCTTGACTTTGCGCTTCTTTTTGCAGGCCTCAAACAACTTTTCAATAGTGGAGTTGTCGTCGTGGACGGTGATAAGGTAGTTGGGCCCGATAAAAATATTCACTTCGCAGCTTTTTAATTGCTTGCGGCGGCCTATTCTTACGGGGATGTGGAGAACTATGAATAAATAGTTGTCGTAATCATCTATTTTTGGGCGTTGACTCTCTGAAAGACAATCCTCTAAATCAAGCGGATGAAACTTATAGGTGCGCTTGAAACTCTCCATTGTCTTCTCGTCGGGATTGGCTACGGCGATCCAGTGAAATGAGGTATCGGTAGCTCTTATTTTTTCGATTTTTGTTTTTTCTTTCATGCTTAAAATATAAACACTTCAGGCTTGGTTGACAATAGCTACGGCGCGGGTAGAATTCCTTCCATGGACTACAAAGGACTCATTGGACAATCCTGGAAATACACACAAGAAAACAAAAAACTAATTATCTGGCTCGGATTCATCCCTTCTCTACTCACTACGACCGTTGGAATTGGATATATTGTTTACCAGTTTTTTGCCTTTAAAACCTCATATCTTTTCAGTTCAGGAGACGATCATGGATTTCTTTTTGATGTAGTTGGATATATTTGGGAATTTTTAAAGACACATATTTCTATTACGCCGTTTCTGATTGTTTTTGCGGCGATTTTTGCGATTTTGTATTTTTTATTTCCAACACTGGCCAAAGCGGCAGCTATTCAAACCATTGCGCGCAACAAAAATGGGCAACACGGAGGTGTAGGCATGGGCCTAAAGTATGGTATTCACGCTTTTCTGCCACTACTGGAATATCACCTATTGATTAAAACCTTTAGTTTTTTCTCGATATTAATTGAGATGTCCTTTGTGCTGAGGAATCTACCGTTGGGCATTTTTAAAATATTACTACCAGTTTTTATACTTTTCCTTTTAATCGGCTTTGTTTTGACACTACTTTTTACCTATACGGATTTCTATATTGTAGTAGATGATATGGGGGTTTTTGAGTCGATGAAAGCCAGTGGCAAATTGGTAATGACACACTGGAAATATACCTTTCTGATCACGGTCTTGATGATCATCATCGGTATAAGAATTGTGATTCAGGTGGTGATGGTATTTTTGATTCCAATAATCATTGTGCTGGTTACGGGGTATGTAGCTACCGTTACACTGCCGGTGACCGGTGTAATCGTGGGAGGAATACTTGGTTTGGTGACCTTAGTGGTTTCTTCATATTTAAATGGAATAGTAGATGTTTTCTCATATTCGGTTTGGACATTCACCTTCTTGGAGTTGAGCAATGAGGAGATAGTTTCGGCTAGAGATAAGGCACCACAAGTCCAAGAACACAATAATAAACCAGAGCAAGAATAATCACGTGTAGCATCATCCTGCGAAAACTCGGATGGAATTTGGCATTGATATTTTTCTGACGCTTTTTCTGAAACTGGTATACCTCAAATACCGTGCTGACACAGACAAGTGCTGAAAGAAAAAGAATAATGCGGGTATCCGAATACATGTCGTAATAGGGAGCTTTTGGCAGAGGTAGAGCTGATTTCATCATGCTAGAGGCGGCTATACCAATACTTATAAGATGCAGGACCTGGTCCATAATGAAGGGCACGGTCTTGTTGTCGTGCTTAAGGTCGTAGCTAATTTTGGCCTGGTCGATAAAAAAGTGGCAGGTTGCCACAAAGCCGGTGACAAAAAGGAAATTAAGGTTGCCATTCATGAGGAATGGGGCAAAAAGCAGATTTAAAAGAGCAAAATGAATCAAAGCATGAACTAATGTCCCCCATTTGCTGGAGATCTTCCAAAGAACCAATTTAGATGGCTGAAAGATAAAATCGCCAAGCAGGTGGGCTAGAATCAGATATCCTAATATCATTATAGTTGGGTGTCGTTGGCTTTTAGACGGCTGATCATGGCACTGCTGATCTGTTCAGCTAGGGCGGTATTGTTGCTCATGAGACTCTGGAAATCATCCTTGGAAAGAATAAAGACTTCACATTCGGAAAGGGTTTTGGCTGAGGCATTGCGAGGCTCGTCGGAAATCAAAGCCATTTCACCAAAAAAGCCGCCGGTAGTGATTTCTGCAACTTTCTTCGGCAAATCCCCTTCCTCTTTTGGAGCGTGGAAGATCTCAATCATGCCGTTTTTCATTATGTAGAGGGCATCTCCAGTTTCGCCTTCCTTGAAAAGGACGTAATCCTGTGGGTAGTACATCAACACAATTCTGGAAACAATTTCCCGATGAAGATTTTCATCAAGGCCCGCAAAAAGTGGTATCTGCTTGAGGATTGGGAGCACAATGCTAATGTCTACATTTTGATTTTCCATTGGAATGAGTTTAGAGAGAAATCAGGAGATATTATAGCATAATGAGGAGGAAGAAGGAAGTCAGGCGGTTGACTTATTTGGTACTTTGGTTTATAATGTACTATTGACTCGTGAAAATAAAAACAAACCATGCAAAAACTATCTCAAAACAAGAAAATTGCGATTTCTGCGTTGGCAATATTTATGATTTCTTTTACCTTTATGCTTTTTTTCTTAGACCAGAGGTTGATGGATGAAAATACGCAGGGCACCAATGTTTTTGAGGCTACTGGGCATGCAGAAAAGGCCCCGGATACTTTAAATGGCAGTGAGACGAAAACCGAGGAGGTACAGGTTGTGGAGCCTAAAATTGAGCCTCAAATGGAGCCTCAAATTGAAACAAAGCCTGAGTCTCATCCAAAACTAAGAAAGTGGCTGGAGGAGGTTTATCCTGAAATTAAAGAGATTGAGAATGGGACCAGTGGGCGATTAATGGTTGATAAGGTCCTCTAGTTTGCAGTAAAATTGGCCCGTTGTATCATATAATACGGGTAAAATGGCAGACTATAATGCAGGGCAGATTGAGGCAAAATGGCGTAAGAACTGGGAGAAAAGCGGGATTTACAAAGTGGACCTGGAGAATAGTAAAAAAGAAAAATACTATAATTTGGTGATGTTTCCTTATCCTTCTGGGGACAAATTGCATGTAGGGCACTGGTATAATTATGCGCCGGCCGATAGCTTTGGGCGTTATATGAGAATGAAGGGCTATAACGTTTTGCAGCCGATGGGTTTTGATGCTTTTGGGCTTCCTGCTGAGAATTATGCGATTAAAACCGGAGTGCATCCTCAGGATAGCATTCAGCAAAATGTGGGAAATATGATTGAGCAGCTCAAAAGAATTGGTTGTATGTATGATTGGGATAAGATGGTGAACACTTCGCAGCCGGATTATTATAAATGGACACAGTGGCTGTTTTTGCAGATGCATAAAAATGGCTTAGCATACAAGAAAAAGGCGCATGTAAATTACTGCCCTTCCTGCCAAACGGTATTGGCGAATGAACAGGTGTGGGACGGGGCATGTGAGAGATGCAAAAGTGAGGTGATAAAGAAAGAACTGGAGCAATGGTTTTGGAAAACTTCTGATTACTCACAGAGGCTGCTTGATGGGCTTGATGGCTTGGATTGGCCGGAAAAGACCAAGTTGATGCAAAAAAATTGGATTGGGAGAAGTGAGGGAGTTAATATCGATTTTAAGATGGAGGACGGCAGTGGCGTGCTGACTTGTTATACTACGAGGCCGGATACGATATACAGTGTAACTTTTGTGGTGATAGCTCCAGAACATCCCTTGGTAGAGACATTTATCAAAGGAACCGAGCACGAGAAAGCAGTAAAAGCGATGGTTAAAAAAATTCAGAGTCAGACTGATATTGAAAGAAGCTCTGAGGGCGGAAAGGATAAATTGGGGGCATTTTTAGGGAAGTATGTGGTGAATCCGGCAACTGGGGATAAGATTCCCGTTTATGTGGCCAATTTTGCGCTGATGTATGGGACTGGAGTGGTAATGGCAGATGCTCATGACCAGAGAGATTTTGAGTTTGCGCGTAAATATGACATTCCAATGAAGTTTGTGATTTCTGAGGATGGCACTCACGAGGACCCGCTTGAGGCGGAGGCGGCGTTTGTGGAGGATGGAATACTTTTTGATTCCGGAGAATTCACTGGAATGAATAATCGCGAGGCATTACCGAAAATGGCGGAGTGGATGGAGAAAGAGGGCTTTGGAAAAAGAACTATAAATTACAGGTTGAGAGACTGGCTACTGTCTCGTCAGAGATACTGGGGAGCGCCGATTCCGATTGTTTACTGCGAAAAATGTGGAGAGGTGCCAGTGCCCGAGAGTGAATTGCCTGTGGTATTGCCACGAGAGGTGGAATATAAGCCTACGGGAGGGAATACTTCACCTTTGGCTACCTCAGAGGATTTTGTGAATTGTAAGTGTCCGGGGTGTGGGGGGGCCGGCCGACGCGAAGTAGACACGATGGATACTTTTGTCTGTTCAAGTTGGTATTATTTGCGCTATTTGGATGCGGCGAATGAGAAGTTGCCATGGAAGCCAGAGTTGGCAAAAAAATGGATGCCAGTAGACATGTATATTGGCGGCCCGGAGCATGCTTGCATGCACTTGATTTACGCACGTTTTGTAATGATGGCCCTTCATGACTTTGGCTTTGTTGATGGAGATGAGCCATTTAAGAGATTGGTGCACCAAGGGTTGGTGACAAAAGATGGAGCAAAAATGAGTAAATCCAAGGGCAACGTGGTGAGTCCGGATGCCTTTGTTGAAAAGTATGGCAGTGATGTTTTCCGCATGTACTTAATGTTTATGGGACCATTCACTGATGGTGGAGATTGGAATGATAAGGGAATAACTGGAATTGCACGTTTTGTTGAGAGGTTCTGGGTCCTGGTGAATAAAAAATTTGAACGGATTGAGGATGAACCATTGTTTATCAGGAATATCCATAAACTTATCAAACGAATGACTCGTGATATCGAGAACTTTCAGTTTAATACTGCGGTGTCAGCGATGATGGAGTTTGTTAATTTTGCTTCAAAGGGTGGGATAGATGAGGGCAGTAAAAAAGTTTTGTGCAGATTGATTGCGCCATTGGCTCCACACTTGGCAGAAGAGTGCTTTGAGGTTTTGAAGTGTGATCGAAGTGTTTTTGATACTGAATGGCCAGAATACGACGAAGAAAGAGCGGCTGATTCAGAGGTGAAAATTGGCGTACAGGTGAACGGAAAGGTGCGAGGAGAAATTATATTGGCAGTGGATGCACCAAAAGAGGCGGCTCTAGCCGCAGCCAAGGCCGAAGTTAATGTCGCCAAATATCTTGCCGAGGGTAAAGTGGTGAAGGAGATTTACGTCCCCGGCAAAATAGTGGGATTTGTAGTGGCTTAATTAGTTACTCGTGGAGCTGGCTCTGGAGTTACTGTAGTTGGAACAATTCCTCTTTCTTCAGGAGTTGGAGCTACCGGAGTAACTTCTGGAGTTGAAGTCTCAGTTGTAGCCTGAGCTTCAGCGTTTCTCTCTTCAGGAGTTGGAGCAACCTCTAATGTAGGAGTAGTGCTTTCTTCCATAACTGGAGTTGATACTTCAGTTTTAACGGATTCCTTTTGAAGTCCCTGTTTTACACTTTTAACTTCCTTTGTTTCTACTGCTTCATCGGGTGAACAAGCGGATAAAATCAGCGCTGAAAGTACTAGAATGGTATACTTCTTCATAAATTATTTTTGGTAAATTATTTCCGGAAATATACCACTGTTTGCCGATTTTGCAACTACTATTGAACAATTTCAGATACGGTAATGAATGGCGTACCTTCGATTGGATAAGCGATCTTGGTACTGATAATTACCGCTGGATGATCTTGAGAATAATTAGTTGTAAGCTTCTCTATAAGACTTTTCTCATTTAGGGATAGATTTAAATTTGTGTATTTTCTTCCAAGGAAAGGCAAATCACTAACTGAGGAATCAGCAACATGAAAATGTGCAGTTGAGTCCTCTACATAGGAGGAAGTATATACAACCCATCCAGTTAATCTCGCACGACCACCATAGGCGGACTCATCAAGTGGCAGACCGCTCAAAAGGCTCCATTGTGCATTTTGAGTGGTGTAGTTGAGAGTTTTCTTACAGCTATCGGTTGAGAGATAATCGCGATCTGTGCCAGGATTACCCTGATAAACGATGTTTTCACATAGAGATTGATCCTTGTTTTTCATAGCAAGATTCCAGTAGCACTCAGAAAGTTGACGAGGGTTTGCGGCGATATTTCCGCAGTTATCGTTGGCGGTGGAAACTGGAGTACTTACCTCATTTGAGGGATTGCTGGCCTTGGAAGTTGAATCTTTAGTACTGTTGGTTGGAGCCGTTTCAAGTGTACCCGGTTGAGTATCAACAGTTTCAGGCGTGAAAATTTGCGACTGATTTTCGTTGGGAACTTTTACTGGAGTGGTAGCCGCAGGAGTAGAGGTAGAAGGCGAGGAACAACCGATCAGTAATGTAGAGAGAAACAAAATGGGGAGATACTTTTTCATATGGCGGGTTTAAATAATATTTTGAAAATAGCACTCGGGGAAAACTTTGCAAGGATTTACTGTTGTTGCAATTTGTACAACACTTTTTTGGGCGTTTTTTTGGCTTGGCGGTGAGAAAGCCTTTTTTTGAAAATTGGAAAAATTTGGAGGTTTTGAAATTGGTACTAGGATTTGGGTTGCGATATCGGTTCTGCGAGTAAATGAAAGGATCAAACCTCAAACGAAAGGAGTGATATCTCTCAATTCCGAGAACGGTGAAATTTCCCTTAGGCATGATTGTTAATCGTGCAAGGGCTGCTATTTGACATTTTGGTTTGCTTTGAAAACAACAACAACAGCGGAGAATAGCGATGAAGATTTGGCAGATCGTGCTGTGGACCCTGGGAATCGGGCTGGTGGCCTGCGATCGGGCGAAGATGGAAAAGCCCGCGGCCGGCTACACCGAGCGGATGTACGAGCGCGGCGGCAACGGGACCGACTTCAAGGTGCCGCTGCTGCCCGGCTACGAGTGGCAGATCACGCAGTCGTGGGGCGATCACTGCGAGCAGTGCGATGGGCTCTACCCCGAGGACGAGGTGTCCTACTGCGATGACTCGCACATGCTGAGCGCCAACTACTACGGCTGGGATTTCAGCCTGCCCGGTGACAGCGACAGCGGCAAGGAGATCCTGGCGTCGGCCGAAGGCCACGTGAAGGAGATCGGCTATGGCGCCACTGGATGGGGCAACTACGTCATCCTCGACCACGGTAACAACGTTTGCACCCGCTACTCACACATGCTCAACCCCTCGCCCCTGAGTCAGGGGCAGGCGGTGTGCCAGGGGCTCGTGGTGGGCAGCATCGGTGGAACGCCGAACTGGTCACCGCATCTACACTTCCAATTCGAGGAGTGCGACACGGAGGATTCCATCCCGATGGGATTCACCGACGGAAATGCGGTGCCGATGTGCCGCAAGCTGAATGCCTACCACGACGACATCCACGATCAACAGGGCCACTACCTCGCACTGCAACTCACCAACCAGAAGCGGGTGAACTGCAACGCGGCGGCCAATCCGGCCGGCGATGCTGAGCTGGATGAGAACGGCTGGGTGGGCGCGGCCTGCGGAGGAATCCAGGGCTGCCCTTTGAACCAGAACTGCAACCACGGCTACAACCACCAGTTTAGCGACGCCAATAACCTAAGCGATGGGGTGAAGGCGGCCGCCAACTACCTGTATGCCGAGTGCGCGGTGGATGGTTTCGCGGATGGTACGGTGAGGGGCGCGGATCGGATCACACGAGCGGAAGCTCTCAAGATCCCAATGACTCTCTTCAACCTGGTGAATGCCAACTGTGGAGCGAGCGCTATCCCCTACAGCGATGTGGCAAATGGCGCCTGGTACCGCAGTGTTGTGGCCTGTGCTCTGCGCAACACCGTCATCAATAGCGGCGTGCGCTTTCAGCCCAACACTCGGGTAAACATCGCCGAAGCCGTGAAGATGGCAGTGTTGACCGGGGTACGGGCCGGCAAAATCCACCTGGTGAACTCCAACGTCCAACACTTCCGGAACATTCCGTCCAACCACTGGGCCTACCAGTACATGGAGACCCTCTACTCATACGGAGCAACGATCAACCTGGATCTGGACCCCGCTCGCACGGTGCAACGCGGAGAGTTCATGTCCATGGTGGCAGCTCTCTCTCCCTGCTTCTGTGCCAACGTCGACTGTGACGGTAGCTGTCAGTGCTCCCAGAGCAACTACAGCTGCACCGACCCCAACAACAATGGAGCGGGCACGGGTGGAGCGGCGCCGGCGCAACCGGCAGCAGTGAGCAATCCGTTCGGAGTTACTGTTTCCTGCTTCACTAAGCCGAACTTCCAGCAATGCAACGGCCAGAACTACAACTACGTCATCGCCTGCTCGGTGAACAACGGAGGGAATCAACCGGTCTACGTGAATCACCTGACCATGCACATCAACAATGCCGATGACTCCGGAGCCTGCAGCTTCCCCAATCCAACGACGAATGCCAATGGAGTGGGAACGCAGCTGGTGAACCCGGGTCAGAGAGTGAACCTGACTGGAGGCCTGGATCTCCTCTGTGGGCGCGAGCCGGCCGACGGCCGGCTCGGTGTGAACATCGACCTGACGGAGCGACATGGTGGCGTAGCCACGGTGTACGCCAATGCGGCGGCCGCTGATATCCAGCTCGAGCGCGGCATGGTGGCCTCGTGCCAGCATGGCCCAGCGCCAGCAAGTCAGGCCCCGGCGCCGGTGACTGAGCCTCCCGCTCCTCCGGCCACCTTGGCTCATCGTAATGCCGACGGCACGTGCAACTTCAACGGCCTGTACACTCTGCAACTTTTTTCGCAGGGAGGGACTGTTGAAATCCTCACGGCGACCGGCGAATACGTGAACCAACCGATGTACAACAATCAGTGGATGGTTGTGCAGGTGGCATGCAACGAACTGCCGACGGCGATTCTGGTTCATGGAGGACCCGACGGTGCCTGGGTGTCAACGGATCCAGCTACACAGGGGGCGGCCCAGCCTCTCGAGGTGAACTTCTGGGCGCCCTACGTGGGTGGAATCACCACTCACCCAAGGATCGCAGCCACTGGCCATGTGAGGCATCTCTCCTTCGGCGTCAACGCCAGCCGGGGGCTCCTCCTGGGCATCGGCTTCTAAGCCCAAGCCCAGTCCGCCCAGCCACCAACAATCCCCTCCGCCAAAAGCCTACCTCAAAGCAAACCCTCAAAATTTGCCTACCAATAGCAAAGTCGCTGGGGGCGGAAAGTGAACTTTCCGCCCCCCAATCCTATTTATGTTCAATCCTAAAAATCAGATCTTCACCTAGTTGAGGCAGTACCTCTCCGTCCACTAATCTCTTGGTTCTATCTGCCATCACCTGCGATGGTTTATCACCAAAATCGCCAGCAAGTGTTGAAAAAATCCTATTAGCATCAACAAACTTTCCCGCCTTATAGAAAACCAATCCCTCAGCATAACCACTGATCACGGGGGCCAATTTCAGATTATTTTCGCGGGCAAAACACACCACCTCAAATAATTTCACGGGCTCCTTTTTCCCCGGCAAATAAACAGTATCCAGTTCCCTTAGCACAAACTCCCCTAAATATTCGGGCAAAATCTCGCCTTCAAATCCGGCGGCAATAATATTTGTACAATAGGTTTTATTGGCTGCACTCTCCAATCTGGAAGCGGTATTCACCGTATCTCCCATCACTGTATAGTCGAAGCGATCAACGGAACCAAAGTTGCCAACAAGCGCCTCCCCGGTATTAATACCAATTCTAATCTCCAAACACGGCTTCTCTTGCACCAGCCATTTTTCGTTTAATTCCTTTAATCTTTTCTGCATCTCTATGGCGGTTGAAAAACTGCGTTTCACATGGTCGACCTGAGTTAAAGGTGCGTTCCAAAAGCCCATAATGGCGTCCCCTTCGTACTTATCCAGGGTTCCATCATATTGCTTCAAAACACCTTCCATGGCCGTAAAATATTCGTTAATCTGGGCCACCCATTCACTAATTTCGTGTGACTCGGAGAGCTTAGTTGAATCCTTAATATCTGAAAAAAAGACCGTTACTACCTTGCGTTCACCTCCCAGCTTTACCATGTCCGGATTTTTACCGATCTGACTCACAAGTTCCGCACTTACGTAATGCGAAAAGGCCGAAACCATCTCGCGTTTTTTACGATCAACAACAAAGTACTTGTAAACCCAAGAGGACATAAAAGCCAATATTATAGCCAAAAATGGATACACCATATTGACCAACAATCCACGACTATAAAGGAGATGCGCGATTAAATAGTAGCCAAAACTGCTCATCACAGCCACCGCAACTGCGGGCCAAATCCCAAGATAATTAAAGGCGACAGTTAACCCCAAAAGGATCAACAGCAAAGTGAAAATCTCACTAGCAACACCCTGCCGCACCAAAAATTTCCCATCTAAAATTGTTTGAATTTCATTCGCCCGAAACTCCACTCCCGACATCGGGGTGGTGTTTGAACGTGGAGTAAAGTATTCGTCATGCACCTCTTTCGGAGAGGTAGCACCAACCAAAACTATCTTATTTTTCAACGTCCCGGGCTCAATTTTGCCCTTAGCCACATCAACAAAAGAGAGCTGTTTAAAGCTGTAGGGATCACCAAAATAGTTGACCAAGAGATTGTTTTCGTTATCAAGTGGTAGCTCTAAGTTATCTTTACCTAGAAATTCCTTTGCCGTCGCGATGGCGAAATCGTCGTAACTAATTTTTTCAGAAGTTGGCGAAAATTTGGCAATTGCATTACGAAGAATTCCGGTGGAATCGAGAAAGGCATTTACTACTCCAAGCCGCGCAGTTGGGGCAAATTTCTCCAATGGTTTGATAAGATCGGTGCCGTTATATTTGAGAGAGGCGGCCAAAACAAGGTTATCGAATCCCTGCAAGGCCAAGGCTAAATCATTATCGATTGGATTACTGAGCGTACTAGAATAGGTGCCAAAAAAATCGTCGTAGGTGTTTAACTTTGCTTTATTGTCGGCGCTGTTATCAATTTTATCCTCCAACTCCAGCAATTTAGTGCGCGGAAGCTGCTCGGTGTAGGTACTGAAAATAAAATCCATCGCCACCACCTTCGGCGACTCCTTTTTCAAAACGCTCAAAAGCTGAGTAAAGCGCTCGCGAGTCCACTGATTGTAACGGCCAAAACCTTCTACCGCATCGGTACTTTTGTCGTCGATGCCAATAATAACGATATCCGAAGATGGCTCATTGCGCGTATAGAGGTTATCGGTAAAGGTGCTATTCAGGTCGTAAAAAAGCCCTAAGGTAAGCCCCAAAGACAACACAACACAGAGCCCTGCGGCAATTACACTGCCCATTACCACCCTATTTTGCGTAAAACGGCTTGGCATAAAGAAAAATAATCTTTCTATTATACCATTTTCAGGGCAAAAACTGAAGGGCTAGGGCGATACTTCAATCAACTTCACGTTATCAATCCAAGCCTCTGCAAGTGCATTTTTATTCCGAGCAACGAGCGATAACCTTAAAATATTGGCAACCGGATCGTAGTCTAATGGAATTGTTACTGTTCGAGAGTAATGTGTCCACTGTCCAAAATCACGAGCAAGCAGAGTGATAGTGGTTTTGCTAATGTCAGACTGTTTATTATAGTTAACATTTCTTAAAATATTCAGGTAAGGCATTAAATATCCTGAACTGATTTTCGTATCAAAACTCAACTCATAGGTATGACCTGGAAGAACTTTTAAATTATCCTGACTAATGCCACCAGCCGCACCAAGGTTGTTGGTTCTGATATGAGCAACTTGAGAAACAACGGTTCCGTTAAATATCTTCTCATTTATTTCTGGCGTACCCCATGGCGCCCAAAGCTGCTTAAACTGCATGTCTCCATCACTGACTAAATTGGAATTGGCAATCTCAACTAATTCGATATTGTCGATCCAGGCTTCAGCTGGCCCTATTGAATTACTGGCAATCATGGATAATCTCAAAATATTAACAGCCGCATCGTAATCCGGAGGAATAGTAACGACCCTTGAATAATGCTTCCACTGACCATAATTACGCCAGGAAAGTGAAAGTGCAGTGTCGTAAAAGTCGGCCTGTTTGCTGTAATTGGCATTTTTCAGAATACTCAATTTGGGAAGCAATAAACCGGTCGAAATTTTCGTATCAAAGCTCAATCTATAGGTATGCCCTTTTACTACTGCAAGATTGTCCTGACTGATGCCCCCTCCTCCACTGAGGATATGCGTTACGCGAGTGTTTCCTTCCGGGTAGGTGAGCTTCTCATTGATAGTGGGAATCCCCCATGGCAACCAGGCTAAAACTGCCTCCATGTTACCGTCTGCTACAAGATTATTGCCAATAGCAAGTTCATCCCTTTCCTCAATGGAAAGCGATTGATTAGTATTAACATTTTTTAATGTTTGGGTAATTCCGGACGGCCATTGTACCGTAATTAAGCTGATAGATTGGGCATCCCCAAGGCCAAAATGTAAGGCTGCACTATCACCATCATCTGCAGTAATTTCTCTTGTTTGTGTAACAACGTTTCCGCCAATCGTGGCCTTTACTTTTACCTTTGCTCCAATGGCGGAGCTGTTGGAAGTTGTGCCATGTAGCTTGAGGGTTAGCCATTTGTTTTGATTTCCGGCATTCTTGAAAAGTAGATTTGTGCCAAAGCTGTCGGACATAAATAAATCCAGGTCGCCGTCGTTTTCGATGTCAGAAAAAGAGGCAATTGTTGGATGGCCAGAATTATCTTTACCGAAAGATAAGATCGGATCAAAGGAGGCGGATTCTTCGCCAACAAATGTGCCGTTACCGTTATTGATATATAATGAATTTTTCTCGCCATCGGCATTGATAACAAGTAAATCGAGGTCGCCGTCATTGTCGATATCGGCAAATTTCCCACTGCGAGACGACTTAGTGAGATTGGCGCCTGGCCAGTTGAGAAGTTTCACGAAAGTACCGTTGCCGTTGTTGGAATAGAGGGTGCTTGGCTGCTTGTAATTGGCAACAAATAAATCCATGTCGCCGTCGTTATCAAAGTCGCCAAAATCCCCTCCCATCGAAGCAGCGGTATCCACTAAAACTGGATCATTAATAACCTTGGTGGAGGTGCCATAACCATCATTCAGATACAGAAAATTGACACCACTATTAAGGACCAAGGAATCGAGTTTATTATCATTATTGATATCCGCTGTAACTAAACTATAGGACTTGCCAATGTCGTTTACCGCGTCGCCCTGCAGTAATTTAGTAAAAGTTCCGTTGCCATTGTTTTTGTAGAGGGAGTTAGCGCCGTAAATATCCACTAAGAATAGATCGAGCAAATTGTCGTCGTTGAGATTGAGCCAGGAGGCGTAACTTGAAAAACCGTTGTCGCCAAGGCTTATTGCTGTTTTGACAAAAGTACCATCCCCATTGCCGCGATACAGGTAATTTTTTCCGCCCACGTTGGGGACGAAGAAATCAAGATTGCCATCATTATCGTAATCTCCGAAGGTGGCCATTTTGGACAGGCCATTGTCGGCTATTCCCGCGTTTTGTGACTCGTTAAAAGTACCATTCCCATCGTTGATAAAAATCCTGTTTTTACCGCTATTGCCCAAGAAAAGATCATCGTCACCATCCTTATCTACATCCACAAATTTGGAAAATTCAACGGCGCCGGAAGAGGCAGTGAATGTTAAGGTAGTGGGCACAAACACTTCGCCCACGGCAAAAACATAGGCAGTTGCAGCGAGTGTAGCGGATAGGGCTGCAATTACGAGCAGGGTGAGTCTTAGGTTTTTCTTTTGGGTTATGGAATTGGGCATGATGTGGGAAAAATTAACAATTATTTTTTCTTTTTACTCTTTCTATTCTCTCGGAAAAATTGAATCAAAAAGGCAACTCCAATTACGTAATAAGTTAAAACTCCAATATTGTAGCCTATCGAATATTCATTTGAAGATGGCTGAAGGCCAAAATTTGGACTCGCTGCGCCAGGCAATAATACGAACATTCCAATTGTTAGATAAATGTATTTTTTCATAAATTATTTATAAATAATTATTAAGATTCTCTATTTTCATTCTTCTAGGGTGGTTATATTTTTTGTGGCGTTTAACCTAATATGCGCTGTTAGCTGATGTCAAAAAAATTATTTTTCTTCGTTATATTTACTAATTGCTTTTGTCGCTTGAATGCTTGCGACTATCATTGCGATTCCTAGTATCGGATTACCTATTATTTTCATATCTGCTCCCCAAGTCAGGACACCAAATATGCCTATGGCAGAAAATATAACCCAAATGATAGAAAGAGATAAAAGAATTTTAGCAATAATAGGCTTTTTAAATTTCTTAAGTAAGATTCCAAGACCAATCAGAACTATCGCAATAACGCTCATTTCGATTTTTGCTTCAGTCGGAAAAGTATCGTTTGAAAATCCATATAACATTTGGATTATTCCAAGAATTATGCATACTTTTGAAATGTGATTAATTGCTTTTGTTGCTTGTTCTTTTGAGTCAAAGCCTGCAATCAAAGGTCTTTTTTTTGCTGTTTGTTCCATGTGAATTTATATTAAGAATTAAAAATATTTTTTTTGATTTCGGCTAACTTTCTCTTATTGAGAATGATCCTAGAATATTTATCCCCTTAATTTTTTTATTATTGGACTTTAGCTTGTAGAGAGTGCTTGGATCTGAATACTGTAAACTTTCGAAGTCAGCGGGAATTGCAAATTCTTCATTTAATAACTCATTATAAATGATAATTCGATTGTTGTCGTAACGTAAAATAGACCCGTATTTTTCCGTCTGATCCATGAGTTCGCCATTTTTATTAAAATAGGATAATCCAATCAATATTTTTTTCCCGATTATGTCAGGATCTAAATTCCCACTTTTCTGTTGATGGGTTTGCATAATACTCAAGATTTATCAGTAGAATCATAAGGCTTATATTTTTCCCAATCTTTTTTTACCTTTTCTATTAATTTCTCATTTTTTGAGGAGAAATGAGCATCCGACTCATGACATAGTTGAAATTCAAAGTTTTCTTTTGATTCTGAGACATAAAGGTCAGCCTTCCCTAACTTGAAAACTCCCTCATTATGGCTTTTTTGAATAAATTTTTTAAGGTCATCAATGTCAATTTCCATATCCTGATAAAGATCCTCAGTATTGCAATCCCAACCATAGTAAACTATTACTGCTTTCTCGTTTCTCACATGGAAAAAATTAGAAATATATTCAATTACTTCATGAAATTCTTCGTTCTCCAGGGGTCGAGTGATGATTGTCATAGTATTTTTACTTAAGGTACCAGTCTCCGGGATTGATATTTGAGATTACTTGGTTGGTAAGTACATTTACGTTTATTGGATCATGCGAATTGCAATTCTTGTGTAGTCCACTATCTATACAAACTACATAATTAGAATAATAGGCTTTCCAGTCTTTAGAATCTGGTAAAAATGAATAAACTCGATATTCTCCTATTGGTACTTCAATTTTATAGCCAGCTCCTGTGGTGTATTCATTTGGGTTATATTTTTTGTCGTAAATTCGTGCATTGGTGCAATATTCTTTTTGTGTTTTTTGATTTTTTGCACATGTTTTTAATTCTTTTGGAATATAGTCGCTGGGGTAGCTCAATGCCCCTTCGATTATCCCAGTTCTCCCCGTGTTTCCCCAGATGAATACACCAATGCCTATTACGATAACTACAATGAGAATTGCGATGATTAGTTTGTAATTATTCTTTGTCATATAAAATTGTTAACAAATAATTTTATTTATCTATCTCGTGAACCGGATAAGCTTCTGATGGCAATTTATCAAAATCTATTTGCTTGAGAATTTCACCGGCAAGTTTTGTGATTTTTATCCATTCAGGATCATTTATGATTTTCTCATATTCTTCGATTGTGGGGTGATTTGGGGTATCACGTGTATAGAGATGAAAAGCATCGTTGAATGGCCTGAGCAAATCTGCTTCTGCGCTTGTCAGCTCTCCCGATTTCACATGAGCTTCGAGGCCAACCTGTTTTTTTGAGTCATCATAATCCATACCTAAATCATCAAAATATCCACAGATGGCTTCTACCCAATCCCACCATATTTCTGGTAATGAATTTTCTATCCAGACCTTTCGTTGAAAATCTAACGAGCTTAAATCCTGCAAGTTTTCTTTTAGCTCTTGTCGCCAAAGGAGCCTTAATATATTCACTTCTTCTTCTGACATTTCAGATAATGGTCTTGACTTGATATTTATCGCCATAAAAGTTAGTTAGGATATCTAAACCGGTGCACAGGAATATGAGACTCTTGTGATTTTCTTGGAACTCTACTGCCTCCTGCGTCTTTGTAATGTCCATCAATTCGCACCTTCACATTATCTACCTGCTGGCCAGGGTTAGAATTTTCTATTTTCATTCTTCGAGTGTGGTCAGACTTTCCAGTGACTCCTCTGATAAGTATTTACTTGCATTTAAAATTTCAATCCCAACAATAAGATTTTTTCCATCGAAGTCTATATTCACATCTCCAAAAGGAACAATGTTATCAATTTCGAGAGAATGAGTATTAAGAGTATAAGTGCCTTTATCTTTATTTATTAAATTAATATAAACCGCATCTACCGACTTATCATATTTAACTTTCATATGGTTTCAAATTTAAAATCATAAAACTTTAGTCTTCTCATTAAAGGCTTCGAGTGTTTTTTGAGCCAGTAATTGTACTTTTTTCCACTTTGGATTTGCAAGTAAAATGCTGGGCTCTAAAGGTACTGGAGAGCTATTTGCATAACCAGTCAATTCATCGTGAATTTTTTTTAACATGAAAAATTGATCCATCGTACAGTATTTTTCCTTATCGTAAAGGTCTATGAAATCATCAAAATTTAAATCATCAAAAAGTCCAGCCATTGATTCAGAGTATGATCCCCGAAATTCCTCAAACATTTCTCCTTTTAACCAAATTTTTTCTTGAAATTCAACATCAGAAAAGGCTCTAATTTCATTCAATATTAGTTTTAACCATTCTGCGGTTGGGATGACGTATTGGGGCATATGTTTAAGGTTTAAATTTAAATTTATCTTTGGGGATATGTGCCTCAGCAGAATCACGAAGAACTGGATTTCCATTTATATCCAATGGTTTTCCATTGCTTCTGTTAATAACATAGGGTTTCTGTTGTGATGGCCACTTACTATTTGGCTTTGCCTCCATTACTCTAACTGAATTATGGGCATTTTCTGGATCCTGGTAAATAACACCATCGTTGCCATTAGTTGGCTTCTTAATCCAATTTTTTGGTACACCTTCTAGTCTACCCCCTCCCTTAAACTTTTCAATCGCGTCCTTGAACATTTTAAAAAGTGAACTTTTTCCCTTGCCCAACAGAAAACCTTCAAGCAGCGAAGATCCACCAATCTTTAAAGTCCCCTCTACAATAGCCACTGCAGCATTGCTGGCCGTGTTTAAATTTAAGCCTTGTTCCGCAATTTGATCTCCAGCAGATTTTGCTTCATTTATAGAGTTACTAAATTGTCCGAAGGTCAAAAAATCACCAATGTTATTTAGAACTTCCGTAGCACTTTCAAAGAATTTACTCGCATCATCTATTGTTGGCCACATGCCCGTGGGATCCGTATACCTCAGTGGGTTGTTCAGCACGTAGCTGTACTTGTTTAGGGTTTGGGGGTTGGCGAGGTCGCCGGAGGCGGGATCCTGGCTCAGGAAGCGGCCTATTGTTGGGCTGTAGTAGCGGGCGCCGTAGTAGTAGAGGCCACTGTCTTCGTCTAGCTCCTGGCCGGTGAATTTGTGGGACTCATCAACAGTGGAGCCGGCGAAGTTGCGATCAATTCTGGTTTCGCCAAATGGGTAGTAGTCGAGGAGCTGTACCATTGCTCCGGCACTATCTGTGATCACGCTGGAGCCGCCCAGGTGGTCGGAGTGTGGGTAGTACAGAGTTTCGGTGTTGTTGTCCGATTCAATGGTGGCTACCAGCTCAGAACCGGCGTAGATGTGCTTGGTGGTGCCGGTGGCGTCGAGCTCGAAATAGTCACTTGGATAGATAGTTATCGCGCTGCCTACCACTTTCATGGCCCGGTTGCCGGAGAAATCATAAACATAGTTGGTAACTACATTGTTTTTCGTTGAACTAAGGAGCCTGTCGTTGTAGTCCCAATCTAAGGTGAGGCCCCGGCCATCATTGGTCACATTGCCGTTGCGGTCGTAGCTCACGGCAATGCCGGCAATTGAGGTGACTGCATGGGGATTTGTGTAGTTGTTACCAACGTTTCCTTGGTACAGATATGCGCCTAAATCGGATTTATTGGTAATATTGCCAATTCGATCATAGGTGAAGGTCTTAATATAGTTTGTGCCGGCGCCGTTGCCGGAATTGCTGATCGTGGCTCTGGTGAGCCGATATAGACTATCATATTCATAGTGAGCCAGCTTGGAAGCGTTGGTTTGAGAGGTGTCGTTTACATCAGTGATGTTGCCAACAGCATCATAGGTATAAGCTAAATTCTGGAGATTTTGATGCTGGGCATTTATTGTTAATTTCGCAGTTAAACGGTATAGAGCATTTTGATTGTAGGTGTTTTGCGTGGTCACTCCGTTTGCCAAAACTACTCTGCTCACCTGCCCCAGAGGGCTGTAATCAATGTTTGTTACCAAATTCGCCCCATTTTTCGTAACAGATTCAATGTTTCCGCCGGCGTTATAACTATATCCAACCTGAGTGCCATCAGGGTAAGTGAGAGAAGAAGGAGCATTCTGATAGTTGTAGGTGGTTTGGGTTAGGTAATCTACCAAATCAATAGTTTTCAGCTCCTTGCTTGTATTTCCCAGCTTATCGTATTGGTAATTAGTGCTTACCTTTGGTGTCTCAATACGGCAAAGTCTGCCAATACCGTTGGGGCAAAGATCGTAAGTATTTTTCGCCTCGATACCTGGAGCGATTGAAAAATCCTCCACCAACGGGCGACTCAGTGCATCATAGGTGTAGGTTGTGATTTGATTTTTGGGATCTGTTTTAATTACTAAATTACCGGCATTATCGTAGGTGTAGGACCAGGTGCCGTAGGTATTGTCGTTTGCGGCGTGTAAATCAGCTTTAGACAGCATTCGTCCCAGTGAATCATAGGTGAAATTTTGGACATTGCCGGCGGCATCGGTGAGGCCTAGGAGGTCGCCATTAAGGTTGTATTGATAACTGGTAGTGTAGGCCACTCCCTGATTATATTCTGTTACCTGGGTGAGCTGATCGAAGTTATCCTGAAAATAATCTTTGACGTTGTTATTCTCATCGGTAACTCTCAATCTCCAGTTTGCGTACGTGTATGAGATCACTCCGGTTGCCTTGCTAATTGAGACAACACGTCCAAGCGGATCGTAGGTGGTTGTGGCATAAAGGCTGTTGTTGGCATTGCGAGCGGTATTTGCTGTGCCATTGGAAAAATATGGTAAAGAGGTGGAACTTAGAAGTCCTTTGTTGTTGTAGGTGTAATCAATTGTTGAAAACACATTGGCCTGCTCGGTGGAAGTTCTTTTTTGTAAGATTCGGTTGAGACCGTCAAAATAGGTGTAGGTAATTCTGGTGGTATTGGCATCAATGGATTCAGTTTGCCGAATGTAGCGCGGAGATTGATTATCGAAATAGGCGTATCTGCTTTTCACAACTAATGGCCCGAGGCCATCACTACTGGATTGTCTTCCCTCAGTTTTTCTTTGAAAATCATCATAACTGTTTTCTAATATGGCTCCATTGGGATCAGTAGTTCTTAGCGTATTTCCAGAAAAATAATCATAAGTGGTTTCAGTGCGCTGACCTAGCGCATTGGTTAATACTGTTGGGAAAAGATTATCCTGGTCATAGGCATAGGTGGTAGCACCACCGTTTGGATCCACGGATGAGGTTAATAGACCGCTTTGATTAAAGGACTTCTGAGTATTGATGTAATCATTAGCGCCTTTCCAATATTCAGTACGAGTATTATTCCCGGCGGCGAGCTGGCCGAGCGGGAGATTATCATAATAGTATTTTGTTTCCTTAACTTTACCGGCATTGCCATCTCTGACTGTTTCAGATGAAGGTAGACCGGAAATTGTCCCGTTCCCATAATTGGCATAGGTTAATTGAGTGACTTTCCTGTCAAAAATACATTGGACATCGTTGTTCGCAAGGAAGCCAGCAAAGGTGCCGCAGGTTCTTTCTTCAATTAAATTTCCGCGACTGTCATAGCTATAGGCACTCGCCTTTGGCGTGGAATATTGGCTGTGGGCTAAATCATCGATAACATATCTTTCCTTATAAACAAAAGATCTCTCACAGGGGTCATTTATACGATTTTCGCAATTGAGATTAGTACTCCCCCATTTATTGATATTGTTCTCATAGGCAACACCAGTATTATCAAAAATTTCTTTCCAATACATCATTCCGATTTTTGAAGAATTATCTCCAGTCTCATTGGCAGCGTTTCCATTACCCTGATGAAAATAACTTTTCTCAAGATTGTTGGCCAAATCTGTGCGGCTAACTACTCCAAATCCGGCGAATTTCCGTTTCAAAGATGTTCCAAAATAATACTTTCCCCCTTCGTAGCCAAAACTATTTACCATATGTCCACCATTGACACGATCTTGAGTGTCAATTGAGTAAACTGTTTGCATTACAAGTGGCAGACTGGGATTCGCTAAAGTACCATTCGCATTTTTGTATTGTGCGCTTGGTTTATATCTTACACTTATTTGGCCTCCGTCTCTTGTGTAGATATCTTTGATTAAGTTTGTTTTACTTGCCCTATTGATAAAGACACCACTTGGATTATCCGGGGTTTCATCTTCTTTGGTTGTCAAAAAATCAATCATGCCATCTCCATTCACATCGCCCGTTTCTGTAGCCTCTGCAAAACCATTCCAAAATGAAGTTGGAAGCCTATTATCGTAAGAATTATCCCTTTGCCACCCTTCCCCGTTACCCTTATTTATGAATACTTGCCTCCCGATCCAGCCTCCGTTATTTGTCCAGCAATCATTGCATGGAAGAAAAATTAAATCTGACAAATCATCACCGTTTACATCAATAATTCTAAAATCCAAATATTCTGGATCAAAAACAAAGGGCTGAATATTTGGATTTTGTGGGAGAGTGTAATTTGCATCTTGTTGCCAGATAGTAAAGTTTCCGGGTACTAATTTTCCTTTATTGATATAGACTTCGAAAGTGTAAATTAGAGGATCATAGCTGTAGAGATCAGCCAACCCGTCACCATTTAAATCTGCAGTGCCTGATTTATGCTCATCAAATCGAATAGGTACATCCCAAAATAATTCATCCCAACCAGCTTCATCTCCCCTGTTAACATAAACTGCTCGATGCCCACTGTTTGACCAGATCAAATCTATTAACCCATCTCCATTCACATCGGCCAATCTTACTCCGTTGTCCTGATTATTAGCGTTAATAAACCGAACCGGTGTTGAATAGGCGTTATTCTGGCTCCAACCTGTGCCATCTCCGCGATTAATATATGCACCACCTACATTAGGCAAAAGGTCAGCCAAACCATCGCCATTCACGTCTCCAATTCTTAGGCCTGTATCATTCCCATCTGCATCAATAAAGGCTTCTGGAAGACTATAATTTGCATTTAATCCCCAACCACTACCATCTGCCCTATTAATGTAAACATTATAAATTGAACCACCAATGTCTCTACGTTTGCCCTGCACAATATCATCATAACCATCGCCGTTGACGTCAAAAATCCTCACGCCATTATCGGCCTGTTGATCCGCCCAATTATGGAAATCCACTGGAAGAATGTAGTTGGCATCTTTCTGCCAGCCTCTGCTGTCATTGTTATTTTTATATTCGAATCTGTCTGCGGGTAATGTGGATTGGACTCCTCCCTCCGTAATAGTTGCCAGCAGTGAGGAGTACTTATTGTCCCCGGCTGTATATCCGAGGTCATATGTTTTTTTAATGGAAGCGGCATAAGAGATTTCTATGCGGTTTATCCTAAATCTGGTTTTTACCTCGAAGCCAGCATGATAGGTAGCACTAATATCCGCTCTGTTTTCTCTGTTAAACACTATCCTTGCACCTTGGTTTACGTCGTCATTGTTGTAATAGATGATTGAAGGATATAGCTGACCGCTATCCCTGAAGTAGGTGTAATAAATCTTATTGTTATTGGAATCGGTAATGTCTGATAAAGACCATCTGTAAATCCTGGAATTATCATCGGGATCGACTTGGCGTGAACTCAAATCCCTTCCAAAAGTGTAGGTTTTTCCATATTTATCCTTAACAATCCACTGGTTGTTGGCATTAAATTCATAGTCCAAGAAATCACCGTAATCGGTTTGGGCGCCGTATTTTCCGTGTTGCTGGTCGGCATCAAAATCAATTCCCGTTAATTCGCCGGAAAGAGAAGAGTTGAAATAACTTTGGCTGTACATATTCATGGTTCCAAGTCGCGGAATTCGCTCTATGTAGGGAATGTTTAAATTCCAACCGAGTCCGAGGATACTTTCGTTATCTGCGTTATAACTATTATAAGAAAGGCTTAGCTCAGGATTTAGGCCATTGCGACCAGGAGGGCTAAAAATCGGATAGTCATAAGTAAGGGCACCGGTTGAGAGATCGGTATTTACAGCTAAATTGGTCTTTGCCGGTTCCCGCTCGGGATAATAGGCGGAGGGTGGCTGGCCATCAACGGCGGCGAGTGACTGTACATCAGGAGGTATAATTTCGGGGATTTCCAGGGTGGGAATTTCAAGTGAGGGAACGCTTTCGGTAAGAATGGGGGCGTCAGTGATTGTAGGTGATTGTTGAGTTAGGCTTTGGGTTGGAGTTAAATTATCTGTAACCACTGGCTCCTGAAGCTGAATAGCATTTTCTCCGAGGTCCGGGATCGTTGGTGAGGGATCGATTTGACTAGTCGGAACTGGTGCAGGATCAATAACTGCCGTTTCTAAAGCAGGAGTCTGGATCGAGATATCGTCGGCAAACGCGGTGAAAGTCTCAGTAAAAAGACAAACAAAAATCAATATGCCTGTTACTGATCTTTTTGCAAAACTAGAGGAGCCTTTTGTAATCACGAATAGTCATTACGAATATCCGCATAATATAGGTATTGTCTCCAAAAAGAAAATAATCATCTATTGCATCAACTTCCTGATCTTGTCCTGGAATCCTCGGCCCATTAAGAGGATCAACACTGCGATCATGATAGGGTCGATACCGTGTGATAAGGAGGGAGTAGTGTCGCAACCTCTATTGCCGCTGTGTGGAACTTCCGTTTGCTTATCACCTTCAGTGGCGGGGACAGATTCATGTTGGCGGCCCGGATCGAACTCAATAGTTTCCAAGACCTTGCCGCCTTGTGAAATGAGAGCCTGCTGATTGGCCAATAGTTTTATGATTTCATGTCCTTCAATTGTTTGCACTGAGCCTTCACCTGTCCAAATGTGAACACGCGCCAAAAGTTCGCCATAATCGCCACTTTCTAATTTAACCTGAATGTCGGAATCTGAAAGTCCGGCTGGTTTAAACTTAAGCCCGATGGCCTTTATTTGGGTTTCGGGAAATTCTCCACAAGAGCCTTTCACCGCTTTGTAGAGTAACTGTCCGTCGTTCAAAGTGAAGCCTCCCTGCCTTTCCATCACAAAAAGTGTCCCCTCAAATTGAAGGGTGGACTGAACTGAAATCGGCTCACTTCCGTCGCATTCGGCAGTGAGCGCCGGAGAGAGATAAATAGGCTTACATTCCCTACCGGAGAAAACCAGCTGAACATCACTGGCTGTTTGCTGAGTAAGCCCGAGCACCTGTAGAGAGGCGGGATCATTTGGATCAAACTCGTGACAATCGACGCTGGAAACAACCACCATTGCATCAATATCCCCATCAGAAGGGCCCGAATCTACTGCTGCGGTTACATCTGCTAAGCCTGCATCTAAATCTTCGTTGGGCATTTTGATTTGAGGGTAAATCCTGGCTGCTTACTGCCAATCAAGGGCATTTACCCTACATGGTTTTCACATTTTGGTCAACGGTCGATTTCTAATGATTTTATGCGGGTGGCTTAGGAGAGGCAGGCATTTCATGTTGCCTTGTTGATTGATTTATTGTACGGTTGGGAATGAGTTTAAGTCATCTATATGGTAGATATTCGGGCAGATGAACAATTAGGCTTTGGGGATGAGGAATTGAGAGCAGATGAGGGCGCTGTTGTGCCTGGGTTTTTGAGTGAAGAGGCTAGGATTAGTGCGGGGCTGGTGGGGCCGCGCAGCGCAGTGAGAGCCCGTGCGTTAGCGTTAGTATTAAGTGCCATTGGGGCCTTTCATGCTGGGTGCGCTGAGCCGGCAACTGCTGTTGGAAGAGATAAGGACAATGCTGTTGATGTGCAGCCAAAAATTTCCGTAGCGGTGAATGCAATGTTTATGGAGCAGGGAGCAAAACTTTTGGGATATGCAGAAAAACCAACCAGCTTCATGGTGAAATTAAAGGATAAAAATGGAAAAACATTACGTGAGGAGGCGCACGATGTGGGAATTGGCGATTACAATTTGGATGTTAAATTCTCTGATATGCATCAGGTGCAAACTCTCGAAGTTGTGAATGAGGGCCACACCTTTACCTTTAAAAACAGTTCCAGCGTAATGCCGGAAATGCCAGGGAGATAGGGCTATCCCGGAGGTGCCTAGAGGGCTTAGCCTACGTCCTTTTTTGAATCAGAGGAAAAATTGGTGGAGAAAAAAACTTCTATTTTTGAGCCAGGCCAAACAGCGTCAGGTGAGTAAATGCTCACCGTAAAATATTTATAAAAACACGCAAGTTGAAGTTAGTGACTTACGGCTTCTAGGTGCCGTTTTCGCGTGATTTTCCGTGTGGTTCATGTTAGTATTTGTGCCTAATATACTAATATTTAAATCATGAAAAATTTGGAAGAAAAATTAGTGGGCGCG
>CAYHGX010000015.1:0-36507 GCA_964356355.1 uncultured Candidatus Peribacteria bacterium | reverse complement strand
GTTTTGGTGTAACTGCTGCCATCTACAGTTACTACTGCTTCGAGCATGGTTTTGGAATTACCGATTGGATTGTCGGTAAGCATCTGATATTCGAGATATGGGATATTGGAGCCGGTATCGGAGGTGAGAGAGTGATTTAGGAAGAGGGTGAATATGGGAAGGGTGAAGGTGGACAACATTTGGCTCATTGGCCTTTTCAATTGACCATTCAAGTGAGTCACTTGACCTTTTCTAGTTAAATTAGGAATAACATTATTTGCATTCACAACTGCATTTTTAATAGTGCTCATATAAATTCCGGATTCATGAACCAAAGGAGAACCAATACCCGCATCCGGATACCCCACCAGTCCACACTCCTGCTCTTGGCCACCAAGGGGAGTGCACCTTCCGTCCAGCTGCCATTGCACTACCATTTCATCTCCATCGGCTACGCTTAACTGGTAGCGCTCATCATCTCTACAGACGGTAGGGTCCGCGCCGCAGGCGCGGGTGCCGGTTGCCAAACTAGCCCCGCAGGGCAAACATGGCGTGCGCAAGCGCAATACGAATTTCGTAGCCTTGTGATCCGCGGGCGTAGTTGGAATATACGGATTCACCGCCACACCATGCCCATCATCATAAAAAAGTGGCACAGCCACGCGGTCACTCAAACTACTCCCGAAAGTAAGTTTATTCCAATTGCAGGGATAATCGAGATGATCCACCAGAAATGCTGCTGTACCAGCTATTTGTGAATCCACAGTCTCTAAACGGTTAAACAATGCCTCCAGCGGATACAAGCTACACCTACTGCCCGCATCGCCGTCCTTCATTGGAGTTGAAAAACAGCCATTGTTTGCACCACCGGCAGCAGCAGGACACCTCGCACTACTTATCTTTTCACTATCCCCTGGCCGGCCCTTGATCTCATATACCACATCAATTGTGTGGCCGCCCATCGTCCTGCCCACAGCCTCCACCTTGGCACATACCTCATCACCTGCGACATCTACGGTAAGCCCCCCGTTGCCCGGAGCAGCTCCCGGCTCATACCTACAATGCACCCGCCCGGTACTGTACCCGGGCAAATGCGACTTCAAAGTAAATTGCATTGATTCGGTCAGCGAATCGGCCAAATCCTTGGCCTTGAAATAGTTATCGGTGTTCTTGACGCTCGCAAAGGTGTTCACCACTGTGGTTTGTACCAAAATTCCAAAAAGCATTATTAACGCAAAAATTGCCAAAGCAATAATCGCGATAAACCCTTCTTTTCCACTGTTTCGAGGCATTGAATGAGGGTAAAAGCCTGCAAGAAAGATAACATAAATTGTGGCTAAAGATAAATGCGATTATAATTCAGCTACCTCATCCAAAAAAATGCAGATAAAAAATAAAAAAGGCTTCACCCTCATAGAGATAATTATCGTAACTTTAATGATTGCTGTGATGGCTACAATTGCCCTCAACAGCTATGTGAATTCTACAAAAACTTTTTCATTTCTGAGCAGCTATAACTCGATTATCACTAATTTGAGAAATGCCCGATCTTACGCCATAAATGACAAGCAGGTGCAGGGCCAGGATGTGCAGCGCTATGGGGTATGTATTACGAGTAAGGCATTAGTTGTGTTTGCGGACAATGGGAACAAGCCACTATTATATGAACCTCCAACTCCTGAGACATGGTGCGGAATTCCATCACAAAGGGACAGAGACATGGCTCATCAAGACATTGTAGTAGCAAGCTACACTTTTGGCCCCAAATACACTCTTTCAGCCTATACAAATAAATCCGAGATCATCTCTCCGGCTCGTCCTTTAACGCTCCCGGTTTTACTGATCTACGAAAAGGGTAGTGGTAATTTTACGATGCTGAAAAATGGCGCCGAGATTATTTCAAAAACTCAGAACAAGTATGTAATTTTGAAGATCGATGATGGTACGAGGCTCTCGAGGTATATCGTGGTGTTTTTGGTTTCGGGGCTGGTGGAGGAGTACGCTAACCTCTCTGCCCTATGAAAAGATTTCGCAACAAAAAGGGCTCAATTCTGGCTGAGGCACTGGTGGCCGTGACAACTTTGATTGCCGGAGTGGTGGCTGTGAGCACAATTATAAATAATGCAATTTCAGCAACGGTGGTGTCGAAGGATTATCTGGTGGCGGAAAATTTGGCAAATGAGGCGGTTGAAAGTATCAAGATTATTAGAGATACCAACATTATGAAGTGGCCACAGTTTATGAATGACTGCTGGTTAGTTGCAAATCCCTCAGCAGTGAATGACCCCGCAAGTTGCAGAAATAATTGGGTTAGAGTGAATGCAAATTATCTTTCTACAAAGAATAATAGTAAGTGGGCGTTAGTGGTCTCTTCCCAGCAAAGTGATTTGAACTTAGGTGGTCAACTAAATGCTCAAGGAGCCTACCGCCTGTACCTAAAAACCATGGGGCAAGCTCCTAATCAATACACTACATATTTGCATGCCGCCGGTGCAGCTTCAAAATTTTATCGTAGCGTAAAGGCTATCAGTGTTAATGCGAATAGTGCTGACTTTGAGGTTAAGGTGCAGTGGCTGGATGGGGTTAAAGTGCGTGAAATAATTAGAAGTTATACTATTTACAATTACCTATAAAATGAAGAAGGGATTTACAATTGTAGAAGTGTTAGTGGCGGTGAGCCTCTTTGCAGTGGCGGCAACGGTGGCTACTACCTTGATGGTAAATGTTGTTAATCTTCAGAAAAAGGCTTCAGTCCAAAATGCTGTTTATGAGGATGCGCGAATTTTGATGCAACAGCTGACGAAGGAGATTCAAGGTGGAACGATTGATTATGAGGAATACTATAGTGTGAACGTAGTACAGGCGCATAAAAAGCCGGATGGAGGGCCCTATTACGGCATAAATTATGGAGTTTATGGCAGTAGGTTTTTTGATCCGGGAAGAAAACTGGTTGGTGGATCGGGAACAAATCCAGAGGACTTGGGGTTGGAGTGTTCCTTCCCAGCTAATTTGCCGCAAAATCAGAGCTGTGAAATTGTTTATAATCTTTCCTCTGATTTCAATACCGGCCAAAATCCCTACAAGAAGGCAGGAAGTATTCCTCAGGATTCCAATGCTTTGTGCAACGCAGGTGGCTGTGCAAATGTTTCCAATGCAGAAAACGAGCTTTATCTCATTGACTCAACGGGCACAAAAAAGACCATAATTGGGCGCAAAAAAATGGTAGGAGCGGTAGTAGGCTCAAATGATTACTCAGTGGGGCTCGTGAGAATGAAGGGTGTAGATTTTGATCAAAATGGATTTATAGATATTTTTTCCTGCACGGAGGAGTTTAACTGTAACCCTAAGGGAACGTTTAGTGATGGAGAAAAGGTTTTTCCATTTCTTACGCGGCTAAGATCAAACTTACCCGTTGGGGTTCAACAAACTCAGTTTGAAAACAAATATACTGGACTAAAGGTGAGCCTGCCTCAACAGTCTGACCTGAATGTCCCCTTTAATATTAACACTACTCAGTTCTTGCCGATTACTCCTGTAAAAAGCAATGTGGTTGGCCTGACATTCTTAATAAATCCTATTGAGGACCCGAATAAAGCCTATGCCGAGGACGACATGCAAGAGCAGCCCTCTGTTACAATAATTTTAACACTGGGATTGAATAGCATAACTGCCAAAGATTATCCCGGGACCTTTCAGCCACTGACGATTCAGACCACCGTGGCCGCAGGAGTGATTGGTGGAATACAAACTTATCCGCCGGTGAATGATTTCATACGACAAAATGATACGAGCTGGATTTCCCAGGTTCTGAATTAATAGCTAAGCGTTGGCCGGGCCCACCACAAGTACAAATTCGCCCTTGGGCTTACCTGGGGCTTGGGAAAAATGTTTGTGGGCCTCGCTGATTGGCATGCGGACGGCCTCTTCGTAGATTTTCGTGATCTCGCGGCAGACGCTGATTTGGCGGTCGCCGAGGTAGGTGAGGAGGTCGGAAAGAGTGCGGATGAGACGATGTGGAGATTCGTAAATCACAATGGTGCTGGATTCTTCGGCGAGGGATTTGAGTAGCGTTTGGCGGCCTTTTTTGAGTGGCAGAAAGCCGAGGTAGAGGAAATGGTTCATGGGGAGTCCGCTCATTACGAGGGCGGAAAGTACGGCTGAGGCGCCGGGAATTGGTACGATCTTAACATCTTCCTCGATGGCTCTTTTGATCAGCGAATAGGCCGGATCGGAGATGCCTGGAGTGCCGGCATCGGAAACAAGAGCCACATTTTTGCCGGCTTTGAGTTCGGCGATTATGGATTCAAGTTTTTGATTGGAACTATATGAATGATAGCTGGTAGTGCGATTTTTGATTTCGTATTTGTTGAGAAGAATCTGAGTGTGGCGTGTATCTTCAGCGGCAATGAGATCAACCTCTTTGAGGATGCGCAGCGCGCGAAGCGTGATATCCTCGAGATTGCCAATGGGCGTGGAAAGGATGTAGAGCATGTTATTTTTTGGTAATTGGCACCTCGCTATGGCGCTCGGTGGCTTAGTTGTTAGCAATTGCTTGGCAATCGCTTAAGTGTAATGCTGGGTTCTTTAACGTAGAGCGGCGTGATGGTGGCGATTGGCGTGGGCTGGTTTGCTAGTATCTTACAACAAACTTGGCCGAAGGTGAGAGCGGAATTATTGAAGGAAACTTGATTGTGGGCCAGCAGCGCCTGCTGGTCTGGGCTTATATCTCCACAGATTTCGCTGATGGCTTCAGCCTTTAATACTTGCGGTAGCTCATCTAAAGTTAGTTGGCGTGGTTCGTGTCCAAACTGGCTAAAATAAACTCCCCCTTTGCCGGCAAAAACTAGCACGGGAGGGCTTGGGGGCCTGCCCGCGGCAGCGGGCGCATCAGGTGTGGGCGATACTTCAGGGAAGTTCTGCTCATGCCAATAGTCAAAAGTGTTCACTGCAAAAAGTTTACATCCAAGCAGGTAAGCAATTGTGTTGGCGGTGGTGACTCCAATACGAAGTCCAGTAAAAGAGCCCGGGCCACTAATGGCCAAAACGGCATCGAGATTATCAAAGCAGTAGCCTGTGGCCTTGAGCATAGCGTCAATTGCCGGCATTAATCTCTCGGCCTCGTTGTTTTGAGATTGCCAACTCTCCTCAGCTAAAACTTCCCCCGCGGAAATCAGGGCAATACAGGTAACTGAAGAGGCCGTATTTATCGCAAGAGTTAACATTAATATAGATCGGTAATTTCTGTGCCGGTGTAATAGTGCTGAAGAATTTCGGTATAGCTAAACCCGGCATCCGCCATGCCCTTGGCTCCACAACCGCTAAGTCCAACTCCATGTCCCAAAAATGCAGTCCCTTTGCAATAGCTATCGCTGACGCTCACAAGGTATGGCGTATCGGTCCAACCCCAAACGGACTGGGCACTCTTTGTGCTAGTGCCGTCGCTCTGGTTGAAATATGGAGTTTTTACTACTTCCCCATTATAGGTTACTACCTCACCCTTGGTTTCATTTACGGCCTTAGCCACATTTGGACTGCGCTTCTCCAGTCCATAACCAAGATACTTTTGACTCTTATCAGGATTATCATCCAAATGATATGGTTTCCCTGGGAATTTTTCAGCTTTGGTCATGTAAAATTTGGCATAAGTTCGAGCTGCCACCATGACAGTTTTAATTTTTCCAAGAGGCTCATTATTAGCAACTTCACCTAAACCTTTAAGGTAATCCTCCAGGTACAATTCATTGATAACAACTAAGGCGCTGTCATCCATCGCTACCTCTAATGTACCGCGGTATTGATTGTCGTTTAAAGTAAGGTCCCAAGTTGGACGGTGCTCAAAGTTGGCAATCTGCATAATAGCGCTATTTTGAGGGACGAATCGTACAGGGCTATTCTCTAAAAATGTGGCGTCGGCCGTAACCACCTTGTAGGTACTGTTTTCATAACTAACCGTGGCCTTCTCCCCTGCACTTTGAGTATCAACCAGCGTTTCTCCACTATAAACTTTATAGGTACCATCAGCGGTAATCTCTGGATTGCCAGCATATCCAAGTTTTACGCGGATCTTATTTTCCTCCTGTTCAGAATTCACCTGAAAATTACTGGCAGTAATTTTGTATTTAAACTGCACCGGCTTGCCGGTAAGTATCTCGTTGCCAATCCTCACTCTTGCAAACAACATCTTTTCCTCAATTGGGTAATCGGCCGGGACCTCAACATTAAAGGAAATCGTGGCACTCTCCCCTGCTGCAACCGTAGCGGCAGATACCTTCATTCCACTCACCTTTAGAGCCTTCGGCTTCGCTACGTTCAGCCTCAGATCTTCCTTAGTCCAGATCTTTCCTCCAATATTTCGGAGGGTAAAATTTAAAGTATAGGTATCTCCCTGTTCAAAATTATTAGCACTGCTTTTGGCAGTAATTTCCGCATCATAATCCTTGTCATAGACAAGAGTTTCAAAATACATATCGCCTTCCGCTAAAGCACCAATTGATTCAATGTAGGGCTTCAAATCCTGATGGTAGTATCCTGATTTAACAGGAGACTTGAGCGTGAGCAGAAAGGTTCCTGTCTCGCCGGGCCCAACCTGATCCTCCTGTAGAGTGGCCACGGTGGCACTCGCAGGGTCGGTAAACAAACTCAGCGCCTTGCCATCACTAGAAGATTTTAAAGTTATACGATTATCCCCTTCCTTATTCCAAACCACATTGCCGGTATTTTTCAGTTTCACCCAGCCGGAAAACTCCTCTCCAGCCTTCATAATGTCCTGCGGATAATACCTCTGCACAAACTCATACTTATAACTTGCCTGCTCAATCGTAACCGGGAGAACCAAATAATCCTCAGACTTAACCTTCCCGTTATAGAAAGGTGCAATATTAAGATAAACAGTTTTGCCCTTATTGGAGGCCTCAAGATCAAAGGTAAAGGTGCCGGTATCGCCCGACTTTACACTGGATTCATTTAACTTTGCCAGCACTGCTCCATCTTTCGTAGGGAAGGAAATCACTCCGTTGAAGGCATCATTTTGGCTTACTAGAATATAGGTTTTACTATCCCAATCCTTCTTACCAATATTCTCAAGCTTGAGGGTAACTGTTCTTTTTTCAAATGGTTTGAGATCCAAGTAGTAAATCTCAGAGGTGTCCTGGTAAGCATAGTCGTTCACAAATTTAGGCTTTTCCGTGAAATATTTGGCAGATAGCGTCCGCAAAACCGGAATTTTGTCATATAGGTATTGGCCGGGACAAGTGGTGCTCATGATATCGCGATGGCCGAAAATATTGTCTCTCATCTCGCCCCGGAACATCGACTGCCCATCAGTGATAATGTCGTGAATCTTGGCCTTCTTGTTGATAAGTTTACTTAGTGAAATCACCACATCTTCCGGCACCTCGTTTTGCTCGTAGTTGCCAAGGATGGCAATGCCAATTGAACTATGATTGCCTGGTCCTGAATGGGCTCCAATCACTCCCTCTCCGCCATATCGTCCCTCGTAAATATGGCCCTTGGGATCAACGATATAGTTGTAGCC
This sequence comes from uncultured Candidatus Peribacteria bacterium, assembly GCA_964356355.1. Taxonomy (GTDB): domain Bacteria; phylum Patescibacteriota; class Gracilibacteria; order UBA1369; family LOWO2-01-FULL-3; genus CAYHGX01. Next base: position 28,994 of record CAYHGX010000015.1, on the reverse strand, counting down.
AATATCACCCCAGCCCCGTGTAATTGCATGATAGTGGTAAATATCGCGAATCGCCTGTGGAGGATTATCGAGATTACCGGTAGTGGCAGTATGGTGGACGACAAACTTCGTAACCTCTTCAGGATACTGTAGAGGCCACTTGTATTTATTGCCTTTCTCATCAGCATCAACCACTCTTGAATAGCCAAGTTCATCTTTATATTTATCGTAAAAATCGGGATCCAGTTCAACAAGCTGGGGAGTTGAATTATTATCAGCGAGGTAGCGATACTGCTCATTGGCTCCCCAAAGTGAACGGGGAATTACGCCCGAAGGGTCGGCAAGTAATCCTAAATAACTAAATTCAACATTACTTTTGGAGGCAGCAAGAAGAGCATCAGTTGCCGGAGTGTAATTAATGCTTTGTCCACTTTTAATAAAGGTCCAATTAACATTTTTTATAATAGGCGTGGATTTTCCGTCTCCATAAAGCAGAAAGCGGTACTGCATCATACTAGCCGGATTGCTGGAAATAATGCCGTATTTTTTCTGGCTGTCATTGCCATCGGTATCCATAGGATCTATTTCCTCTTCCAGATCGGTCCAATCGCTCCACTTATTGTTGATCAGTAATTTCACCTGGGCTTCAGCATGTGTGCCTTTTGGTGTAACCTCTTCCCAGGATCCTCCGGCAGAGGTAAAGAGAAAATTTGATTTCAAAATCTCAGACTGGAAGGTGTCCATAGTCTTATAGGGAGCTGCCATCATTTGGGTCGCGGCTGATGGCCTAGAGGAGATAGTAATCACCTCATTTTGAATAACTGTTGCGGTTCGCGTAGTAAAATTATCATCCATTTTTACAGCAACTAAAAGGGCTCCCACTAGCGAAAGCGAGCCTAAAAGTGTGCCAATCATTATTTTGCGTAGTCCGTCCATGCCCTTTAAAACGTTTAAGTTAGTGAAATGTAACACTAGAAATTTCCCTTTACAATAGGATTGGTTGCGGCTAGAGTGCAGGGGATTTAGGCGCCCTAAAGGGGTCTTAATAATCTTCGCGCATTTTATGGAAGTTTCCTATAACCTTAGGTACCAAAAACAGAATTTTTCGAATCGCGTCCTTATTGATAAAGAGGGCGAGGTAGTGATATATGCCAAAGGATTCCGCCTAAAAGGCAAAGGAGCCGGCGACAAGGGCGAGTTGATCAACTTTTCTGAAATCAAGGAGTTTTATTATAGGAACGAAACCTTGTTCTTTATTACCTTTAATAAGGAAAAATATTCGCTTTCAGATGTGGGAACGCAATTTGAGCAAATGGTTGGAGACTTATACAAGGCTAGAAATGAGTTCCTGATGGATGCGCTTTTCATGAAAGGCGGAAAGATTAAGGCCGAATTTGAGGGCCAGTTTCATCGCACTAGCAAGTTTGGAAATCTCATCAACAAGGGACGCGCTAAGTTTCGTCTATACGAGCGCAGTATGATTGTAATCCCCCATTTGCAGGATTGTTTTTCTATTCAATTTACCTTTGTAAATTTTCACGAATTTGATGACTTTGATTACTCCCTAAAGGTGGTAATGGATGATGGTACCAATATTATTTTTTCGCAGATGGGCAATGACTATGAGTTTTTTGAGGAGAAGTTGAATGCGATTTTAGGAGGTATGTATGAGAGCCTGATCAACGATCTCTTGAAGGTGGCGTTTCCACATTTTCATACCGGCACACTTTTGAAACTGGCATCAAAGATGAAGGGCGGGAAGGCCGTAAACGTCAAGGAGATCAAGAAAATCGATGATGACTTGGCAAAAGAGGTGGAGGAGTTCGTTTTTGAGGATGAAGGATTGAAGGCTAAAATGGCCGCTTTTAGTGAAATCAATGATGACCAAAATACATACGTGGGCATTGCGAAGGATGACACCGTAAACCAGGGCTATATTAGATGGATAGTGGTGAGTATGCCGGCAAATAATCTGGTTGGCTTTTTGATTTTACCGAGATGGCAGGAGGGCAAAACCAGTGACAATAAAGAGAAACAGCACACGATGTTTTTTTATAAAATCATCATGGAAAGAGGCAATGTGGCGGAGAAGCTCGAAGATAAAATCAAAGAGATAGAACAGGCGTTGGTGACTCTAAATTTCATTCCGGATCCTTGTTATAAGGACAAGCGCGACCTCAAACATTCGCCTTATCAATATGCAATTAGGAAGCTTCCCTATTTGAGAATTCTGAGAAAATCTTATGCTGGCAAGGTGAGCGCGGCAAATGCCACTGACTGGCAAAAACAGCTTCTAGCCCTCGTGTCTAGCGCAAATAAAGATCAGTTCTAATTTACACTTGCAGGCAGATGTGGGTGGTGGTTAGAATTCTTTCACTCCTATAATTTAAGAAACAGATATATGGCTGATCATGTATTTACCGACGACAATTTCGCTGCTGAGGTGCTTAAATCCGATAAACCGGTGGTGGTAGATTTCCACGCAGAGTGGTGTGGACCGTGCAAAATGATGGGACCGGTTATTGATCAACTTGCTACTGAATATGCTGATACCTGGAAAATCGGAAAGTGTAATGTGGACGATGCTCCAAAGATTGCTGAAAAATATGGAATTCAGAGTATTCCAAGCCTTTTGTTTTTTAAGAATGGCGAAGTGGTAGACAAAATGGTGGGATTTAGCGCGAAGGAGAAGATTGTGGCGAAGTTGATTTAGACACGCTTTCTAGCCGCAGACTGGGCCAGCTCATCCACTTTGTTGTTGTAAACGTTGGTGGCGTGGGCTTTTACCCAGATCCAACTGATATCCAGCCAGGCGCGGAGCAGATCAATTTGGGCCCAAAGGTCGAGGTTGGCTTTGCGTTTCCAGCCGAGATTCATGGTTTGCATAAGGAGGTTGGAATCGCTGTAGAGGGTGATTTTGTGGGAGAGAAGGTCTTCGTGGCTGATGCCGGACTTTTCCTTGATATAGGTTAAGGCTTTGAGGATGGCCATCATTTCCATGCGGTTGTTGGTAGTGTCTTTTTCATTGCCGGCTTCGCTTATTTCTGCGCCCTCGTAGAGCAAAATGAAGGCCCATCCGCCCGGGCCAGGGTTGCCAATACAGCTGCCGTCTGTGTAGATTTCGATTTTTCGATTTTGCATGTAAGGATTTTAACACAATGAATAAGAAGTAACAGCTTGACTTTAAGTGGCTTTAATAAGAGTATTGCTTGCCATATTAGCAAAAAATGAGAAACCCTGATTCTCAAGATGATGGTGAGGTAAGACATAATAGCGAACATCTTATTCCAGCTGAACTAAGCGCTTTTATGGCTGCACTGCCAAGGAAAATATTTGAAGCGGCAGTATGGCTAAGGGTGTATGATGCAGACAAAGATCTACATGTTCTACTTGATAGAGCGAAGAGGGAGCTTATAGCATTGGAACCACTTAGAAACGTAAGCGCATGGGAGTATTTCTGTGCCGAAAATGCAGTCCGAAACCTGAACGACAAAATAAGGGAAAGCGGTACGGCATATCAGCGAGGATTAGAACACACTAAGTTTGAAGATTTCACGGCCAGAGAATTGATGGAAGCACTAAGGAGAGTGGTGTTTAGTGACATTCTATTTCTTCAAGGAAAACTGAAGACATATCTTGATATAAATAGGGCTCAATTTGGGGCAGATGATGGAATAATTGCCTCTACAAAGCATAGTTTTCAGTTAGATGAAGGAATAGTTTTAGTGATTGGGCTAAGTTGTGATGAATTGGCTCTTTCGTTTGCAGTTTATCATGGGTAAAAGCTAAAATTGTTATTGATGAAGATCAAAATTATACAGATTGGGAAAAGCAAAGAGACAAGTTTTAATGAAATTGGGAGAGAGCTTGTAAAACGCATTTCCGCCTTTGCTGATTTAGAAATAGTTACAATTGCGGAAGTGAAGGCTTCGTCGACATTTACGGTGCAAAAGGCTATAGAAAAGGAGGGAGCTGAAATATTAAAAGCAGTAGAGAAAGAGAAATATCTAATTGTGCTCGACGAGCATGGGAGGGAATTTGAATCAAAAGAGTTTTCAAGTTTTCTGCAAAAGCATGAGGATGGCGGGGAGCATTTGTGCTTTGTAATTGGTGGGCCGTTTGGCTTATCTAATGCGGTGAAAGAGCGAGCGAGCGTTGTGGTTTCCATGTCTAAAATGACCTTCACACATCAGATGATTAGAATTTTCCTGCTGGAACAAATATATCGGGGGTTTTGTATTATGCGTGGCAAGGAGTATCATCATGAGTAGTATTAATCACCTTTATGTCTAGGATTATTGTAATTTTGGGTTTGGCTCTATCTGTGGTTTTTGTGATGCAGGTGAAGGACGGGAAGTTGGCTACCAATGATGTGTTTACGGTAGTGAATGATAAGGCCGACGTGGCAACACTAATTAAGCCGACGATAAAGGTGGAAAAGGCGGCGCCCCCGGAAGTAACTGAGGAGGTAAAAGATGTGGCGCCGATTAATATTTTGGCCTTTGGAGACATGATGTTGGGAAGGTATGTGCGTGTTTTGATGGACAAAAACGGCATGGATTACCCTTTTAAAAACCTGCCTCAAGGAAGTGATTTTTTTAAGGGTGCGGATATTGTTTTTGGTAATTTAGAAGGGCCAATCAAGGGTAAAGGGAAAAAGGGTGGGACCTCAATGGTATTCGCCTTTGGGGTAGACGTGGCGCCGATAATTAAAAATGCAGGATTCAACCTTTTATCAATCGCTAATAACCATGCAGTGGATCAGGGCTGGGATGGCAGAGATTCAACTATTAAGGCACTGGATGACGAGGGATTGAATTGGTGCGGACATCCTTCGGAAGCAGCTAAAGAAAGTGTTTATTATGGTACTTATCATGACAAAAAAATTGCCTTTGTCTGTTTTCAAGATATCACCTTTAAGTTGGATATGGAGAAGGCCAATGCTTTGATAAAAGAGGTACGTCCCAATGTGGATCTCTTGATCGTGTCTATCCACTGGGGCCTTGAGTACAAAAATACTGCCAATTGGGAGTTGCAGGTAGATAAGGGACATCAGTTTATTGATGCAGGAGCCGACTTTATTATTGGCCACCACCCGCATGTTGTCGAGAATTTTGAAGTATATAATGGGAAGTTTATCTTCTACTCGTTGGGAAATTTTGTCTTTGATCAATATTGGTCACAAAACACCCAAAAGGAGCTGGCAATTAATATTTCATTAGACAAAAAAGAGGATGGCAAATTGAAAACAACAGTAAACCTAATCCCCATGAAGAGCGATTATTCGCAGTCGCGCCTGATGACTGAGAAAGAGAAGAAAATCTGGCTGGAGGAGTTTATCGGTTACGGCAATTACGATGACACCACTAAAGAGCAGATCCGCAAGGGCGTGATTGAAATTTCGACCTAAAATTTGTTAAGATAATAAAAATTAAAAACTTTTCGTCATGAAAATCACATTCGCAGGTGCGGCGGGAGAGGTAACTGGATCCAAGCATCTGATTCATTTTAATGGAAAGAAAATCTTGCTTGATTGTGGGCTGTTTCAGGGTAGAAGACAGGAATCCGATGAGAAAAATCGTCATTTTAAATTTGATCCTAAAGAGGTGGACTGTGTGATTTTGTCACATGCGCATATGGATCACAGCGGCGATCTACCTATGTTGGTCAAACAGGGATTCAATGGTCCTATCTACTGCACTCATGCCACTCGCGATCTAGCAAACTACATGCTTTTGGATAGTGCTTTTATTCAGGAACGTGAGTCGGAATGGCTTAAGAAGAAGAATAAAAAGGAAGAGGCAGAAAAATTTGAACCTCTATATACGACTGAAGATGCGCAGAAAACGTTGGAGTTGTTTCATTCAGTAGGTTATGAGCAGAGCTTTGTGGTGGTGGATGGGATGGTGGCATCTTTTTATGATGCCGGACATATTCTAGGATCGGCTTTAGTGCATATGATTCTTTACGATAAAGAGACAAAGAAACACATGAAATTTTGCTTTACTGGAGACTTGGGCAGACGTGGTCTTCCACTCCTCCGAGATCCCCAGACAATCCCTGAAACTGAGGTACTGATCTCAGAATGTACTTATGGAAACCGTTTGCATGCGGCCATTACAACTGTAAGTGAAGATTTGGCTTTTGTGGTGAACGAGGTGTGTAAGAAGGGCGGAAAACTAATTATTCCTGCCTTTGCTTTGGAGCGAGCTCAGGAGGTGGTTTATCACCTAAATGTTTTGCATAAAAACAATAAGATTCCAAAGATTCCGGTTTACGTGGACAGTCCATTGGCGGGCAACCTGACTGAGGTGTTTAGGTCTCATCCAGAGTGTTTTGATGCTAATACTTATAAGGAATTCATTGAACACGGAGACAATCCTTTTGGCTTCAGCGAACTCACCTATACACGTTCCGCTGAGGAGTCTAAAGCTTTGAATGGAAAGAAGGGGCCAATGGTTATCATTGCCGCTTCTGGAATGTGTGAGCATGGAAGGATTCTTCATCATCTTCGTAATAATATCGATGATGAAAAAACTACCGTTTTGATCGTGGGTTATCAGGCGGAGAATACGCTTGGTAGGTATTTGGTTGATGGAAGAAAGGAGGTGAATATTTTTGGTGAACCCTACCAGGTTCGAGCCAATATATATGTAATGGATGCCTTCTCTGGCCATGCTGATCGCAGTGATCTACTGGATTACATTGGTCGCATAAATGGCTTAAAGAAGATCTTCTTAGTACATGGCGAGCAGACTCAGCTTGAGGCCTTTACTGTGGCACTCAGCGATAATGGCTATAATGACGTGTACATTCCTTTCTACGGTGAAGAGGTTGATGTTCCTTTTGAATAAATAATTATTTATTTTTAATATATGAAAAAACTAATTTTAGGAATTACTCTAGTTGCAATTTTGGGACTAGCTGCCTGTGAAAAGGAAGTTTTGCCTCCTGTCACTTTTAGTGTAAAAATGCTGGACACATCATTTAGCCCTGCTGATTTCAAAGTAAAGGAAGGGCAATTGGTAATTATCGACTTAAAAAACAGGGGTAAGGCTCTTAATAACTTTGCGCTTAAAGGCACAAAGATTCGCTCTATTACTTTAAAGCCTGAGGAAGAGACTCGTCTAAAGTTTTATGCACCGGACTCTGGTGAATACGAGGCCTATTCAACAATTGCTGGACGCGCTGAACAGGGCATGAAAGCCTCTTTCATTGTTGAGTAAGGTAGGCTACAAATTCCATGACATCTGCAAAGTCCGGATCTGCAAGATCCGGGCTTTTGAAATCCAAAGTTTTAATTTTGCTATAAACGGCTTTTATAAGCGCACGAAGATTGTCGGTGTCTTCCTTGGTAATGGCATAAGTGAGTGAGCGCGGTTCGTTTTCACCGTCAATAAATTCCAGAGTTCCTGATGTTACTGTGAATTTCCCTTTGTAGTTACGGGAATTTTCGATAAGAAGTTTATAAAAAATTAGCTGATTTTTGTATTTGTAGGCCTTCACTTTTTCATTTGAAGAGTAACCGTCAAAATCTTTCATTGTCTTACCTGTCTTATAATCAAAGACCTTTATTTCACCTGTTTGCTCATTGATTTGCATGCGATCGATCTTACCCTTAACCGGCACTCCATCAACAACTGTGAAGCCCCCAAACCCAAAACTGGTTTCACTTTGATCCTGTGGGTTGAAGTTGTTTTTGTGGAAGTTGTAATAGTTGGTAAGTTTTTCCTGGCCCTTGGCATACAGATGGGCAGAAACCTTTGGATTCAGGCGTTGAAAATTCAGAGCATCTCGATAGTAATCGAGAAAGTTGTTGAGCGTAGGGAGGATTTTTACCTTTTTATATACCTTGTAAAAGCGGTCTATAGCTTTGTGGATGGCATTTCCATAGGAGAGCTCAAAGGAGGGCATAATTGGAAAACGAAGGATGTTTTTCTCGAAAAACTTATCGGGTCCACCATGCACCAAATCAATAAAGTCGTTGAGATGAGTGGCTGATAGCTGATAATTTTGAACTTTTCCTTTTAAAAACTGGAGCTCATTTTCGCTAACAACCGGGCTCTTTAAATTGAAAGTTTTGGCTTCGAGAACTTTGATGAATGTTTTGTTTTCCTTTGTATCTTCAAGGAAATCGAGTTCGTCTTCGTGCTTGATAAAGCGTAGGGGTGAAAGAGCACGTCCGCTCTCATCTTGAGTGTGGTAGGTGAGAAAAAGGTTGCGCTGGGCGCGTGATAGGGCCACATAAAAGAGCCGAAGTACGTCATCCTGATTATCACGTTCTGGGAAAATCGGAAGGTTTGATGGCAACATGTTAAATCGGTCCCCTGCCTTGTCGCTCCAAATCTCTTCCTCGCAACTAAAAACAAATACAGTATCAAATTCTAGGCCCTTGGCCTTATGGGAAGTAATTAAATTCACGCCACCTTGGTGACTAAAGAGGTGTCCAGGGTCGTTGATTGGCAGTGAATACTTTTCGTGAAGCTCGATAATTGAAACCAGATTGCTCAAATAGAGTGGTGTAGCCTCTGTGAGACGTCGGATTTTCTTGATTAGAAAGCTAAGATTTGAGAGCAGCTCAAGATATTCACGACCAACATTTTGTGGATCGTGTGAAGGAAAATAAAAACTCTTATAGGGTGAAACGAAAAGGTTTTCCTCGAGAGTATCGCTGATATTCACTCCCCGATTACCAACTACCAAATCGATTAGTTGTTCCGCTGTGAGATCTTGGGTGAAAGTAGAAAGGGTAATGAGAAAATTGGCAATATTGCGTACCTTTTCTTGAGGCGACTTCAGCATAACTTCCAACCAAGGCAGACGCTTTTCAAAGGCCTCAAATGAAAGTCGCCAAATCTCAATGCGAGAAACTTGCCAAAAATCAAAGGTGAGAAGTTCTGAAAGCAGATGTTGAGCCTCCTCATGACGTTGTTGGCTTAAAAGATTGAGGAATCGGAGGGTTCGAATCAATTGAATGATGTGTTTTTGGTGCAAAATATTTTTGCGGTTTTCATAATTAACAGCAACTCCAGCCGCCTCAAAGTAGCCCGCGGCCTTGATGAGCTCAGAGTGTTTGCGAGAAATCAGAGCAATACTTTCTGGCTTTATGCCGCCGCTAATGAGAGCTTTTATTTTCTCAATTATCCAGGCAAATTCCTGCTCCTCGGTGGAAAAAGAGTTGGTGGCAATTTCTCCATCTTGAATATTTGGATTGCCACAGGTGAGCTCCTTGGACATTTCTGGCAGATAGTTTTCAAGTCGATCGGTGCCTTGGAGGATTGTGTCACGCACTAGGGAAATCACCTGTTGATTGGAACGATAATTGGCTGAAAGAACTACCAAATCGGCCTGGGGATATTTATCCTTAAACTTCAAAATATTAGCGATGTTTGCTCCCTGAAATTTAAAGATCGACTGATCGTCATCCCCTACTACAAAAAGATTAGGATTGCCCTCGTTCACAGCGGAATCACTAAGCAAATCTACCACTTCCATTTGGACACCGTTGGTATCCTGAAACTCATCGATAAGAAAGTAGAGATATTTTTCTTGGAGGCTAAACCGCAGATCAGCATGCTCCTTAAGTGCCTTAACAACCCGAATCAGCATGTCGTCATAATCCATGTAGCCGAGCTTTTCCAAGGATTGTTGATAATTTTTATAAACATCGGCAAATGCTAAATTTTTGGCCATTTTCTTGTAATCCTTAAGCACAAAATTTCCCTGATCATCCTTGTCGAGATAACGACTTTTCCACTGAGTAATTGGTGAAGTTTTATTGCTTTCAGTTGCCTCATCTTGAGCCTCAATCAGATCAAATAGAAGATGATTTTTGAGAGATTTGAAAATTGGATTTTCGGGAAGCTGTGAGCTTGGGGTGTCCTGTAAATAACTGATAAATTTGGAGACTTCATTGATTGAGTCCTTCTTGCGAAGATTAATGTTGGCCCAAAATTCTCGGATGTAGTCTTTGGTTTGTTCTAAAAACTGCACGTTGGCTGCGAGAAACTGTTTAAAATCTTCCGGGCTTAACCCTGCTACTTTCAGCTTACTGATAACATCTTTGGCTGATTTAAAATCAGAAAAATGTCCACCGGCGTGATGGATTTTCAGTGGAGTGTTGAAAGGGAGATCATGAAATATTTTATCTAGAATCTGAATGGTAATAACATCATCAGCAACCTTCATCTCCTGGCCATCAAAAAAATATTCGGGATAGCGGCTAATTATTTCGCTGCCAAAGCTGTGAAAGGTGTGAATTGCCACCTGATATGCGGCCGGCCCAATTATTTTGGAGAGACGACTAAGCATATTCTTTGCAGCAGAATCCGTAAAAGTAAGACAAAGAATGGAGGATGGTAGCGTATCAGTTTTATCGAGGATATTGGCGATGCGTACGCTCAGAAGTTCTGTTTTTCCTGAACCGGGGCCGGCAATAACTAAAAGTGGACCTTCGATGCTATCGACAGCCTGGCGCTGGTGTTCGTTGAGTTTTCCGTAGCGTGTAGAGAAATCGTCCATGAAGCAGGGGGTTCGTCGCTTGATAAGCTACTTCTTATTGCTCTCCCTAATCTGTTTTTTGGCTCTTTCGATCGCAATAGTTGTACTTGTTGGAGCATAGTATTCGCCACCGATCTTGTCTATGATTCCGAGCTTTTTCAGCTTGATCTTAATGGCAGGATGCAGTGTTGCAAGATATATATGACCTCGATTGTTTAAGGCCCGCTCAACGATGATTTCGAGAATATTAAAAACACTCGCATCCATATGGTAGACGTGCTTCATGCGCAAGATGAGGATTTGGCCCGGGGAATGCTCAATGCGACTTTCCAGCTCGGAGGCAACGCCAAAGAACAATGGTCCAGCCAACTCATAGAGAATAATCTGAGGATAATTTCGAATGGAGGCATGAAGACGCTTGGTGCCGGCGCTCTTGAGTCCTTCTGGGTCTTCAAAAATTTTATTGAGAGATAGCTGGCTCACCATCTTAATAAAGAGAATAGCCGCGAGTACAATGCCAACTCCAACAGCCATTGTAAGATCTACAAATACGGTCAAGAAAAAGGTAGCAAGGAGCACCATGGCATCCTCCTTTGGTGCTTTGAGAATGTGAATAAAATGCGGAATTTCGGCCATGTTATAGGCAACCATAATTAGAATTGCAGCAAGGGCGGCCATTGGGATGTGGCTAGCGAGTGGCGCAGCCACGAGCAGGATCAAGAGTAAGGTAATACTGTGGACGACTGAGGAGACCTGGGTCCGAGCACCATTTCTGATATTGGCAGCCGTGCGAGCAATGGCCCCGGTAGCGGGAATTCCTCCGAAAAATGGAATAATCATATTCCCTATTCCTTGAGAAACTAATTCACGATTGGAGCTGTGTTTTGTCCCTGTCATGCTATCGGCAACTACGGCGGACAGAAGTGATTCAATGGCTCCTAGCATAGCAATGGTAAAAGCAGAGGGAAGTAGCTCTTTTACTCTTTCCCATGTAAGTCCGAGCATATGAAACTTCGGTAATGAGGCAGGAATGGCGTTTACGAAGACAGGTAACGGAAGAGAATCACTGAAAAATTTCGTTATAAATAAACTGGCTAAAATACCAGCGGCAAGGGCAATTGGCGCGGGAGGAATGTTTTTACTATATCTTTTCCAAATAATAAAAACCGTAATAGTTACTATTCCGATTATAATCGAACTTAGATTCACTCCTTGTGCAATTGATCTGAAAATTTGCTCTAAAGTTTCAACAAAGCCGTTTGGACGACTAGCAAAGTTTAGGCCAAGAAAATCCTTAATTTGTCCGGAGAAAATGATCACTCCAATACCTGCCGTAAACCCTACCGTCACTGGATAAGGTATGTATTTGATAACTGAACCAAAATGAAAAAGGCCCATCAACAGTAAAATGATTCCCGCCATAAAACCGGCGATCATAAGTCCGTCGAGCCCAAATTTGTTTACAACTCCAAGTAAAACTACGATGAAGGCACCAGTAGGACCAGACACCTGAAAACGGGATCCGGAAAGGGTGCCCATGACTAGTCCGGCGATGATCGCGGTGTAAATTCCCTGCTCGGCGCTGGCTCCGCTCGCAATAGAAAAAGCGATGGCTAGTGGAAGTGCTATTAGGCCTACCACAATGCCGGAAAGTAGATCGCAGCGGAAATCCTTTTTAAAATAGTCTAGAAGGCCTTTTAGATTCATAAAATAATTTTATGATAGGTGCCACATTACGCCTTTTGAAATTAGTTGCAATGAGTTTATAATTGACAGGTATATTAATAATTTCTTTTTCAATATGGCCAGCGAAAGTTCAATGGATATAGTGGTGGAATTTGAGTTTCAGGAGCTGAAAAATGCTGTGGAGCAGGCAAAAAAGGATGCGACTAATCGTTATGATTTGAAGGATAGTAAAATTGAAATTGAATTAAGTGATAACGACATTAAGGTTACCACTGAAACAGAGAATCAGATTGAATCTGTGTATGGGATTTTGTTGCAAAAAATAATTGCTCGTGGCCTCTCACCAAAGATTTTGGATCGTCAGAAGATTCAAGAGATTGGAGGTATGAGAGTAAAACAGGAGATGAAACTGGTGAAAATTCTTGACCAGGAAAATGCCAAGAAAATCTCGAAAATTGTAAGAGATGAATTTCCAAAGGCTAAGGCCAATATCCAGGGAGATACCGTTAGAGTGAGCTCTAAATCTCGCGATGACCTGCAGGCAATTATCCAAAGATTAAAGGGCGATGAAAGCTTTACTGTTCCGCTGGAATTTACCAACTACCGCTAAAAATGCTTAATACCGACAAACTAGTACCCGTTAATAGGCGGGAGGATATTTTTGAGGGCTATCTGGACACTCCAATTGGAGATCTTTTGGAATACCACAATTTACGCAGGCCATTAGATCATTGCAGGGGCGCGAAAATTATAGTTGGAATGTGCATGGATAATAGAAAGCATTTGCGTAAGCCTAGGGATTTTGCATTTATATTGAGGACCGGGGGGGCGAATATGAAAAATAAGGAATTTAAAATTTCTTATGCGATTGCGATTGCCGGGATTGAACATTTGGTTTTAATAGGACACACTAATTGTGGAATGGTGAAGTTGCATGAACGGAAACAAATTTTCATTGATGGGTTGGTGAAGCATGCCGGATGGGAAAACGAAGCAGCCAAAAAGCACTTCGAAAAATTTGAGCCAGAATTTGAAATCAGTGACGAGGTGCAATTTACTTTGGGCGAAAGTAAAAGGCTTTCTGCTCTTTATCCAAAGTTAAAGGTTGCTCCACTTCTTTTAAACGTAGAGGATCATAAACTTTATCAGATTCGGGCCTGAATTTTTGGCCCTACCTTTTAGAATAACTATTCAGATTCTGCTGGGAAAAAAGCACTACTAATACTCGAGACAGGGAGAACTATGGATGAATCCCTACCATCAGCTTTAACGATGATTGTAGTATCGCTTCCGTTGAATTTAACACTCCTGACACGTGTATTCCGGCCATTATGTCCAACCAGAATTACCCCCTCTCTGGTCTCAGCAATGAGATTATTTAGTGGAACTAAATTAAAATCGCGTAGAGCGTCGTCTGCAGCTTGCACAAGACGACTATGAAAATTGGAAGAAGAGGGATGGGCGAATTCAGGAGATCTAATTTCTCTAACCATATGGTGTTTTTATCCTTGGGAGTTTACACCTCTTTTTAAGCAGGAGGCAATAGTCCATAAGATTTTATCTCCTGTAGGTGGCGTCGATGAATGTGTTAAGTCTTTCATTTTGGCCAGTTTCATAAAAATGAAGCAGCTCTCCCTGAGAGACCCCTGTGGAAGAGGTTATAGCACCAATCATGTACATATATTGGTGAATTGTAAACCTGTGGGCTGGGGATGAAAAGTATTTTCTTGACAAAAGCTTGTGACTTGATAATATTGTTTTAATATATTAAAACAGTGAATCGAGATGAGTAATGTAAAACTAAACAATAAGGCCTTAGATGAGCTCTTTGATGCAGTACTTGCTTTAGATAACAAGTCTGAATGCAAGAAGTTTTTCCGTGATCTTTGTACTCTTTCAGAATTGGAGAGTATGACGGAGCGATTTGTAGTTGCTAAAATGGTAGATCAGAAAATCCCTTATAGAGAAATATGCAAGAAAACCGGCTCAAGTACGGCTACTATTACCCGTGTTGCCCATTGGCTTCATCATGGAAAAGGCGGCTATAAGCTGGTGCTTGCGCGTACATAAGCTCAATCATCAGAAACCTTAAGCCGCCTCTAAGTTTTGAAGGCGGTTTTTTTATTACTATTTATAACAACTACTATGAAAATCATTGAACCAATAATCCTAAAAGGAACACGCGAATTTGGGCCGCAAGAAATGGCCAAAAGAAATCTGGTAACCGATAAAATCCGTAAGATTTTTGAAAGGTTTGGCTATGATCAGATCGAAACCCCAATATTAAATCCTGCGGAAACAATTCTGGGAAAGTATGGCGAGGAGGGCGATCGCTTGACCTACAGCTTTGAGGACAACGGAAAACGAAAGCTAGCACTCCCCTACGACCTCACCGTGCCGTTTGCGCGCTATTTTGCAGCAAACTTTGGGAGCTTGCCTCTGCCATTCAAGCGTTATCAGATACAGAGAGTGTGGAGAGCGGAGAAGCCGCAAAAGGGCAGGCTTCGGGAATTTTACCAGTGCGATATTGATGTCATTGCTACGGAAAGTTTGATTGCGGAGGCGGAGGTGGCGCTGGTAGTGACGAAAGTTTTTGAAGAGCTGGGCTTTGAAAATTTCAAACTTAAGCTTAATTCGCGCAGACTAATGAACAATGTATTGGAGGCCTTTTTAGTGCCTAAGGAAAGGGCGTTAGCGGTTATTCGTATTATTGATAAGATGGCGAAAGTTTCCAAAGAGACTCTTCTTGATGAGCTTCAAGGAATTGGAGTGAAAAATGCCGATAATCTACTTGAAACTTTGAGCCCAGAAAAAAGTATTGCTGCAACGCTCAAAAAGCTGAAGGCTTATGATACAAGCGAAATTGAAACAGTACTGGGATACCTGAAAGAACTTGGAGTGAAGGTTGAATATCTTGATTTTGATCCTTCTTTGGCTCGCGGCCTGGATTACTATACAGGGCTGATTTATGAGGTAGTAAGCGCTGAAAATGCAGATTTGGGATCACTTTGTGGAGGTGGACGATATGACAACTTATGTGGAGTTTTTTGTAAGGAAAGCTTCTCTGGCGTAGGAGTGGCGTTTGGATTTGAGCGTATCATGATGGCGATGGAAGAGCGCAAAGAGTTTGCGAATATGCCACAGAGCACACAGGTTTTGGTGACTCTTTTTGATAAAACGTCGATCGCCGATTCACTGAAAATCTATAGTTCGCTAACCTCGAGCGGACTGAAATGTGAGATCTATTTTGAGCCGGAAAAGCTGAAGAAACAGTTTAAGTATGCGGATAAAAAGCGGATTCCTTTTGTGGTGGTGCAAGGTCCGGAAGAGAAAGATGCTAACCAAGTAACAGTGAAATCCATGCAGTCGGGCAAGCAGAAAACCCTGCCTGTGTCTCAATTGATTAATTTTTTAACAAACTATGAAAGTACAAAATAACAAAATTAGAATCGCAGTGCAGAGCAATGGGCGCCTCATGGAGCCGAGTTTGGAGTACCTACGAAGTTGCGGACTAAAATTTTCCCTGGGAGACAGAAATCTGATTGTAAGCTGCGAAAATATGGACATGGAACTTCTCTTCGTGAGGAACAGTGACATCCCGGAGTATGTAAAATATGGAGTGGCCGATTTTGGAATTGTTGGCGAGAATGTACTGCTTGAAAAAGAGGACAACTACACAGTGATTAGAAGGCTGGATTTTGGTAAGTGTTCATTGGTAATTGCGGTACCGGAGTCATCGGAAATCACATCATTGAAGGAACTTGAACACGAAAGAATTGCCACCTCCTACCCGAAGATTCTCAAGGATTTTCTGAGGAAAAAGGGACTCAGTGCATCGGTAATTGAGATCAAAGGTTCGGTGGAAATCTGTCCCCAACTAAATTTGGCAGATGCCATTTTGGACATTACTCAGAGTGGAAAAACACTTAAAGAAAATGGGCTAAAAGTCCTAGAGCGAGTGACCGATTCTCAAGCCGTAATCATCAAAAATGCTAAATTCGATAATTCAATCACTAATTATGAAAAAATATTTTCTTAAACAACTAGGGGCAGACGAACAAGCTTTACTTACCAAGAGGCCAAATATTCGCTTCGATGAGGTGATGGAAATAGTGAGGCCAATCATGGCTGATGTTAAAGAAAATGGAGATGCTGCTTTGCGAAAATATACTGCTCGATTTGATGGAGTTGAATTGGAAAATTTGTTTGTAAGCGAAGAGGAGATTGCTGGAGCAGTGGGGCAAATTGCACCTGAGATAAGGTCTGCATTCGAAGTGGCGAAGAGTAATATTGAGAGCTTTCACAAGGCTCAAGTCCTGGCAGATATTGAGGTAGAGACTATGCCGGGAATGGTTTGTTCGAGGCAAACTAGGCCGATCGAAAAAGTGGGACTGTATATTCCCGGTGGCAGTGCTCCCCTACCTTCTACTGTGCTGATGCTGGGAATCCCGGCGCAAATTGCAGCTTGCGAAGAGGTGGTGCTTTGTACTCCTCCAGATCGAGAGGGAAAAATCCCTGACATACTACTTTATGCGGCTAATCTAGTAGGGATTACTAAAGTATATAAATTGGGAGGAGCTCAAGCAATTGCAGCGATGGCTTATGGCTCAGAAAGTGTGAATAAGGTTTATAAGATTTTTGGACCTGGCAATCAGTATGTAACCGCAGCGAAAATGCTGGCCTCGATTGAGGCCGATGGTCCGGCCATAGACTTGCCAGCTGGTCCAAGTGAGGCGCTAGTGATTGCAGATGTTGAAGCGCGAGCTGAATTTGTGGCTGCAGATCTACTTTCTCAGGCTGAGCACGGAGAAGACTCACAGGTGGTATTACTTTGTACCGATACTGCAAAGTGTGATGAAATTTTGAATGAAGTGGCGAGCCAGCTAGAGAAATTACCGAGGAAGGAAATTGCGAGTGTGGCGTTGGGAAAAAGCTTTGCAATTGTGACGGAAAATATTGAGCAGGCTCTTGAATTCTCGAATGCTTATGCGCCGGAACACTTGATCTTAAATATTGTGGATGCAGAGAAATACTGCGGCAATGTAAAGAATGCCGGCTCAGTATTCCTTGGACAATATACGCCGGAGGCGGTGGGAGATTACGCCAGTGGCACCAATCACACGCTGCCTACTTATGGCTATGCAAAGGCATACAGTGGACTATCGTTAAATAGTTTTACTAAGCAGATTACTTTTCAGAAGTTGGATAAAACGGGAATAGCTGCGATTGGAAAAACTGTAGAGAAGATGGCGGACTGTGAAGGACTATTTGCTCACAAAAATGCCGTCAGTGTGAGATTAAATTCATTAACTTAAAAACCATGAAACTAGATCTAAATAAATTATTAAGGCCGAATATTAGAGATCTTGCTCCCTATGTCTGTGCAAGGCACAATGCGGCGTCACAAGTTGAGGGCGATGGGCCGATTTTGCTTGATGCAAATGAGAATCCAAATGCACCGCTGAATCGTTATCCTGATCCATTATCTACAGAGGTTAAAAATGCACTTTCAGCATATCTAAGAGTTGGGGTTGAAAACATTTGCGTGGGTAATGGCTCGGATGAGCTGATTGATCTTGTGATGAGAATTTTTTGCAGGCCGGGGGTTGATAACATAGTGAGTTTTGATCCTACTTATGGGGTTTATAAGGTATTTGCGGATATTAATGATGTGGAATATCGAGGTGTGCTGCTTACGGAAGAGCTACAAATTGACGTGGAGGGCATGATGGGGGCGGTTGATGAAAATACTAAGTTGATGTTTATCTGTTCGCCTAATAATCCCACGGCAAATGTGATGCGCGATGCGGATATTTTCGAGATCTGTGAGCGCTTTGAGGGCATGGTAGTGGTGGATGAGGCTTATATTGAATTTGCGGAGAAGGAGTCTTTGGTGAAGATGATCACGAAGTATCCAAATTTAATTGTGCTGAGAACTCTCTCTAAGGCATGGGGGAAAGCGGCGATTCGCGTAGGCTATGCGGTGGCTTCGCGTGAGGCAATTGAGGTTCTCAATAAGGTGAAGCCCTCTTATAACGTGAGTGGCCCGAGCCAGGCGATGGCCGTTAAAACCTTGAAGGATGCGGCAAAAATGAGTAAACAGATGACGGAAATTCTTACTGAACGAGCACGGGTAATAGGTGAGATCGGAAAAATGGGGCTGAAAGTTTACCCTTCAGATGCCAACTTTATTATTTTCAAAGTGCCGAATGCTTCTGCGGTTCAAAAGCAGATTGAGGCTGATGGAATTATTATTCGCGATCGAAGTAAGCTACCAAGAATAGAGGGATGCTTGCGGCCAGCGATTGGCAGCAGGAAGGAGAATGATGCATTTTTAAGGAGTCTGAAAAAGTGCCTTAAAAAGGTGGCGTTCATTGACCGAGATGGAGTAATTTTGGATGAACCACAGACGGATTATCAAATCGATTCACTGGAGAAATATCGAATTCTGCCGGGTGTGGTGAAGGCCATGGCGAAGCTAAAAAAGGCTGGCTACATGCTGGTGATGGTGAGTAATCAAAATGGCGTTGGAACGGCGAGTTTCCCGGAAGAGGATTTTCTGATACCGCAGAATAAATTGATCGAGGAGTTGGGTGAGGCGGGCGTAGTATTTGATGAGATTTTCGTGTGTCCACACATGCCGGAATATGGCTGTGAATGCAGGAAACCAAAGATAGGACTAGTTAAAGATTTCTTGGCGAGAACTCCTGTAAATTATGCGGAATCATTTATGGTTGGAGATCGTGAAACAGATTTGGGGTTTGCGAAAAATATGGGAGTGAGAGGTGTGAGAATAGAAACGAACAGTGATGGTTTATCAATATTTGTTAACAAATTATTACCATGAGAAAGGCTAAAATCATCAGAGATACCAATGAGACCCAGATTGAGCTAGAGCTGAATTTGGATGGAAGTGGCAAATATGAGATTGATTTGCCGTTGGGATTTTTGAAACACATGTTGGAACTTTTCGCTAAACACGGACTGTTTGATCTGAAAATTAAGGGGCGTGGAGATCTGCAAACGGATGATCACCACTTAACTGAGGACCTTGGAATTGTTATTGGACAAGCCATAAAGCAGGCAGTTGGTGATAAAAAGGGGGTGAGGCGTTATGGATCTTTGATACTGCCGATGGACGAGGTGCTTTGCGTATGCGCGGTGGATTTGGCTGGGAGATTTGGCTTTGAAACAAACTATGAGCCGGTGCGCGAAATGGTAAATGATTTTTCTACCGAGATGATGGAGCACTTCTTTAAGTCTGTGGCTCTGGGAGCCGAGATAAATCTGCACATTCAGTATCTGAATCCAGGGAAGAATGAGCACCACAGGCTAGAGGCAGCCTTTAAGAGCTTTGCGCGAGCTCTGAGGGAGGCCTGTGAGATTGATGAACGAGCACGTGACTTATTACCTACAACTAAAGGAAAACTATGATTCAAATTATTGATTACGGGGCGGGGAATTTACAAAGTGTGAAGAATGCCCTGGAAAAATTGGGAGAGAGCTATGAGGTGATTGGGGCGCCGGCGGCGATGAAGCCTGAGGCAAAAATCATTTTTGCGGGCGTGGGTGCCGCCGGCGCAGCCATGGATAAGCTCCAAGAAAGTGGCTTTGATACAGCTTTGAAAAAGCTTGAGAATCCCTTTCTTGGAATTTGTCTGGGTATGCAGTTACTTTTAAATTATTCGTCCGAAAATGACACTGAGTGCTTGGGGGTTGTGGATGGCGAAGTGCAGCGCTTTCCAATTGGACTGACTGTGCCGCAAATTGGCTGGAACAATGTGAAGTCCGTAAAAAATTGCCCACTTTTTGATGGCATTGAAGCTGAAAGCTCCTTCTACTTCGTGAATTCCTATTATGCAAAACCAGTAGATCAAAGTGTGGTAGCCACTTCTGAATATGGTATTACATTTTGTGCAGCAGTGAAGTTTAAAAACTTTTACGGAGTACAGTTTCACCCGGAGAAATCTGGAGAGGCAGGGCTAAAATTACTCGATAACTTTATAAGATTATGTTGATATATCCAGCAATAGACCTGATAGATGGCGCATGCGTGCGGCTAAGTCAGGGTGACTACAGTAAGCAAAAAATCTACTCCCAAAATCCACTGGAAATTGCCAGAAATTTTGAGGATGCAGGGGCTACGATGCTGCACATTGTGGATTTGGATGGAGCTAAAATTGGCAGGCCGGTTAATTTTGAAACAATTAAAATGATTTGCCGGGGCACTTTGCTTTCCGTTCAGGTTGGTGGAGGAATCAGGAGGATTGAAGACGCCGAAAAACTTTTTAAGATTGGCGTAGATAGAATAATCATTGGCACCTCTGCAACTTGTGATTCCGGCTTTATTAAAGAGCTTATTCGCAAATATGGCTATGAGCGAATTATCGTTTCTGTGGATGCGAGAAAGGACAAAGTTTTAACTGATGGATGGGTACAGGACAGTGGAAAAACATTAAATAGCTTTTTAGTGGAACTGAAAAAATCGGGCGTGCGAAATATCATTTTCACAGACATTGAAAGTGATGGAATGCTTTTTGGACCTAACATTTCGAGTGTGAGAAAAGTGTTAAAGTCGGGCCTAAATGTAATTGTGGCCGGCGGCGTGAGCAGTGAAAAAAATCTCGAAGAGCTAGCCGCCGCCGGCCCCACCGGAGCCATAATCGGCAAAGCCCTTTATGAAGGACTTATCGATCTCCCTCAGGCCATAGCCAAATTCCAGCTTAATAATTTAGCCAAGCGCATAATCCCCTGCATGGATATCAAGAATGGCCGCGTTGTGAAGGGCACTAGTTTTGTTGATTTAAGAGATGCTGGAGATCCAGTAGAATTAGCAAAAAAATATAGTGAAATGGGCGCAGACGAGCTTGTTTTCCTGGATATCACTGCCACGCTAGAAAAGAGAAAAACTCTCTGTGAGCTTGTACGTAAAATTGCTAAAAACATCACTATCCCCTTCACTGTTGGTGGCGGTATATCCTCCACAGCGGACATTAGCGACTTACTGAATAATGGCGCAGATAAGGTTTCAATTGGGTCTGCGGCAGTTAGAAATCCTGAATTGATCGAAGAGGCCTCAAAGCAGTTTGGCTCCCAGTGTATTGTTATTTCAGTTGATGCAAAAAGAAGCGATGATTGCTGGGAAATTTTTATCGAGGGAGGCAGAAAAAAGACAGGTATAGAGGCAGTAAAATTTTGTCAGGAAATGGAAAAACTTGGCGCCGGGGAGTTGCTCGTAAATTCACTAGACTGCGACGGCAGAGGCAATGGTTATGATTTAGAGCTACTCTCAGCCATAAAGTCCAAAGTAAACATCCCGGTAATTGCCTCAAGTGGAGCAGGTAAAAAAGAGGATTTTCTTCAGGCCTTCCAAGTGGCAAAGGTGGATGCAGTCCTGGCAGCAACTGTTTTCCATTATGGCCAAATAGAGATTAAAGATCTCAAAAATTACTTAAATGTTAATAACCAAATAATAAGACTATGAAATTAGATATATCAAAATTAGACTTCTCCAAGCTAAACGGATTGGTCCCTGCAATAGTGCAGGAGGTGGACTCAAAGGCCGTTTTAATGGTCGGCTTTATGAACAAGGAGGCGCTAGAAAAAACCCTTAAAAATAAGCTCGTCACCTTTTTTAGCCGCAGCAAAAATCGGCTATGGCAAAAGGGCGAGAGCAGTGGCAATTATCTGGAAGTAGTAAAAATTAAAATGGACTGCGACAATGATTCCCTTTTGATCTCTGCAAGGCCAAAAGGCCCCACTTGCCACACTGGTGAAACTTCATGTTTTGGAGATGACATTAAAGAAAAATTCACTCTGAATAAGCTTTTTCAAATCATTGAAAACCGCAAAAAGGAAATGCCCTCCGAATCATACACTGCCTCTCTAATCAGCGGCGGATTGGAAGCCATTTTGGCAAAGGTGGAAGAGGAATCCCTCGAGGTACTACAGGCTGCTCGCAAGGAGGGCCGGCAAAGAGTGATTGAAGAAAGTTCTGACCTAATCTATCACCTCTTTGTACTAATGAGCTCCCAGAATATCTCCTTGAGGGAAATAGAAGAGGAGCTAGGAAAACGAAATTAAAAGGTTTATATTATGGGGGTTTTAACTCCATATCTCCTATGATTTTAAAAGAAGCTATTAAAAATAGTCCTGAGCTGCACAAAAAACTTGTGGCATTGCATCGTGAAAAAATTCAGAGCTTTAAGGCGAAGATGGATGCGCAGCGAAAATTCAGTGATAAAGTTGCGGATTTCTTAACCGCTTCCTTTGGAACAGTCTTCTTTCTAGCTATCAATGCCCTATGGTTTGGGATTTGGATTTTAACAAATACTGGATTTATACCGGGGATTCCCGTGTTTGATCCGTTTCCATTTGGTCTGCTAACAATGATCGTTTCTTTGGAGGCAATATTTTTGGCGATTATCGTTTTGATAAGCCAAAATCGCTCGGCTAAAGTTGGTAATTTGCGTGAAGAGATAGATCTGCAAATCAATGTACGGGCCGAGCAGGAAATCACTAAAATTTTGATTATTCTGGACAGAATCCATGACCATCTGGGTATGCCTTCTGAGGACGATGCCGAGTTGATAATGATGAAACAAAAAACCGATCTATCGGCAATTGAGAAGAGGCTTACTGATCAGATATTGGAGGACTGAAAGCGTTTCGCAAATCGGGTTACCGGGGCGTCGAGCCAGATGTGGCGCTTTTGGATTGGACGTTTCAACACCAAGCCTTCGAAACTAGTGCAGCGGCTGATGGCCACATAAACTTGCCCCTGGGCAAAGGCCCCGGAGCCAATATCTACCGCCACGTTATCAAAGGTTTTGCCCTGGCTTTTGTGAATAGTCACGGCCCAGGCCAGGCGCACAGGATATTGTGTGAAAGAGCCAATAATATCGGCATCAAGCTTCCCCTGCTCGTGATTGTAAATGTACTTGAAAATCTTCCAGGTATTGCGGGTAACTTCAACTATTTTTCCACTTTGCAACTCAACCACTAAGTTTTCTTCCCAGCCCTCAATGTCCAGCTTAATATCAACTATTTTCCCGATACTGCCGTTGGCCCAGCGACCGGTGGGATCGTTGTTGAGCAACATAATCTGAGAGCCAATTTTCAGCTCAAGGCCGAGAGATGTGGGCAGATGCTTGTTGTCGAAATCGCCCTCGATATCTCCCTGGTAACGTTTGGATGCAGTTTTGAGTTGCGCGAGTTTGGTAGCATTGATGGTATCGGCAGCGGAGTTGGTAGTGGTGAGCGTAATGCGAAAATCATCGCTATTTTCAAATTCGTGAGCATTGGAGAGATGCCTGCTGTTGAGCTTTTGCATGTCCGAATCCTGCACGACGCTATTGCGAATTTTGTTGAGCAGTTCGATGAAATCAGGATCTGTTTGACGATAAATCTTTTCGAGTTCTACGAGTTCAAGCTCCACCTCGTCCAGAGCTTTGGCATCAAAAAAGTAGGGACTCTGATAGAAATTGCGAAACATCACCTTCTCATCGTCGCCGGAAACCACTGGTGGAAGCTGATATAGGTCACCAATAAAGATCATCTGCACGCCACCGAAGGGTTCACTATTTTTGAGATAAAATTTCAGTGCTTCGTCCACGCAATCCAGCAAATCGGCCCGCACCATCGAAACTTCATCGATGATAATGGCGTCAAGGTGCAGCAGCAGTTCAGCCAACTTTTTGGTGGGTGATTTTTTGCGAATATCGTCCTTGGTAATGTGCGGTGGAAAGCGGAAAAAAGAGTGAATGGTTTGGCCTTTTACATTGAGGGCGGCCACGCCAGTGGGCGCGAGGACTGCTACGTTTTTGCCTGTAATACTGCGGAAATGTTCGAGTAAAGTGGATTTGCCCGTGCCGGCCTTACCGGTGATGAAGAGAGTTTTATGGCTTTTCTCCATGAGCTCCAGGGCTCGGCGGAAGCAGGAATTGATTTCGATTTCTGGCCTCTCTGTATTGATTGAGTTCATTGGCGGATTTAGTTGTTACACAGTAGGTGAGTATCCGCTCACTGTCAATGCTGGTTTCAGGGGATTTAATAGGAACTCGATGCTTGACTTTTCGCGAGCAATATTGTACTCTGCCGTATCTTGTTAAAGCTTATCATGTCGCCAGGTAATGAACCAGAATTAGCTGTGGATAATAACCCTCAAGGCACAGGCTGTGAGGTGAGGCCTGATGGAAAGAGATTTTTATGGGTTTCAATTCCGAGTCGTGAATATGGAAATAATCCTGGATACATATCAAATCGTGCAGAGGTATTGCTTTTGCTTTCAAAGCTGCTGACACTGGGTAAGGTGCAGAGATTAGTTGATGTGAAAGAAAGCGGTCAGTATAGAGAGATGTATTACTCGGTAGAAGCGGATTTCAACCGAGCAGACTTAGAGAGAGTGGCGGCAATGTACTATAATGCTGTGCCCCTAGGCATGGTGATGAATCATATAGGCCTGGTAGATTGTGAATGTACGGAAGAAGATGAGTGCCACGAGCTACATATCCGTGATATTAGAACTGATTTTCGATTTGATTACACTACAGCGGCGAACCGTCTAGAGAAGAGGCATGGAGAATTGCTTACGGATGAAGATTCAGCAGGAAAATTACTTGAGATAGTCCGCCTTGCCGAAAGAATGGATCCAACAGGCGAGATGGATTTCGATGCACGCTTAAATAAAATGCCGGCAGTGGGTTTTGGTTGTGAAGATGTCGTGCAACACCAGGTGCGTCAAGCGCCATTTGGCCCTGAACATATCCCTGAGCAGGAGCTAAAAACACTTTGCTTTGAGGTGAAGGTAAGCAGACCGAAAGGGGCTGCTCCGTTTATTATCATGGTTAATACGATGGCAAATAGGCGGGTGAATATGTCTGTAATCAAAGAGATGTTAAAGGAGGCTGGGTTGGGAAATAAATTTGATGTTGTCCCTGCAAATATTGAGGAAACATTTGGTATCAAAAAGGGAGAAGTCCATCCCCTATCTCTTCCTCCACGCAGAGCAGAGGTGGAGGGGCAACACACTGTAATTCACATTTACGATGGAAAGCTGCAGCAAAAACGGTACGTGACTACGAATGGTGGACATCCAGATTGGACAACAGAATTCCGCAGCGATGCCTTTGTGAATTGCATGACAGCACACTATAACTCAGAGGGAGCACAGCCCCTAGTGTATGTGGGGAATATTAGTGCGATGGAGGGTGAGGAAGAACAGCAAGTAGATACAGTAAAACCCGAAGCACAATGGGTGCATACAGTTGAACAAATTACTGAGGGGACCAGAATAATAGATTCTATAGGCAAGGAAAAACGGGCAGCAATCCTTGTAACCGAGACCACTATGCTTTTTGCCAATATGGTGAGGGAGGTTCTTCCTGGGCTATTAAGGAAGGAAAGTAGTCATAAATACGATGTTGTGTTGCATAAATTTACTCAGCCCACTCTGGACTTTGATATTGTGAAGTTTCCTCAATGTTGGAGCGAGGTGTTTGAACAGCTTGCTGTGGCAATAGCGACAATGGTAAAGGAGGGTATTAATACTGTTTTTCTTGATTGTAACATTGCCCCGCTTGAAGAGATTTTGGCTGACAAAATGCCGCGCCCAGTAAAGGAATATGTCATTAGAATTCTGCGCGAAAATTTGGCTGATAAACTAAGTGAGGTTTCAGATCCGGAACTATTGGCCAAGATAAATGAACAACTGGTGCTGTTGTCAAAACCGGTGGTGATTGCGGATCACCTTCGTGCTGGGGCGGTAGCAGGGAAGGTGAAGGAAGTTTATGTTGTGGGTGGAGCACAATTGGCCGATCCAAGCATCAGCAAGTACCACGACCAACTTATGGCTATAAGCGAATATGTAAAAATTCACACCCTTGATCCAGAGCAAAGCAGGGACATTAGAGATGCGATGTATTTTGCTGAATATAAGGAGGGGGCGGTAGATTCCAAGCTACAAAATGTTTTGCAGCTCTACCATGTTGTACGGCCAATGCTAGAGGCAATCGAGGCCTCAGAGAAGCCAGTAATAATGCTGGCCTCTACGTCGTTATGTCAGGCATATCATGAAAATGGTAATGAAATAATTCCAGGTGACATGGTGGCGGAATTGGCTGAAAAACTTAAAATTAGTATTGAAACATTGGAAGCGGAAAGAACAAGAATCAACTCAATCATGGTACTAAACACAACAACCGTGTATGCGGAAGTCGCAGCCAGGGCTATGGCCTCCGGCATTTTGACGAGGGCGCATTCTTATGTTTAGGGTCTGTCCTCTTCGATTTCATCATCCTCTGGCATTTCCAAGGATTTAATCGTAGGCAAGGAGGCGCCAATAATACCCTGAAGGTCGCCATACATTCCAGAGGTACTCATTATCACGCGTTCAATTTCTTTTCCTCGCTTCTTCCAGCTGCGCTCCATGGAGCGTTTTTCCGTTTCAAGATCAGCCTGCATAGTGGTAAAGGCTGAAACTATATTTTCAAATCGCGTCTTAAACTCATTGCCAGACAAATATCTATAAAGCAGCTCCATCTTTTCATCTTTGCCCACCAAAGACTGCGTAACTTGGCTCACCTGTATCAAATGCATACGAATAACTGTCACTAAGGATTGCGCAGACTGGTAACTGCAAATCCACACTCCCCCTTCAAATTTAAAATCTTTCATGCCCTCGGGCAGGGCCTGGGAAACCAAAATACATACATCGGCTTTCACAAGAGCCTGATCCCCCTTCAGTTTTTTAATCCAATCGTTGCTCCATTCTTTAGTGTTTTTTGATTCCCAAATAATCACTCCAGCCTTGGCCCCAAAAGGAGTATTTACGGTTTGTACAAGATCCGCGCCCTTAATTCCCGTGGGCACATCCGCCACTGAATCGATCGGAAAATTATTCTGCAACATTAGCTTGAGATCGTTTTCCTGCACGTCACCCTGAATTTGCATAGAACCCTGTTCGCTTTTACGCCTGGCCTCTTCCAACGCCCTTCTCAGTTGATCCATCTGCTTATCTTTTTCAGCCATTTTTAGGTGATTTTCCTCGGTCGCATCCTTTTTTGCCTGCTCCTGAATTTGCTTCCGCTCCTCGTCCAATTGGCGCTCAAGGTCCACTTTTAGGTTCTTCTCTTTTTCCTCTATCTCGCGCTTTTGTTTTCTCAGTTCCAGCTCTTGTTTGCGCATTTCATCGAGCTGTTTTTCCTTTTCCTCATTGGCCTTCGTTAGATCCTGAATTGTGACATCAAATTTTTCTCCGGCCTTCTTTTGAGCAATTTCCCACATCTTTTGCTTCTCAACCTCAAGCTTTTTGCCTACCTGCTCATCAATATTCTTCTGGCTCTCTTCTAAGACTTTGGCTTTTTCCTCAAGCGCCTGCTCTTTTTCTTTGAGCTCCTTGCCCATCTCACCCTGAAGCTGATGGCGAATCTCCTCAGTTAGAGCATCTGTTAGCGGAATTTGCGTGCCACATTTGGGGCAGGATATCGTTTGGTCGGACATGGTGAGTGGTGTTTTATATAACGAAGGCAAACAAATTTAGCTTATAGTTTCCTCATCATAGTGAGCATGCACTCACCCGTCAAGAGCTATTAACTCAAACCTCCAACTTTAAATTTTAAATGTTATAGTAAACGAGAAATATGACTCACATAAAAATATGAAAAAAATCATTCTGGTAAACGACAAAATGCAAAAGGGATATAGCTATGAACTGATCAAAGGTATTGGCAAAAGTTTTGACCCAGAATTTAAGCCTGAACTGACACCAAAGCAGATGTTAGAAATGGGAGTTTTTGGTGGCAAATATATGACTGACTGCAAAAAAGAATTCCCTGATAGTTGGTTTGAAAAAGCGAATCTTTCCCCCAAATTTCACAATAGTGAGTTGAATTTTTTTAAAATAAATGCCAGCAAGCCACTTTCCTATTGGAGGAAAAAGGAGTGGATACATCCGCAGGATCCTCGAGGCTGGTTTCAATGGTATTGCAGATATTATATGGGACGACGGACACCCGATGAGGACACACGCCAAATTAAGCGATGGAAAGCGATGAAACGCCACATTGCACAGTTAACGAGGAATTGCGATAAAGGAAATTGGCATTGTCGGCCCAAACAACGTCAAACTCTGCTACACTGGGCATATGATAGTCGCAAATTGTAAACAAAACTCATCATGAAAATATTAAACATCGGTTTAATCGTAGTTGTGATCTTATTTGGACTTTGGATTCTTTGGGGCTGGCTCTCTATAAGGAATATTGAGGAACCAAATTACGAGGTCATTAGTAAAAATGACATATACGAAGTAAGAAAATACGAGCCAATTATTATTGCAAAAACTACTGTTGAAGGAACAAGAGAAGAGGCTACGAAAGAGGGTTTTCGACGAATTGCCGACTATATTTTTGGAAACAATACCGTCAATGAACCTATCGCAATGACCACCCCTGTAAGCTCACAAAACTCGGAAAAAATTGCAATGACCACTCCTGTCACCAGCCTTGAGGATGAAGGCGGAAGTTATACTATTAACTTTGTGATGCCATCTAAATACACCATGGAAAGTCTGCCAAAACCTGTAAAAGATTATGTAGTTATAGAGAAGATCCCAGCAAAAACTTATGCTGTATTAAGATTTTCAGGATTCGTTTCAGATGAGACAGTACAAACGAAAAATGATGAGCTCGTGTCTGCCTTAAAGGCGAATAAAGTAGATTTCAAGAATTCTCATACTCTTTCCCAATACAACCCACCATGGACGCCTTGGTTTATGAGAAGAAATGAAATTTGGATAGAATTGAGTGCATAGTTTTTATGCGCTGGTTGCC
>CAYHGX010000014.1:16740-40204 GCA_964356355.1 uncultured Candidatus Peribacteria bacterium | reverse complement strand
AGTATCTCCGGCAGCATTCTCTCTCCCTCTTTTCGGCCGATTTCGATGGCCTCGTCTACTTTGCTGAAATCTAAAAGCCCCACGTTCACCATCGGTTCAAAGAAAATTTCCGGTTTTGCCTTTTCGATATTCATATCTGAATTTGTTTTAGAAGCTATCGAGATAGTGGCTAAAAGTATCTCCACCATTAGCATGAAATCGCTTTTTTTCTTTTTAAAAATATTTTTAAAAAACGACATCATCCCGGCCTCTTCGGGCTTTTTGTAGTGCTTAAGGAAAACCTGTCCAGCGATGTCTTGGCGCATTTCATAGTTTCGGATATCGATTGCAATCAGGTTTTCGGCACCAATTTCGCGAGCCAGGACAGCTGGTACGGCATCCAAAATGCCCCCATCGACAAGGTATTGATGATCTAAAAATACTGGCGGAAATATCAACGGATAAGCCGATGATGCCTCTACCGCACTCATCACACTGCCCTCTTTAAACTTCACCTCTTCTCCGCTTTCCAGGTCCACGGCGGTGCAGGCAAAAGGTATTTTTAGGTCAGCAAAGGTTTTTTCACCAAAAGCGGCATATAATGCCTTTGAGATCTCATCCCGCTTTAGTAGTCCTTCGTCAAAATAGCCAAAATTTTTGACAGTTAATAATTCCAGGTTTCTACATCTACGAGCGAAATTAGCAATTGATTCTGGTTCAAGCTCCATCGCCATCATTGCGCCAATAATCGCACCCATACTAGTGCCTGTAATCCAGCCTATTTCGATGTTATTTTTTCTCAGAACATCATAAAATCCAATATGAAAACAGGCCCTCACTCCGCCTCCTCCAAGCGCTAATCCAATTTTTTTAGTTTTAACCTCCATGAGCTAACATTTAAAACTATTTGCCAACTTTTTGCCAGATTTTAGTGAGAAGTTTTTTAATCCCATTTTCTCTGAGGTATCTGAATAGCATTTTGATTTTTCCGCCCTCAAGCTTTATGAAATTGCCCTTGTCTGGAGCCGACTTTGGGCTTTTTAGCCACTCGATAACTGGCTCAATTGTGACTTTGTAATTGCAGTTTTCTTCAATATATTTTTGCCCATTTCTTCCGTATGTTCGATATTTCTCACTCGCTCTTTCCTCTCCACCTCGCCATTCTTCGTACATTGAGCAGATTGCCTCGGCAAGTTTCTCGTGATCGCCACTTGCAACAGTTATTCCGGCCTCGTATTTTTTGACTTCGTAGGCGATTTCACTGCCCTCAGTTGTGATAACAGGTAGCCCAAATTTCATCATCTCATTAATTCGATTTCTGGCTCCCATTAAGGTTTCCAGGCACTTTCGGTCAACATTAATTCCGGCATCGGCGCGCTTATATATTGAGGGAATTTCGTTGGTTTCAACCCAACCAAGAAAGTTGAATCTCTCTTTATAATTGCTGCCTTCAATCATCTCTTTGAAACGATTAAAGGTTTTTTCTTCAAGTCCCTTAATTGCCCCACCTGTAGAGACAAAGTGGAGTTTCTCACATTTTTTCATAGCCACTTCGAGGGCTTGGAAGAGGGTGTGTTCGTCTACCCAGGTATTGTATCCGCCCATCCATAGAAGGGCAAAGGCATCATTCGGTAGTTTTTTTATTTCAAAATCCTTATTTTTAGTATCCTCTCCCTCAAAATTTTCAGTCCCATTTGCCACATGTTCTACGAACTCATAACCAAAACTTTCTCTACCAATTCTCCCCATCACGGCCAATTCACCAATG
The DNA here is from genome assembly GCA_964356355.1 of uncultured Candidatus Peribacteria bacterium. Lineage (GTDB taxonomy): Bacteria > Patescibacteriota > Gracilibacteria > UBA1369 > LOWO2-01-FULL-3 > CAYHGX01. The sequence goes on along the minus strand of CAYHGX010000014.1, from coordinate 38,457 downwards.
ATTGCATGGCTTTGAGCCACGGAAACTGACGAAAATTTATCCCCGGCTAGCAGAATTTTTTTCTCCATCTCGAAGTAGTGGGGGAGGTAGTCATTATTCCCCATTTTATAGGCCTGAGCCTGGGCTTCAGCCATGATCCAGCCATTGAGGTCGCACCACAGCGGCGCCCGACCATTATTGCACCTAATATTAGAGACTATATAAGAGGGGAATGTGTTAACGGCGATTATCGCATCAAACTGGCTTCCGGCTCGGCTCGCTGCGCTCGCCTCGCCCCCATTCCTGTCTTCGCCCGCTGGCGCGGGCCCCCCATCGTATATACCCTGCACAAATGTCTGTAACTTCGGATCATTTTTATCAACGGTGTACTCCCTATAGTGCGCCCCCTCGGCCCTCGCCTCGCTCGCCCTCGCCTCGCTCGCCCCCGCCTCGCTCGCCCCCGCTCGCTCGGCCCCCATTCGCTCATCCCTCGCCTCTCTCGTAGCCTCTCTCCCCCTGCCTTCCATCTCAATTAATAAGCTCACTAGTTCAATCTCGCCCCTTCGCGCCATTTCCTTCAAAGGCTTCAAAAACTGCCAGGTCCTTAGGCCGGCCGCGGGCCTCACCTGTCCATTTTTCTCTGGTAGAGGACAATTTCCGACTAATAAGATTTTTTTCATAAAGCAATTCTACCACCTCGCAACAAAAAACAACAAAACCAAATAAGTCTATGGCCCACGGCCCAAAATTCCAAAACAGATTTCCCCAGGCACGTCAAACAACCTCAAAGTGCCACACGCCGCAATCAACAAGCAAAAAGCCACCCACCAGTCCCCGACTACACAACAAGAAAAATCCAGCCAAAACAGCCACCCCACAATCCTCGACCAGTCAACACCCCCGCGGCCGCCGACAGCACTACAATAACTCACGATTCTGTCACCTTCATTTTTGAAACGCCAACGCCTCCAGCCAGTTATACTAGTCGAATCTATTGAAGGTCCGGATCGGCTACTGCATCAGCAAAATAGCATACCACCTATCCACCTTCAGATCGATCATTTACGTGTTTCAGGTTTTTTCGGTTCTTCCCGGCTACCCAAAACGGATTGACGCTGTATACCCGCTTTGCTAAATTTTCCCTTAGAAAGAACCAAAACCGACATTACAAGAAACACAGAAAAAGGCTTACACAAGCCATGAACTTTCGAAAGTAAATCGACTCCCTTTATATATATCCCGCAATTTTGCTCATTGAAAACGAGGCGTGAACGCACCTATAGCACGGGCGATCTCACGATGAATGTTGAAAAAAAACGTCTAAGCGATCGGGTCGTCGATGGTCCGGCCGTGAAGACTTTAATATATAGTGCCTCATAAAATTTCTTTTTATTAATCATTTAACCCAAACAAAGTATGGGAAAAATTCGTAAAGCGATTGCCTCCATTTCAATGGTGGCAGTACTTTCGACGCTAGTCCTTTCAACGACAGCGTTTGCTTACACCGATGTTCCGGCGGATCATTGGGGGTATAGCTATGTGGAAGCTCTTAAAGCTGATGGATCCTTCAAGGATGCTGAGGTTTTAAACGCTAACTCAAATATCAACAGAGCTGAAACTGCTAAAGTTGTAGCTACTCACAATATGCTTGTGGGCGAGACACTAGGTAGCAGCATTTTCAGTGATGTAAAGGTTGGTGACTGGTTTGATGGCCCAATCGGAGTCATGAATCAGTTTGGCATCATGACAGGCGACAAGGGTTCAAGCCCACTTACAGTTCGTCCTAACGCTGATGTAAACCGAGCTGAGCTTGCTAAGATGTTATCTATTGCCAACGGCCTTGATGCCGGAATGATGGGTTCAGACTTCTTCGCGGATGCTGAGGCTGGTTCTTGGTACGATGGTTACCTTGGTACAGCTTACTGCTACGGCGTCATTGGTGGTTTTGCAGACGGCACAGCCGGTCCTGCTAAGTTCGCCACAAGAGTTGAAGCAGCTAAAATGATCGTTAAAGCCTCTGAAGGCGTAATGATCGACGCTTGTAAAGACGGTCCAACTCCTCCACCAGTTGGCGGAGACCTTGTTGTTTCTCTAAGCAGTGATACTCCAGACGAAGGTCAAAACATCCCTAAAGATGCTGCCTCAGTTGTCTTCACAACTATTAAGTTTGAAGCAGCAGACGAGGATGTATTGGTTGATGGAGTAACTGTTACAAGAAGCGGTCTTGGTGACGAAGAAGACTTCCAGGACGTATGGTTTGCAACAACAGATGGAGCTCGTGTTTCTACGGCTCGCTCTCTAAACCAGGCTGATGAAGTTGAACTAACTTTCGACGGTGCCGGCCTTTTGGTTGAAGCTGGTGAAAGTGTTGAGCTAAACATCGTAGCTGAGCTATCAAGCGCTACAGCTGGTACACAGCACGCTTTTGGTATTAAGGTTGGAGAAGACGTAACTTCTAGTGCTGCAAGCGTAGCTGGGGATTTTCCGGTTACAGGTAGTGAACTTGAAGTTTCTGACTATGAAATCGGTACTCTAGGTTTCACGGCTAACGGTTCAGGTAAAACTGTAGACGTTGGTGCTGTAAACGAAGAGCTTGGTGAATTCAGACTCACTGATGAGGCTGATGCCAACAATACTGACATTAATGTCAGAGCAGTTACATTAGAAGTAAACGGTACAATCGACGCTAATAATGTTGCCAATATGGCTCTTTATCAGGCTGGTGTTGCTGTTTCTGAGGTAGTGGAGTCTCCAAGCGGCGACTGGGTATCTTTCGTAATGCTTGAAGATGGTTATTCCCTTATGGATGGTGATGACAGAGTATTTGAAATCCGTGGTGATGTGATCGGTGGTTCTGATGCTGAGACAATCATCTTCTCTCTTGACGAAGGAAGTGATGTTCTTGCAGAGGTACCAGAACTAGGTATGTTCTCTCCAAGAGTTGTAAATAGTGCATCTCCTGATTCTACAGATGCTACTGCATCTAATGTGAATCTAAATACCTACACAGTAAATGCAGGTAAATTAGCCCTTGCTAAGGATGTTTCAAGCACAACTAATCAAACAGTTGCTGCTGATACAGATGAGTTCTCATTCCTTACTCTACGTGTAACAGTTGGGCAGGATATAACTATCAGTTCAATTGCATTTGATGTAAATGCAAACAACGCAGGTGCTGCTTACGGTACTTCTGCTCTAGCTCTTGCTGGTGTAAATGCGAGCCTTGATAATTTCAAGCTTGTAGACCACGCAGTTGGTACTGCTTACACAGAAGGAGATACTGTTGCTAGCGAATCAGACGCTGCCGATGTTGATGACAGCGTTGCATACTCTACAGTTACATTTAGCGATGAGTTCGAGCTTACTGCTGGTACTCACTTGCTAACCTTCGTTAGTGACATTCTTCCAGCTGCTACAGCAGACGATGAGTACTCTGTTACTTACACAGGATCTACTGATGTAGATGCTGAATACAGCGGTAGTGGAGATACTGTTGCTGCTGCTGATATTACAGGTGCTTCTACAGAAGGTGCTGAATTTACCGTTGGTTCTTCAACTTTAGATTTAAGCAGAACAGATGGTTATGCTAACGGTAAGAGCCTTGTTGCAGGTGCAAGTGATTTCCAGCTAATGGAATTCGTTATTGACAACAATGACGTAGAAGGAACTACTGTTACCGACATGCAGTTCGGACAGGCTGGTACACTTACAGATGCTTCTGTAGTAAACAATTGTGTAATTAATGATGAAAATGGAGTAGCTGTATCTGATGAGGAAGATTATTCAGATCCAGATACTGCTGCTACCGATGCTGATGCTTCACTAACATTCAATGACCTTGAGTTGGACCTAGACCAAAATGGTCAAATGACTCTTACATTGAATTGTGACATTACTACAAGTGCAGTAGCAGCTGAAACCTTCCAGGTACAAATAGACGATGTTGACGCCGAGGATGGAGACGGTGACGCTACCACAGTACGTGAAGGTGGTGCTACACTAACTAGTGCAAACCCTCTAGACTCAGCTTCTTTCACTGTAACTTCTGGTGGTACATTAACAGTTTCTGTTGATCCAAACACTGCAGATACAGATCTACTAGTTGGAGCTGGTTCATCTACACTTTACAATGTTGCTACATACAGATTCTCTGCTCAAGACGATAATATCTCTCTAAGTGATTTTACTGTTAGAACAGCAGCAGATGATATGGCTGCAAGAGTAAACAAGCTATATCTATATGCTGAGGATGGAACAACTCTTCTTGACGAAGCAAGCTTAGTAGATGTTGGTCCATACGCTGAAGCAGATTTCTCTCTACCTTCAGCTTCAAGACTACACATTGAAGAGGATGATACTGCTAAATTGATCGTTAAGGCTAAGTTCAACAACATCTCTGAAATTGCTCAAACAGGACTGACTCTTCAGACTTATGTCTCAAATGATATCGTTGATAACATTGAAGCTATCTCTGACAGCACAGGTACTGATGTTGCTTCAGGAAGTATCACAATTTCAGGTACAGGTGTAACTACTGATCTTGTTACTTCATACCTTGCAACAGGTTCAACTGATAGTGGTTTGAATGTTATCTATACTATTCCTTCATCTACAAACCTATTAGTTGGCGACAGTGTCATTGTGTTAGATAGTGATACTGGTGATACTGGTCTTGTTCTAGATTCAGCTGCTACCGTTACAAATGTAACTTCAACAACTGTTTCTGTTGAAAATAGTACAGCATATGCAGCTGATACTGACGACAGATTACTTATCGGTTCAGTTTCAAGTGCTGCTTCTGGTGGTGCGATAGCTACTGCTACTGCCAGAGTATTAACAGTTCCAGCTGGCCACAACTTCGAAGTTGGTGATACACCAACTTATGTGATTGGTGCTACTGGTGCAGCAGAAGATCAAGCAGCTACAGTTACTGCTGTTTCGGCTACTACTGTTACTTTGACTCTAAGTGGTGGTGATGGCTGGGATGCCGCTGTTGCTGTTGGTGATTACATCTATCACGATGCAACTATCGACCGTGCAGTTGCTGATGAGTTTGTTGTATACGCTACAACTCCAACTCTAGCATCAGCTAATCTACAAGATGCTACTCTTGGATTCACTTCTGAGGAGGTTTACAGATTCACTGTAGCTGCAAACGCAGGTGGTGACCTTTCTTTCTCAAGAGTAACATTCGAAGTAAGCCAAACTGATACTGAGCTTACTGACTTCGAACTTCGAAGAGTAGATTCAGGTGGAAGTGTAATTGAAACTCCAATCCTTGGAGCAACTACAACTGCTATCACTCTTGACACTACAGCTACAGATACTGTTGCAAATACTAACTATGTATTTGATGTTAGTACTCCTGCTGAAACTGAGAAATTCGTAGTTGGTGAAACAGTACGAGTTACAGATGGTACAGCTACTGTTGGCAACCAGATTGCTACAGTTACAGCTGTTGATATGACTAACAGTCAAGTTACTCTTGATCCAGTTGGTGCATGGACAGTTGAAGCTGATGTAGATCAGACTGTTACAGTAGAACAACACGTAGGTTCTGATGCTGATGCCGTTGGTACAGAAGTTACATCTGGTTACGTAGTTATTGATCTTGGCACAGAAGAAGAAGTATCTGCTGGCCAGACAAAGACTTACGAACTAAGAGCTACAACTTCTGATCAGGGTCAACAGGATACAAATAGTGTTTCTACAAGAGTCTTGATTGACACATCTCGTACTTCAGATAGTGCAGCTGGTGGCTATACTATGACAAGATTGGAAGATGACATTCAGGATGCTCTAGCTAGATTCATCTGGAGTGATCAGCCAAACAATGCTGACCACGTTCAGGCAACTAGCGCAGATTATCACGCTGGATACCTAGTGGATGGTGCACCTACAGTTAGTAAAACTGTAAGTAACTAGTCTCCCTCGTATCTATAATGGATATCTGACAATGAAAAAAGCCCCCCGGTTAATCCCGGGGGGCTTTTGTGTTATAATGGTTTTGAAATAATAAATTTTATATGTATAAACTACGGTTAAACAAATTCATGAAATTCAAATCGATCATTTCAGGATTATTCTTAATCCTGTCTCTCACTGGTTGTAGCAGTGGTGGATTCAAAGTTGTTATTGAGAATATAGATAAGAATGTCACTATATCACCTGGCATTTACATCCTGCACACACGTGAGGAAAAATTAAATTTTGAAAATAAAATAGCAAGTGCTGGATTATTAGACTTTCTTAAAACTGGAAATAAAGATGTTTTCTCAAAAGAATTAAAAGACAAAAGTGGAACATTTAGGGTCTTTGCTTTAGATAAAGAAATCGGCCCCGGACAAAGCACGACATTTTATCTAACAGCCCCAGAGTCTGATGTTGGAGTTTATCTTTCAGGTTTTAGTAAAATCAAAGGAAGTGATGATAGTTATGTCTATCTGGGTGGATTGGGCCTCTATGATATAACCGATCCCAAATTTGCTATTGAATCGGAAAGTCTCTTTAGGAATTTTGATGCAGGAATATCGGAAACACTTACACAACCAGTAGTTGAACACCCAGTGTACACGTCAACAATTCTTAAAATCACAATTATACCGCAGTAGTAGAATGGACTATACATTCGCGAACCTATTCAATTCCTAAATCTCTCAATTCATCAGGAGTTAGTTCGCCTGCACTCACAATTTCAATATTTACCCATCTTACAGCTCCTGCAAGATTTAAATTAGCATCGCCAGGCTTCAATATAGCAGTAGGCTCAGTGCCAGCTGGTACCCAATTTGGATGGCCCATTTGTACACTGTCCCACACTTTTACTATTCCGCCTGTTGGTTCAATATTCATGTCACTGGTTTGCGCCCAAACAAAAGCACGCCTCTGGCTTCCCAAGGCTTCTACAGCTATATTGGTGTTTGCTCCTACTCCACGATCTGCTGGAGGCATTGCTGGAAGCTCGCTGTACGCTACGGCAAAACGCCCTTGGCCGGGGAACGTGATATTTGCAGAAGCTACTACCAAGGTTTCGCAATCCGGATCAGCGGAATCGCGTCCCTCATTCATATCATTGTCTCTTAGGTCTTTGCAGATACCTTCATCGCAATTTGGATTATCCCCATCCGGTAGGTTTTCACAATACTCCGTGGCCGGCACGGGCTCCATATCTGGCACACCTATGTCCGGTAGAGCCACGGCAGCATCCGGCACACCTACATCCGGTAGAGCTACCGCCACATCCGGCGTAGCCACTGCCACGTCCGGTACGCCTACCTCCGGCACGTTAGCATCAGGCAACAATCCATTCGCATCCACGCCACCATCTCGGCATACAATCATCATTTCTCCGACACAGTCCGGCGGCACCGCCCCGTCTGGTATCGGCGCGACATTACCATCAAGCAGAATCATTACCCCGCCATCTGTTGAACCAGCATTCGCATCCGGACGTTGAGCAACGGCCGCATCCGCAGGCACACCGCCATCCCGGCCACTACCTGCATCCGGACGTTGAGCAACGGCCGCATCCGCAGGCACACCGCCATCCCGGCCACTACCTGCATCCACCGCCTGACCAACACAATCTCTTGTTGTATTCACAATCTCACACCCGGGAGGGAGTAGCGCATCCGGAACGGCATCACTCTTTGTATTTAGATCTGCAAGCGCCCCGGAGTCGGGACTTCCTTCACGTGTCGGGAACTCAGTAAGGCATCCCTGTGCGGCTAATAAAGCCGATGCTGCCAATATATTTCTTCCGATCCCCATAAAAAAGTTGTTATAGCAATGGAATGTCATTATATAACTATGTGAGCTTTTGTAAAGTCCAGAGTTCCACCGGTATTCTTTTTAATGTTTTTTTAACAATTATTTAATCTTCGGGTGCTATAAAGAACTCGCCCCATAGGAAGGTTGTGATGTTTTAGAGGCCCCCAAATTAATGAAATTATAAATTTAAGCCTCATTACAGCATCACAAAAGCTCCGGCCCGGGTGGACCCAGAAATCCCACCCGGGCCGGAAATGCCCTGGTAATTTTTTATCTAATATATATATGTGCTAAAATTCAGCCATTATCCGCCTATGAAAGACCCACAGCCCAAATCACAGATTGTTATTTATAAGGCCGAAACTGGCGAAACCAAGATCGACGTGCGTTTTGAAAATGAAACAGTTTGGCTTACTCAAAACGCCTTAGCAGAGCTTTTCCAAACGACCAAGCAGAACATAGGCCAGCACATAAAAAACATCACAGAAGAGAAAGAGCTATTGGAAGATTCAACTGTAAAGAAATTCCTTACAGTTCAAAAAGAGGGCAATCGTGAAGTAAAAAGAGCAATAGAATTTTACAATCTCGACATGATCATTTCTGTCGGCTATCGCGTCAAAAGCTCTATAGCAACAGCTTTTCGCCAGTGGGCCACTTTGAGACTACGCGAATACATAGTCAAAGGTTTTGTGATGGATGATGAACGGCTGAAAAATCCTGATTTACCATTTGATTACTTCGAAGAATTGACTCGGCGTATTTCAGAAATACGTACTTCAGAAAAAAGATTTTACAGGAAAATTACCGATATCTATGCCACTAGCGTCGATTATGATCCAACAGATGAGCAAAGTGTTCTCTTTTTCAAAACAGTACAAAACAAAGTTCACTATGCCATTACAGGAAGTACTGCGGCAGAGATAATTGCCAGTAGAGTAGATAGTAAAAAGCCAAACATCGGCCTTACGAATTTCAGAGGCAGTAAGCCAACAAAAGAGGAGATAATGATCGCCAAAAATTACCTGAACGAGCAAGAGCTTCTCGTTTTAAATAATCTCGTCGAGCAGTATCTCGTATTTGCAGAGGGACAGGCCATGCAGAGGATACCAATGTATATGAAAGACTGGATAGATAAGCTCCACGGATTTTTACAGATCAATAATAAAAATATCTTACAAGATGCCGGCAAGATTTCTCATGAGTTAGCAGTAGAAATAGCTGAAAAGAATTTTGATGAATACAAAAAAAAAGAAGCAGAAAATGTTGATAATGATTTTGATGCCACAGCTTCACACGTACTCGAAGTTGCAAAGGAAAAAAAACTTTAAGAATTTTTTAAGTTTTTTTAACAATTATTTAATCTTCGGGTGCTATAAAGAACTCGCCCCATAGGAAGGTTGTGATGTTTTAGAGGCCCCCAAATTAATGAAATTATAAATTTAAGCCTCATTACAGCATCACAAAAGCTCCGGCCCGGGTGGACCCAGAAATCCCACCCGGGCCGGAAATGCCCGTCTAAATTAAGAATAAAACAATGACCAAAAGAAAATTTGACCAACTATCGCCGGTTACGATAGTATCTAATCGTAACCAATTAATTTTTACACAAATGGCTGTATCTCGTTCAACCATATCTTTTACAGAGCAAAACTGGATAAAACTCGCCGAAAGCGACAATAAAAGTAAAACTGTAAATGCCGCACTCAAATTTTATTTTGATTCAAAAGATCTTCTTAAAGAAAAGGAAGAGGAATTCATTTTAAATGAACTCAATCACTATGAAGAAACTGGAGAATCATACAACTTGGAAGAAACTTTTAAATAGATTTTGATGCAAATTGTATTTTTAAGACAGCCATATAAATTCATTAAAAGGGCCGAAAAGAATTTAAAAGAAAAATTATATTCAGAGGTTTTAAGAGTTCAGGACAATCCTAAAATTGGCAAGGCATTAAAAGGCAGCAAATTGCATGGAATACTATCCCACCGTTTCACTTTTGTGAATGTAAACTATAGGATCGCCTACAAAGTAAAAGCAGACTTAATTATTATTTATATCGCAACCAGGGAAAATTTTTATAGAGATCTCCAGGCCTAAGTCCCCATCTGCCAGCTGCTTAGGTACTTCTTTTGCTCTGGGGTAAGTACGTCAATCTTCACGCCCATCGCGGTTAGTTGCAACTTCGAAATATAGTCATCGATTTCGCCAGGTAATGAATAAACCTGATTTTCAAGTTTACCCTTATTCTTCACCAAATACTCAGCCGCCAACGCCTGCCCGCAGAAACTCAAACTCATCACGTCGCTAGGATGTCCCTCTGCTCCAGCCAAATTTACCAATCGGCCCTCTCCCAAAATATATACCTTCTTCGCGCCCGCACCCGCCCCAAAAGTATATTCATCCATGTAAGGTCGCACCTTCACCTTTTTACTCGCAGCCTTTTCAATCCCGTCCACATCAATTTCCGCGTCAAAATGACCACTATTACACATGATCGCACCATCTTTCATCTTTTTCACATGGGCCGCTGTAATCACCTTCAAATCACCCGTAACGGTAACGAAAAGGTCGCCTACCTTCGCAGCATCCTCCATTTTCATTACATCATGTCCATCCATCACTGCTTGCAGGGCCCTAAAGGCCTCCACCTCAGTTACCACAACCCTGGATCCCATGCCCTTCGCCCGCATCGCTACGCCCTTTCCGCATGATCCATAGCCGGCTACCACCACAGTTTTTCCCGCAAACATAAAATTACTCGCCCTCATCACTCCATCAAGAGTGGACTGGCCCGTGCCATAATAGTTGTCCATTAGATGCTTGGTGAGATTGTCATTCACTGCAATAATTGGATATTTCAAAGCCTTATCCTTTTCCATAGCCTTCAACCGAATAACGCCCGTAGTAGTTTCCTCGCAACCACCAATCAATCCGGCGATCAGCTCGGGATAATTCTGGTGAATTTCACTAATCAAATCACAGCCATCATCAATCGTAAGGTGTGGTTTAAATTCAATTATTTTCTTCAAAAATCGATAATAATCTTTCGTACTTTCGCCCTTGTGTCCATACACCGCAACTCCCTCTTTTGCCAACGCCGCAGCCACATCGTCCTGAGTTGAAAGGGGATTACATCCCGTGATAGCCACCTGCGCGCCGCCCGCAATTAGAGTGCGCACCAATACAGCAGTTTCTTTGGTAATATGCAGTGCAATACCAATTCTCAAACCCTTGAAAACCTGGCTTTTTACCACCCTTTTTCGCACCTCCATCAACGCCTTCATCTGCGACTCCGCCAAATCAATATTCAACTTTCCCTGGCCCGCTAATTTAATGTCTTTCACTTCAAAGTTTGTCATATTTTTAGTTTTAAGTTTTTGATAAAAGTTTTTTTAACGCCGGCCTCACGCCAAGATAGCCAATCATTGTTAAAAATGAAGCACTGGAAAGTAAAGAAATAACCCCTGCTGAAACACCAATTGCCACAGAATGGCCCGAACCCGCATTTTCAGCAACTGAAGCAGCAGCATAACCAATAGCACCATTTTTTGCTAAATTATATCCACTAACACTTAGTACAAGATCTCGAGTGCTAAGCCTCCCAAGTTTAACCGGATTGCGAACCAGGTCCAAAGCTACTCCCGGACGCAAAAGATCGCGCAGATAAATCCTGTCATTTGGTGATAAACCTGCTTGCGCAGGCAGCACAGCCTCCTCTGCTTCCTCCACTATTTTAGCCTCTCTCTCTTTCATTAGATTTGAGTTTTCAATTTTTCTACCATGTCGGTTTTCTCCCAGCTAAAGGCCTCCCCATCTCGTCCAAAATGGCCATAGGCAGCCGTTTGCCTAAAAATAGGCCTGCGCAATCCCAGTTTTTCAATAATTCCCGCAGGCGTGAAATCAAAAGTTGCACGTACCACTTCCACTAATTTTTCATCGGAAATTTTGCCGGTACCAAAAGTTTCAACATGAATTGAAACCGGCTCCTTTACACCAATAGCATAAGCTACCTGCACCTCGCATCTTTCGGCCAATCCCGCGGCTACGATATTTTTCGCCACATATCTACCCATATAAGCACCACTTCGATCCACTTTTGTAGAGTCCTTACCAGAAAAGCATCCTCCACCGTGACGGCCCATTCCTCCATAAGTATCAACAATAATTTTGCGACCAGTCAGCCCACAATCCCCAGGAGGCCCTCCAATAATAAAGCGTCCAGTTGGATTAATATGATAAACCGTGCGCTCATCCACAAAGGCTCCACAAATTGGCTTAATCAACTTCTCAATCATATCGGCTTTAATCTGCTCCTGTGTTGCCTCAGGACTATGTTGAGTAGAAACCACAACTGTATCAATCCTCACGGGCCTGTATCCATCATATTCCACAGTTACCTGGGTTTTTCCATCAGGCCTCAAGTAATCCAGAGTTCCACTTTTTCGTAGTTCACTTAGTCCCTTCGCCAACTTGTGTGCCATACTGATAGGCATTGGCATGAGCTCCGGAGTTTCATTACAGGCAAACCCAAACATCATCCCTTGATCACCCGCGCCGCCAGTATCAACACCCAAAGCGATATCACCACTTTGCTCATCAATCGCCGTAATCACACTACAGGCATTGCAATCGAAGCCGTAAGTAGCATCGTCATAACCAATTTCTTTAATCGTATTGCGGGCGATTTTTTGAATATCTGTATAGCCGCTTGTACGAATTTCCCCGGCTACAAGCACTAATCCAGTAGTTACTAGAGTCTCACATGCCACTCTACTGTTGGGATCCTGACGTAGCATATCGTCCAATATTGCATCTGAGATTTGATCCGCAACCTTATCGGGATGGCCCTCCGTAACGGATTCAGAGGTAAATAAATAAGTAGACATAGGAATTTAGATTAATTGCTTCAAGAAAAACATTTTTTCCACTATACTTACCAAGGGCTACCCAATCAACATCTAACATGGAACTACACCATGAAAGACACTTTATGAAAGACACTTTTCCGAAAGTTTCAATTGTAATTATTCACTACAACACTCCTCAATTTCTTGAGGGCTGTCTTGAACATATTTTCGCTCAAACCTACGAAAACATCGAAGTGATTTTCATCGACAACAACTCTCCAGACAAAAGCGGACTTGAGTTTGTGGCTTCCCGCTTTTCAAATCGGGAAAATCTGCGCATTATTGCTAATGGCGAAAATCTTGGTTATGCCAAAGCTGCAAATCAAGGAATTAGGGAAAGTGATGGCGAATACGTTGTGATTACCAATCCGGATATTCTCTACACTCCGGGCTATTTTAGTTCTGTGGTTGCCAGAATTGAGGAAACTCATGAAATTGCCGCGATTACCGGAAAAGTATATCAATATGATTTTGACAACCAAAAGCCTACAAATATTATTGATTCAGTCGGGCTTTTTGCCTATAAAAATCGCCGTATTATTGATGATGGGCAGGGGCTTATAGATGAGGGGCAATTTGAGCAGGAGAAAGAGGTGTTCGGTGTGTCGGGGGCCTGCCCCTTGTACCGCCGTGAGGCCCTCGAGGACGTAAAAATTGGTGATGAATATTTTGACGAAGACTTTTTCATGTACAAAGAGGACGTAGATCTCTCTTGGAGATTTTTACTTTATGGCTGGAAGTGCATTTATTACCCAAAGGCCATTGCCTATCATGGACGCGGAACGGGCGTCTTTAAAAGGTTTTTCAACCGCGAGATCATCCAAAATCGCAACAAACTTAGTAAATTTCAAAAAACTTATTCCTTCAGAAATCATCTTTTGATGCAGGCTAAAAATGAATTGTCCGGCAACTTCTGGCGAGATTTTTTCCCTATCATGGGCCGTAAACTTGGAATGCTTCTTTACATCACAATTAAGGAACCCTTCCTCTGGAAGAGCTATTTTGATTACTTAAAACTTCGCCCCAGTGCTCGCAAAAAGCGCCAGGAGATCATGAAAAAGAAGCGCGTCACTTCCAAGCAAATGGCCAAGTATTTCAAAAGGCAGTCTGCCTATCTCAAGGAGAAGAATTAAATCTTAGGCTCAGGAAATTGTCTTTCTCTTAGCTTTCTCAGCTCTGCAATATTCAACAGTGCTCTTTGCTGTATTACCTCACTGCAAACTGGAACTAAGTGGTATCCATTCACCATATCTGGAGCGAAATCTTCTTGAGGAACTCCAGTTCCTTTTAGGTGTAAGGGAAGTTGTTTTCTTATAATCTTATTCGCCGGCAATGGCTTCTTTGTTAAGGCAAAAATCTGAGTAAGAAAGGTGAGTTTTTTTGTGCCAGTGATGGTATCTTCTGCTGCGATTAATTTTGCTCTAACTACTAACTTTGTTCCCATCGGAATATAGGCCTGGTGCTTCATCCCACCCTGAAACCCAATTCCTACAGTGTCCAGGGTGTCATTAATTAGTCCTAATTTTACCTCCAGATCCCGGCAGGCCTGCTCCATCATGTACATTATTGCGGCGGTTCCGAGCGGGCCACCCATTTCTTTTACGGTCAGGTGCGGAGTTCGATCATCGGCATAAGCATGATCATGGATTTCAATGCTACTACCACAAAAATCGCCGGGCAATCTCTCCTTTTTTTCAACTTTTGCAATCCTTCTTTTTTCTCGATGCCATAGCTCTCCATCATATTGTGAGCCGGCATCGCAAACGGGCATTAGCACCACTACCCCAGGGTTTTGCTCCGCAATGGCCAACGCCGCCGCAAACGTCGTGCCAGTAGAGGGCCCCACGAATTGCTGATATTTACCTCCAAGCAAGCGCGTAGCCTTGAGCCCAGTATTGTTATCAACACATACGAGTCCCACTTCCCCCTGGGTATTGGGCCCAAAAAGTCTCATTAAATTTTCGCCTGCTACATTTGCCGCCATACCGGGAATTTGCGATGTGCCCTTATAGGTTTCTGTCCAAAATTTATCATCTGCTGTTGCCCCATCAATCGTAGATTTTGCTGATACTCCCTCTAGTAGTAGCTCTCCATACCGCCTAGCTATGAATGGCTTTTCTTCCACCTCTACACCCACGCACATACACTCCGGAGCCAGTTCCTGTACGCCCAAACTCAGGCCGGTAAATGTCCCTCCAGTGCCTAATGGAGCCACTAAATGAGTAGGTGTTAGACCATTCATTGCCAATCTACGAGCAGCTCTTCTGCCCTGTGGTTTAAAGGCCTCATAGTTATCCGGAGAATTTGTTTGGTCTAAAAATTTAGCACCATCCATGCCTGACTCTAGTGCTTTTGCCCTATCAATCATTCCCTCCACTCCTAGCTCCCCGCGCACGAAATGGATATTTGCACCCAACGCACTCAAGGCATTTATTCGCGGCGTACTAGCGTAATCTGGCAGCACCACTATCACCTTATAGCCCTTAGCCCGCGCAATTTTAGTAAACCAAATCGAAGCATTTCCAGAGGAGTGAACGATCAAAGTTGGTGTTTTTTCGGGGCTAATTTCGCCTCTTTCCTCCGCCATTTTAAACTCATGATCCATCGGAATCACCTTGGAGGTTCCACCTGGAATTGTACGATAATCTATCGCCAAAATCTGCGAGCCATTTGGCAATTTTGGCACCAGCTCAAAAACATTAGGAAAATGAATTAGGTCACGTTCGCTAAGGCTTCCAGCTCTTGTGAGGGCCTCGCTCATTTCTTCGGCCATTAACGCTGCAGTTCTTAGTGCCTTTTCCTGGCTTTCTGCAGCTTCAAAAGCACCCCCAAGAGCTGCTTCTATTGTTGTTCCTAGTTTCTCTTGTATCTCAGCCATTTTAAAATATCAAATGGCCAGCTATTAAACGTCAATCTCGGGAAAAAGTCAAATCTTGTTTCTATCGCAGCCAAACCACTCCCGCCATTCTGCCCTCTGTACCTTTTCCTTTACGATGAGAGAAAAATTCCTCACTCTCGCACACCGTACAGCGTCGCGAAAATTCTATGTTTTTAGACAAAACGCCCTCGGCCACTAATTGTTCTTCACTGCATTTCCATAAATCCACCAACCTGCCATCTACAAATTTATGCATTTCCTCAGGCAATTCATCAAAGGGATTATCAAATTCCGCATGGTCAGGCCCTAAAGACTGTGACACTCCAATCAATAAATTCCGTGGATCCACCCCAAATTCGCTCTTCATTTTAGCCACAGTTTTCCCCAAAATATTTTTTGCATTACCCTTCCATCCGCTGTGAACAGAGGCCACCACCTTTAAAATCGGATCAAAAATCAACACCGCCTGGCAATCGGCCATCCTCGCTACCAAAGGCACTCCCGGTACATTTGTGATAAAGGCATCCACTCCGCCAACCGGCTCTCTGAAGCCCTTACCTGCCTCGTTCACTGCCATCACTCCATCGGTATGCTCCTGCTTCGCCATCCACATTTTATTCATATCAAATCCCACTGCCTCCGCAAAGCGTCGATAATTTTCCTCCAAATTTTCCTCGCTATCTCCCAGTCCAATTCCCAGATTTAAAGTTGCAAATCCGCCTGTACTAACTCCGCCCTCTCTTGTTGAAACACCATGCCCGATAAGGTCATGATATCCATCGAAAATCTTGAATTTAACGTATTGCATAGGGCAAAGTCATTGCTAAATCACTGGCAGAATAACAGTATCCCTTTTGTTTAAATAATAAATCGCCGGCCTTTCCATTGATGTACACTCCAGCTCTCGCAGCATCAAATCCCTCAAGTCCCTGGGCCATAAAGCTCGCAATTACACCAGCCAATACATCTCCACTTCCTCCCACTGTCATCCCTGCATTTCCCGTATTGTTTGTTTCAACTTGTCCCTCTTCGGAAGACACGTAATCAATTCGGCCCTTCACCACTACACTAAGGTGCAAATCCATGGCAATTGAACGCAAAAGCACAATCGACTTGGAATCATTTTCATTAACTTTTACCTCTCGATCCACTAAATGTTGAAACTCTACAGGATGTGGAGTAATCACCATTCGCTGTTGCAAAGGAAATTGCTCAAATTTTTTCAACGCCTCTATCGCCTCGGCATCCAACACTGTTGGAATGTGCAACTCTTTCAAAATTGCCATTACTGCCTCCACGCTGCCCTCATTTTTCCCCAGCCCCGGGCCCATAAGTACACTGTCACACTTTTTGCCCAGCTCAATGATTTTGTCGGTATGGCGCGCCTGCAAAAAATCTCCCTGGTATTTGTGGACAATAAAATCTGGATACATGCTTCTAGTGCATTCAAAATTACACTCGGGAACATAAAGGTGAACCAAGTCTGCACCACTGTATAAAGCGCCAAGCCCAGCCAAAATAGGAGCACCATAGTAGTCCAGGCAACCGCCCACAATCAACACTCGCCCATTTTGACCCTTATGAGAATTTGGGTCCCGTTTGGGCAAAAGTTTTTCAACTGTAGAAGCTTTAATCGCCTTTAGCATAGCCTTCAGCTAGGTTATAAAATGTCTTTCCACCAAGGAAAACAGCTTTGTCTCCAAGTCTATCTTCGATTCTCAATAGCTGATTATATTTGCACACACGATCGGTTCGGCAAAGTGATCCGGTTTTAATTTGGCCGGTTTCCAGCGCTACGCACAGATCGGCGATTGTGGAGTCCTCAGTTTCCCCACTTCTATGAGATACAACGGCTGTCCAATTAGCAGCTTTTGCCATCTTGATTGCTGCAATAGTTTCACTGATTGTGCCAATTTGGTTTAGCTTAATCAAAATCGAATTTGCCGCATTCTCCTCAATTCCTTTTTGCAGACGCTTCACATTAGTTACAAAGAAATCATCGCCAACAAGCTGGATTCTGTTGCCAGTAGCTGCCACCATTTTTTTAAATCCATCCCAGTCATCCTCGCTGTGGCTATCCTCAATTGAAATGATCGGATATTTCCGCAACAGTACATCATAAAAATTAACTAAATCGCTACTATTCAACTCCTCGGCCACGCCATTCACTTTGATCTTATACACGCTCTTTTCCGCGTTATAAAACTCGCTCGCGGCACAGTCCATGCCAATCATCACGTCATACCATGGCCTGTATCCAGCCTTCTCGATTGCCTTCATGATAAACTCCAATGCATCCTCATTCCCCTTTAGCTTAGGGGCAAATCCTCCCTCGTCTCCCACGGAAACCACCTGGCCAGCATCCTTCAAAATTCCCTTCAAAGTATGAAACACCTCAACTCCCATTCGTAGAGCCTCTTTGAAGCTCTTTCCGCCAACTGGCAAAATCATGAACTCCTGGATATCCAGGCCACTATCCGCATGCGCACCTCCGTTGATAATATTCATCATTGGCAATGGTAAAACATGAGAGCCCGGTTGCAAATATTCATACAAATCCACCCCTCGCTCGCTGGCGCTCGCTCGGGCCACCGCCATCGAAACACCCAAAATCGCATTCGCCCCAAGCCTTCCCTTGTTTTCCGTGCCATCCAACTCAATCATTTTTTTATCTACCGCCTCCTGATCAGAGCTTTCCATCCCTACTACGGCCCCACTAATCTCCCCCTTCACATTTTCCACTGCCTTCATCACGCCTTTTCCAGCATATCTAACCTTATCTCCATCACGCAATTCCACGGCCTCATGCACCCCTGTAGAGGCCCCACTTGGCACGATAGCACTACCAAAACCCTTCTCAGTTGTTACCTCCACTTCAACCGTTGGATTGCCTCTAGAATCCAGCACCTCTCTCGCATGAATTTTTGTAATCTTAGCCATGATGACTATTTTAATTGGTAAGCGTGAAGCGTTGCAGCGCGCCATAGAGAGGCGCCCACTTCACTGCAACATGCTATCAATAACTCTCAAATCTTACAATGGTGCCTTGCGAAATCCTGTTCCATCCAGTATTCTAGGCCCGCAAAAACAAGCGCGCGAAGCGCTCGCTTAATATCCTTTAAAGAGTAATCATGGAAATCATTTGGCACGGCAATACCTGTTTTACATTTAAATCTAAAAACGCTGACGTAGTGGTTAATCCAACTGCTGAGGCTGGCAAGCTCAAGGGCGATCTTGTTATTAGTAACCTCGATTCTGATCCCGCTCCCGTAGAAGGATCAACTCGCACTTTCGACTGGCCAGGAGAATATGAGATGAAGGAAGTGCCGATTCTTGGCCTTCAAACTCCGGGCGGAACATTAATTTATTGTTTTGAAATCGATGGAATCAAGATTTGTCATTTGGGTGAACTCGCAGAAAATCTTACTAGCGAAATGGTGAAATCAGTGGGAGAAGTGGACATTTTGATCATCAAAGCCGGTGATGGCACTAATCTTTCTGCCAAGCACGCCTCTGAACTTATTGAGGAGATTGAGCCACGCGTAGTGGTTGGAATGGGAGAGGGGAGCATCGAAAAAGAGTTAAAGGATATTGGTGCCGACAAAATTGAAGTTCTTGATAAATTTACGCTTAAGTCCTCAAGTGAATTGCCCGAGGACCATCGCAAATATATCGCTTTAAATAAGGCTTAAACTACGTCCCTGTAGTTCAATGGATAGAACGGAGGTTTCCTAAACCTTAAATGCAGGTTCAATTCCTGCCGGGGATACCACCAAGTGTTCAAATTATAAACTAACCAACCTACCATGAAAAAGATTGCTACGTTAATGCTCTCCACCGCTTTACTACTTGCAGGCTGCGCCAGCACTACGCCTCCGACAGATGCTCCAGCTACGCCTACAGATGAAGAAACTACTACACCGCCGGCTCCACAACTTGAAACATATACTAGCACTCAATATGGTTTCACTGTTGTTCTACCTGAAGGATGGACCGCAACAGATCTTGAAAATAATATGGTTGCCTTCAACTCAGCAGAATCCGCAAAGTCAGTTGCTGAAAACGCAGCAAATTGTGAAAATCCAAGCCCTGAAAAGCCATGTGCGCCGGAGGCACAGGGAATGCCATACAAAATTGCCTTTTCAAACACTAGCGGTATGAAATTAGAAGATTTCGATGAGAGTAGTGTTCAGAAAGTAACTATCAACAACGTTGAATTTACAAAATATTCAGTAGGCGGAATGATCGATTCTGATCATTATGAAGCCACTATTGATGGTGAAATCTATCGTTTTCTAAGTTATTCAAGCCCCGACCAAATAGCTGATTTCATCTCAACTTTTGCAGTGATCAAATAAAGTTGATACTAACCTTACACTTTCAAGCCCCCGCCCGGGGGCTTTTTTATTTGCTTGCCAAACTCTCCTCAACTATTAAAATCTAGCGGTAATTAATCTACTATTTTGCCTACTTACCATATTCAAACCTTCGGCTGTGCTATGAACTACTCCGATACGGAACGCATGGAGGCCTACCTGCAGGCCCTCGGCTACGACAAGATTGATGATCTAAATAGCGCCGATCTCGTAATGTTCAACACCTGCAGTATCCGCCAAAAGGCCGAGGACAAGGTGCTTGGCCACATGCGCACAATGAGGATTATTAAACGCACAAGGCCCGAGCTTGTAGTGGTAATTACTGGCTGTATGGTGCGCAAATCCAGCTCTCGCTATTCCGTGGAGCGCGACCCGCTTTTTGGTCGCGTTGATTCCCTGGATATCGCGCTGCGCACTGAGGAGCTTCCAAAATTGGCCGGACTGGTCAGAGAAGTTCATCCCGACACGGAAATTACATCCATCAAAGAGGAGGGCCTCGAAGATTATTTTCAGATTTCACCTCAACACGACTCACATCAATCTCGCGCACAGGCTTTCGTCGCCATTTCCAACGGTTGCGATAAATTCTGCACTTACTGCATTGTGCCCTATAGCCGCGGCCGCGAAAAAAGCCGCCCTCATCAAAACATTATCGACGAGGCTACTCAACTTGCAGAAAATGGCTGCAAAGAAATCATTTTGATCGGTCAAACTGTGAATTCTTATGGCCTCAGCACTCATGATAAAGAGCACGAAACCTTCACTCACCTTGGTGAAAAAGAGCCCTTTGTGAATCTACTGGAAGAGCTCGACAAGCTCAAAGAAAAGGGATTGGTGCGGGTGCGCTTCACCTCTCCACATCCTAAAGATATGTCCGATCAACTCATCGAGGCCATGGCCACTTTACCTACGCAAATGCCATACCTCCACCTCCCAGTGCAGTCCGGTGACGATCGCACTCTGCGCCGTATGAACCGCAATTACACCACTGAACAGTACCGTGAAATTATGCGCAAACTCCGTGAAAAAATGCCCGGAATTTCGGTTTCAACTGATGTGATTGTTGGCTTTTGTGGTGAGACTGAGGAAGAATTCGCCACCACCTGTAAATTCTTTGAAGAGATGGAATTTGAACACGCCTATCATGCCCAATATTCTGAACGCAAGGGCACAACTGCTTCTAAATTTATTAAGGACGATATCCCCACGAAGGTAAAAAAGGCGCGCTGGGAGCATCTAAATAAAATCCTAAAAAAGGCCTCACATAAAGCTCATAAGCGCTTCGAGGGTGAGATGGTGAATGTATTAGTCGAAACCCAGGATGGCGAAAATTGCCTAGGCCGTAGCGAACATTTCAAGATCGTAGAATTCAAATCCGGTCGCGACGTGCTCGGCCAAATCGTGCCGGTCAAGGTAGTGAAAGCAAAGGAATGGGTGCTAGAAGGGGAGTTGGTTTAAAAAATGATTATGATTTCCTGGGAAGATTTTGAAAAAGTTGAGATGAGAGTTGGCACAATTATTAGTGCTGAAGCTTTTCCTGAGGCCAAAAAGCCAGCCTATAAGCTTATGGTTGATTTCGGTGAGTTTGGTTTGAAAAAATCCAGCGCACAAATCACAAAGCTCTACTCCAAAGACGATTTAATCGGGGAGCAGGTAATTGCAGTAGTTAATTTTCCACCCAAACAGATCGCCAATTTCTTATCCGAGTGTCTGGTGCTTGGAGTCGTAAATGAAAACAATAGTGTTGTTTTATTGAAACCTGAAAGACCAGCGGTGAATGGGATGCGCGTATTGTAAAAAGTCCTC
>CAYHGX010000014.1:4363-16640 GCA_964356355.1 uncultured Candidatus Peribacteria bacterium | reverse complement strand
ATTCTACTGAATTTAGTATTTCTTCAAGCACACTCAATCTATCAATGCAGCATTGTGCCATCGGGTTGTGAGGACGTGATCCAGCTCTCACTCTAATCGAAAAAATTTCCGGCCAACTTTTTTTTGTGGCCGAATCATATTTTTTACTACTAGCAGGCGTAATCCAGAGTTTCATTTTGGGATACCTGATCGGCTGGTCAATCAGGAAATTCAAGAAATAGTAGATATTTTTACTTGTAGGAAGTGAGGTGAACAAAGTCCAAATGAGTATGAGGGCTTTTACTCAAATCACAGCGAAAAAAGCGTTTGAAAATTTCACTTGTTTGAGCTTCCAATGTTTACAGATTATGGATCCAAAGTCTGCGCGAGTTTGAAATTTCAGCTTTTGAGCGCGATGATTTGAAAAAGACCGATTCCGAATTTGGATTTGAGCACCTCGCTTCCTTTAAGACAAAAGTGTCCTCATAACATCGCCGGGTGAGTGCTTGCTCACTGCGAAATGTTCTTACTAAATTGCAACTCTAAATCGCCGGTTTTAGGCTTGTTGCTGCTGACTTCTACGCTAATTCATGGTATCTTTTTAAACACCAATAATTCCAAAACAAAATGGATTCCGCAAAAAATTTACATAGAAAATTTGTAAAATTAGGCCGCGAAAAAAATAAGATTCAATATCAACTTCTGCAAATTTTGCCCGAGATTTTCGCCTCAGAAATCTACAGAAAATATTGCCGAACAATTCAGGGCTATGCTTGGAGGTTTGCACAAATTCCCTCCTCGGTAGTGGATAAAACATTGAGGCTCGAAAAATATTTGGAAGATAAACCCTGTTTGAAAGCCGCAGTTGCCGAGGTGGGCGTGCATAAAGTGGCTTTAGTGGCCAGTATTGCCACTGCCGAAACTGATAAAGTTTTCGCGGATAAGGTAAGAAATATGAGTAAGCCTGCTGTGCAGGAATTAGTGAAAGAGCTGAGGGGCAATCTCACCACTTTTGCTCCGAAGCTCTGCTGCGCTGTACCTGCTACCATGAAAATTGAGTTGGATAGTGAAATGACTTTCCTCTTTCTCCAGTTAAAGAAAAAATATGGCGGAAATAACCAAGAGGTAATGATGAAAATTTTGAGGAAGGCTGCCGGTTCGTCCAGTGTCAAAGACGCAACCGAAAAGCACCCGAAGCGAGAGCAGGTTCCCGCTAAAAAAGTTCATATTTACGAAACAGGAAAAGTCGAAATTTCCTCTGTAAATAAGGGTAAATCGTCTGTCACAAAGTTGTCCCCGGGGACAACTTTCCACGAAGCACATCAGGTAAATAGTGCCCGCGCTTTCATCCGCTATATTCGTAAATCCATCAGGCAAAAGGCCCTTAAAGAATCCAATCATCGTTGCGCTTATCCGGGCTGCAATCGGCCGCCAGATGCCAATCATCATCCCGAACGATTTAGTGAAACCGGCACTCACCTCAATATAAAACCCATGTGCCGCCAACACCACGAATTCGCCCACAATGGCCTGATAGAAAATGAAACCGAACCGCCGCAAAAGTGGAAACTCAACCTGAATGGCAAACTAAATAA
Source organism: uncultured Candidatus Peribacteria bacterium (assembly GCA_964356355.1). Classification (GTDB taxonomy): domain Bacteria; phylum Patescibacteriota; class Gracilibacteria; order UBA1369; family LOWO2-01-FULL-3; genus CAYHGX01. Next base: position 15,066 of record CAYHGX010000014.1, on the reverse strand, counting down.
AACCGATAGGCTATACCAAAAATATCGGCAAAGGGCCTTTCAAGGTTAAACTCTCGAGGAAAAGGTTTTTCTTTTTAGAAAGCATATCAAGTACTTCACACCTCATGAATGATTGTTAACCAATAGCAATCTTCATCAAAGCACTTCAGAATCAAATATGTAAATAAATATGCAACCTTCCCCTAAGCCCCTACCACAGCTTTAATTCTCCTTACACCGCTTGAGGAGCTCTCCTCCTTGAGGATCTTAAATCCACCAAGTTCAGCTGTATTACTCACATGAGGGCCGCCGCAAATTTCCATACTGAATACTGTGCCAGCCGCAGGATCACCCATGGTATAAACTTTTACCGTATCGCCATATTTAGACTCAAATAAGCCAATCGCACCACGTGCCTTAGCCTCCTCCACGCTCATTTCCTCACAGCTCACCGGCAACGCCGCTTTGATTTGTTCATTCACCATATTTTCCGCTGCCTTAATCTGCTCAGGTGTCATTTTATCTGGATGGCAGAAATCAAAACGCAATCTCTCCGGTGTAATATTTGAACCCTTCTGCTCCACATGTTCACCTAAAATTGTACGCAAGGATTTGTGTAGTAGGTGAGTGGCAGTATGCAGTTTTGTAGTATCCTCGCTATGATCCGCAAGTCCACCGGCAAAGCGCTTCTCTGCGCCAGCACGGGATAAAGATTGATGCTGTTCAAAGTGGCGATTAAAACTATCCATAACGTACTTTCTATCCTCGTCGCCCTGAATAAAGCCCATGCTTTCCAGCTCCTCCATGGTCATTTCCACAGGGAATCCATAAGTCGCAAACATATCAAAAAACAAATCCTCCCGAAGAAGTTTTACATTTTTTTCTGCATGCACAAAAGCATCAAGCTCCTTGTGAATAAGACCCAAACCACGGCTCAAAGTTTTTTCAAACCTCTCCTCTTCCTCCACCATTTCCTTGAAAATTCGCTCCTGATTTTCACCTAGCTCGGTATAGAAATCGCTATATGTTTTAACGATAATTCCTGCAATTTTCCTGATAAACCCACCCTCAATTCCTAGCTTGCGGCCATGCATAATTGCCCTTCTGATTAGTCGGCGCAATACATATCCTTGATCAGTATTGGAAGGAGAAACTCCCATAGGGTCACCCAAGATAAAAGTGGAAGTACGGAGGTGATCAGCAATGATTCTTTCAGACTTAACCTGCGCCGTGCTCGGCTCTCCATATCCGCCAAGTAAACGAATTTCCGCTATAACCTCAGCAAAGAGCTCAGTTTCATAAGGTGAAGCAAAACCATTGAGCACACTTAAAACTCTTTCTAGTCCCATTCCCGTATCTACATTTTGTTGAGCTAGCGGCACGAAAGTACCATCTTCCTGTTTGTTGTACTGCATAAATACATCATTCCAAATCTCCATCCATCTCTTATCTTCCGGATCGTACACCTCAGGCGGCTGCTCCTCTGAAGTCCAATAAAACATCTCAGTATCAGGACCACAGGGGCCGGTTTGCCCGGCAGGGCCCCACCAATTATCCTTCTTTGGCAAAAACGCAATTCTCTCCGCTTTTACGCCAAGCCCCGTCCAAATTCCCGCACTCTCCTCGTCTTTCGGCGCATCCTCATCCCCCTCAAAACAGGTGAAAGCCAAGTGGCTCAAAGGCAATCCCAATCCACCGTCCTCCCTTGAAGAAGTCAAAAATCCAAAGCTCATTTTGATCGCACCCTCTTTAAAATAATCGCCCAGTGACCAGTTTCCCAACATCTCGAAAAACGTGAGATGGCTGCGATCTCCCACCTCTTCGATATCGCCAGTTCTGATACATTTTTGCACGTCTACTAATCGTGAACCAGAAGGATGCTTTTCGCCCATCAAAAAGGGCACCAACGGATGCATTCCGGCAGTCGTAAAAAGCACAGTCGGATCATTTTCCGGAATCAAAGATGACCCACGAATTTCGCTATGGTTATGCTTTTTAGCGAAAAAATCTATGTACAATCTGCGTAGTTCTTGAGCTTTCATATATGGTTTTTAAATCGCCGTTATTCTAAGGATTTTGACGTCAACTTACAATATCAGTATGATGTCCCCATGGGTAGAAAATCAAAAACCAAAAAGATAGTTCGCGAAATTCTCGAGGAGAAAGCCAAAAAAGGCAGGGGTAGTGCGCTTTTTGATAAGCTGTCAAAACCTCAGTCAAAGAAGGCTCTTAAGAAACAAGTAAATAAACGCTCTCATAAAAAAACTGAGAAAAAGCCCGCAAAGCCAAAGCAAACCCAGGCGCTAGTCCCAGTTATTCAAAAGGAAAAGCTGCACCATCGCCTCCATCGGCATTTTAAAAAACATCGTCGCAGCATCTATGGTGGTCTTCTTGCTACCATTATGATTTCTCTCTTGGTATGCATCGCTTATTTGCTCTTTTCCAAGGCCTTTCGCGCTGATCCAATTGCCAAGTTACTTCCCGCAGATTCCACTGTTGCAGTCCTTGAACTTAATACTAATTTTGACCACAGCCAAATTGTTAAGGCCTTTGATCTTCTCAAAAAATATCCTCAATATTCAAAGGATAGCCTGATAAAGGCCGCCGAAACCGCACTCACCATGAATTATGAGATAGACCTCAAGCCTTGGCTCGGACGCTCAGTTGCGATGGTACTATTTAACACAAAAGACTCTGCCGCGCCTGGAATTGGCGAGGCCTATTTTGCCGAGTACATAAGCAAAGATGAGCTCATGAAGTTTATCACAGCCCACTCAACCGCCGACAAAAGAGTTTATCAAAATTATGAAATTTTCAATCTCGACACTAAATATTTCGCCACAATTATTGGTTCAAATTTAGCTTTATCTCTTGAAGAAAATACGATTAGCGAGATTATCAACCAGCAAACAAGTAAAACTCCTTCACTCTATGATTCAGCCAAATATCGTAAAGTAGAGGAGAACTTACCGAGCAATGAAGTGGCCTTTGGATTCATTGACTATAACAATATTGAAGATAGCTTCTTTGAGCGCTTTTCTTTCTTGAGTGAAAAGGGCATCACTGTAAGTGTGATTGCTCCCTTTGTGAAAATTTTCGATGCCGAAGGTGCCGCACTTATCGCTGATGATAACAATCTTGAAATTCAAACATATTCCAGTCTTGCTGCTCGTTCTGATGCCAATTCTGATCTGTTATTAAGTACGGAAAATTACGAGGCTACTTTGAGCGGACTGGTTAAAAAGGACGCCGTCATATTCTGGGGTGCTCAGGATTTAAGTGGCCAATTCAAACGCATGATAAATATTTTTTCAGAAGGACAGTCTTCGGTCATAACTGTCTTCAACAAGGTTTTAAATAATTACGTTAAAAAGTATTTTGGTGAAACCGTCACGTTGGAAGAGGGGATTTTGCCTTTGTTGACAGGTGAATTTGCCTTTGCCGTAGAACCTGGTCCAGAATCTGAAAACGCCTACAAAGTTTTATTTACACTAGTAAACGGAAAAGCTGGTGCTCTAAAATTGCAAGATTTGGCAACACAATTTGCCAGCGTAGGAGCTATTTTTGCCCCCAAGGTTGTTGAGCGCACTTTGCCCGATGGTACAGTTACAAAGGAGATCATTGCAGTTCCAGAGAAGATAACAAGTAGCCAATCTGTTTATAAGGATGCCACGATTTATGCCATGCAAGCCGGTGCTCAAGGTTGGAGCATTTACTATGCCTTTGTTGGGAATAATGTTGTGATAGCCACCACTTCTCAGTCGGTCAAAGATTCCATCGACCTATTCTCTCAACCAGCTGAAAGCCTCAAATCTTCAGCCGGTTTTGCCTCTAGTACCTCTCTGATTTTGGGAAGTTCATCCGAGCTTTCCTACTTCAATATTCAGGCCATCGCCCCACTTCTTTTAGGTAAAACTCCACCTCCGGATTTGCTTAAAATTTTAGACACCGTAAGTTCCGGAAAAACCTATACGTCAGAAGGCATTACCACGATTAACTACTTGAATCTCAAGTGATATGAGTAAAAAACTTCGCGATATCACCACCGAAAAAACTGAGGAAAAGATAAATTTAAGGCCAAAGCGTGTTTCTAAATTTTTGGCGGAAAAAATGAGATTCTTTCGCAAGCCAAAACCCGCTATTTATAAGGCAAAAATGCCAATTAAACAAGTTCAGGATCTCACCGGTAACAGTCCTAGAAACTACCAGTATTTTAAAGGTAAAACCTTCCATCCACCCCGTTTTTTGGGCAATTTATTACGCATAGGCTTTGGAGGATTTTTGATTTTGCTGATTGTGAATGCCGTAAATGTTTATACGACCAGCGAAAAACTGAAGGCTAAGATTGAAGGCGAGGCCACGGAGGGCTATTCCTATTTAGTTGATGCCGGGAAGAATGCCACTAAAACTCAGTTTGATAGCGCTCTTGACTCCTTTGATAAGGCCCTAGTAAATTTTAATGAGGCCAAAACCGACCTTTGGTTTATCACTTCAGATAAGTCTTTTTACGCCGGTGGAGCCAGTCTTCAGGGGGCTGTTCAGTCACTGTTTCAAGCCGGAAAATATTTTTCAACTGCCGGGAAAGCTTTCGTTGAAGCAATTGAAGAGTTTAATAAAGTTCCAATCTACTTTGTCTCCCAAAATGAACAGAAGAGTGAAAACAATGAGGCTATCAGTTCAATTATTAAGGCTGGTCTTGCCAAAACAAATGAGGCGATTACTCAAATAGCGCTTGCTTCAGAGGAGATCGCCAAAATCGATCAGGAAACTTTACCTCCTGAAGTCTCTGGACGTATTGCTTTTGCCAAAGAAAAAACCGCAGAAATTTCCAGTGTTCTCAATTCTATTGCCGATACTTTTCCAGCTTTACTAAAGCTAATTGGAAGCGACAAGCCGCATCGCTATCTTTTTCTTCTACAAAACAACAATGAAATTCGCCCATCTGGAGGCTTTATTGGCAGCTATGCCTTGGTGGATATGAAGGACGGTAACATCAGTAATCTCGAAACCAACGACGTTTACGATCTCGACATGGCCTATTTGCCTCTGATTGAACCGCCGGAAGAGCTCAAGTCTTTTACCAATAATTGGCGTTTCCGGGATAGCAATTACTCCGGTGATTTCGCTGTTTCAGCGGCCAAGGGCAAGTGGTTTTTTGAAAAAGAGGGCGGGCCCAAAATTGATACGGTCATCGCTATTAATCAGGGCCTTTTGCAGGACATGTTAGCTATAACTGGGCCAATTCAAGTTGGAAATTTTGGTAAACTTTCAGCAGAAAATTACAACCTTTTGCTTACTTTTATTATTGAAAGTAGGGTTTGGGGCACCGAGGATCCAAAGCATATTTTGAAGGTTTTTATTCCTGCCTTTAAAGAGGCGATTATGAAACAGGAGAATCTGGCGAAGGTCGGAAGTAAAATCTACAAAGCAATTCAGCAGAAACATATTCTGTTTTACTCTCCCGATCCTGAAATTCAGTCCCTTTTTGATTCTTTTGGACTCAGTGGTCGTATGGCAAAAACGCCTGCTAATGAGGATTATTTGAGCATTATTAATTCCTCAACCGGGGGCACAAAGTCTGACAATTTTATCGAAGAAAACATTACTCATGACACCAGTATCGATGCCAATGGTCGTTTAATTGACGAGGTCACTATCAAACGCACACACCAATGGGACGATAAAATCTATTTCCAATGGAAAAAAACTCTCCAGGAGTATGGCTTCACTTATCTTTCTGAGCACCTTGCTGACATTATTGGACGCGGCCGGAATGTCGTTAATATGCGCATTTACGTGCCCAAAGGAGCTGTTTTTATTTCTGGATCTAAGAATGGAAATGATTACCTATTTCCAACAAAATACGACTCCGATCTCGGTAAAACCTATTTCTTTGATAAATTAGAAACTCTCACGGGAGGCAGCTCCGTGATTAAAATTAAGTATGAATTGCCCTTTGTACTAACAATAACCGGCACTCCCGCAACTTATAAATTAACAGTTCAAAAACAGCCTGGCAGCCGCGGCAGTATTTTCAACAAAACCTTCGCCACAGCTCCTGAACTCTCCACTCTCAACTACTATCCCCCCGACGCCCGCGAATCAGGCGAAAATGCCCTCCTTTACGCCACCAACCTCGTCTACGACAGGTACTTCGCGGCCGTTGTGCAGAAATAACAATCACCCCATGGAATACTTCGATCTCGTCGATTCAAACAACCAGCTACTCGGAGTTTCCAAGCCTCGCCCACACGTGCACCGCGACGGCGATTGGCACCGCGCGATCGATATATGGATCCTCAATTCAAAGCGCGAACTCCTTCTTCAGAAGCGCAGCCTCGAAAAGGAGTCTTATCCTGGGCTCTGGGAAGTGTCCTGTTCAGGCCATATCAGCGCAGGTGATGAAAGCCTACCTTCAGCCCTTCGCGAGCTTGAGGAAGAGCTTGGAATCAAGGCCGCCCCCGAAAATCTCCAACTTGTTTTTCAAGTAAAAGAGAGCTGCTCCACCAACAATGGCACCTTCATCAACAACGAATTCAAGGATGTTTATCTCCTCAAGGCCGATCTCACTCCCGACCAATTGCACCTCCAAACCGAAGAAGTGTCGGCCGTAAAGTGGATCACCATCAATGAACTCCAGACCCAGCATAACAGCCCTGATTTTGTGCCTCACCCGGAAGGATACGCTAAACTCTTCGCATATTTAAGCGCGAGCGAAGCGAGTGCTAACAACTAAACCGCCGAGCGCCATAGCGAGGCGCCCTAATCCCTATGAATAACTGGATTTTACTTTCTCTCCTCGGCGTGGCCCTTTGGTCCGCGCCCAACGTGCTGGATAATTATGTCCGCAGCAATTACATCAAAAACGATTTTTATCTAACCCTAATCAGCTCTCTTCTCAAGCTTCCAGTGCTTCTTTTGATTTTTGCTTTTACAGATTTTCATTTTCCACCAACTGCAATTTTTTTGCAGCTGTTTTTCGCCGGCTTAGTTTGGGGCTGTTCACTGTTTTTCTACTTCAAGGCCTTCGACTACGACGACTCCAGTACCATCGCCATTTATATTCAGCTTTTACCAATCCCCACCCTCCTTATCGCGAATCTCATGCTCGGTGAAGTCCTCACCACTCAGCAGTTTATTGGTTTTATAATTATGCTTTTAGGAGGAGTCCTTGCTTCCATGAAAAAGGTGAATATGCGCTTTCATCTCAGCAAAGCTTTCTTCTTTATTGGACTTACAGACTTCCTCTGGGCCTTTTCTGATGTTTCATTTAAGGCTCTAGAGCCAAGCTTTGAAAATTATTTTAGCGCCTTTTGCGTTTATTTATTTGGAAGTTTTGCCGCCAGCATGATCATCCCGTTCATGCCAATTCCCGGCAGAGAGTCCCGTCCAATCATGAAAAACCTCAACTGGCCTGGAGTTTTACTAATCTTATTGTCCACCACTCTTGCAGTTCTTGGCACTGTTCTTTTCGCCTATGCTCTTACACTTGGCAAGGCTTCTCTCATCTCTCTGGCTGCTGGTCTTCAGCCAATTTTCGTAATTATCTGGGGCCTGATTTTTGCTAAGATGCTCAAGGGATTAAAAAGTGATAAACTAACCCCGGAGGTAATAAAGTTAAAACTTATTTCCATCACAATTCTCTTTATTGGTTTACTATTAATTCAACAATGAACAAACACAAGCGCAGCGTAGTGCTAACAACCAAGGCCACTGAGCGCCATAGCGAAGTGACCGCTTCTCAGAGCAAGTTGCAGAGAAGTAAGACCAAGGCTAAAAACTTTTGGGACGAATTTAAGAGTTTTGCGATTAAGGGAAGTGTCGTGGATTTGGCTGTGGGCCTTGTGATTGGTACCGCTTTTAACGATCTAGTAAAGTCCTTAGTGGCTAACATCATCATGCCACCGATCGGTAAATTAATCGGAAATGTGGATTTTTCAAATCTTTATTTCGGACTCACTGAAAAAAGTTATCCAACCCTCGCTGCCGCCGAGGCCGCCGGAGTTCCAGTGATCAAATATGGCGCTTTTATTAGCTCCTTTTTGGACTTTTTCATTATGGCCTTGAGTCTTTTCGTGGTGCTAAAGATTTTCCTTAGGTACAAATTTGAGGAAAGGAAAGATGGGAAGTAGTCGACCTATTTTCTTCCAAACATCTTGTTCAACTCATCTACGCTCAACGATACAATTGTCGGTCTTCCATGAGGGCAGGTAAATGGCCTTTTTAACCCTTCCATCTGCTCAATCAAGGCCTCAATTTCCAGCAAAGTAAGACGTTGTCCAAATTTAATGGCACTTCGGCAGGACATGTAGGTGAGGATTTGTTCTATCTTGCCCTGCATATTTGATGGACCCTTCATCTCGGCAATATCATCAAGTACTCCGCAAATTATTTCTTCCAAATTTTCCTTTGCCAGAGCGCTTGGTACAGAATTTACCATGAAGGTATTCCCTCCAAAATTTTCAACTTCAAAGCCTAATCCTTCAAAAATTTCTAAATTTTCTTCGATGATTTTCACTTCCTCGTTGCTTAGTTGTACCTGCAACGGCATCAGCATGCGCTGCACCTGCTTTTCCTGTTTTTCAAACTGATCCATTAGTTGCTCAAACCTTACTCGTTCATGAGCCGCATGTTGGTCAATAAGGATGAGGCCTTCATCATTTTCGGCGACAATGTAGGCATTCGCAATTTGCACTATGGGCTTTATTTTTGGGACTACGGTTTCTGTGAAAATTTGCTGTTGGGCCCGGCCTCCGTAAATTTTGCCAAGGCTTTGTTCTCCGCCAAAATTTTTCCCGCCTGCGAACATTGATGTACCACCGAAGTTCTCCTGGCCGAGCATTTTTGCATCATATTTAATTGCCGAATTATCGCCGTTTTGCCAGTCAGTTAGCCGTTCTTTAGTGTTTCCATAGTTGTCCCCGGGGACAGCTTTTTCGCCATCTAACGGAAAACCATCTGCCATATACCTTTGCGATTCCGTAAATCCTTTCGGTATTAGACTGGTTTTTTCCAACGCCGTTTTTGTAGCTCCATAAAGTACCCGTGCCACGCTTTGTTGATCCTCGAAACGGATTTCCAATTTCCGTGGGTGCACATTCACATCAATCAGCGCCGGATCAATTTTGATATTAATAATAAACACCGGTTTGCGATTTTCCATCAACATCGAATGATAAGCATTTTTGATTGTGTGAGCCAAAACATGGTGCTGAATCGGTCGTCCATTTACAAAGAAATATTGGTGCTGGCTCGATGCCCTCGATACGACCGGCTTCCCAATAAAGCCCTCAATCTGAAATTCCGTTCCACCATAAAAGATTGGAATCATTGCATCCACTAAGGCATTTCCAAAGATATCTGAGATTCTTGAAATCAAATCCGTGGAGCGTTTATAGTCGAAAACTACCTTGCCGTTGTGGGTAAGTTTTAATGCTACCGATGGATTTGCCAGTGCCATTGTGTCTAGCAAACTAGTAATGTGTCCCAGTTCAGTGGAATCCTTTTTTAGATAGTTTTGACGCGCCGGTGTGTTGAAAAATAAATCAAATATTTCCAGGTGAGTACCGGAATTCATTGCGGTATCTTGAAGGGTGAAGCTATCTCCGCCTTGCAGATCTAAGCGTGTACCGCTTTGGTCATCATTTCTGCGAGACTTAATTGTCATTTTGGAAACGGCTGCAATACTGGCCAAAGCCTCTCCTCTAAAGCCCATAGTGTGAATTTTCCATAGGTCACTTTCCTCAGAAATCTTACTCGTTGCATGACGTTTTACGGCCATTTGTAGGTCTTCTCGACTCATTCCTTTGCCATCATCCACTACCTTGATAAAGGTTCTTCCTCCATCTTTTAGCTCAATGCTAATATTTTTCGCGCCGGCATCAATACTGTTTTCAGTTAATTCTTTAACCACGCTCGCCGGCCGCTCAATCACTTCACCCGCAGCGATCTGGTTAATCAACGTCTCATTTAGCAGTTTAATTAGGGACATTTCGGAGTTTTAGTTATTATTTTTTTCTTTCATTTCACTCAATTTTTGCATCGCCTCCAGCGGTGTCATTTTATTGATATCGAGATTTTTTAATTCAATTAGTAGGGGGCTTTCCGCCGGCTTTTCCGCCACCTCTAACCCAACGCGCTCGATTCGCTCATCTTTTTTCTCTTCCAAAAATAGTCCAAGTTGATCAGGATTGCCCTTCATTCTCTTAATGTGTTTGCTTTCCAGTTGTCCCAAAACACCTCTTGCTCTGCCCACAATTTCCGCATTAAGTCCTGCTAATTTTGCCACCTCTATCCCGTAGCTTTTATCCGTCGCACCATTGATGATTTTATATAAAAATACTACGCCTTCCTGCTCATTTTCCCGTACAGCCACACTCAAGTTTTCCGCTTTAGGCAGCTTTTCTGCGAGATCTATTAGCTCGTGGTAATGCGTAGCAAAAAGTGTTCGCGCCCCGATCGTGTCATGAATATATTCCATCATTGCCCAGGCGATACTTACTCCATCGTAAGTTGAGGTGCCACGTCCAATTTCATCTAAAATTATAAGACTACGCTCGCTCGCATTATTCAGAATGTAAGCCGCTTCCTGCATTTCTACCATAAAGGTGCTTTCTCCTCTGCTCATGTGGTCGCTCGCACCGATTCTGGTAAAAATTCGATCCACTAGTCCGATCCGCGCACTCTTCGCCGGTACAAAACTACCAATCTGCGCCATTAAAACA
>CAYHGX010000014.1:0-4263 GCA_964356355.1 uncultured Candidatus Peribacteria bacterium | reverse complement strand
CCGCCCACAATCGCAAGTTCCGCGCCATCGCCTGTCCCCTCGCTTATCTCCGGTTTACAATAATTATTACTCACAGCCAGTTCAGCCATGCTTGCCAGCATGTCTAGCCTCCCCACAGTCCGTGCCGTCCTCTGAATCACCAGCATTTTTTCCACCACTGCCATCCTCACCTCGTGAAAAAGATTGTACTCCAGCTCCTTGATTTTATCCTCAGCTGTTAGAACTTTTTCCTCATATTCTTTCAGCTCTGGCGTGATATATCTTTCCGCATTCACTAGCGTCTGTTTGCGAATATAATCCTCCGGCACTTCCCCGCGATTAGCATTACTAATCTCAATATAATACCCAAAAACTTTGTTAAACTTCACCTTCAGCGAACCAATTCCGCTTCGCTTGGCCTCCCTCGCCTGTAGATCCGCAATGAAGGTTTTGCCCTCTGTGCTAATGTTTCTCAAGTCATCCAGCTCTGGATTATAACCACTCGCAATCATGCCGCCGTCACGCACACTCAATGGCGATTCCTCACGAATAGCCGCAGCAATTAGTCCACAAAGCTCATCCAGGTTTTCAATTTCCGCGCTCAATTCTCCCAGCTCTCCCTCAATCACAGTCCTCACTTTAGGCATCACCTCAAGCGAAACGCGCAGTGCATTAAGGTCCCGAGCATTGCCGATTCCCAAGGACAACCTACTCAAAAGCCGTTCAATATCATAAATTTTCCCCATTTCCTCGCGCACCTCCCGCAGCAAACTGGAGTTATTTACCAGTTTCTCCACCAAGGCTAGCCGCGCCTCAATTGCCGCCTTTTCAATCAGTGGATTCAAAACGGCTTGTCGCAAAGCTCTTCCACCCATCGCATTCAAAGTGTGATCCATCACCCACATCAGGCTTCCCTCGCGCTTGCCATCATAATTATTCTGAAAAATCTCAAGATTTCGAATTAAAGTTCTATCCAATGGCATCGATTCCCGCGCTTCGTATTTGACGATTTTCTGCACATGTCCCAGGTCTGTTTTCTGTGTCTCTTTCAAGTAACTCATCAGCATTGCCGCCACCTGATTTAGCAATTTTTCGTCCTCCAAACCAAAAATTTTCAACGATTGCACGCCAAAATGTTTCTTCAAAAACTCCTCTCCATCACCGCCAAATGTATATGCAAACGTATAAGTATTTTTAAAATTTGCCAACAGCGCCTTTACTCGTGGTTCTTCCAAAAGTTCCCGGGCCATAATGCATTCCGACGGCCCCACCTTCGCAATTTCCGCCTCCAAATCCCTGCCATTCGCAGCCGAAGTCACCTTGAATTCTCCCGTTGTCACGTCGCAATAAGCTAAGCCAAAGCCCTCTTTCGCGCCCACCAAGGCCGCGATAAAGTTATTGGCCTTGTCATCCAAAATCCCAGAGTCGAATGTAGTTCCCGGGGTTACTACTCTTATCACTTCGCGCTGCACAATGCCCTTGCCGTCGGGTGCTGTTACCTGATCGCAAATTGCCACCTTTTTGCCAGCCCGCGTCAGCTTGCCCAGATAATTATCCACCGCATGGTAGGGGATTCCGCACATCGGAGTTTTTGTTTCGCTGTTTTTGTCCCGTGACGTTAAGGTGATTTGCAGAATTTTCGACGCCTCCAAGGCATCCTCAAAAAACATCTCGTAAAAATCCCCCAGCCGAAACATCAAAATCGCGTCACTGTACTGTTCTTTTATCGCTTTATACTGCGCCATCATCGGCGTGAGTTTCTGCATAACCAAAATTTAGAAATTATCTCAGGCGCGAATTGCCCATCTCGCCCCAAGCCTCACTATTCTAGCCTAAAACTCATCATTATCAAGCAGCGGAATTCTATCAATCGCTGGCTCCTCATATGGATGCGCCGCGCGAACTGCCGCAATTACTTTTGCCACATCTGCCCGCGCACAAATTGTCTCAATCCGCTCCTCTTCTACTTCCTCAATTTTGCCAATTTCCCCCACATACGGATCTGCACCCTTCAACGCCCGAAACCTCCCCGTGCCCCGCACACTAAAGCTACATGCCTCATACTCGCCCATCTTTCCCGCGCCCTGCTCAGCCAGCACCTGGCGAATTCTCTCCGCGTGGCTCACCGGTACATACACTGCAATTTTTACGAATTTCATGATCGCTAATTAATATATTGCCCCTAATAAACCTTGCTCGGCATCTGAAGCACCTTTACCTCAATATTCAATTTCTTCCCCAGTTTTTCCGACCCCACAGCAAGCTCATAATATGATTGAAGATTAAGCCAAAACTCTGCTGATGTGCCAAAGTATTTGCCTAATCTCAAGGCTGTATCGGCGCTTATTGCTCTCTTACCATGCACAATTTCGTTGATCCGAATTGCCGGTACGCTAATATCCTTCGCCAGTCGATATTGCGAAACATTTAACGGCGTTAAAAACTCTTCCATAAGCACTTCCCCCGGATGTATAGGTTTTAATTTGGTCATATTTATTAGTTTAGTGATAATCGACTATTTCAACATCATATGCATCGTTTTGAATCCATTCGAAACAGATTCTCCACTTGTCATTGATCCGAATACTATATTGTCCTTTTCTGTTACCTTTGAGTTGCTCTAAATGGTTTGACGGTGGCACTCTTAGATCGTTTATCGATGTCGACGCATGAATCATAGTGAGCTTTCTCAGTGCAATTTGCTGAATATCACTTGGCAATTTCAGGGATTTAATCCTGTTAGATATCTTTTCCGTCTCCTTACTCTTAAAAGTCTTGATCATTAAATGGCGTTACTGTATACGTTATTATTGTACCGTGTTATGCTTTGTCCGGCAACACAAAGCTTCTACTCTTTTTCTTCTTTAGCAACCCCCACGTCAGCCGAAACATCTTCTTATGCAAATCCGCGATCTCTTTTGAAGTAATCATTACGGCCATCTTCTCACGCCAAGAAGCAATTAGCACCTTGTCATCATACACATTTATCTCCGGTGAAAATTCATACTCCGCTTTCGGAATTAGGATCATTTCGCGCTTTTCCGCCTTGTCTTTTTTTTGCCTTTCCTTCGACATTTCATTGTCAGGCGCAATACACTTAATGCTCACATTTCTATCCACGCGCCGTTTGTAGTATTCCGGAAAGAAGTTGGGCAAACCCTTGTGCATCTCCTCCACATTGGCATATGCCAAAATCTCTTCACTCGAATTTAATGTGTCCTCGTAGGCCTGCCGCATACCCTTTTCTCCCTCATGGAAAGCCACTTTCGGCTTTGTACTCGCGGGGTTTTCCAGCGAAATCAGCGCCGGCAAAATATTCTCAATTGTTGCCTGATGCTTTTCTAGCTCTTTTACTTTTTCGCGCTTTTCCCTTTCGATGTAGTTCACGAGCTCCTTCGGATCCATCGCCTTGAAATAAGTGACACCATTTCTCTGCAACGAAGCCACCAGGCCCTTTTTAGTTAAACTCTTAACGATGTCGTACACATTCGGCCGGCTAATTTTCGTAGCCTCGGCAATCATCGTTGCCGACTGCGCGCCAAATCTCGTTAGATGTAAAAACACCTTCGCCTCTTTCTCATTAAATCCAATTTTTAATAACGTTTCTGTGATCATAAGTGTTGTCGAATTATTTCTGACAGTTGAATTATAGCACTTTAGTTAAGGCCTTTCAATAGGGCTTTTATCTGTCGTGCGCCTGTTGACGAAGTTGCCTTTTTGAGTTACGATCGTCTATCATATTTAACCCAAACTATATGACAAACGACAGAAAGCGTAATCCGGAATATGTCGATGATCTGGGTCCGGAGCTTCTGGCTATCTGGACTAACCATGAAACCATTTACCCACAGCCTGATCCAGACGATGTGGCCTTCCTCTACGACGGTATGGTCCCCACTTGGGCCAGGCATTTGACCCAGGCGGCAGGTAATCGCCGCGAGCAAATGGCACTTATCCAAGATGTACTGGAGGAGATTGCCAAGTATCCGAATTTGTTGCGACTCCCAGTTGATCTGGACGAATTTGTTCCCATGCCGGAAGCGGTGCGCCGTTTCTTCCCCGAATTGGCAAAAACGATGCCTAAAAGGCTAGAGAAACACATTCAATATGCCGCGAAGCCAGAGTTTATTGATTACAACTTCGCAAAAGAATCAGAGGGCAATCCCGGCGATCCGGATGCTGTTTGTCTCAAAGTTAGGCAACAGATCGCCATGAACATTTGTAACAATTTCGCATTTAATAGCATTACTCAGCGCCGTGCGGATAACACAAATGAATACGCTA
>CAYHGX010000013.1:21476-46884 GCA_964356355.1 uncultured Candidatus Peribacteria bacterium | reverse complement strand
GGATTGCGTTCGTACCTTATTTGTGTTATAATTATCCAATAGCAAGAGCCAAAACAAACAAAAATGTTCACTAATTCATTAGTTCAAATCATCGGATCAATCATTCTCGCCGCAGTACCGGCACTTATCTGGGGAGGACTTTTTTACCACAAACATCCAAAGGAACGCACATTACTAGGTATTACCTTTATAATGGGCGCAATTGCCGTACTACCTATCCTCTTTTATAAATTCCTATGGAACTACTTTCCCTGGATTAATGCTTTTCGCCTCGCAGATAATTACACTACCGACTTTATTGGTTTTTCAAACTTTATAGTCCTTCCCCTTAGCGTCATCATGACCTTCATGATCGTTGGCGTCATTGAGGAACTCATGAAATTATTTTCCGTGAAAATTGCAGATAAAGGTCAGATTATCAATATCGACGATTCTATCGAACTTTTCATTGTTGCCGCGCTTGGCTTTTCCTTTACCGAAAACATTCTTTATTTTTACAATATTTGGATGGGGCAGGGCCCCTCTGCCATGATGATGCCTTTCCTTTTCCGCTCAGCCTTCTCAACTTTCGCCCATCTTATATTTTCGGGAATTCTCGGGTATTACTACGGTATCGCCCACTTTGCCAAACCGATTCTCCAAAAGGAAATACGCGAAAATCGCAGTCTTTGGACCATTGCTCTTCATCGTGTTTTAGGCATCCGCAAAAGCAAACTTTTCTACCAAGAAAATCTCCTAGAGGGTCTTCTTATTTCAATTGGCCTTCATGCGATCTTCAACATCTTCCTTGAGCTCAAGCTCGTATTTATGATTGTGCCTTACGTCGTTTTTGGCTACATGGCATTAAATTATCTCCTTTCCAAAAAAGAAAATCACAAAGACTACGGCTACCTCCTAGAGGGCAAGCGCAACCACTAAGCACGAGCGCAGCGAGTGCCAAGTGCAACGAGCACTAATTTTTCATTGTTGCCAAAATCAAAAAGTGATGGTACACTCCCTGTCTGCTATGGCACACGACAAAATCATCGTAAAAGGCGCGAGAATTCACAACCTCAAGAACATTGACGTTGAGATTCCCAAGAACAAATTTACTGTAATTACAGGCCTTTCTGGGTCGGGAAAATCTTCGCTTGCCTTTGATACTATCTATGCAGAAGGTCAGCGTCGTTACGTAGAAAGTCTTTCTACCTATGCCAGAAACTTCCTCCAACTAATGGAGAAACCTGATGTTGATTCCATCGAGGGTCTTTCACCTGCTATTTCTATCGATCAAAAAACAGCACCTCGTAATCCACGTTCCACAGTAGGTACCGTTACCGAGATTTATGATTATTTAAGGCTTTTGTACGCCAAAATTGGTATTCCCCACTGCCCAAGTTGTGGCGACCGAATTGAAATGCAGACACGCCAGCAAATTGTCGAAGAGGTAGCCAAAATGAAGCAGGGAACTAAGATTCTAATCCTTGCTCCGATGGTTCGTGACCGCAAAGGTCAGCACCAAAAAGTTTTCGAAAAGATTAAAAAGGAGGGTTTTGTCCGCGTACGTGTCGATGGAGAGGTTTGCTCTATTCTTGATATTCCTGATCTAGATGAGAATAAAAAGCATTCTGTTGAAATTGTTGTAGATCGTTTGGTTGTGCAGGACTTTGAAAAGAAGGTTCAGAAGCTTTCCTCCGGTCAGGAGATAGATCTTCCAAATCCACAGCGCACTCGTCTTTCTGATTCAATTGAAACAGCCTTGAGATTTGCCGAAGGATTAGCCATGATTGCCGATATCGATAACAATAAAGAAAAAGTATATTCAGAGCATTTCGCCTGTACAAAGTGCCAAATCAATATTCCAGAAATTTCACCGCGTAATTTCTCTTTCAATAGCCCACACGGCGCCTGTCCCGAATGCCATGGTCTGGGCACTAAGTTGGAAATCGATCCTCAATTGGTAATTCCAAATCCCAATTTAACCTTAGCAGAAGGCGCAATTATGCCTTGGTCTACCACTACTTCGCATCTCACTTGGTACAACAAGATTCTCGAAAGTGTGGCTCGTGCAAATAAATTCTCTTTAAATGTCCCAGTCAAAAAACTCTCCAAGGACAACTTGGACATCGTGCTTTTTGGCGATAAGAATCAAAAAGAGTACACGATTAAGCTTTCCGGCTCAGCTCCCGACGAGGGCGATTTTACCGATAACATGAAGACTAGCTTCGAAGGTGTGATCCCTAATCTCGAGCGTCGCTATCTGGAAACGGATTCCGATTATGTTCGCAAAAAAATTGAGGGTTACATGCGCATTCTTGAGTGTCCAAAATGCTTAGGAAAGCGCTTACGGCCCGAGATTCTCAGTATCAAAATCAATGATTATTCTATTATAGATTTAACAGAATTTTCCGTACGCAAAAGTATGGAATTTTTCACTAATGTGCAGCTTGGAGCCATGCATCAGGAAATTGCCCGACCAATCCTAATTGAGGTAAGAAACCGTCTGCAATTTCTAGAAAACGTTGGTCTCTCCTATCTCACTCTCAACCGTGCCGCCAACACCCTTTCTGGTGGTGAAGCTCAGCGTATCCGTCTCGCCACGCAAATCGGGTCAAAGCTTTCAGGCGTAATTTATGTTTTGGACGAGCCAAGTATTGGCCTACATCAGAGCGATAATGATAAATTGATAAAAACTCTTATTTCACTTAGAGACCTCGGGAATACCGTGATCGTAGTAGAGCACGATGTAGACACTATGCTTACTGCTGATTACATCTTGGATATTGGTCCAGGAGCAGGTAAGCACGGTGGACGAGTCATCGCGCAAGGTACTCCGGCCGAAATTCTGGCAAACCCCAATTCTGTAACCGGTCAATATCTTTCCGGCAAAGTGAAGATTGAAATCCCTAAGAAGCGACGCAAGGGAAATGGTTTGAGTTTGGAGATTATCGGAGCAACCGAACATAATTTGCAAAATGTTAGTGCCAAATTTCCACTCGGCACCTTTATTGGCGTTACCGGAGTCTCTGGCTCTGGAAAGTCCACGTTGATCAACGATATTTTGGTGAAAGAGGTTTCCAAGAAGCTTTATGGCAGCAAAGTGCATGGTGGTGCACATAAGGAAATCAAAGGTATCGAGAATCTAGATAAGATTATTAATATTGACCAGTCTCCAATTGGTCGCACTCCAAGATCAAATCCGGCCACCTATACAGGTGTATTTACCGATATTCGTGAGCTTTTTGCCCAAACTCCTGAGTCAAAGCTTCGTGGCTACAAATCTGGCCGCTTCAGTTTCAACGTCAAGGGCGGACGCTGTGAAGCCTGCGCCGGCGATGGTATCAAGAAAATTGAGATGCACTTCCTTCCCGATATCTATGTTCCCTGTGAGGTTTGTAAGGGGCGCCGATATAATGAAGAAGCCCTTGAAGTGCGCTATAGAGGCAAGAACATCTTTGAGGTACTGGAGATGACCGTAGATGAAACCTTGGAATTCTTTAATGCGATTCCAAGCATCAAG
Organism: uncultured Candidatus Peribacteria bacterium; assembly: GCA_964356355.1. Lineage (GTDB taxonomy): Bacteria > Patescibacteriota > Gracilibacteria > UBA1369 > LOWO2-01-FULL-3 > CAYHGX01. The sequence goes on along the minus strand of CAYHGX010000013.1, from coordinate 43,385 downwards.
ACAAAATTGGCTACCCTCAATGAGGTGGGCCTTGGATATATCCATTTAGGACAATCAGCTACTACTCTTTCAGGAGGTGAGGCCCAACGTATCAAGCTCGCTTCAGAGCTTTCAAGGCGCTCAACAGGAAAAACTCTCTATGTATTAGACGAACCCACTACCGGTCTCCACTTTGAAGACGTAAACAAGCTTTTAACCGTTTTACAGAAGCTTGTGGACAAAGGTAACACTGTACTCGTTATTGAGCACAACCTCGATGTAATCAAATCTGTGGACTACATTTTGGACATGGGGCCAGAGGGCGGAGACAATGGGGGACAAGTTGTGGCGAAGGGTACTCCCGAGGAGATTATGAAATCAAAAGACTCCCATACCGGCGAATGGCTGGTAAAATTGTTGAAATAGTAACATTCCAATAGGTATCTGCTAGTTTTACTAGGATTTAGTTGTGTTTAATAGAATTTAATATAATTGTATTAAGTTGTGTAAAGTTTAATTAAGTTTAATGAATCATGCTTCTTTTGCGAGATTTGGATATGAAATTGTCTAGGATTTAGTTAAGTTTAATTAAGTTGTAAAAACTATTGCAAAGTTGTTTCGGCGCTGCTAAATTGTGCTCAGTTTAAAGTAGTTGCTTGAAAGAAGGAGGGTGTTGAAAATTGGTCCCAAATATGATAGAATTTAATAAAGTTTAATTAAATTAAATCAAATTCGGATCAATGATAGAAAAGTACCTCACCACAGAACAGGTATCCAACATTCTCCAAGTCCATCCGTTTACAATTCTCAAATTTCTCCGAGTAGGAAAATTAAAGGGAATTAAGCTTGGTAGGGTATACCGCATTAAGGAAAGTGATGTTCACGAGTTTCTCGGAAACATGAGTATCAACTCCAAAGAAACTAAGCCTGAAACAAGCAAAGCCAAGGTCTTCGAAGACGACAAGGAGCCAGCCAAGGAAAATCCTTCCCCAGCAAAGAGCGAAACCTTCGAGATTAAGGAGCCAGAAGGCAAAAGCGATGGAGAGCACTATTACATTATTTAAGATTCAAACAAATTAACCATGATCATTCATTGCCTCACCTGCGGGAAATCAGTATCAAGCCACGGACTAGCATGTCCATACTGCACGGCAGAGGTAACGGAGTTAACACTCGAAATGAATGGGTTAATAGATAAGCCACGGTTCTCAGAAAAACTCAGAAGCTTAGTGTTTGGATTCGCACATAGATAACAAGCAAGAGCAAAGCGAATTGCTAACAACAAAACCTGCCGAGCGCGCCTGCGCCGTAGCGAGGTAACCTAATCATTAATCAACTTATTAAAAAACTCCAATTCTTTAGTTCGTGCCCGAACTAAACACCGCTCCCGCATAACGGAGCAAAAAAACCTAGAAAAGCCCTGAAAACACCCCGTACCCCGGGGTGTTTTCAACTATTGTCACGTTTGATTTATCGCTTCTCATTAAGTAATTTGGACTAACCTTTGGTTTCCTCTACTAGCACAAACATATTTTGCATGTTTAAGCTATTCAGTAGATTTATCTGTGTGGCTTCCATTAGCCATTATTACGCTACTGGAAATACCTTGGCCTCTTTAGAACGCAATGCGCTTGACAGGGCGAGGGAAATCGGTTATAGATATAGGATACTAATTGTAAAACCCTATGATACACACTGATGCAAAAGAAAACCTACCTCAAGGTATCCACATTACCGATCACACCCTTGAACTAGATCGCAGCTTCACTCCCAGCGATTTCCCCATAGCAAGATACGAGCTTTTGAAAAGCTGTATTATGGGTCCAAATGGTTTTGACACATCAGCCGAAGAAGTAGTAGCGCGTATTTTAGAAAAATGCCACGAAGAAGGACAAATGGTAGCAGTATCAAGCCTCCTATTAGTTGCCGAAATCAAAAGTGAACTAGACCGAAGAATGGTAGTCCTCAAGGGTAAAGACCCGATCAACACACCAGAAACAAAGGTAGTCCGCTTCCGTCAATCCGGTCACATAGAAGACCCAGGAGCATCTAGTCCCATCATGATTACCGCCTTCATGGAAAGCCAAATACAACGCGTCATTGGAAAAGCAGAAAGTAGAATCTCCGGCTTTAATCCAGAAAAAGCGATTGAAACACTCTTGGGACAAGTCATTAGTCGCCTGCAACAACAAGGAAGAGTAGTTGTAGAGGCTGGAGAAAACGAAGAGCAAATTATTGCACTAAGTAGATCTATGCTTGTGGAATTAGAAGCAAATCAACCTGAAGCTGCAGATTTCCAAGATGGACGTTTATTTTCAAACACACCAGATGGCCATGCAGCGCTTGCTGAAATACATAAAGATACAAAAGCAAGATTCGAACAAATCAGGCTAGAAAGACTAAAAAAATCAGCAACACAAGACTACACCGACTGTACCGAGGCACAAGATTTCTGTGAAATTCCAGATCCAGAAAATCGCAGACCTAGTCTCGAAGAAATCCTTGAAGCAATTACTCCAGAAGTAGCACAAGCAATCAGTAAACTTGAAAATCCAAAGTTGATTGTGGTGCCTGTTGGCACAAATTTCGATCAAAAAATTGGAAATACGGAAAGACTTTTCGAAACCTGCACAAACCTAGACTTATCAGGCGCGGGAGTACAGAACAATATCCGAGCAGCACTTGCTCCAGCAATGGGAGATAAAACTCCATACGAAAGCGTTAGCGTTGACCAAGACATCGAAAGCACGATGACAGAATGGATGCCACGGGATATAAATAGTGCCAAAACAAAGGCCCAGCGCGCAGAAGCAATGGAGTACAGCACACCAGGATGGGACATTTTATTGGTGGACGGAGGAGAAAATGCTGCCGAGGAAACTCTTAATAAAACCGCGATTGAAGCTACCGCTCACGCCAATAGAGATGGGTTTGTTCTCTTGGATCCAGATGCCTATCAAACACTCCAAATGGTCAAGCAAAGACTAGAACCTAATAAACCATACGACCTAAAAACTACCTGCTGGCTAAATAACTTCCAAGCAGATCGTGGCAGAGTCACACAGGCTTGGGGAAATTTACCAAATGCATATCATGAAACGAACACTGTCCACTTCTATGGCCACCGTCCTACAGATATAACTGCCGACGCACCTCAAACAGCTGTTGGATACCGTCGAGCATATCGCCTAAAACTACCAAGACTAAAATTGGCATCCAATGAATAAGGATCTAGGCCAACCCCAGATAATAAAGAATTGATCGACCAATTTTGAGATACAGTTCTAAGCATAATAGAAGACAAAAGGCAGAGGGCGGATAGTCGCACAGTTATAACACAGGCCGCTGACCTAGTAGAAATGTGGTGAATAAGTTGAAGCCTCTCACCCCATCATAGCCCAGGGCACTGCCTATCATTCATGCTCTCAGCAGCACTCAGAATTTCACCAAGCTGTGGAAAGCTCGCCTCTATACTTTCAATCGCACCCTCTACCCCTTTGCTGCTTCTACCGTCCAAATAATTCAGTATCTCCTTAATTTTTTCATCACTCGAATTCAAGTAGAGAACCGAAAATTTATTGCGCAAATCAGTCTCAGTTTTATTGAAATCAAAGGCCGTCGAATTGCTGGAAACCTCACTCAAAAGTGAGGCCTGAGTTGGCAATTTACCCAAAGGCAGGGAGTTTGATAGTGCTTTGGAAATGTCCGCTAAGGCCTGTTTTGGGGGGACACCATTAATGTTGATCTCAAAAAATGATCCTACATAGCTAGCAAAGCTGCTCTCGTTATTTAAAAATTTAGCTACCTCCATAGTTTTAACCTCTTTCGCCAAGGCGCCGGCTCTAGCTGAAATATTTTTACCAGCCTTCTCAAGTGCCTTTTTGGTACCTCCCCAGTCCGTTACGAATTCGGTCCATTTATTGGCTACATCTTGCCAGTTTCCCTGGTGGCATGCGTTGATATAGGTTGGTATTCTTTGGCTATACTTTGTTTGGAGCGATTTGAAAATTCCATCAAAATCACTACTCTTAATCATACTTCCACTCACATAGTGCTCCTTCATTTGCTTGTACATTTGAGTATCCGATTTTCTAACTGCATCGGTAAATCTTGTATCCAAAAGGTCATATGGTAGGCTCAAAACTAGCCCGCCATCCACCACATGACGCACATAATATATCTCAGCAGTAAGGGCATAATATCGACTCTTTAATCTGGGGAGTTTATCTGTAGTACAGGTCATAAAGGAGTCTCTAATGGCCTTCCTCACCTTGTCCTGTTGTTTCACTAGAGCCAGTACATCATTAGCCTGACATTGATTCCTATATAAAATGTCACTCCACGGTTCAATAATGCCCTCCCATAAGCTGTCATTGTAGATCATCGCATCAAGGAAGGCCCCAAAGTCCATACCGCCCTGCTCGGCACATCTAAGGATGCTTAAACTGCCACCAGAATATGGATCTGAGCCAGCAGGGGTCTCTGCTATTGCCACATTAGAAAGTATTGGCATTAAAGCCAAGCATGCAACCACTGTAAGTGATCTTCCTAATCTATGTCGGGTTTTGACCATATTTTTGGTAATGCTTCATTGATAATTAACTGATAGGTATCGCTAAAGTTTCTCATAAATGCCGCCATTTGCTGCACCTCTTGAAGTATCGCATCAAAATAAACTATTTTATTGGTTCCAGCAGTTGTTACCTCCGCCTCCTGTAAATTTGTGATTGCCTCAGCCTGATACTTAAGTTGATCGCTGTCTATTCTGTTGAGCAGATCCTCTTGGGAAAGGCCAGCGGGAGCCGAATCCTGAGTTAATTTTTGAAGGAACTCTCCTGAGCTCAACGGATCCGGTGTTGAATTAAAGGTATCCCATGTATCCACTTTTAAATTCCAAAGGGACCCAGTTACATCTAAAGGTTTGTAGGTTTTTACAAACTTATTCCACTCCTCAAAAACATTGCCATTCTCAATCAGATCATCCTTCGGTGCAGGTGGAACCGGATTCCAGATTTTAATAAACTGAAAATTCAACAAAGGAATTGCAAACATCTGCCCTTTGCATTTCGCACTTTCCAGCAGATTTCCAGTAGCCTTACCTGGAATTAAACTATGTGAAAGGGTCTTATCCAACCAGCTATTAATTTGCTCCATCTCACAGGCAATGCAGCTATCTCCCGCCTGGAAACTTGAAACAGTTTTCTTAATCATTTTAATATCAATACAGGCAGAAATCTGTACGTTGGCATCATCCAAACCTTTGCACCAAGCGGTTTTCCAGTCATCAGCTGGAGCCGGCTCCACCCCACCTCTTGCAACCGCCGCATCCCCACCATCACCACCATTTCCGGCATCCCCACCATCTTCGGCTACATTCCCATCGCCTCTAGCCACTCCGTTATTTACGGCACCACCCTGTGCATTATCAAAGTTCCCGGCTGCCTGACTTAAAGGCGAGGATCCATCATCACACACATCTTTATCCAAAACCTCCACGGGAATCTCTTTATCTCCAATTTGCAGTTTGCCATTTTCATTTAAACCATTTCCTCCATTAATCAACGGTGCCACCGCAACTGAGCTATTATTTTCTACAAATCCATCCGCCAGACTTGGGTTGTCTGTTGGGTTAATAGGGGAGTCACCGCCCTTTGGATATGGAGCACCAACGTCCACCGGACTCTCATTTAAAAACAAAATTTCCTCAATTCGATTAAGATCAAAAACCAAATCAAATCCGCTATTACTCAAGTCTCCATCAGCAAAAAGCTCACTCGGTTTAATAGTTGCATCCACCTCCTGTTCAATCGCATAAGCCTCACTCTTTAGAGCAAAATCCTCCTGCATTTTTTGTAGCATGATAAGTGCCTGCTCTTGAGAAATATTGCGCGACTTCATATTTGGATTATTGAAGATTGGAGTAATACTACCGTTCAGAACAGCTCTCGCCTCATTTTGTGTCAGCCCAGCGCTGGTTGCCACCTCCTTGAGCGCACTTTTTCCGGGAAATGTAATTAGTTTTGCATATATTAAGCTGTATAAATCTTCGCCATATTTGTCAGGTCCAAACACGTCATCCCAAGTAAAACTATGAGCATCTGAAGCCGCAATAAAATCATTCCACCAAGTGGTTCCCTCCTCACCAAAAGCCGTTTTGCCTTGAAGCATAATGGCTCCTGCGGCCACCGCCACTCCAATGATCATTCCTGTAATAATTGGCAAAAACTTTTTCATAGTTTATTCACATTGGCTTGAGGTGGAATCAACAAACTTTCCAGGAAACCTCATGGTCATATTTTTAATAGATTTCAGCGATTGCTTATACTTAAGTAAATCAGCAATTATCACCTCATATTTCTTGTGCATTGGATATGCACCCATAAATTCATTATAACTTTGCACCACAGCCTCCATCACCATCTTGGCATCATTGGATTCTTTCAATACTTTTTCCTTCTGTGAATTTGTGCGATTCAACAATTCTGAGGCAGTTTCGCTCACCGCATTAGTTACACGTGGTAGGCTATTGCCAATTATTTCCAGTTTTTTGGCATAATTCATATAACGGCTAAGGGCTCCCATGGAAACACAGTAGCCACTCACGTTTTCCTCTCCACATTTCACCAACACAGTTTCCAATGGATCCTTCACCACGTCGATATTTGGCGGAACTTTAAAGTTCTTATTATCAGTAAATGTATCGGGGTTTTTATTGATAATGTCTACCAGTTGCTCAAGTTTTTTGTTGAAATAGTCATTCATTTCTCCGTGGTAGGCATTGAAGGTGACATCAAAATCCAGGCCCTGATTTTCAAAGTCATAGGTTACTGCATAGAGCGTGTATCCTCCATAGGCCATCACTGCCGTAACTACGGAGGTGATCAGCGTAACCAAAATGTGTTTATTTTTTTTCATATTATTAACGGACACATTCCCTTAGGAATCCGGGAAGTTTATTCGCAAAACTCATAAACATGGCATACATCTTAGCTATCTCTACATTTAATTCGCGTAGCTTCATGTTTATGGCTTTGTATTTTTCTAGCATAATTGTGGCGCTTTTTTGCGTAGCACTACCCTTAATTCGATCAATCATCTGCTGCTTCCCAGTTTCAATGTATTCCTCAGTGAGCTTCTGGCAATTTGAATAAGCATCAATTTCAGCGATGGAGCTAATTGTTTTGGTTTTATCAACATCAACGCCAGCCTTACCATCAATAAGTGCATACGCCTGCGGACCGAGATTTGCAAAGATGGCCTTAATCGCCCTTTTGTATTCCGTAAATCGCTGGATAGCAATGTCCGTCAGCGAACTATCGGAGCTCTTATTTTTAAAAGTTTCATCTAGAAAACTCAAAAAACTCTGAAGCTCTTCGGTATATTTAGGGGGCAAAGTAACTGTGCATTGTGAAATCAAACCTACCTCTCCACTCGGACTTACAAGTTGGTTGTCTGCAAAAGTTACTCCAGCAAGGCTGAAATTCAGCAACATCGCCACCACCATCACCGCTACTATTTTTTGTTTTTTCATCATATTATTTTGTACTTTCAATCTTAACCTCTTCGCTCTTAGAGAAGAAGAAGTTTTCTTCTTTATTTGTAATCGCCGAGAAGAACGTATCACCGGCTAGTACATCGGCGGCATTACCGAAAGTGCTTGCACAAGGGCAAGTATTACACTCTGCCGGCACCAGATACACCCCACTCACCACTGTGTCCTTTTGCCGCTGAGCCCTTTGCCCGGATTTGTCATCAGCAGGATTTAAAATATCTATTCCCAATTTAAATTCATCGCCATCCTTCATTCCGCCATCATCGGTATCATCATCTCGCGGATTTGAATTATTCAAGCATTCCAGATTATTCACAAAACCATCCGCGTCCTCATCTCCACTTGGATCACTAATATCATACTTGGCCTCACAGAAATCGCTCATACCGTTTTGATTTGCATCAATTTCAAAACAGTTATAAATATCCAAGACTCGCAACGCCATCTCGGTTAATTGTTCAAAAGTAAGCGCCTCTTCAGGGAGTTGGGCCTCCTCAGGAGTAATAATAAAATTATTCTTAATCGCAATTCCGCTCTTGAGATATGGAGTTAAATTCTGCCCAGCTTTAATATAATCTCTATACCATGGACTGCCCTCTTTGATATTTTTCAAATCAACAATGCCCTTCAATTCAAGTGCTTGAAGAATGATTTTAGTAGCTTCTGCTCTATTTACGGTATGATCCGGCCTAAACGGCAAAAGTCCACTAGCCTCATCTCTCTCTCCCTTATAACCTTCCACTAGGCCAAGCTTAGAGGACTCTTTGATATAAGGGTAATACCAATCGAGTTTTTCTTTAAACGGCACATCCACGTATCCCTTGCCACTTGCATATGGTTGATAGGCGTCTGCTCCTGGAATAATACAAAGCATTTTCAACACCACCTTCACAAATTCAGCTCTATTAATCATCTGCTCGGGTCTGTATTCAAAGCCGGTATCTGTTTTCTGGCCTTCCAAAATTCCTTTCGTAAAAAGATCTCTCACCGCATTATCACCCGCACTTACCAAATTTTGACCATCGGCAGTTGAAGCCTCCCTCTCATTTGGCTGTAAGAAAGGCACATCATTAGGCCCTACTATTTTCACTCTTTCAGCCCCATTTAATGCATTAATATAAACCTCACCAATAACCCTTTGACCCGCCAGAATTTCAATAATAAGATTGTCCTTTCTTAAGTCATTACCCTTCACCCGGAGTCGAATTTTATTATCAAAAATCACAATGTTTCCAGAGGTATCAACTATCGCCAATTGCTTGGAATTTGTCGTATCAACTAAAACTGCGCCACCAGGATGACCTGCATCCCCAGCTCCAAGTTTTCTAAATTCATAGTTATCGGAATGATCTCTATCAGTAATACTTACTCCCTGACCACTAGTATCGATACTTACATCAATATTTGGATCGGAAATTACGTACTCTTTTCCAAGCTCTCTGCCCTCCTGATCACTCATCAAAATATACATTGGTTTACCATCTTTCGCTGCTACCACAGACAACCTATAACCCGCACCAACATTCCCTGCATTTCCATTTTTACCATTCACTTCAGCCGCTATTTCACCCTTGGCACTTTGAACTTGAATAATATCCTCCTTGTTGAAATCACTAATTGAATAAGTGCCATTTTCCGCAGTATGATATCTGCCATCGGCATCAGCGCTCTTGGTAATAACCTTTTGAATCATTGGTACCAAGTTCAGTTTTTCATCCACGACACGATACAAATAACGATTTCGCATTAGACTTAATGCAATGTTATTGATCTTCGGATTTGTCTCGCCGCTAGCAGTTGATAATCTTGAGAAGGTTGGATCAAGGCTTATTTCAGGGGCAAATACCTCTACAGAAATTTCCTGTTTTGAACTGTTTCCAGCCTCGTCAACCACATGCAAAATAAATTTATGAGTACCTATGTCCCCCTCGTTCACAAACGGACCAATATTGAAAATTGGATTTGTACGATCATTCGGCAGTTCCAAAGTAGTTACCTTTTTTGCTCCATTGCTATATGGCACTATTTCTAGATAGTACTCGCTAATTTTTCCATTTGGATCAAAAGACTGAGATGCATCAATCACCAAAGTTTTGAAAACAGAGACCTTGTAATCGCTGCCACCACCATTTCCATCTCCAACACTTACCGCCGGCATTGGAGGCTCTTTATCGGCACAAATCTGCGGTGACAAGAGCACAGGCAGTGAACCACTTCCTCTTTCACCCTCTTCATTGATTGCAAAGACTCGAGCAAAATAATTACCGTTTGGAAGTTCAAGAGAAATTTTTGGCTCATCCTTATTGTTCAATTCAAATACCTGTTTGTAATCTTTTTTCCCAGCCAGTTCCTTGCCAATATCGCTATCTGCCTTCTCCACCAACGCTAAGTACATTGATTTTTCCGGATCATCCAAGAGGCTATTCACCACCTCTATCTCGTATCCCACAACGTCCTCTCCACCATTCTTCCAGCTTAAATCAGCCTTCTCACTGCCAGTATAGTTAGAGACTGCGCCTTCCACAGCACCAACAGAACTCACAAAGTCAGATACACTATTTTTGTTTAAACCAACAATCACCTCACCCTTTGGCATTCTCTCATCCACTTTAAAATTCTCCTTCAAATACACCTCTCCACCCATGGAGTAAACGATATCCGTATCGTCATCATAGTCATAATCCATAAATACCACGTTGGTTTTGCCTCCCAACTCCGCCGTATAATTGATCGCGTTCTCATTGATTCCTCCATCTCCAACGATATAGAAGCCCTTCGCAGGCTTGCCTGTTCCACTCGCATCTGGGGCCGCGCCCGCACCAGCACCAGCCTCTGCATCCGCTCCTCCAAAATTATCGGCAATTAGTCTCTTACTTTCCACTACCTCTTCCTGCACTGCCGCCTCAGTTTGCGGACTTAATACATTAAATGCCAACATTTTAGGAGTGCTCTCAGAACTGCCACTGTCCACTATCTTTGTAATCTCAGCCACTTTTCGCAGGCTATCATTATTCACAAGGACATGATCAAAGGTGCTAAATTCATCCATATTTTCAATCGCTGCTGATCCCTCCTCTAATGAGTTGGAATAGGCGATAAGACTGTCTCTCAGCTCAGCAAGGTTATTCATTCCTACATTGTCGGGCAAGTTTTCTGCAGAAATTCCACTTTGGATTTGTGCAATTGATCGGTTTAGCATCGGATCATCCTTTGCCAAATACCGCTGTTTGATAACGAAATTATATTTTTCTGGCACCACAGAAACCTTATCAGCCTCTTTACTTGCCGCATCCTTTAGCTCCTTAGCCGCTTTATCAACAGCATCCTGAAGGGCTTTGTTCAAAAGCTCTCCATATGGAGCAGTCGTATATTTATTAATCTCTTTAACAATTTGCTTCATGCCACGATTCCAAATCTCTGCTCCTTCAGCCGCCTTCTTATAAATAAAATCGGTATTAACATTGAAATTAAGTTTGGTCGTTACACGGATTTCCTTCACATAGTCATATTGAATTTCCGGAAACTGAACTGCCAATTTTTTAATCAATGGCAACACCACTTGAATACTTGGTTGAGTTAGAGTTTCAACTTCGGTCTTCAGTCCACCCTCAGGTACCGGAATTACACCATTTTTCAAAAGACATAGAATCTTAAATATTGGCTTTAGCTCGGCCACAATTTTCGCAAGTACATGAGGAATACTTGGGATTCGTGGTGGTCGTGGGATATCTGGTAGCTCAGGAATTGGGAGTGGTGGCAGGTCTGGCAATTCCGGTAATACTAGATTTGGAATATCTGGAACATCAAAGCCCGGAATCTTTATTTCCAACTCCGGTAAAATATCCGGAAGGTTAATCATAGGCAGATTTGGCAGTAAAATTGGCTCCGGCTTAAATACTAGATCTGGCCAGGTAAACTTCACTCCAGTCCTTATCTGTGAAAAATCAAAAACTACATCCGGTAGCTTTGGCATCGGAATAACTGGAATATCTGGTAATGCCAAGAATACATTCAACAACAATCCCAAATCACTAAAGCGATCGTTCTTGCACTGATCACATGATTGCTGATAATCAATCACCGCATCCAAAATTACCTTCCAGTCTTTAAATGTGCGAATTGCATCCTGCGCGGCCTTAAGCCATGATTCTACTATTATTTGCTGTCTGTTGATATATCCACCAGTAAACTGCATCACAGTATCCAAATAACAGATAATCTGATTGGCATATTTAGCCTCCATATTTCGCCAACTCAAAATTTCACGCGGCATATTTTCAATGCGATCCAATAGGTCCATCAATTTCTGTACCGAGGTAATCAAATCCTGAATATCTAACAGCAATTTATCGCAAATATTTTTTCTGTCCGGACTCTCATCACAATTCCAAGTTGAATATTTTTTGAGCTCTTCCTTCATGTGATTTAGCCACAACCGTCCCTGCATTCTATATTTCTCAATTTGATTTTTTGAGATCGCCGGAATTTTCATTACAATTTTTTTGCTTTCAATTTGGATCAGAGGCAGGCGATTTATCGTGGACAAGAAATCATGAAGCCCCAAGAAATCAGTCTTTTTACGATTCGTATGATCCTCAGCTGCCATACTGAAGAATCCCTTAAAGTCAGGAAGAATTAGATAAAACTTCATCGGATCCATCAGCTTGTTATAGATTTCATCAATCTCCTTATCAATCCAATTGGTAATCACGCTTGGGAAACCAGGTATTCTGATATTAACACTTGCAGAAGCCGAAAGGGGACTCTTACCCTTTGGATCACGCAACGCCTCAGGCAAAATACTTTCATCAGTTTTGAAGGTCTTGGTATCAGTTGCCTCTCCACCATCAGAAACTACAGTACTCATGCCGAGATCAGGATTCACCACCGATTCCGGAACACTGGCAATCGCTGCGTCCAGACCCTGCTTAATTCCTTGGCATAAACCGGGTACACCACCAGGAACAGCAAAGGTATAACATGGAGAGGTTCCACCAATGCTTGGTCCAGAGCACACTGCAAACCCAACTCCCATCGTCGTAGTAGGGGAAACGTAAATTCTAAATGTTGAAGGAGCAGTAGATGGATACAAAGCTGCAATGCCAATTAAATTTGGCACACCTGCTGCAAACACCGCAATTCCCGGAGGGCCTGACCAGCTCGGCACCAGCAGGGCCCTGTTATATGGATTTGGTAAACAACCACCACCAGAGCATCTTAAAGCGGAAATACTGCCCTCCACGGCATTCGCAACAGCAGTGGCCGTGTCCTTATATTTTGTATTCAATTTCTGCCAACTATCAGCACAGCCATTATAATCTTTGTCTTGGGTTTGAGTGCCCAAGAGCTTGTTTGCGTCATCCTTTATCTCATCTGGAACTGGGTGATCCTCATCAACAGTTGAGGTATCAAATCCCATCATCGACATGATATTCCCAATTCCTGCCTTCTTAAATTCATCAGCCAATAAACTATCTACATCCACCGGAGCCGTTGATTTATTCCAGGCCTTATAACCAATTTTGCCATTCAGCGGATCTTTAACTGAGTAAATATAGTTCAGGCTGTTATCAAGATTTACTTCAGGTTTCACCAGTACATCGGGATATCCATCTCCTCGATTATCGGGATAATTAGCAAAGTCATTTCCAACGTCAAAGTGTACCTTAGATACCTGAGTAACCTGCATGTTATAGGTGATTGTCCTCGTGGCACCGGCCGGCACATTGATATTTTTAATCACAAATGGGCGTTCGCTCATTCCTGTTTCCAGTAAGCTAATCTCTCCACAGCCATCATTAATGCATTCAACACTTCCAACATCCAGTTGTAGGCTACCAGAGGCCGTATCGGAGATTCTTAGATTGTTAACGGCACCGCCATTATTTTTTAGTGTAATGGTGTATTTAATGATATCTCCAACGGCCACCTCTCCGCCATTTAGATCTGTTACCGTTTTTCTTGAGCCAGCAAAGTGTCCATCTTTATTCACTGGTAAAAAGCTAAATTCCTTTGAGTAGGTTTGAGGAGGAATATCGGCATTCGCAATGGCTGGATTTTCCAACACGCCCCTTTGAATATCTGTTCCTGCTTGCGCATAACCAGCCTGGCTCGCCTCCGGCTCGCTGGATTCAAGTGTCATTTTTAGTACTACTCCATCATCACTTTGCACATTTGGATCATCTACAGGAAGCGAAATCCCAGAGTAGTTCACATACACGTCATCCGATAGATCGCTTGTCGGATCCACGCTATATCCATAATTTTTGGTGTAAACATAATTTGTTCCTAATCCCTTGCAGCTGTCGCCAACCTTATTGTTGTTGAAAATTCTAATGTTACCGGAGGAGTCACTTACCACGAGGTCCATACAGTCATCTTTGTTCATATCTGCCGTTTTCAGCTCATAGGCTTTGCCAGAAAGCGCCAACGAAAGCTTTTCTCTCTGTAGACTTCCTCCATGATTTCTAAATACACTCAAGCACTGTTCTTCCGCACCGCAGGCCTCTTTGGTTCCGGCGATAAGATCATCAAATCCATCATTATCCAGGTCAATCGCCGTTACGCTCAATGTTCCTCCTGAAATATCAAGAATATAGCCTCGATCCCTAAAATGGCTGTTACTTTTCTCGTTTTCCAGCAATTTCACGAGGCCACTTTCGTAGATCAGTAGCAGGTCTTTGCGCCCATCTCCGTTGTAATCCATCTGTACTATCTGCGAAATATCCTCCTGACCACTGAAGATGTTTTTACCAATATCCTTTCCAAAGTGAGTATTTGGGCTTATTACGGCATCATCCTTTTTCACCCTCACCATTGGATCACCAAAGATAATTCCCACATCCGAAGCATATAAATTATTTGCCTCGCCCACCGAGCTACCAGCTGAAAACAGCAACATGTGCTTGTTGTCGCCCTCAAATCCAAGTCCAAATTTATTGGCTGCATCCTCAAGTGATGTTTGAGTAAATCCAGGCATTGAACTACTTTCCAAAACATTTTGAGTATCAAGAATATAAATTCCATCAACCTCCCCAGTGGAAGCCCTTGTTAGCGCATTAGTGGTGGCATATCTCTTGTCATCAGTTATTACTTTTACATAAACACCAGCTCTTACATTTTGCCTTTCCTCAGCCGATCCTAGCACCGTTACTCCAGCAAACTTTTCATTAATTTTATACGCTGCAACTGGACTATTTTTACTCTCAATAATAAGCCCAAAATTATTAAAGGAAACTACGTCCTTATCATCAGGTAGCCGCAAAGTAATATCAGGACTCAAAATTTTAATTCTACCAAATTCATCTACTATCGCTTTTACCTCTTCACTGCCGGTCTCATCCTTCACCACAAAATAGATCTTTGAACCTCGCTCTTCTATGGTGATTTCGGCACCCTCACCCGCAAGATCCTTCACCACAATTCCCTCTGCAGCCTTATTAAAGTCATCAGTAGAGCTTTGCAGAATTAATTTACTATTGGGCTGTGGAACGGCAAATATTTCCGCCAACTGTTTATTCTCAACATTATCCGATACTAGGATCTTCTGGTAGGGGAAGGTATCAGTTGCTTGGCGAATTTCGGCCGCCAGTGTGTCCGCCAGAATATCTACTTTTCCATATGGATCAACCGCTAACATTCTTTTCTTTTCATTTCCAGTAGCAGTCACTGAAGTCACCGCCTCAACTTGCCCAGTATACAAAAGATTTTGTGCAGCATTCTCAGAGTTTTTTACATTACCAAAGGCGCTACCCAATAGTGAAACATATAGAGCACGCGGACTGATCTCTTTAATGGAGGATGAGTTAAGGTGCTTTTTCACCTTTAAGCTCACTAAAGCATTTTTCAATCCATCATGAGAAACAACAATATTGGCCATTCCGGAAATCTTATCTCCTCTTACCTTTACCTTTGCTACGCCTTTTATTGTGGCCACTGTAGCCGCATCAAATTTTACGAAATCTTTAGTGGCATCAGATGCTGTAAAATGTATTTGGATTTGATCCGCACCAATTACCGTATTGCCATTTTTATCAACAATTCTCGCAGTAAGTTCGACCTCATCTTGGCCAGAGGTGTAGATCTCATTTTTTGATGAGGTTACAACTATGCCGGTGGCCTCTCCCTCTCCACTTCTAAACTTCAAGGTATCACTGATAAAGCCCGGTATCTCCGCAACAATTTGCACTGTGCCAGCCGTCAGCGAGGATTTAAAACTCACATTGGCAGCATTGATTGAACCGTTGGTCATATTTACTCCCGGCTTTACATTGAGAGTTCCAAGCTCATTTGTTATTAGCTTGAATTTGATTTCGCCATTAAATCCTAACGCCGGTTCGCCATCGGCCAGTAGGCTCGCACCGATTTTAGTTAGAGTGGTGCCGTCCGCTTTGGCCCCTTGGACAGGTTGTAAATCGCTATTGAGAGTTTTAAAGTTCAAACTCATCGTTCGCGCAACTCTGAATTCCTGTTGATCCCCAACGTATCCATCAAAGTTGAGATTATTATAGTTTTTACCTGCAGCCGTCATGGCATCTTCGAGATCACTATCGGTAACTAGGGCTACCAACTCAATCACCCCGGCAGCATTTAGTGACTGCAATTCAAATTTTGCTCTGCCATCAAAAACCGCAACTTGAGTGCCAACAGCGGCTGCGTTCTGGTCAATTTTGGGATCAATATAACCCAGGTCATTAATGAAAACAGTGATGTTGTTTAAGGCATCATTCACCACATTGTCATGGGCATCTTTCAGAGTGACCACTACTCCCGTTTTGGAAGTACCGTTGGCCAATAAAACAGTCGATTCAGCCGTGATTTCCGCTTTAGCCACCTCTCCAGCACTGAGGGCAATTTGTTTTTGTATCACCTGATAATGAGGATCAGCATTGCCAGCCGCATCAACAACGGTAGCCTTAACCATGAATTCTCCAGCATGCACTCCGGATCGCAAGTAGGCCGTAGCTATGCCATTTTTTGAAGTAACAACGTTGCCATTTTCAAACGTAGCAATCTCCGCTGGCGCACTTCCTGTACTCACATCAAGAATTTCAAATTTAACCTTTAGTTGTTTTGACGTTTCCAGATTTCCATCAACCTTAAAAATGCTGGCATCCACCTTCATTATTGATTTTCCATCAGCAATAAGATTGGTTGACGCGGTAATAAGATATTTGGTCTCTTTGTTTGTTTCCGCATCTACAAAAGGATTTTGTGACGCAGGGAGATAAGCCAACATTCGGTCGGTTGATAATGAGGCAACTAGCCTTGATGACGTTTTCAAATAACTAACCGGCTGCTCTTCCTCCAAAAACTTCTCGTAGTACTTACTATCAATGTAATAGTCGAACCAGTGAAATTCTTCGCCATCAGTGGTTCCTGCTGCATTATTTTGTACTTCTCCTTGTCCATCTCCATCTTGATTCGTAGTTGTTTCCGCCGTGCCGTTTGGGCCTGTAGTATTGCCCTGCTCTCCGTTTTTAGCTTGTCCAAAACCAGTTTTACCGCTGCTCTCAGTCACCTCGTGACCAACCTTTCCACTAAGTATATCTTTGATTTTCTGATCAAAGTTTTGGCTAGAAACAGCCTGAACAGGAACTTTACCAGTCAGTATCTTTTCTGCTGTAGCTGGTGTTGGAGCAACGTCACTGTTACCAGAAAGATCTTGTGAGTCAGTACTTAAACTAGCGCCAGTTGTACTATCTGTTTTTGTGCCACTTGCATCTGCCGGCGTATCACTCGCAGGTCCCTCACCATTTGTGGCTGGGATTGTACTGTCAGCTTTTCCGCCATTATCAACGGTCTGAGGCCCATTACCGCTTTGTTTTTGGCTCTCTTTAAACAATTCTGCCTGCTTTACGATCAAGGCTTCCAGCTCACTTCTGCCTTCAATTTCCAAGTAGGTATAGGTAGTTAATTCCACCTTATTTCCACTTCCACTAGGGCCGGCCACGGCTTGCTGCACCTGTTCAATACCACCTGAGGCCGCCCCCCCACCTCCGCCATTATCTCCAAGCAATGCATTTATTATATTGTCATCACTGCTGCAGGTATTTTCAAACTTTGGCACGGTGGTAAAGGCCGATAAAAATTTCTTGGACTCTTTTAAAAACTGATCCAGCCACACAAACTGGAAGTCCTCATCACTACCATACGGATTTTCAACTTCAGCCGCATCTTGTGCGTCAGCCGATGCCTGCATCTGCACTATTGGGTCAAAAGGCGTATTCTTTTCTTCAGGCACGTCTTTATTGAAATTGAAATCAAAAGATTCATCGTCGCCATTCATAACCAAATATGCACCCTCATAGCCATTTTCGGATTCTCCAACAAAAGGATTAAAGTCCGCACTGCCATTTAAGTAATATTTCAAAATGTATTCATGCTTCTCGTCGATGTTCATGGCCTTCCATCTCAGCGCATCATATATCTTTTTAGTATTCGCTGATTTTAACTCAAAACCATCCACCGGATCATCCGCCACATTGGTAATTACCGGCGAAAGGTATTTGTCTAAAATTTCCTTTTTAATCTTAGCCTTACCTATCTCATCCTGATAATCCGCCGCCCTGGCATTGGGCCCGAAGATTCTGTAGCTTCCCTTTGCACTGGCAAGCTCATCCGCCTTGGAGTTTATCAACGCGTTGAACTGGGCCACATTCGTAATCTCCGCACTAAATAAATTCGGATAAAGCACCTTCACGGTTGCCCCAGGCGTATAATATTTATTCATATCCAACGCCCCCACGATTGCATCCACATTGATATTTGGAGCAGTTGGCTGTGGCTTTGGGTACTTGTCCAGGCCACTCACCGGCTCCGCCTGAAAGGCCACATAGCGCGGATTATCAATCGGCAAACTTTTCGCCCCCATTGAGGCCAGCTCAGTATTGATAGTCTCCATTGTCGGTTCATTATGCACGATCACACTCGAAATCTTTTTCAAGTCATGCGCCGTTACCTCCAATTCAATATCACTATCAAAGCTATCATCAGCGAGCGCCGCCCCTGGCACCACAAACTTAGAAGTACGAGAGAGCATCTTCCTCGCGATCTCCGCTAAATTTCCGCTCGGCAATCCATACATAGCCTTAGCCTCATCATAATCAATAAATTTAGTTTCGTAGACGCCATCAGTATTAGTATCTTTCCATTCATAATCCGCTATCCTATCCCCATCGTTATCCTTACCATCAAACAGCCCATAGCGATCAGAAAAATCCTTCAAGCTCACGGATTCTCCCCCACTGTTATGCAGAATCACCTGCGAGGCATCCAGGTTTGCAATCTCCTTCATCACCTCTGGTCCCGCTACATCCTTTGCATCCCCATGATCCTTTACGAAATTGCCAAAACCAGAAAGCAGTCGCCCATAAAAATCCTTATCCACATCATGATTATTCGGATCAACAGGAAGCCCAAGTGGAATAGAGAAACCATTCGTACTTGGATCTAGAGGAAATTTAAATAAATTAGAATCATCAGAGTGGCCCAGCTGATCAAGCGATGGTACCTCTACCGAAGGCAGCCCATTAAAACAGGAATCGTAATAAACCTCATCAATATCTTCGTATTTATAATTGGATGGTATCTGAAAGCTATCGGCGTGATTTTGATAGTCTGCTGCCGCTTCAGAATTTACACCCTCATCACTTTTCTTCACATTCTCCGGAAACTTCAATTTTACGCCCTCTCCCGGTATTGCCATTTTTACCAATCCCGTGCTTCCTCCCTGGTCTAGCACCGGCATCGCTGCTATTTTCGCAAAGCATCTGTCACTGTTTTTTGATGTAGATGCCGCATTGCAACCAGCAGAGCTATCATAAGCCCCTTCGCCAAATCCTTGATTTTTGGCCTGATATAAGTTGAAAATTGCCCCATTACTAGGGGCATCAAAGCTGAAATCACCAGGTAATGAGGCATTGAAAAGTACCGCCACCTCGGGGCTTCCATCTCCGTCCTTTTCCGGATCCTCAGTACTCGGATACTTCACGTCCCCTCTGCCCAGCTTAATCGTAAATGAAATATTTTCACTCTTTTTCACTCCTCCTCTGTAATAATCCACCTTCATTATTCCCACCACACTAGAGACCTTGTGGTTTTTTAGCCTATCACTAGCCATTATCTCCTGAGGAGTGTTCAGTATCATCAGCTTCTGGAACTGATCTCCAAGGCCCACGGCTCCGGCAGCCTGATCAAGTAGCCCTGCCGGAGGCTCAGTATAGGCTGCAATCTTAAAAGGGAACTTACTTAGATCTCCAAGCTTATCATTATTGATGCTATCAATTACCTTTCCAACACTGTCATAAGCAAAGGAAACGGCCTGATCAAATGTGTAGTCATAGCTCAAATTATACCCATTTACAGCCGTAACTACGTCACCAGGCTGCAAGATTTTGGTCCACGGGTTCTCATATTTGGCTCCCTGCTGAGACAATGGATTCAGGAGGAAAGCCGAAATTCCATACTGGGCATTGTTTTCCACTATCGCTCCAGTTTCCACCACACCATCGGCATTTGAGTTCCCCGCATAGGCATTCTGTGTGGCCTTGGCCAGCTCAGAGGGTTCATCGGAAATTGAAGCCGTAGAGAGTAGTCGCGTATTTACGCCGGCAGTATAGAGTGGCGCCGCAGTCATGATATTATCTGATCTCAGGGCCCTCACTAGAATTGAGTACACACCACCCACCGCCTTTGGATTGAAGTCCAAATTCTGATCGTAGTAACTTGATTTTGTTGATCCCAATAGAGGACTACACAATTTTGGACTATCAATTAAATCGGTATCAATTCCATTTATATAGTTTTTCCCAACAACCTCATTGTGATAGTTGAAGCGGTAAATAAATGAATCCACAATCTTCGTTGCAAATAGATTCTGTCCAGCAGGTGCAGGAGCATTATGGTCCGTCACACTCAGCTCAAAGCCACCCTCTGGCCCTGTGCCCGAAATCTCAGAGTAATCCACAATACTCACCGGCTCCTGGATTTTCTCAGCCACCTCATTGATTTTCTTCTCCAGTGCATCATTTACGCTCTTGATATAGTACTTTGTGTATTCGTCTTTCACATTAATCAACTTGGCCACGCTATCCACCTCCTCAGGCTTATAGCGGCCGGTAGATTCGCTCCAGTCGTTTGTCTTAGCCAAATACTTCGTTACCAGTTTGTAGTATGGTGCCAAAACACTCTCGATAATATTCTTGGAATAAATATCCGGCATGCCTTCGAAGGCGCTCCCATCAGCCAACGCAGCCAGAAATCCGGGGCTATCATTAGTAGGTTTATTGAACTGGTTCTCAGTATTCAGATCCAACCCCTGCAACTCATCCGACACCTGCCCACTCAGCTCCTTCGCCCAGAATTTGTTATAACGGAAATAGGCCACATCCTCGAGCGCACTGAGGTATTTCAGGTATTGACTATACATATCTCCACTCATTTTTTCCTCCTCATGCATCAAATCACCAAAGAACAACTTCTTTCCGAAATCGCTATACCTAGGGTCTCCTGAATAGTAGAGGTGGTTCTTATCGAAAAACTCGGCCAATTTTTCCGCTCCTGCTTGATCATTTGTGGGCGTCCTCATTACTCCATGCCAAATTTCCGGCTTAGGATAAACAACCTCGGTATTAAGTTCGAAGCTCTGAATCTTTTCGTTGTAGGAATAAGCCTTATCAACAAAGTCAGTATACGGAAACAGGCTGACATAGCGGTTACCCTTTTTATTCACGACCGGTAGGGGAATATCGCCAATCAGCACCACGCCCTTTAGCTGAGAATCATGGCCGGCACTTGTATCTCCTTTGGTATAAATGTTTTCTAGCGCATTGGACAGCGTATTTACTGTGTCCTTACTCTTATCAAAATAGATTATTTTAACATCTGTAAGCTCATTGTTGTCTCTAAGATCTTCTGCATAGCGCGCCACCCTGGCTTCCAAATCATGCACGCCACCCAAAGCAGGCGGATTTTCATTCGCCAATCCTACTAAATTACCCGACTGATTGAGAGTATTATCTACTACAAGCAGCACCAGGTCGTAAACTTCACCACCATCAACCACCCCATTTGGAACGCCAAAGTCGGCAGCATTGGCCACCGGCAAGCTAGCGATTTGACTTACAATAAGCGCAAAAGTAGCAATCGAAGCCGTAGCTTTTTTAATTGGGAACCAATTTTTCACAGGAATTTGAGGTAAACTTAGAGATAATTCACCACGCTGAATATACCATCCCTAAGCCTAAATCCACAAATCAAAAACAACGAAAAAGGATGTGGATTTCACCCCTTTCAGAGCAATCTCCACATCCCTTAGTTTTCTTTTTGTTTGATAGTTTTTATGTCTTAAAAACCTTGATGAATTATTGAGTCAGGAT
>CAYHGX010000013.1:0-21376 GCA_964356355.1 uncultured Candidatus Peribacteria bacterium | reverse complement strand
AGCACCTTCTGAATTTTTTGTAGGTCAGCAATTCTTGAAGTATCTCTGCCCTTTGCCGGCGCACCCAGCAAGCTCGGCAAAAATGCCACCGCAAGCACACCAATTATCGCGATTACGATCAATAGTTCGATCAGGGTAAATCCCTTTTTACTTTTCATAGCTTTCATTTTGAATGAGTTAAATTTCAAAGGGCATACTAAATCCCCCGCCACGAAAACTCAAGCATTTTCACTAATTACTATTCCAGGAGTACGTACGATGAGTGAATGCTCACCGCGAAATGTTCAGAGAACTCCGCAAGTCAAAGTGTTCATTTTTAGGCTTCCCTCGGCCACTTCCGCGTGATTCTTCGTGTGGTTTCTGCTATTATTTGTATTCAATATAGTAACTTTCAATTTATGGAAAACAAAGTACTAGCCGCGGCCACCATCTCCCCCGAAAAAATCTCCGCTGCCATCCACTTTACAGATGAAAAATTACTCAATTTATGCGAGGAATTCGGCAAACGTGCCCTCTATTGGCGCCGCAAATTCACCGGCCTCCTCCCCGAAGTAGCGCGCAGAAAACTCTACGAGCGCAAAGGCTTCACCTCAATCTTCGAATTAGCCTTCAAGCTCGCCGGACTATCCGAAAAACAGGTGCGCATGGCGCTGAATTTAGAAAGCAGATTTGGTGATAAACCAGCCCTGAAAAGCTTACTTGAAAGTGGCGAAGTGAGTGTAAATAAGCTGGCGCGCGTGGCCTCGATCGCCACCACGGAAAATGAAGAAGAGTTGGCGGAAAAAGTAAAAATATTACCACAAAAAACTTTGGAAACTTTAGTCAGGGACGTGAGAATTAGTGATAAATCTCTGCGCGCGCAGACGCAATCCAGAATAATTTTGCCAAACTTTCAACTCTCTGATGAAGTAACCGAAAAAATAAATAATCTCCAATTACAAGGCCACGATATCAACCAAATAATTTTGCAAATGCTGGAGAAACGGCAGCAAGAAATTGAGCAGAAAAAGGAAGAGCTCGCACAAGAGGCAATCGCGCGAAACGAAGCCAAAAAGACAAAACTCAAACCTGGTGAAAAATTAAAAACATCACAGTATATGTCAGTAAAAGTAAAGGCCATCATCAAAGAAGAACATGGGGCCAAATGCTCCATTCCCGGCTGCCACAAGCCAGCAAAGGGAAATCACCACGCCCAAAGACTTTCTCTCGTAGGCATCCACGACCCGCGCTACATCGCTCCAATGTGCAAAGAACATCACCAAATCGCTCATCTAATTGACCTGAAATATGCAAGCAAAAGTAGCAAATTGAGATGAGGATCTTGCGAACTGGTAATGTCAAAATGACAAGCATCCAGGATGTTGTGGCCTCTGTTCAATTAGTGTTCCCTAAAGTGCACCCGAAAGCTCGGAAAGTTTCACTATCGGAAGCATCACTGCCAGCACCACCACACCCACCGTTAAGCCCACGCACACAAGGATAATAGGCTCGATGATTTTAGAAATTCCGTTGATCGTTGTGTCCAGCTCTTTTTCGTAAAAGCTTGCTACCTTTGCCGTAATTTCACTAAGTTGCGCAGTTTTCTCTCCCACCTCAATCATATTCACCAGCATCGGTGGAAAAAGCTCACTTTCACTCAAGTTTTCAGCCAAAGGAATACCCTGCTTAATGTCCTCTACAGACAATAAAAGCCTCTTCCTATACACCTCATTGCCAATAGAATTGGCCGTAATCTCCAGCGATTTTACGATTGAAACCTGGCTATCTACCAAATTCCCCAGTGATCTTGCAAATCTCGCCAAATAAGATTTCATAAATAGTTTTCCAAAAACTGGAATCTTCAACTTAATTTTATCAAAGGTGTACCTTCCAATCTCCGTTTTTTTAAACAGGGTTGAAAAGACCACCACAAAAACCACCATCAAGATCAAACTGAATTTGTTGTTGATCAAAAAATCGCTAATTCCAATGACAATCCGAGTAATAAGTGGTAATTCCCCACCAACAGATGTGAAAAGATCAGTTAGTTTTGGTATCACGTACACCATCATCGCAATCACTACCAAAATAAGTAGTACAAAGATAATTACCGGATACATCATGGCGCTTTTCACCTTGCCGCGAATCTCCTGGGCCTTTTCGGCGTCTTGTGAAAGGGTCTCTAGCACTCGTGAAAGTTGACCGGAAGCCTCTCCACTTTCCACCATCCCCACTTCCGCCTCTGTAAACACATTTGTATGTATCAACATAGCCTCAGATAGGCTGCTTCCGCCCTCGATTCTGCTTTCCAGATCCATCAGTACCACCTGCATCGCCGGAACTTTTTCCATCTGCTTTACTAGCGATTTAAGGGCTTTGACCATCGGAATTCCCGCATCCAACATCACGCTCAAAAGGTGTAGAAAGGTAGTTTTCTCCTCGGCCTTCACCCCTGAATGTGAAAGGAAGAATTTATTTACACGGTTATAATAATCAACCAAAACATTCCCATTGCTTTGTTTTTCTCTCTCTCCATCAATCAAAATTCCATGTGAGTCCTCCTCTTGAATATTTAAAACAATCCTCTCCTGGTCCTTATTTGGAAGTTTAAAGGATTCGCTGTCATTCAATGAAAAGTCCTTTTCAGACATAATTATTCGGATTTACGAGCTACTCTGTATACCTCCTCTAGTGAGGTGAGTCCCTGCAAAGCCTTAATAATACCGGCCTGTTCAAGAGTTACCATGCCGTTTCTTTGCGCTGCATCTTCAAGTTCCAACACTGTTGCATTTGAACTAATTAATTTTCTTAATTCATTACTCATTCTAAATACCTCATACAAGCCAACTCGGCCCTTGTACCCGATATTGGTACAGTCACTACATCCCACCGCCTCATAAAATTTTAATCCAGCTAGCAAAGCCGGATCTACCTCGCCCTCTGCATGAAGTTTTGCCATTGAAGCCTTTACCAAAGCCACCATTTCCTCGTCTGGACTGGCTACTTTTTTGCATTTGTCACAAAGTTTCCTCACCAAACGTTGGGCGATAATCAGCTCGATAGTAGAAGTAAGCAGATAAGGCGCAACTCCCATATTGATCAAACGGGTAATTGATTCCACCGCACTATTTGTATGTAAAGTTGAAAATACCAAATGTCCTGTAAGGGAAGCCTCAATCGCTGTGTTCGCAGTTTCCTGATCACGGATTTCTCCCACCATCACTATATCTGGATCCTGACGCAAAGCCGCCCTCATACCGGTAGCAAAGTCGTAACTGATATCATGATGCACCTGACTCTGATTTAAGCCATCCATCTGGATTTCCACCGGATCTTCGATTGTAAGAATATTCACATTTGTTGTATTTAAACGTGAAAGACATGAATAAAGTGTAGTAGTTTTACCCGAACCGGTCGGACCAGTATTAATTATAATTCCATTAGGGGACTTCAAGGCCTTTTCCAGATTCTTAAGTCCAATTCCTTCAATTCCCAACTCCGGCAGATCCGGAATTTTTCGTGATTTATCCTGTAAACGCATTACAATCTTTTCGCCATTTACAGTTGGGAGAGTAGATACGCGCAGGTCCATCTCACGGCCATCTCGGGTCGTAACATCGGCGCGGCCATCCTGAGGAATACGCTGCTCGTCGATCTTTAGATTAGACATAATCTTAATGCGCGAAACCACGGCAGGATGCAGATTAGTAGGGTATTCAACCACATGCCTTAGCACTCCATCAATTCTGTAGCGGATTCTTACATGATTTTGCAACGGTTCGATGTGGATATCACTGGAGCGCATATCCAACGCGTAGCTTATCGCCACCATTACCATTTGCGGAATATTTGCAGCCAGAATGGAATCCTGAAGCTGCTTTAGTTTATCATTTACAAGAGGCTGAGAAGTTGCAGCCGGAGGAGGAGTTGCCAGGACAATCGGCGGATTTACCTTTACAGGAGCCACTGGGGCAGGAGTTGCTGCTGGGGTAGTCGCCACTAGCGCCGGCGGAGTTGCTGGAGTAGGCCGAGGCGCCACTGCGGGAACCGGCTGAGTTACCGTTACTCCGGGCTGAGCCGCTACCACACGGAAGGTTGGACCAGGTGCCGCCGCAGCTACTGATGTTGGGGCCGGAGTCGTATTTGCTGGTTTTATAGGTAATGGTTGATCCACGGTTTATTTTTGAAAATATGCGTTTAATTGAACTACGAAATTTATCATTCCGCTGGCACCGTTTTCACTATCTAAGTCCTCAAAGTTGAGCCTAATAGAACTAATGTCCATCAAGCGAATTTGATTATTCAAAGAGCCAGAATTCTCTACTAGATGCAGAAATTTGGTAAAGTTCTCTCTTGAGCTTCTAATACTCATTCTTAAAGGCAATGCAAAATATTTTTCCATATCCATCGCCGTGTCGTAGTCGATATTTGAAATTTCAAATGGACTATCCTTTCTGGAAAGTTCCACCTCATAGGAATCAAATTGTCTTGTGAGATTAGTATAATCATCGGTCGCAGGGAAGATTGTGGCTAGTTTCTGCTCCGTATTTGAGCCAAGCTTATCAAAGTCCTCCTTCTTGTTTTCATATTTAGTTTTCTCAGCAGTTACCTCATCTCTAAGAGAGGTAATTAATTCCTTAGATTTTTCAGTCCCCACGGAGGCTAACTTGTAATCTTGGAAATTTTTATAGGTATAAAATCCTGAACAAACAATCAAAAGTGCCACCAACACAGCATAAGCTTTCACCTGTAGCTTTTGTCTATTTTCCAGAATTGTATATAAAGTTTTTGGCATTATTTTTGGGTAAGGTCGGGTAGATTTTGAATATCAGTGGACTCTTCAGTTTTCAATTGATCTGGGTTTTGCAGGTCCAAAGTGAGTTTTAATGTAGCAGTAAAGCCATTCTCCACCGATCCAGACTTACTGAAAGATCTCATCTCTCCACTTTCAAACAGTGAAGATCTATTTAAGGCATCTATCAGGTCAGCAATCATCGTGAAGTTGGTAGAATCGAATCTCTTTGTTTCGCCGATAATTGAAATTTGTCTATTAGCAGTATCCAAATCATAACTTGTATAACGAATCCCTCCGATCTGATTGTAGAAATTTTCACTATAATGACTATCAACATCGATTGTTCTTCTCTCGATTTCATTCATGACATCAGACCATTTTATACGTTTTTCCTTGATGCCCTGAATAGTACTCAGCTCATTTACTACTAAAGAATTAACCTTTTTCAGGAAATTATAGAGATCCTTATCACTCATTGCTGCAGGATCACTGGTAAGAATAAGGGTTTTCAGATCATTATTTCCAACAATTTGAGCCGTGTGTAGGTTGTTTTTGTATTCGTTTTTGGCTGCAGTATCCGTGCTGTTAGCCAATGTTGCCGCCTTTGAAGTGAAATTTGCCTTCACTCTCTCCGTGAACATTGTGTCCAAGCTACTTTGCTCAACATACTTGGTATCAATCAGTGGAGCAGTGAAATCTAAGTTGTAAAAATCTCGCAGTACTAGGTATGAAGTGAAAATCTGCTTTTTCAGCTTCAATATCTCATCTTTTGCATTGGTTTTTTCCTCGGCAAGGGCAGTTTGACTGATGGTATTTTCATAATTTTGGATAAAACTATCGCCATAAAAGCTCATGCGGTCTAATTCACCTTTGATTTCCTGGTAACGATAAATGTCCAATCCGGTTTGTAGAGAGGTGATTTCTTCGTTGTTTGCAGCTAGGTCCTTGGAAACATTAGGAATTCCCAGGGCCGTAGTTAGGAGGTCAAATTTACTTGAAAGTTGAGATTCGAAAAAGAGGAAGGAGAAGACACTTAAGCCAATAACTATGCCAAAAGCGGACTTTAAAGCAATTAGTAAAATACTCTTCGGAGGCTCAAGATCTTCGAGAAGAGAGCTATCAACTTCAGGAGCAGGGCCCAGAATTGGTTCATATTTTGTGTATCCCAACGCCACAATGTTGCCAAGAACATCGTTTGTCTCCTCGGCCTTATTAGGCTTTATATCAAGCGGATTGATCAGTTTTGGCTCTGCGGTGAGCTCACTATTCCCGTCCATCTTTGTTTTTGTTTTAATTTAATCTCTATATTATACCAAATATCGGCTCTTGGGTAAAGCCCAAAGGTCACCAAAAGCGAGTACTGATAATGATGCTTTTTGAGCTCAGATTGGTATACTAAAAGCCATTAACCAACAACCCATGAAAAAATCAGTGATTTTACTAGGATTAGTGACTATTTTTGCCTTTGGATGCAGTAAAGCCCCGGCTCCATCCGTTCCTGTAGTTTCAGCTCCAGAGCCGCAGGTTGATCAGCCAGTTTCACAGGCAGGCGTCTTTTTCCCAGGAGTTTTCCTTACTGAAATCCCAAAGTCTGATTTTAAAAATCTCAAGCTCACAGATTTTCCCAGCATGGATGGGCGTGGGCGCCTAGCTAGAGCAGAGGTCTGGAATAATCGGCTTTTTATACTTGGTTATCCTCATGTTGCTGAATATAACTGGAAGGGAGAAATGCTTGCCTATACAGACACTGCACAGGTTGAGTGCGCCGATGATTTGGCAATCTTAAAGAACTCTCTTTTTGTTGCCTGCTACAACAAGGGCATTTACGAAATCAATTTAGAATCCAACAAAATCGTAAATTTTTATGATCAAAAAAACGGTTTAAATAACGTACAAAATCTCCAGCTATCCGTAGATGGTAAATATCTTTGGGTTGGTACTTTTGAAGGGGTAGCCAAGATTGATGCTGAAAGCCAAAAAGTTGCATTTTATGGGGCAGAACTAAAAGCGGGTGGTACCAAGTTTAACGCTCGAGTACATGCTAGGAACGGTGAAGTTTGGGCTCAGGTAATTGCCAGTGCCTATAGTGAAGGCGGCGCTTCCCAATATGATTACAAAAGCGATACCTGGACAGCCTATGGGCCAACCTATTTCAAAACTAAAGAAACCGACAGAATCGATTTTAATCAGTTTATTGTTTCTGATAAGGGTATTTTTACTTGGTTCCAGGATGGGGGACCACATGATATGGTTTTAAAGAAATTTGATCCCACAAACGATAGTTGGACAACAGTTTACACCGCTGATTACAACAACTTTGAAGGAAATGTTGCGAAATATCTACCACCCACCGAGTCCTACACCAATTCAGAACTTGTTTATAGCCAGCCTGGGGCTTCTCATCCAGAGATGAAGGTTTTCGATGGCTCAAAGTGGCAGTCATTTGCCTTCAAATGGAAGCAGACTAATGCTTTAGTTTTCTTTAACGATCAATATTACTTGCTAACGGAATCCGGCCTCGAGGTTCTTGGTAAGGAGGACAAATTCCCGAAACTTATTGCTCCAAGCGATAAAGTTTACAGTGGCCAGTCCCCAGAGCAATCAGCTCTTTTTATCACTGATGATCAGAAGTATCTGGTGTTTTTGAGCAACGATATGAACGACATGATGGGCGAATGGGCAGATTTTTCTATCGGTGTTTACAACTTAACATCCGGAAAATTCTTTGATCGCGATATCGATTTAAAGGAATTCATGGACTCCTTGCCGGCAGGCTCACGAGAAGTTCAGCACACCTACAAAAACGACGTTCTGACTTTGAATTTCGCTAACAACAAGAGCCTAACTATCGATTTGGCTAAATAGTAAAAGAGTTCACCGAACAGAGCCCCAAACTTAAAACTGGGGCTCTTTGTTTACTCTCCAACAAAAAAGGGGGGGGCCATTTCGGCCACCCCTTTCCAAAGTTTCTTAAAAACACTATTACACTAAATCCACGCTAGCACCAACCTCTTCAAGTTTCTTCTTGATTTCTTCAGCTTCAGCCTTATCAACACCTTCTTTCAATTTAGCTGGAGCCGCATCAACTACGTCTTTAGCCTCTTTAAGACCAAGACCAGTCAATTCACGTACTACTTTGATTACAGCGATCTTCTGACCACCTGCACCTGTAAGCATTACAGTCTTTTTGCCGCTATCAGCAGCAGCCTCTTCACCAGCACCACCACCAGCTGGAGCACCAGCCATCATCATAGGAGCAGCAGCAGAAACACCAAACTTCTCCTCAAGAGCTTTAACTAGACCAGCAAGTTCTAGAACTGATAGTTTTTCAACCAATTCCATTACTTTTTCTGCATCCTTGCTTAGCTCAACTTTTGTGTCTTCAGACATAGTTTTAAAGTTAAAATATATTTATTAAACAGCCTTTTCCTTCTGTTCTCGAACTGCGTCAAGAACTCGGACAAAGCCTGATAAAGTATTGTTGAGAACACCATGGAAACCTTGAATCGGATATTTGAATAGGTAAAGTACCTTCGCAATAAGCTCCTCTTTGCTTGGGATTATTGCCAATTCTTTAGTTTCAGCAACAGAAAGCACGCGCCCTTCGTATAGAGAACCTCTTAGTTTAAGATTGGCATTTTTCTTTGCGAATGTATAAACGATTTTTGCACCAGCAAGCTCATCTTCCATACTGAAAGCTGCACCAACTGGACCCTCTACTACCTCATTTGGAATATCAGCATAACCACTTTCCTTAGCTGCAAGCTTAAAAAGTGTTTTCTTAGCGATTTTGAATTTTACACCTTTGCTAGCCATTTCACGTCGGATAGCTTTCATTTCTTTCACTGTAATACCCTGAAAGTCCGCGAATACTACAGATTTGGAGTTCTTTAGGCTCTCAACCAACTCTGCTAGTAATTCCACTTTCTGTGCTTTTGTTTGTGGCATGTGATTTTAATTAAAAAACTCGATCTTTGTAATGAAATCATAGATCGAGACAAATTGCGCTCCTTAACCTTGAGCGAACGGCTTAAAGCCTCTAGTTGTCGTCTCGGTGGGTCTTATTCAGGCCTCGATGGCCCTCTGCCCACTGTCTATGACGTGAGTAATTTATCAGAAAAGCTATCGAAGTCAAATGTTTCTGCTAAAATCTTGCCATGGAGATCCAAATAGAATTAAAAAAATTCCTTTCCAAGGCCAAAGATCCACTCGTTGTGGTGCTTGGCCCAACTGCTTCAGGGAAAACGGCCCTTTCATTGAAAATCGCGCATCAAATAGATGGCGAAATCATCTCCACCGACTCCCGCCAAATTTATAGGCAAATGGATATCGGTACCGATTCCCTGCCAGTCGATCAGCAAGAGGGAGTTGCTCATCATCTGTTGGGTATAACCGATCCCGATCATCCTCTCACCGCAGCCGAATATCGCGACCTCGCTGAGGAAAAGATTGCCGAGATTCGTGCGCGTATGCATATTCCTATGCTGGTAGGAGGCACAGGCCTATATATCAGTTCCTTGATAGAAGATTATAGTATGCCGAGAATAGCTCCAAACCCCGAGCTCAGGCAAAAGCTTGAAGAAGAGGCCAAAGCTAAGGGGACAGAGTATGTTCACTTACAGCTTCAAAACCTATCTCCCCAGAAAGCTCAAGAAATTCATCACAACAATCTTCGTTATGTAATACGCGCCATCGAGGTTGCCCAAGCAAGTAAAAAGATGCTCCCCCCAACCAAAAGCTCTGTTGCCGACAATGTATTTATGGTAGGAATTAATTGGCCTAGAGAAGAGCTTTATGAAAGAGTAAACCTAAGAGTAGATAATCAAATAAAACGAGGGCTAGTAGAAGAGGTGGAAATGCTACTAAAGAAGGGGTATAGTGAGCCCTTACCGGCGATGTCTTCGCTTGGCGTAAAGGAAATAGTTCCTTACCTCAAGGGCGAGATGCCGCTAGCTGATTGCATAGAAATACTTAAGCGCAATACGCGACGCTATGCAAAGCGCCAAATGACCTGGTTCAGGCGCTACAATGGAATCCATTGGCTTACTCCAGGTGAATTAAATAACTTTCTCAAAACTTAATGTCTAAAAGAAGCTTTCAAGACCTGTGTGAGCTGGCAGCGAAACTTCGCTCCGATACGGGTTGCCCATGGGACCGCAAACAGACCATCGAAAGCATGCTCAAGCACACCGACGAAGAGGTTCAAGAAGTGCATCAGGCCGTGGAAAATGGTGACTACGAAAACCTCAAGGAAGAGCTTGGTGATGTGCTTTTTCAGCTGGTAATGATTACCCAGATTGCCAAAGAACATGGCCATTTCGACATGGACGGGGTGATTGCAGGCATTAGCGAAAAAATTATTTCACGACACACTTGGGTTTTCGGCGATGACAAAGTCTCAACACCGGAAGAAGCCCTAGAAATGTGGCGCAAGAATAAAGAGAAAGAGCGCGAGCGAAGCGAGTGCTAACAACTAAGTCACTTAAGCGCGCGCAGCGCCGAAGTGAGGTGCCAGAATCCTCCAGGAGCGCACCAATTCCCTTTAATTAATACAATGTCAGTCCTAGGTAAGAAATGGCACATTAAGAACTCAGATAAAATCCTTCCAGTTTTAGAAAAACTAATGCTAAATAGGGGATTTAGACCTATTAATGATTTACGCGAATTTCATGATCCTTTCCTTTTTAAAGACATGGAAAAGGCCTGTGAACGGATTGAAAAGACTATTGCCGATCAGGAACGCATAATTATTTTTGGAGATTATGACGTAGACGGGATCAGTGGCACCGCTATTCTTGTTCACTGTTTAAAGAAATTAAATGCAGCAGTTTCTTATCGTTTGCCGCACCGTGTAGAGGATGGATACGGCCTTTCAGGAAAATTTATCGATGAGTTTGCCGAGAAAAATATCAAACTTCTTATTACTGTAGATTGCGGCATCTCTTGTGCAGACGTTGTCACAAAAGCAAAAAACATTGGAATCGACACGATTATTACCGATCACCATCAGGTTCCAGAGAAATTTCCACACGATGCCTATGCGATCATTCATCCCAAAATAGTTGGTGACACCTATCCCTTTTCCGAGCTTACAGGTGCAGGTGTTGCGCTGAAATTGGCTCAAGCACTCATAAAACGCAATCTCCAGGAAGCCAAACCAGAATTCTTCGAATCATTATTGGACCTCGCTAGTTTAGGAACTGTGGCCGATTTGGGAGTCCTACGTGACGAAAATCGACTTATAGTAAAACGTGGGTTACAAATGTTGTCTCATACAAAATGGGGAGGGCTCAAAGCTCTTGTAGACATTGCTGGAGTCAAGGACGAAGACATTCTTGATACCTCTAAAATAGGGTATAGATTAGCACCAAGAATCAATGCCGCCGGTAGAATTGGTAGTCCATATACTGCCCTTTCGCTGCTTCTACAGGAGGAAAACGGTGAAAAGTCAGCGCTACTAGGAAAAGAGCTAGAGGAGCTCAATGAAAAACGCAAAATAATGACCGAGAGTGCCATTGAAGAGGCGGAGAAATTCTTTTGTGATGGAGAGAAAATGCCCAACATTTTGGTGGCCGAGAATCCTGGATGGCATGTTGGTATATTAGGATTAGTGGCCTCTAGACTTGTTGAACGCTATGGGCGGCCAGTAATCATAATGCAGGATTTTGGTGATGTACTTGTGGCTTCTGCCCGTAGTCCTGAATACTTTAATGTGATTGAGGCTTTTAGCACTATGAAGGAGCACTTTTTGAGTTTTGGCGGACACGCTCAGGCCGCTGGGTTTAATTTGAAAAAAGAGAGTTTGGCTAGGTTCAAGGAAGAAATAGAGCTTTATGCGGAAAAGAAGCTTTCAACCCAGGAGTTCAAGCCTGTTTTAGAGATAGATTGTGAGCTGGACGAACAGGATGTCTCCTTCGACCTAATCAGTGAAATAGAAGCTCTCAAACCATTTGGAATTGAGAATAGAAAGCCAACTTTTCTCATGAGAGGTCTTCGACCATTAGGGCTTAGTTTGGTTGGCAAGTCTGGCGAGCATTTGAAATTTGCAGTTCAAATTGGAGGAAGAAATGTGGAGGTAATTGCCTTTCAGATGGGTAAATTTGCCAAGTCACTGCAAGAGAACAGTCTCATGGACCTCGTTTTTAGCCTAGAGATCAATAGATGGAACTCAACAGAAAACTTACAGTTAATGGCAATGGATTTCCTGGTTGTTTGACAATTCTTGAAAATAGTTATATAATATCGAGATATTGAACAAATAAATGAGCAACCAAAATACGCAAAAACAGATCGTTGAGTTGATTAAGAAAAGCCAGAACATCTTGGTTTTACCTTCTACTCCAGCCGACGGAGATTCCCTCGGGAGTGCAGTTTCTCTTTATCTGGCATTAAAAAAGCTAAATAAGGACGTGACGGTTGTTTGTAATGACTCAGTGCCGGATCTTTTACAGTTTCTTCCAAATATCAAGATTGTAGGAGACAAACTGGTTTCCTCTAGTGATTTTGTTATCACTCTTGATTGTAAAAGTACAAAGGTTGATTCCATAAAAAGCCTGATTGATGGTGATAAAATCAATATTATCATTACCCCAAAAGACGGAAGATTTAGCGAAAAGGATGTCTTTTTTAATAAAGGAAAACTAAACTTCGATTTAATTATTACTGTGGACACGGCTGAATTGAAGCAACTAAAGGATATTTACGAAAATAATCCCGAGATCTTTTACCAAGTTCCGGTAATAAATATCGACCATCATATCTCAAATACTCATTTTGGAAAGGTGAACTATGTTGATATTATGGCTTCTTCTACTACAGAATTGCTGTTCCCGTTACTTTTGGAACTAGGCCATTCGGAAGATATGGAAATTATGGATGAGGACATCGCCACTCTTTTGCTTACTGGAATTATTACCGACACTGGAAGTTTTCAGAACGCCAATACCACACCAAAATCTTTTGAGATCTCTGCGGATCTTATTGCCTACGGTGCTCGCCAACAGGAGATTATTCAGCAGATTTATAAAACAAAACAACTAAGCCAGCTGAAGCTGTGGGGCCGCGTGCTTTCAAAAATTCAGACTGATGATGAATATCGCATTGTGTGGTCTACGGTAAGCCAACAGGATTTCAAGGATACTGAAAGTTTAGAGGAGCAAACCGGCGATATCATTGATGAATTAATGTCAAATGCGCCTGGTGCAGAGGTGATTTTTCTCATGAAAGAAAAGAAGGATGGATCAATTACAGTTAGTATGCGCACAACCTCTTCTGCAATTGATGCTGCCAAGATCGCTGAAAATTTTGGTGGCGGTGGACACACTCAAGCGGCCGGTTTCCGCTTTGAAAAGACCACTCTACGCGATGCCGAGTATAAGTTGATTGAGTATCTGCGTAAATTTCAGGCACACCGCCTGGAGACACACCCAAGCCACGAACAGGTAGATAGTAGTGAGCCAGGGGCTCCGATGATTGATGTAAAAGGCCTTATGGATAAAGCCCAGGAAGCTGACAAACTAAACAACTCCCTTTCTCAGCCCCCAGAAGAAATGAAGGTGATTTACAAGTTCGAGGACTAAGCCTTTTTAACCGCCTTCGCCACGGCGTCACTCACACCCTTTTCAAATACTCCTGGAATGATCTTATCCACAGTTGGCTTCTTAACCATTTTGGCTAAGGCCACCGCCGCTGCTATTTTCATCTCATCGGTTATTTTGCTTACGCCCGCGTCCAAGGCGCCCCGAAAGATTCCCGGAAACACCAATACATTATTGATCTGATTTGGGAAATCAGACCTGCCAGTGGCCACTACCTTAGCTCCACCCTTCAGGGCATCCTTTGGCATGATTTCCGGATCGGGATTGCTCATGGCGAAAACAATTGGATCCTTCGCCATAGTACGAACCATCTCAGTAGTAAGTACTCCCGGCTTCGATACGCCAATGAAAATATCTGCATCACGAATCCCTTCGCTCAAATCTCCCTTAATTTTTCTGCGATTAGTGATTTTGGCTAAAGCCTTTTTGGAATCATTCAAATCTGGGCGGCCCTCATAAATAAGCCCTTGGCTATCCTGCAAAGCAATGTCTTTAAATCCATATTTAAAGAACAGCTTCGTAATTGCCACGCCGGCTGCGCCGGCTCCACTAATCACCACTCTCACCTCCTTGGCCTGTTTACCTACAACCTTTAGCGCATTGATTACGCCAGCCAGAGTCACAATGGCAGTGCCATGTTGATCATCATGGAAAACCGGGATGTCCAACTCGCGAATGAGTGTCTCCTCAATCTCGAAGCATCTCGGCGCCGAAATATCCTCTAAATTTATACCGCCAAACGTCGGCGCCAGGGCCTTCACAATGGCAATAATCTCCCCTGCATCCTTCGTATCCAAACAAATCGGCACGGCATCCACGCCCGCAAATTTTTTGAAAAGTGCACATTCCCCCTCCATTACCGGCAGCCCGGCCACGGCTCCAATATCGCCCAAACCCAACACCGCCGTGCCATCAGTCACCACTGCGATCGTATTTCCCTTGGAAGTATATTTATAGGCCAGCCGCGGATCACGCGCGATCTCCATACACGGCTCCGCCACGCCAGGAGTGTAGTAAAGGCTCAAGTCCTTCTTCGTATCTAGCTTCACCTTTAGTCCAGTTTCTAGCTTTCCACGGCACTTCGCATGGGCCTTCAAAGCCTCAGTTTTTATGTTTTTCATATAAAATTATTGTGTTGGTTGTCCCATTCTTCCCGGTGGTTCACTAGTAGGAAACGGCCCATCACCTGAAGGATCAGCCGTTACCGTGCCCTGCTGATTACCCACCTCTACCTCTTTTTCAATTGCATTATTATTACCGGCAGCCGCATAAACAAAGATGCTTCCAATAATTGCAATAAGCGCCATTGCCGCGACTACTCGCGTAAAATATCCCTTTTCGTCACCCTTTTTATAGACCATATTAAAAAATTAAAAAGCTGTAGTTTTAGAGTTTCTAGTGTCCAAAATTGTATCCGAACCCCTCTCGTATTTCAAAGTATAATCCAGTGATTTGCTGTAGTAGTAATCCACTGGGCCAGTTCCCACACCAATTGTATCAGTCTCGATTATCTCTTCATCATCAATCTTTTCCATTGTTGCTTTACCCTGCCCCTCCACTAGAACATTGGCCAAAATTGCACTAATTAACGCACTGTTATCAACCTCATTAACCACCACTTCCTGATACTCAAGAGTACTCAACATTTCCCGAATATATTGATCCATGTGGGCATCCAAAGTGCCATTCCCATGCTCGGTATACACAGCTAATACACTTCCATCAGCAAGGTAAACATACCAATCTTTGATGTTTGGCTCAGCTATGTAGATTTCCATCGCATTTAATCCCGAAACCTTGATTGTTTTCACTCCTGCATTTTTAAATGCGCCTTTGATATTATTGAAATACTGCTCCTTGGAAAGTTTCTGCTCATTCTTATCTAGGTTCACTCTGATTACAGCACTGTTTGGAAAAATCCTTGAAGGTGAGAACTGTAGAAATTCCTTATCAGGTTTAAAAAACACCACCTCATTTTCAGACTTAATAATCTGCCAGTTTTTTAGATCGTATTTCATCTTAAACGGCAGTACATCGCTTTCATAAGTTTCCCAGTTTTTGCTCATCGGATAAGGCTTTCCTCCTTGCTCCAATACTACAGCCATTCTGTATACAACCTCGGCAAATTTTGCCCTCGTCATAGCCTGGATTGGACTTACGTTGCCATACTCATCTGGAGTTAAGATATTATTAGTCCTAGCATAAAGGAAGTAAGGACTATACCAAGATTTTCCATCTACATCAGTATAAACGGCAAGTTCACTGTCCGTAATCTCGGGTAGCTCTACCTTCGCCGCCCCAAATAACATCTTTAAGCTTTCGGCCAAATTAACCCCATTCTCAGGCTTGAATTTTCCATCCTTGTAGCCATTTATAATACCATCCTCTTTGGCCGCCATTACATATTCAAAAAACCAAGAGTCCTTTTTTACATCAGGAAAAACCGCTTCATATGTCCCATTATGTTTAATTTTCAAACTCTCCAAAATCATTTTCATTGCCTCAGCACGATTCACCACATTTTGAGGCATAAAAGTCCCATCTCCATAACCCTTCACCACTCCCAGATCATTTAAATATTCGATGGCCTCAAAGTTTTCGTGATCCTTAGACACATCTGGAAAAGAGCCAGCAAAAACGTTGCTGCTCATCAGCACAAAGAGAGCACAAAACAACATAATTTTTTTCATGGGAATTTGGAGAATGAACTTAGTATTAGAGTAACTCGCCAGGTGAATACTTGTCCAGATTTTCTTCCCCAATTAATTCCACCAACCTTTCCACCACATCGCCAAAAGCCACGGTTTCTTGCACACCCTTTTCCATATCGCGAATAATAGCTGTCTGCTCGCGTACCTCTGTTATACCTATCAGAACGGTATATTGAACTTTGAATTTATTGGCAATTCTAAGCTGTTCGTTTATTGAACCTTTACCCAACGCACCCATAGTTTTGATGCCCTCATCTCTTAAGTCATCAATTAACGGCAGGCATTTTCGTTTTGCTTCCTTTCCAAGTTGAGCCACGAAAACATGTAGATCATCTTTGGACGGAACTCGCACTTTTTCCTTTTTCATGTTGGCAATAAGTCTCTCTATACCAGCGGCAAACCCTACGGCAGGAGTATTTTGTCCCCCCATCATACCAATTAGTCCATCATATCTTCCGCCTCCGCCAATTGCATTTTGTGCTCCCTCTGTTTTATCCCAGAATTCAAAAACAGTCTTTGAATAATAATCCAATCCACGTACCAGTTTAGGGTTTTCAGTATAAGTAATTTGCAACTCCTCCAGATACCCCTTCAGCTCTTCGTGATAGTCCAGAGACTCTTTGTCCAGGTGATCTCCCATTAAAGGTGCAAGTTGAGCCAGTATTTGGCAGTCCTCTTCTTTACAATCAAGAAGCCTGAGAGGATTTTTCACTAGTCTATCTCGGCAAGTTTCACACAATGATCGCTCTTTTCCTGAATAATAATCTTGAAGAGCCAACATGTATTTCTGACGAGATTCCGATGTCCCAATCGTATTCAACTGCAAAGAAAATAAATTCTCTAGCCCCAAATCTCCAAGAATTTTTCGGGACAACTGAATTAGTTGGGCATCAAGTGCCGGATCGCTTTCTCCAATAATCTCAAAACCAAATTGCCAAAACTGCCTATATCTACCCTTCTGTGGACGATCATATCTGAAATGAGGCTCCATATAATAGAGCATCAATGGCTGAGGTAACTGGCTAAGTCCATGTTGGATATAGGCTCGAACCACTCCCGCTGTCCCTTCAGGTTTTAGTGTAAGGCTTCGACCTTTTCTGTCTTCAAAGGTGTACATCTCTTTAGAAACAATGTCGCTTTCATCACCAATACTTCGCGCAAAAACCTCAGTAAATTCAAATATTGGAGTAGTGATACGTCTAAAACCAGCCTGTCTTGCACGGTGACGTACTACCTTCTTAATATAAGTGTGGTAATCATAATCATTCGGCAAAATATCGTGAACGCCCTTTGGGGTCTGAAGTGGCTCTGCAAGTCTCTTTTGTGGTTCACCTGTGTTCATGAAGTTTATCATACCAGCTTTCACGGGTATTTCAAGCCGATATTTCTAGAGAAGAATCAGGCCAAACATTTGTGGAGGGCGAAAAGCGTGAGGGATTTTTTTTATACAAAAAATAGCCACTGGAGGCAATCATTGCTGCATTATCAGTACAATAACTTATAGACTTTGGGTATCTTAGGGTGAGTTTTTCGCCTCGCTCACGCAAGATTTCCTCAACTTTAAATCGTAATCTTTTATTGGCCGATACCCCCCCTGCCAGATGAATCTCCTTAATTTCGGGATGTTTTTCCATAGCTCTGATTAGCTTATCTCGAAGGATGGTTACAACTGTTTCCTCAAAACTCGCACTTAAATCAGCTATAAATTTTTCATCTTTTTCTTCTTCATTTAGTGCCCTTACTTCAGTCATTACGGCAGTTTTTAGGCCCGAAAAACTGAAATCAAGACTATCCCTTTCCAGCATTACAAGTGGCAGATTGAAGGCCTTACGATCGCCATTCTCGGCCATCCTAGAGATTACAGGTCCACCGGGATATCCGAGTCCAAGAATGCGAGCAACTTTATCAAAGGCCTCCCCGGCAGCATCATCTCGTGTTTCACCCAGTACCTCGAAGTCATGATGGCCTCGCATCAAGATAAGCTCATTGTGTCCACCTGAAACCGTCAAAACTAAAACAGGGAATTCAATCGCTCCATTGGTTTCAAGCCAGTTTGAATAGATGTGGCCGGTAATGTGTTGAACCGGAATGAGCGGTTTATTTTTAATATAGGAAATAATACTCGCAGTT
Organism: uncultured Candidatus Peribacteria bacterium; assembly: GCA_964356355.1. Lineage (GTDB taxonomy): Bacteria > Patescibacteriota > Gracilibacteria > UBA1369 > LOWO2-01-FULL-3 > CAYHGX01. Next base: position 3,164 of record CAYHGX010000013.1, on the reverse strand, counting down.
TGTGTTCCAATAATTAGAGAACTAATAAGGCCAGGCCCCTGCGTAACTGCTATCGCCTCAAGTTCATCCCAGCCTGTATTTGCCTCATCCAATGCCTGCTGTAAGACTGGCAGCATTTTTAATACATGTTCACGTGCAGCTACTTCAGGCACGACGCCACCTGTAATCGCATGGGTTTCCACCTGTGAATAAATTACATTAGATAAAACCGTTATGCCGTCCTCCACAATTGAGCAGGCAGTCTCATCACAGGAGGTTTCTATCGCTATAATTTTCATATGGCCGATTTTACAGTATAATTGAATAGCATGAAAGCAACCTCACTTCAGATTATTGAGACTCTCAAAAATGCCGGGCATCAGGCCTATCTAGCTGGTGGTTGCGTGAGAGACATGCTCTTGGGTATCAGTCCCAAGGATTTTGATATAGCCACTTCCGCTACTCCAGATGAAGTTGAAAAGTTGTTGAAGAAAACAATTCCAATAGGTAGAGATTTTGGCGTAATGCTCGCAATTAAGAATGGGCATAGTTTTGAGATAGCCACCTTTCGCTCCGACAGCGATCAAAGCGATGGTCGACGGCCAAAGGAAATCCATTTTTCAACAGCGGAAATAGATGCAAAGCGTCGTGATTTTACGATTAACGCACTCTTTTTTGACCCCAGCACTGAAGAGATCCTCGATTATGTCGATGGCCAAAAGGATATTGAGAATAAGCTAATTCGCTTTATTGGAAATCCTGAGAAACGGATTATGGAGGACCACCTTCGTATTTTGAGGGCGGTGAGATTTAAAAACGTTTATGGCTTTCAATATCATCCAGAAACATACAGTGCTATCAAGGAGAATGCTCATTTAATCAAAAAGATTTCCAATGAACGCATAGCTGATGAGCTCAACAAAATTATGATGAGCAACTTCGCGGGCCAGGCCTTCGAGGAGCTCTTTGACCTTGGATTGTTGCAGTACATTATTCCCGAACTTTGCCTTCTCAAAGGCCTGGCCCAGCCCACTCAGTATCACACTGAAGGTGATGTCTGGGAACACAGCATTCGTGCGCTTAATGCACTTACAGACGAAGACTCCGATGGAAATCCTCTGCCTGAACATCTCTCTCTTGCCCTTCGGTGGGCCACTCTCCTTCATGACGTTGGAAAATATCAAACTTTCCAGATTGATGCCGAACGTATTCGCTATAATCAACACGCCGAGGTTGGCGCCGAAATTGCCAGGAAAATTCTCAGAAAACTCAAATTCCCTTTAAAAGTTGTTACTCGGGTTTCCTGGCTTATCCTTCACCATATGATGGTCTTTAGTATTCCTGAGATGAATGATTCCTCCCGTCGCCGCTGGTTCCTCAAGCCTGAATTTGAGGAACTGCTTGAGCTTTCTCGTGCCGATGCCATGGGGACAATTCCAGTAAATCTCGACAGCTACAATCTGGTTAAAAAACTTTTTCATCACGAAATAGCCGTCCTTAAACTTTTACCAAAAACCTTAATCACCGGTGAAGAAGTGATGGAGATTCTCAACCTCAAACCCTCATCAAAGGTAGGGGAGATACTTGAGGAAATTCGCGAACAGCAACTTGCCTATAATTTGAAAACCAAATCTCAGGCCAAGAAATATCTGCTAGATAAGTTTCTTTGAGCGTAAGTGCTTGAATATTTCCAGTTTCAGTAAAACGATTGTTCCAAGGCCGATTAGCCACACTATAAAGTCTACAATCCATCCTACAATTGGGATCATTCCCACTAGATAATAGGCCAGTAGCCCCAAAGATAAGATCCCAAATAGCTTAATTGATGAAGTAACTTTGTTTACTTTAAAGGCATAAGAGGCCAAAAAGAGCGCTCCAAAAATTTTAGATACATAAATAGCAATTAACGTAGCAGCTAGCACAATCATCGCCAACGAAATTCCCACAAGAGTGGTAAACAAAATCAAAGCACCAACAAACGCTCCAATCGTTGCCAGCAATCCAATTCCAAAAGCCTTCATAACATTCTCCTTGGTTACAGTTGGCGCACGTTTTAACAGATTTGGCGCTACAAAACTAAGAATCAAAGCCAAGATCAACACCCCCATGAAGCTCCAGATTCTTTCTGCAATATACATGTATAAAAGACCCTCTTTCGCCTCTTCGTCCTGGAATTTATTGAAGTTCACCTTTCCCTTTACTACACCTGTAGGAACCTTGCTTTCAAGCATTGAGGTGTAATTCAATGTCCCTCCCACGGTAGCCCCCTTTGCTATTTGCATTTCATCTTGAACATTTATCACTACATCTCCACCTACTGCACCATTCAGAATTAATGTTCCCAGTACGCCATGTAGGCCTTTCAAGACTCTTCCATCAATAGTTACCAATCCAGCCCCTGCAAAAATTTCCCCACTAATTATAGAGTTTTTACCAATATCTACCTGTCCTCCAGAGATAACTAAATCTTCAGCTATATTTCCATAAACCGAAACCTGACCACCAATTACACGCAGATCGCCATTTACATTTCCCATAATGTTAACCTTGCCACCGGCAATTACCAAGTCATTTTCTACATTGCCATTAATAGTTACCTGTCCACCGGCCACGTATAAATCACCGGCTACATTAGATTGAATCGTTACATTACCGCCTAATAAATATTGATCACCCGCTATTAATTGATCGAGTACCACATTTTCTCCCATTTGAAACTCTGCGGCACTGGCACAGCTGGCGCTCAAAGTGAAAATCAGCACCAATAAGGAAAGTTTTGCTAGAAAGTGTTTCATAGGATTTATTTTAGAGAGGATAGCAAAAATATAGCACTTTCTATCGTTCCAGCAAACAAACGCACTCAATATGAAAGGTCTGAGGAAACATATCTACTGGGCGAACCTCTTTTACCTTGTAACCATACTCTGCAAGTAGACTGCAATCTCTCGCCAAAGTGGCAGGATTACAGGATACATAAACGATTTGTTTGGCACTAAACTCGCTGATTTTTTCAATCAATTTGGGAGTTACTCCGGCACGTGGAGGATCCACTACGACCAAGTCTGGAAATTCCTTTAGTTCCTTTACAACTTTATCCACATCGCCCACAAGAAAGTCTATATTGTAGATTCTGTTTTTCTCAGCATTCTTTTTTGCAGATTTTACTGCATCCTCATTGATTTCTT
>CAYHGX010000012.1:23650-48737 GCA_964356355.1 uncultured Candidatus Peribacteria bacterium | reverse complement strand
TTGATTTCTTGGCTTAAGGAAGGTATTTTTCTACATATGAAACCTAAAGTATCAGTGTTTATCGCTACCAGCCTGGATGGATTTATTGCAAGGAAGGATGGAAACCTTGACTGGCTGGACAAGGCAAATACAGAAGTGCCGGCAGGAGAAGACTGTGGATATCAGCCATTTATTGATAGTGTGGACGTGCTTGTCATGGGCCGAAATACATTTGAGAAGGTGCTGAGTTTTAATGAGTGGCCACATGGGGAGAAGAGAGTAATTGTCCTTTCTAGCACCATGAAAGCTCTGCCGTCTACTATGGAGGGGCGAGTTGAATTGGCCAACGAAAAGCCGCGCGAATTACTCCAAAGACTGGAAAATGAAGGTGTAAGAAGTGTTTATGTTGATGGAGGTATAACAATTCGAGAGTTTCTACGAGAGGGGCTGATTGATGAACTAACGATAACCACCATCCCTGTAATTTTGGGAGAGGGAATACCATTATTCGGGCCAACAGAAGCGGATACTTGGCTGAAGCACGAATCTACAAAGTCATTTCCGTTTGGCTTTGTGCAAACAAAATACTCCAGATGACCGGCTAAGCCTTAATGTCTTTGCGGGACTCTTTTATGTCCGAGCGTTGGTGCTTTGCAGCGAGGATTTTTTCTTTGGCCTTTTTGGAGCGGCGCTGTTTTTGTTTCTTTAACTTGTGGATTCTTTGGGCCAGGGCTGATTTGCGGCCAAGGATTTGGGATTCGATTTTGAGGATAAGGAGCTTGTAGGCTGAAAGACGGTTTTTGCTTTGTTCACGGTGTTTTTGGCAACGGACTTCGGTGCCGGTGGGGAGGTGGCGGAGGAGCACGCAGCTGGAGGTTTTGTTGATCTTTTGGCCGCCGGCCCCGGAGCCTCTTACAAAGGATTCCTGGATTTGGCCGGCGGAAATACCGAGCTTTTCGGCTTTTTCGAGAAGGGGAGGACTTAGCTCTACGGGGAAAGAGGACATATTAGTATTATAACATGATAAACAGTGGTGTAGGTGAATATTTTCAGGATTGATTTTCTTTCAAAAGTGTGGAATAGTGGTTGTCCTTTAGAGCAGCCAGCCACACCCGGCGGGCTATTTTATATATATTACTTGATTAACCTGAAAAATATGGAAATCAGAAGGGAGGCTTCAGCACTGTCATCGGCTAGAATAGGTGATACTGGTCACTTTAGTGTCCCTACCGACCCAACAGGCAGACTTGGTCACCAGGAAGCAATGGAAACACGTTCTGCACTTGCAGCAAATGAGGCCTACAATAGTTATCTCGCTAAGAGTGACCCGCGGATGGCACAATGGAACTCCCAAATAGCTCAAAAAGATGCTGAAGACAGGTTGGCATTTTTACTTGCTCTGCATGACAAACATGAAGCGGTTAGAAACAGTGAAGTTGCTAATACTCTAGCTGCAAATAGGGAATATATTGCAACCTCTGCTAAGGCAGCGGCTCAAGCTGCAAGAGAGCCACACGAGATATAAAAATCTTCAGAAAGGAGGCCTGAAATGGCCAGGGAGCTAGCTAAGCAAACGCTTAAGCGGCTCCTAGTCGAAGTGGAAGAAGTTTCATTAAAGGCTTATCGGTATATTTCTCTGCGGTGTCCAATATCGAGAATCAAAAATTCTATTAAATCTTTGGTTTGTGCTTTCAAAGTAAGGAGACACCTAAAATTCCCGATTCGAAGGCGATGAGTAGCTGGCGGCAAACTGCTGAGCTTAACTAATACGGTAAAGATATTTTCATGATTTTTGAGAGAGACTAATTTGTCTCTTATTCTTTGCTGATCCGAAAAAGGTAGCTTTTCAAAAAACTTTTTGGCCGGCTTGTGGAAAATAAATTTGACCATTTTAAATAATTAGATCGCTGGGCCCGGAATCCAAAGATTTTTGAAGTCGTTTCTGTAATTTGTCCTTGTTTGAATACATTTCGTAATCCTCCATGTAGTCTTCGAGGTAGCGGTCGCAGCCATCGAAATAGGGAAGGAGGACCATTCGACCCTTGCCCTTATTGGTTACGATATAAGCATTCTTGCCTATATTCGCGCTAATTTTGCCGATTTCCTGCTGCAATTGGGTAGTGGTTATTATATGGGTCATATGAGTTTAGATATATGATTCAACATATAGAATACCACATATCTGCTCGGGCTTCAAATTTTACATAAACCAAAATCCCTGCCACCGTAGCAGGGATTTATTAAATAATTATTAAAAAATCTTAAATTTTTCAGGCAATTTTTAGGCCTGATTTTTCTTTGTCGACTTTTATTTTTTGACCATCTTTAACTGTTCCTTCGAGGATTTTGATGGCTAAGAGGTTTTCAATTTCTTCTTGAATCAGACGCTTCAACGGACGGGCACCAAAATCGGGATCGTAGCCCTGTTCGGCCAAATATTCGAGGGCCTTCGGCGTGACGTCGAGCGTGATATTTTGCTTGGCCAAACGGCGGATGAGTAAATCCACCTGGTTCTTGGCGATGCCAATAATCTGAGCCTTTTCAAGGCGGTTGAAAATAACAATATTGTCGATACGGTTGAGAAATTCCGGTTTCATATAGTCGCGGAGGAGACTATTGATTTTGAGTTTGAATGCAGTTTGAGACTCCGCTTCGCTCCGTCTCTGTTCTAAAATTTCCTTACTGCCAATATTGGAAGTGAGAATAATAATCGTATTTTTGAAATTCACTCTGCGTCCTTTGGCATCGGTGATGTGGCCTTCGTCTAGGATTTGCAGCAGGATGTTAAATACTTGTGGGTGCGCCTTTTCAATTTCGTCAAAAAGCACCACGCTATAGGGACGCTTACGAATGCGCTCTGTGAGCTGGCCGCCCTCATCATAGCCAATGTACCCGGGAGGGGAGCCGATGAGCTTAGAGACGCTGTGGGACTCCATATACTCGCTCATATCGATACGCACGAGGGCCTTTTCGTCATTGAAGAGAAATTCGGCGATGGTTTTGGCTAGCTCGGTTTTGCCCACGCCGGTGGGGCCGAGGAAGAGAAAGGAGCCGAGTGGGCGATTCTCCTCTGAAATGTTGGCCTTGGAGCGTCGGACTACATTGCTCACAGCCGTAATGGCTTCTTCTTGGCCGATGACGCGACTCTTAAGTTCTTCTTCTAGGTTCAACAGTTTTTGAGACTCAGAAGAGTTGAGGCGGTTAACGGGAATTCCGGTCCACTTACTAACCACTTCGGCAATATCCTCAGCAGTGACCTCTTCTTTGAGCATGCGGGTTGAGCCGTCGGTGGATTTTAATTTGGTTTCGAGCTCGTCGATTTTTTTGTGAAGCTCTGGAATTCGTCCATATTGGATTTCGGCCACACGGGTGAGATTGCCTTCGCGCTCAGCTTTGTGGGCTTCGACTGTGAAAGTTTCTATCTCTGCTTTTGTGGCGTGAATTTGATCAATAATATTTTTTTCGTTTTGCCAGATGAGTTTGAGGGCTGTTAATTTTTCGCGTTTTTCTTCGATAGACTTTTCAACTTGGGCAAGTTTTTCGGCCACGTTTTTTTCTTTTTTCAACGCCTCTCGTTCAATTTCCAACTGCATGATTTCGCGCTCCAGTTCATCGATTTCGCTAGGTGAACTTTCCAGATCGATTTTTAAAACTGCGGTAGCTTCGTCGATTAAATCCACAGCTTTGTCTGGTAGAAAACGGTCGGTGATATAGCGATCAGACATGGTAGCGGCTGCGATAATTGCCTCATCGAGAATGCGTACACCATGATACAGTTCGTACTTTTCTTTGATACCGCGGAGAATAGCAATGGTATCTTGAAGGCTTGGTTCAGCCACAAAAATGGGCTGAAATCTTCTTTCCAGTGCAGGATCTTTTTCAATATATTTTTGATACTCCTTGAGGGTAGTAGCGCCGATGGTGTGGATTTCACCGCGAGCGAGAGCGGGCTTGAGCATGTTTGAGGCGTCCATTTGTCCCTCGGCGGCGCCGGCGCCAACTATCGTGTGAAGCTCGTCTATGAAGAGAATAATTTTGCCTTCCTGTTCTTTAATTTGCTTGAGCACAGCCTTGAGCCGTTCCTCAAACTCACCGCGATATTTTGCGCCGGCCACCATGGCTCCGAGATCGAGTGAAAGCAGCTCCTTGTTTTTGAGAGTTTCCGGCACGTCACCATTCACAATACGATTGGCTAGTCCTTCTACAATTGCTGTTTTACCGGTTCCGGGCTCACCAATGAGCACGGGATTATTTTTCGTGCGGCGGGCAAGAATCTGCATCAGTCGGCGGATTTCTTCGTTGCGGCCGATCACGGGATCAAGCTTGCCTTTGCGGGCAAGTTCGGTGAAATTTTGACAATACTTTTCGAGTGCTTGGAACTTGCCTTCAGGATTTTCGTCGGTAATGGGCTCGTTGCCGCGCAGTTCTTTGATGATAGTGAGCACTTGTTTTTTGTCGATATGCGCGGATTTCAGAATTTCGGTAATATTGTTTTTGGTTTCTAATAAGGCTAAAAAGACGTGTTCTACAGAAACGTATTCGTCCTTTAGAGATTGAGATTCCTTGGAAGCCTGAGTGAGCACACGGCGTAAATCTTCGGAAATCTGCATGCTGCCGCCTTCCACTTTAGCGATATGCGCGAGCATACGAGCGGCTTCTTCTGCGAGCTGATCAGCGTTGATGTCGAGCTTCTTGAGGAGAGGCTGAATAATCGTATCGGGTTGCGAAATCATCTCATGGAAAATGTGCACAGTATCGATTTGTTGATGGCTGCGAGCGCTTGCGAGCTGACTCGCGAGGTTGATTAGCTCCTGAGTTTTTACTGTAAAATTATGTCCGATTTGCATAATAGTTTGAGCAGATAAATAATTAGCACTCAGTATTATAGAGTGCTAAAAGGTGTCCGTCAAGATTTCTCAGTCTATTTATTTAGAATGGCATCCAGTTCGCGCTCGTAATGTTCAATATCGGCGACCGTAAGACCTTCTCCACGAAGGGCTTTTGCTGCGAGTTCTTCCTGCATGCTGATGCGCATTTTGGATATCTCCTGGATGTCTGCATCTCCCGCGCGATCCGTAGCAGCTAAACTTTTGCGGATAAAAACCACATAGTGATTCCACGCGTCGAGGCTGCTATTGTTCAAAAAGTTTTCAAAAGATGTGAGTACTTGGCCTATATTACTTTTTTTAAGAAGATCCAGGGCCTCTTTGAATTTCTTGGGATCTTTTGTTTTTTGAGCCTCTTCAACAGTTGCAATCAATTCTGCGCGACCAGACCTAGTTTCACGCATCAAGGTGGCAATCCACTTAAGACCTCTATGAGTTTTATCATGCAAACCATCTACATAACCAAAGTTTTTTTCAATAAAGCTCTTGATGACTTGGTCGGCTTGATTAAAATAATCCTCTTTTATTTCCTTTCCTAATGCGAAAAGTTCCCTTTCTAGCTCGGCAGGGTCATCTTCTCTTAATAGAGGGCTGGCGATCTCTTTTTCAAAGGCGTGTAAATCTATTTTGGCTAGAGTTTCTGATGCTCCGGGAGTAGTGGTGTTTAAAAGAAAAATTTGATCTTTGATTTTCATTAATTCGCCCTTTAGTGCAGCAATTCTTTCTTTGTAAGTAATTGAATATTTGTCATTAAAATCGTCGATAATTTCGTTCATTTTGTCTTCGAGATCATCGACTTTTTCTTCGATCTGGTTTCGCAAATTTTCCGCAGACGGAGCGACTGCATCTGAGGCTTCACCCCCTCTGTCGTCCCAGATATCCGCTTTTTTGGTTACAGCGGGCGCCGACGCTGGAGCTCTTTTGCAATCATCACGATGTTCTGGATCCCATTCATCGAAAACGAGGCGATTTTCTGTGAAGTGGCTTCGGTTTTTGAATAGTGAATGCTGGAGTGAGTGAAGTTTCATATATTTTTGTTTTATTATAACATATTTTAGGCACATTTGGCAAATAGCCGCTGTTTATGCTAAATTCCAGCTATGCAAAAAGTGAGCTTTATTATTTCGTGTGAAGATCGGCCGGGAATTGTGCGGGCTGTGACGGATTTCTTGTTTAAAAACAGCGCAAATATAACGTTTTTGGAGGAGCACACGGAGGATGGTTATTTTTTTATGAGAGTGGAGTGGGAGCTGGAAAATTTTGTGCTGTCGAGAGAGGAATTTGCCGAGAAATTTGAAGGAATTAGACGCGAGTTTGGTATGGAAATCATGCTGGATTATCATGAACGGAAGAAGCGAATTGGGCTTTTTTGTTCCCGAGAAATGCACTGCTTAGTAGATATTTTAGGCAGATATGTGATTGGTGAACTAGCGATCGAAATTCCCTATGTGTTAAGCAATTTTGAGGAGGCGCGGGAAGTGGTGGAGAAATTTGGAATTCCGTTCTACGTGGTGAAGGCTAAGGCGGGATCATTTGAGCACGAGGCGAAATGCCTGGAGATTGTGCGTGCGCATGAGACAGATGCAATTGGGCTGGCGCGTTATATGAAAATTTTGAGCAAGGATTTTATTGAAAAAGTGGGGCAGAAAATTATCAATGTTCATCATTCCTTTTTGCCATCTTTTGTGGGTGCAAATCCGTATAACGAGGCGTACGAAAGGGGAGTAAAGCTGATTGGGGCGACGTCACATTATGTAATTCCCGAGCTGGATCAGGGGCCAATTATTGGCCAGGAGGTGAAACATGTAAGGCATAGTCATGATATTGAGCGACTGAAATTGATGGGACGAGAATGCGAAAAACAGGTATTTGCTTTTGCACTGAGAAAGCACGTGGAAAACAAAGTGGTGACTTATAAGAATCGGGCGATTGTGTTTGAATAGGAGAGTACAGAAATACTGGTTCGTGCGTAAGGCACTCCAGAATCACTCGCATGTTTGCGAGCGATTTACCACCAGACTTTTTTTAGGCCAAGGGCGTAGGCCGTGACATTGGTGAGGAGGTGGAGGAGGGGGGTGAGGATGAGGAGAGTGAGGAGAGTGCCGAGCCCGAAGGGCGAGGCGTGGAAACTTTGTGAGTCCAATAAATAAAAAGGGAGTAGGCTTATCAGGGCGCCGATTACGAAGTCTAGCTGGTCGAAGGGGAAAAAGGCGGAGCCAGGCTTGCGATTGAGACGGCGTTTGAAAAAAGATTTAATGGCGTCGCCAGCGATGGCACCGAGGCCGAAAGGGATGGCATAGATGAAGATATTAAGATGGGCGTAGTCGAGGAGTGGCTGAAGAAGACCGTTGGCTGCGGAGAAATCAGCAGTGAGGGCAAAATCCTCCCCGGGGAGAAATTCTAAAATTGCGAGGTGACGCTGCACAGCTAAAACAATAAGTGCCCCTAAATACCCTGCGTAAAAGCCGCGCCAGGTTTTGTGGGATCCGAAGAGGCGCTCGGAAATTGGCTGGCCGAAGGGAAATTTCAAAGCTCCGAGGATCACGGGAAACATGTTGGCCACAAAGGCGGGCAGGAAAAAATAGAGGGCGGTGAGAATGGTGTGGAGCATGAGAAGGAGGTTGAGAAAAAATTAGCATGCGAGAGTATAGAGTGGCAAGAGCGAGAGAATACCTCTTGACTGAAAAGGCCCCAGTTTTTAGAAAATTTAACATAGAGACTCAATTTCTCGGCACTTGATCAAATGCAGGTAATGTTGTCTTCACGTCTGCCCGGGCAGAGATTTTGCCCAAAATATTCCTTTTAACAAGCCATTTGCCTCTCGGAAAAGCTCCTCGACTTACTAATGCGGCGCTTCACGATCGCAATCTAAACATAGAGCTTCCATGAGCCATTATTTTGCCACTGAAAAAACTGGGGCCTTTTCAGCTCTCGAGGCTTGACAAATTGACGCGGACAACTATAATTCTGCCAAACTTAATGAGTATCTTATGGAAAATAAATACTTCGTAGATCGTACCGAAGGCCCTTATAGACAGGGGGACTTCGTACCTTTTCAGGCGGATCAGCCAGAGGGCCAGCACGAGGGCGAGCATGAGGCAGAGGGCGAGCACGGCGATGACTATCCTCTTCTAGAAGCATTGCTGAGCAATCAAAAGAGATGGATTAGTATGACTGTAGGTGGGGGAACAGCTATTGACGACAGGACGGATGGTAAAGTTTCCGCTGAGTTTGATACAACAAACACTCGAGGAAGACGTATTGTGCCAAATGGTGAGTCGATTAGAGAAAGATGGCTCCCAGTTTATGGAAAATTTGAGGCTTGGCGCAAAACTAAAACCCCAGATCCAGCAGGCGTAAAAGCTTTATTTCCAACAGATAATTTGTGCGATCCTGCCGGGTGGTCAATACCAGGACATTTGGATAAGCAAGTTGAAGAAGAAAAGATTCAGAGGACAAGAACCTTACATTTTTGCCGAAATTTTGCACAACTCGTAGGCAATGTTGACGCTGATCAACTAGAAAATCCTAATGATCAACGCTTGGCCAGGCTCTTAGCTAAGGCGAAAAGTGCGACTAGCATTAATGATGTCACTAGAGAGGAGCTGAGAGCAGCTGGCCTCGAGGCATTTGAGCACACTTACTGGGATTTAAATCCTGGAAAGGTACCAATTTACAGCGCTCTTGATGAGTTCTTACTTAGAGATTTTGCTCCTGAACGTGAAAAAGAATTAAGTAGAAAAATTGACGAGGCATTACAAGGCTTTGAAGTTGAGATTGGACAGGAATTTGATTTAAATACAGTGTTGCAAGATTTTCGTTTAAATAACGAGGCACCTCTAGACAAGAGACTGCTAATTGCTTCTGTAGCTGAGAACCTTGCTTTTAATCATGGTCATGGTTGTGGTCGTAATAGTATTAGAACTAGACTCTTTTTAGAAATTAGCAGAAGGATTGGCCTCACACCAAAAAGTCCTTGTGTAGCCGAAGATGTATTGCGTGAATTGTTTAGATCAAGAATGGAAAGATTGATTTTTACAAAGGCAACAGATTACCTTAATGCCCAGGGTTTTGAAGTTCGTTTTAACCCGGAAGTAGATCAGAAACCAATAATGATTGGGGATGGTAATGTTGAGGCGTGTTACTTTGAATATGCTAAGGTGGGTAGAAATTGGGTCAAAGAATACGAAAAGGGCCTTCATGCAAGTCCAGCACATTTGGGTATATTAGAGTTAAGCGCAATGTACAGAAAAGTTAAACATGTACGAGGCCAGGGAATGGTAACTGTTGAGCGCGTGAGATAGTAAAGGCGTCTATGCGTACGTTAGGAACAGTTGGGGTGGATCATGCAAGAGGCCTGGCGGATGCGGCATGTAATAGCATAAAAATTGCTAAAGGCGGCGTACTGTTAACTGCCGAGGGCACGATGCAGCATTTTGCACATCATCAAGAATTAGCTGACGTGTTTGTGCAACGAGGGGATTGCTATATTGTGGGGCCGCATGGGGAAGTTTCACCATTTATTGCCCAAGCCATGGCGTGTGGAGCGATCCCGATGGACGGTAACCGCGTGATGCACGTGGACGCTCACTACGACCATTGTAGCAGCTCGCCAAATGCATTTGGAGGCAACTATAATGCCAGAGAAACTACAGCTCAAATGTGGAGTTTTTTGGAAGCTGGTTCCGAGGAAGAGCGATTATTAGCTTTTCGAACTTTGATAGATTCAACTCTGGGTGATATAGAAACTTTTCTAGCTGCGCTGGCTCCCTTTAGCGAGATCTTTGCGGCCTTCCTGAGAGAGGAATTGCAAGAGCGTGGAGCCATTATTGGCCCAATGCTGCCTGAGAGTTATATTGATACCTTCTTTCATCCACGGCAAGCGAGCGTAAATCTTGGAAACGTAATTCGTAATTTAAAACCCACTATTTACTCAATGGATGCCGACATTCTTGGAGCTTTTGGAGAGTGCCTGGGAAATACGGGTGCTGAGGCAAAAATAATTATGCTGCGGACGATTCGTGAAATATTTGACGGCATGAAGGCAGAGCTTGATGTGAGGCAGAATATGGAAACAACCGAGGGCGTGATTTACACTATTTCAGTTGATCCTGCGTGGTGCGTTTATCCGGAAAGATTTGTGCAGGAATTTATCGATAGATTTTATTTGCAACTTGTGAGGATAAATACGGCGAGAAGGGCTGAGAATGTGGTTAGTGCCTGACGCTTCACACGGAGGATCCGTGCCCGGGCACAGATTTTCAAGCCACAGAAAAAGTCTGCACGTGCAGACTTTTTGGGTCAATTAATGTTTTTAATAAGCCGTTTACACCTCCACCAGCAGCGGGATAATCAACGGACGTCTTTCGAGCTTAGAATGCGTATACTTGTCCAGACTTTGCTGAACGTAGCGTTTGATATCTTTGCGTTCGGCGCCTGGATTTTTTTCCATGATTTTGCGGTAAGCGTCCATGGCCATTTGGCCTAGCTCACGCGTAATTTCATCAGACTCATGCATGTAGATAAATCCTCGAGAGACTACATCGGGATCACGAGTGAGGCGACGGCTTTGTTTTGCAATATAGAGCAACACGATAAGTGCGCCATTTTGAGATAAAATCTCACGATCTACCTGTACCTGTGAACCACCATGACCTTCACCAAGACCATCTATCAAAATGTACTTACTATCAACGGTTTCAGCTGTTTTTTGAACAGTTCCGTCGTGAGCAGTAATTACTTCACCATTTTGAACAATGATGATTTTATCCTCAGGAATTCCGCATTTGTCCATTGCCATATCTGCTAGTCCGGTGCGCATATAGTACTCACCGTGGATTGGAATTAGATATTTTGGCTTCACGTAATTGATCATCTTCGCGAGCTCGTCCTGTTTTCCGTGACCAGAGGTGTGCACGTCCATCATCTGGTTGTGAATCACCTTGGCACCCTGCATCGTGAGCTGATTGATCGTAGTGGCGATCGCCCTTTCATTGCCCACAATAGGGGATGAAGAAAGGATAATCGTGTCACCTTTGCGCACTTTTACGTGTGGGTGCTCATTTGAGGCCATGCGGGTGAGGGCAGAAATTGATTCGCCCTGAGAACCAGTAGTGAGAATTAGAGTTTCACGGTCGTTGTCTCCATCTTTATAACGTTTAACGTCCTGGAGGAGGCCTTTTGGAAATTCGAGGTAACCAAGTTTTGCGGAAATTTCAATATTTTCACGCATACTTCGTCCACTAATGAAAACTTTTCGATTGTGGCGTACAGCTGCGTCAAAAATCTGTTGAAGACGACCGATTTGACTAGAGAATGAGGCCACAACTAGGCGACCTTTTGTGTCCTTAACCAAGCCATCAAGCACTTCACCAACCTCCTGCTCGGACATACTGTGGCCGGGCTTGAGGGAATTGGTAGATTCGCATAAAAGAGCGAGGACATTTTGCTTTCCAAGAGCTTCCATCTTATGAATGTCGGCCTTGTTGATGTTTCTGGCTGGTGTGTCATCGAATTTGAAGTCGCCGGTGTGCACAACTTTGCCGACTGGAGTGGTAAGCGTAATACCTACGCAGTCGGGAATAGAGTGAACAACACGGAAGAATTCACAGAGGAATTGTCCGAGTTTAAGCGGTTTATCTGGGTCGATAACGTTTAATTTTGCTAACTTTTCTTGTTTAAACTCATCTACGCGCTTCTTTACTAAGCCCATAGTGAGTTTCGTGCCATAAACTGGCGGGAAATCGAGCCTCGGGAGCACATAAGGAAGCCCTCCGATATGATCGAGATGGCCGTGGGTGATGAGAATACCGCGAATACGTTTTTTGTTGTCTTCGAGATAGGTAACATCGGGAATTACATAGTCGATACCTAGCATTTCCTCACTTGGAAATTCAAGACCGACGTCGATAATCACAATATCATCTTCGTATTCTATGGCTGTCATATTTTTGCCAACTTCGTTGAGGCCGCCGATCGGAATGATGCGGAGCTTGCCTTTATTAGTGAGTTGTGGGGCTTTTGGTGTGGCTTTGGGCCGAGTCATAGTGAGGCGGCCGCCTATGCCTTTTGCGAGACCCGGCTTGTTTGGGTCTACCGGCTTTTTAGTGTAAGGGGCCTTGGCACCTTGGGTCCGCGCAGCCTGAGGGCTGCGTGGGCCACGTGAATTTGGTCGTGGGCCATTGGCAGAGTGCTGTGGCCTTGCGGCTTGTGGCGCTGCCGCTCTTTGAGGAGCGGGAGTACCAGCTGGACGCGGCGGATTTTTAGGCCGGGCGTGAACATTTGGGCTAACGGGTCTAGCCTGAGCTGGACTTCTCTGAGCCTGGGCAGGGCGAAACCCACCCGAACTTTGTCCCGGCCTTTGGGGCTGAGGTCTTGGGGTTTGGTTTTGGCCCTGGGGCCGTGAAACTGCCGGTTTTGGACTAAGTTGTCCTTGGCCGGGTTCGTTTAAAGAGGGCTTTTTAGGCTGATCCTCTTGGTTGAAAGCACGTTTCAACCATTCGTCTATTTGATCCATCGTAAATTTCTTTTTACTAAAATATAAATCTTTGGTCGCTTACCATTGGTATCATAGCACATAGGGACAGATTTTACAACCACCGAATCTGAAAACCTATGCAAATCACGTGATTTAACACTATAATAAAGCCATCATGAAACATCAGGACAATATCGCAATAGTAGGGTACGGCATAGAGGGCAAAGCAATTTGCAAGTATTTGTTGGAGCATCAGTATGGGAATATTACGGTGCTGGATCAGAATGTGGACTTGCGGGAACAATTACCGGATGGGGTTTCCTCTAAATTGGGGACGAACTATCTGGAAGGAGTTCAGGATTTTGATGTGATCATGCGCAGTCCTGGGGTTAAATATTTAAATCCGCATATTCAACTGGCAAAAAGTGCGGGCCGGAAGGTGACTAGTCCGATCGATTTTTTTGTGGACCAGTGTCCGTGTCCGATTGTTGGAGTAAGCGGCACGAAGGGCAAAGGCACTACCTCTACTTTGATCTATGAGATGCTGAAGGCGGGGGGATGGAAGGCGGGGACTGACCTGTTTTTTGGGGGAAATATTGGTAACCCTCCAATTGAATTTTTGGATCAGTTAAATGGGGAAAGCCTCGTGGTACTGGAGCTTTCAAGCTTTCAGTTGCAGGATATTCACAAGAGCCCGAAATATGCGGTGCTACTAAATACTGGGGTGGACCACATGGATTATCACGCCGATCGCGAGGAATACATGGAGGCGAAGGAGCAGCTTTTGGTGCATCAGCATGCGGATAGCGTGGTGGTGCTGAATCAGGACTACGAATATTTCAAATATTATAAACCGTTGGTGAAGGGTGAATTGCGCGTGGTGAGTATGAGGGAAAAGGTGGAAGATGGGGCCTACGTGAAGTGGGCCGGCGCCGCAGGCGCCGGGCATGATGGTGAAATTTTTTATGCTAAGGGCGGAAAGTCACACAAAATTGCTGATGTGAGTGAGATGCGATTGGTGGGTTCTCATAATCTAGAAAATGTGATGCCAGCGATGATAATTGCCAAAGAACTAGGAATAGAGGACAGTGCGATTCGCGAGGTGA
This sequence comes from uncultured Candidatus Peribacteria bacterium, assembly GCA_964356355.1. GTDB lineage: Bacteria > Patescibacteriota > Gracilibacteria > UBA1369 > LOWO2-01-FULL-3 > CAYHGX01. Next base: position 35,289 of record CAYHGX010000012.1, on the reverse strand, counting down.
TTAAGGGTTTCGAGAATTTGCCACATAGGTTGCAGTTTGCGAGGGAGCTGAACGGGGTTCGTTATTATAATGATTCATATTCAACCACTCCGGAAACTTCAATGGCGGCCGTAGATAGCTTTGTGGATGATACAATTTTGATTGCCGGCGGCCATGACAAGGGTGCCGATTATAGCGAGTGGGCGGAGAAGATTTTGAAGAAGCCGAGCTTGCGCACGGTGATCTTGATGGGTGCGAATGCGGAAAAAATGGAAAGGGCCTTGATGGAGGCTTCTGATCGCTTGAAGGGGCATACGGGCGGACTTCTGCCAACTAGAATTGTGAGACGGGATAACTTGGAACAGGCCGTGGTAGAGGCGTACAGCGAGGCGGAAGAGGGAAGTGTAGTAGTAATGAGTCCGGCGGCGGCTTCGTTTGACCAATTTAAGGACTACAAAGAGCGCGGAAATACCTTTATCGCGCAGGCGAGGAAGCTGAAGTAGAGGGCACTACAAAGCATTGAAAAGCTCTTGAGGTGTTATTTCTAATTCCCTCATGATGATCTTCAGAATTCTAATGCCTAAGGTATCACCTGAATGAAAGGGAAAGGATACTTGTCCACGACTGGACGGGGGTACATCCTCGCGCTTTGGTGGGAAAAACTTGTAATGACTACCTCCATCTGGAAGCTCGTAGTCACGAATTTTTTTAAGAGCTCCAAGAATTCTGTCACACTGCAATCCACGTAGATTATCGAGAGTGAAGTTTTCTGCTTGAATTTCACGCTTACTGCGATTGCGACGTTTAGCTACCGGGGGAAGCTCCCCAACAAGCTCCTGAGCAGCAATTTGCTCTCTGGCATCTGCTCTCTCATTATCAATGGTCGTTTCTATCTCCACTTCTTCATCCGGCTCTTCTTCATCACTGAACTCTGTTTCCGTGAAATTTTCCAGTAACTTTTTATAAACAAAACTTTTGAAGGCCCTGTAACGAGCGGAGCCTAATACTAGCTGTGCAGCCTGCTGAGTACCGTCAATAAGAACAATCCCTGAACTTCTATCGAGAGTGAAAGACATCGTATATTTAGGAGGAAATTTCGTAGCTTCACCATCCTTTTCTATGCGCTTTTTATTTAAGCAGACAGTAATACACACTATGCTCCCGCTTTTGTTTTCTGGTCTTTCCTCAATTAAAATCGCCCCATTTGCAGTTTCTATATTTATTGGCGTGATTTTTTTAAGATGGGAAAAATCTTCGATCATTGCAAAGTTGTCCGGAGTGTTGAAATCAACTGTATCTTGAGTTAAATCATCAAAAATTTCCTTAGAGGCCTCAGGATTTTCTCTCACCATAAACTGCCCATCTATCACATTCCTTAGTGCTTTGGCGCCTCTAAATGGCTTTGCCGGCTCAGACTGCTTTGGTCCGTGTAAAATGGTACTAAGCCTCCCAGAAAAGTCTCTTGCTGCTACAACACCCTTGCTCTTTGCTACCTCATGGAACATTGCTATTGAAAACTTCTCGAATAAGTTATCCATGAATCTATTTAGCAAAAATGCACGGTGCGTCCTAATTTCGCTTACTGATGACTGAGAACTTACAAACTGCAAAATTGTATCAAAAAAGTCCAAGATGGTTTTCATATCTCTGAACCTGTTATTTGAGTAGGCTTTTGCTATAACTCCGGGAATTCTGGGTAAGGCAGCGGCGTAGATCGTATCAGCAACTTTGCGCAATTCGCTGGAAACGCGCTTCGAATCAGGATGCAAAATGATATATTCTGTAAACTCTGCTTTTTTCAGTTGACCGGCAAGCTGAAGGGCATCTATCTCTATAATATTGGTATCATGGGCAAGTGCAGCTAACTGTTGTGTACCGGGACCAAAATCTCTTGCTGCCGTGGGAGGCAAAGAGGAGGGATGATTTAAGGCTTCCCTGGCCATATCAACATCACCATTGCGGCGGCACTCTCTTGGGTCAAAGAAATTCAATGTCATTTTTCTTAATTATAACTACTAAAGCACCCTACTGTAACACGTTTAACAGCCCCTGTCTACCCCTCCCCCGTAATGGTTCAAGAGCTTGGAAACACCTGGAGTAAAACATATAGGTAAATAGCCAAGCAAAAAGTTTACACAGGGAGAGCTTTTTGGGTTGGTCTATGGCAATTCTACCACGTCTAGTTCAGTGAGGTCCTGGCCCGCCGTGATGGTTTCGTAGGTGACTACGAGGTCTTTGCGGGCCCCTAAATAGCTGTCGAGCTGGCCCTCGTTTTCTTTGATCATGCGGGTGACGAGGTCGGCCATTTGGTTGCGGTGGAGGGGGCCGGCGAACGCGATGATATCAAAAGGAATGTAGTTTTTTTCGCTGGCAAAATCCACTACGTCCTTGTACCACGGAGTGCCCGTTTCAGTATAAGTAAGGCCAAATCCCTTATAGCTAATTTTCAGTCCTTCCACGAAGGTTACCTCTTGAGTTGGTTTAAATTTTTTCCCGCCATCATAGCCCACAACCCAGCCTTTATCCTTGCCGTAGCAAACATACTTCGTATACCACTGGCTAGCCGGCACATCAGTAAAACAGCTCTGCTTGGCATAGTTATCAAATACATTCGTTGGCCATTTGAAATAGATTTTGGCACCCTCGGCAATAATCTTGATCATTTCGGCACGATTGATGGTTTGTTCCGGCTTATAAGTGCCATCAGGATAGCCATTTACAATATTCTGGGATTTCAAAAACTCAATTCCGTCCTTATAAATTTCATCAGAACCCACATCGCTAAAACTTGAGGCAGCAAAAGTGGCCGGAATACCTTCTGCAAGTATCAAAGAAAAAACGAGAAGGGAAGAAATGATAAATTTGTTTTTCATAATGTTATAGTTATAAAACTCTTTCGTCGGCTGTTGTCATCTCTTCGCGTGGCTCATCAGAGCCTTTCTTCAGGAGATTGAGAATATCTTTGTTGATTACGCCTGTGGAATAAAGGATGGCAAAATAAATAAGGGCCCCGAGTACCGCGAGGGGGAAGATGTTCCAGTTTTGCAGATAGATATAAGTAATAGGCTGGAGATAATAGACAATAACTCCCATTACCAGGCCAGAGAAGATAATTTTGAAAAGATTTTTCAAATTGATAGTGAAATTAAGATAGTAGCGGGCCACGAAATAACAGGCTATCAGCATGAAAAGTTCATTTAAAACGGCCATAAATGAGGCTCCCCTAAAGCCATAGAGGGGGATGGCGATGAAGTTGCCGATAATGTTGAAGAGCACGCAACCAGCGTTGATATAGAGCAGCTTAGATTGCTTGTCGAGTGCTATTAACAGGAAAGAGAAGAGAATGTTGATAAACTGAAAAAGCAGGGCAAAAATTAGGATTTGCAGGGCTGCATCGGAGCCGTAAAAGCCTTCTGCAGTGCGGGAAAGAAATTCCGGACTGGCCACAATGAAAATAATGGGATAGGCCAGTACTACTACGCCTACCACCATAGGAACCGCCATAGCAGCAAGAAAGTCGAAACTATGCTTAATTAGCTGCTTGTAGTGATCGCTTTTTTCCTTAAGAGACTTGGTAAGCACTGGTAAAACCGAGTTCATAAAATAAAGCGGGATGATGGCAAAATTTTCCAACATGCGCATAGCTACGCCATAAACGCCCACCTCTTGTTGATCGCGCAACATGAAAATCATCATTGAGCCAATGCGAAAATAAATAGTATTTAGGATAAGTGCGATGCCGTATGGGAGGGAAGTTATAAGCACTTTTTTCCAGAGGTCGAGATCAAAACGATACTTGAGGGGAGTGATTTTTTTAACGTAATAACGGGTGTGCGCGTAGTTGATAATTGCGCCGAAGATACCAGCCACAATCAGCATATAGAAGCCGAGTTCTTTGTCGTTTGGAAAACCGAAAAAGGCAATGTAAGCCATGAAGCTCACTGAAAATATTTTTGCAATTACCGTAGTAAAAGAGGCCTGGCCCATCTTGAGCTTGGCCTGAAGGACACTAGTGATCGTGCCGTTTTGGATTGTAAAGAAGACGGTAATTGCAGCCACGGCCACACCAATGGGCACGCGGGTGTCCTGATATTGAGGAATAAGGAAGGCCAGACCAATGCCTGCCAGCATAGTAATTGTAACTAGAATGGTGCGAAGAGTGAGAATGTTGCCGATAATTTTAGGGATGTCCTCTTCATTTTTAGACATTTCTCGTACAGCAATTGTAAAAAGCCCTAGATCGGCGGCAATGCCGAAGAAGGCAAGAAACTCGTACACCATTAGGTATTCGCCATACTGCTCCACTGAAAGGTAGTTGGTACAAATCTTAATCACCGCCATGCCAAGCCCAGCAACGGCAAACTTGCCTAGCACTTGCCAGACGACGTTGGAAAAAATTTTGCGTGCGGTAGACATAAAATGGTAATACTTAAAGGCCAATTGGCGTGACGTAAATCTACATTTTTTTATGCATGAAATAAAGACAAAGCTAGAAGAACTGGGAAGAGCCGTGGCCCAAGGAGTGGCAGTAGTAGGGATAGAGAGTAAGCGCGAGCTTTTGGCGACGTTGAATGAGGAGATGCAAAAAAGTGACTTTTGGGATGATCAGAAAAATGCTCAGGAGGTGAGCCAAAAAGCGAGCGCGGCGGGTAAATTGATAGAGACTTGGGAGGGAATGCAGAGAGAGTTGAAAGAACTAGGTGAATTCGCGGACGAAATTCCTGCTGAAGAGGAAGCCCAAATTCAAGAATTCCGATCTCTAGTGGAGGAATTTGAGGCAAAGTGGCGTAAGCTGGAAGTTTCTACCTTTTTGAGTGGAAAATATGATGAAAACAATGCCATTTTAAATATTCATGCAGGAACGGGCGGCACTGATGCTTCGGATTTTGCAGAAATGTTGATGAGAATGTTTGTTCGCTACAGTGAGCGAATGGGCTGGGGAGTGGAGATGCTGGATAAGTCCATGGCGGAGGAGGCGGGGATCAAAAGTGCCACTTTTTTGATTAAAGGAGAGCTAGCTTATGGATATCTGAAGGGCGAAGCTGGCGTACACCGTTTGGTGCGTTTGTCGCCGTTTAATTCTAAAAATAGTCGAGAAACCTCTTTTGTGATGATCGAGGTGCTGCCGGAAATCAAAAATGACCAACAGGTGCAGATTGCGCCCGACGACTTAAGAGTGGATGTTTTCCGATCTGGAGGGGCGGGCGGCCAAAGCGTAAACACCACCGACTCAGCCGTACGCATTACCCATTTGCCTACTGGACTTACCGTGCAATGCCAAAATGAGCGCAGCCAGCTGCAGAATAAAGAGCAGGCGATGCGGATTTTGTATGGAAAACTAGTAGACTTGATGGAGAAGGAACATGCGGCGGAATTGAGTGACCTGAAGGGGAAAAGAGTGGAGATGTCATGGGGGAATCAGATTCGTTCTTATGTGTTGCACCCATATAAAATGGTAAAAGATCACCGCACGGGCTACGAGGAAAGCAACCCAGACCGTGTGCTGGATGGCGAGATAGAGGGCTTTATTGAGGCGGAGCTGAAGGGTACCGGCACGAGTTAGGAGGTGAAGCCTCTCCATACCTGGCAAATTGCATTAAAATATCCATATCTAGGTCATTAATAGCTTTATCCAAAATGGCCCTTTGATTTTCTTCATGGGCAATCTTTTCTGATTTCAAATCTGTGAGCGATGTAACTTTTGCCAGTATCACTCCATTGCCAAGATCTTCAACTAAGATTGGAGTTTCTCTCGTAATTGCATATCTTTGCCTCATCCTTTTGGGAATCGTGATTTGACCTTTATTTGAAGGCATTACTATGGTTTTCATATCTCTCTTGTAACATTCAAAGATTAAAAATTCTTAAAATTTTCTTAAATTAATTGTATGCCTCCGAAGGGGACTGGCCATCTTGGGCGAGGGGTAACACGTTTTTAATGGTGACTTGGTTAACATTCCGACTTTCGGAAAATCGGAAAGTTGGAAAATCGGAAAGTTGGAATGTCGGAAAGTTGGAATGTCGGAAAGTTGGAATGTTAACCGGGTGTCTGTGTGAGAGGTGTCAAAGGGAAGCGAAGTGGTCACAAAATGGGACCACCTGAAATCGTGAGCGAATGGACCTGAGGACAAAATGTCACCGGTTCCCTAGAGCCTATAATTGCTCCTTTCTCTTGCCGGGAGCGGCCATGGTGGCTATAAATAAATCATGGCCAAGCTTAAAATTATCACAGGCATAAACAATCCGATTCTGCGGGCGGAGTGCACGAAAGTGGTGAAGTTTGATGCGGAGTTGAAAAAATTTGTGCGTGATTTGAAAGATACAATGATCGCCGCAAAAGGGCTGGGGATTGCGGCGCCACAGGTGGGAAAAACTATTCGCGTTTTTATCACTACAATCGATTACGACTTCGACGCCGACATACCAAAAGGCCGCGCGCTCACGATGGTGAATCCGGAAATTTTAGAGGCGAGTGACGAGATCATGATTGGTGAAGAGGGCTGCTTGAGCCTGCCGGGGGAATTTGGAAAGGTGGAAAGGCATGCGCGAATAAAGGTGGAATTTTATAATGAGGAGGGTGTGCGGCAGGTGCTAAGCCTTGAGGGACTGAATGCCCGCGTGGTGCAGCACGAAAACGATCACCTCGACGGCATCCTCTTCCCCGACCGTATGAGAAACGGCGAGAAAGAGGAGGACTTGCTGATGTGATGGCGGCTAGGAGTCCTTCGCCGTTTTCATTGAATTAATGGCGTTGTCTACTTTAGCTAGTTCGACTGCGTTATCCTTTTCAACATCGACATTACCGCTCCATGTAAGCTGTTTTCCAAAGTTAACACTGTCGCCTTCTTTATATCCAAGTCTAGCAATGAAACCTTCGCCTGGCTTAACACCCGCCGCTTTCGCTCTTTTTATAATTTCGTCTACAAATCTTGCGCGAGATACGTCTTCTCCTTCGTTTACGTCGTTAAAGTCTAGCTTTAGGGCCTTAATTTCATCTAACAATGCAGCCCTTGTTTTACTCACATGAGCAGGTGACTTTACCACTCCATCTAAAGCTGCGTTGATTCTTGCTGTCATTTCTGGATTCCCGTCTTTACCATAATCAACCTTTTCACCTTTTTTGAAACCCATATTGAGGACAAAAGCCACTCCTGGCATCTTTCCTTTATTTTTAGCTTCAACCATAATCTTCTCTACAAATTTGGCACGGGATTCATATTTAGCACGGGATTCATCTTTGGAACTGCCTGTCACCTTGAAATCGAGGCCTAGCTCTTCAATTTGAGCCATCAGGTCGGCCTTTGTGGCTTCGCTCTTACTCTCATCGAATCGCTGAAGATGCTGGATGACGTCGGGTTTTTCTTTTTCATCGAATTTCACAGCTTCAACTGAGGCGGGTGTTGCGACCTTGCCGTTAAGGGCTATCAATATTCTCCTTGTCATTGCATCGTTTTGTTTACCAAAACCATAGTCAACCTTCTCATCTTTTTTGAAGCCCATATTCTGAATAAAATTGACTCCGGGCATCTTTCCTACGATTTTTGCTGCTAGCATTATTTCATGTACAAATTGCTGGCGGGAGGCAGTTTCGTAAGAACCCAGACCATTGAAATCAAGATTGAGTTTTTCGATTTGCTCAAGCAGATCGGCCTTTGTGGCTTCAACTTTTGTTTCATCGAATTTTACAGCTTCAACTAGGGCGGGCTTGAGAGTAACGGTTATTGTGCCTTTCTCCTCTTTTACGTCATATTTTCCCCAAATGTTAAGGGCTTCATTCTGGGGACGGTGAGTTGCCAAGGCCTTCTGATCATCAAATGTTAAGCCTCCTTTGAGGTCACCACTACCGACACGTAAATAAGATCCCTTGCCATCTGGAGACACCTTGACCTCCTTGCTAAATCCATCTGGAAGAATAAGGTTATAGCTCGTTGACTCAGCCTCTCCCTTAAAAGTAACCTTTAAGACATTACCGTCTAGCTCATAAATATGGTCTGTTGCAGTTTCTCTTTTCTCAGGAGGAGCGGGTGGTTTACCATCTTCTGTAACTACAATCTTCTTCCACACGTCACCATCCTTTTGATAGTAGTCAGGGCCAGCTGGGCCATCATTTTTGCCTATCGTACCATCCTCGTTACATAGACCAGGATCGGTCTCTTTGCCTTTGCCTCTTTGGCTTGGGTGGTCGGGATTCTTTCTCCACTTATCGCCGATTGGGCCAAGAATATCTGCGAGCTCAGCGGGGGTCATGGTGATGGTGTCTGGATTCGCTATTTGAGACTCTTTTTCTTCTACCTGTGAGAGCCTGACGCCGGATTTACGTTGGGTGACATCATCTTGGTGATCACCAATTTCAAGAACAACATGAGTTTTAGCATTGATTGGATAATCATATATTTCCTTATGTGCTTTTTCAGCACGCTGAAGGGCAAGAGCTTTATCGAAAATGCCCTGGCCATTGAGGAAAAGCTCTTGATCTTTACTGTCACGGACAAACTCATAGCCCTTGCTCGCATTGGCAGCTGCAATATAGGCCTCAATAAGCGGCATTTGTGCAGCGTCAATACTTGTACCTTCGAGATTGCCGGCGGCTTGAATTTCTAAAAGCTTAGTCAAAGCGGCTGCTTTGTTTTCATGCCAGCCTGCATCTTTAATCAGTTTATGACGCATGCCGTCAGTACCACCGAGAAAATCAATGTTGATACCGGCCTCTTGAAGCTTGTCTTTATTGGCAATAAGTTTACTAATAATATTTTTGTAGTTTTTTGATTCAACACCATTGTCATGCATGCCCGGTTCGTAATTGGCAACGGCGGAAGCGATGTTTTCAGCTGTAATCTCGGGGTCATTCAATATTTCGGCGGCTCTTGTATAAACCTCTTTTTGAGCAGATGAGGTTTCGGCGGCCTTATCGGCGGCTTCAATGGCGGCCTTGATCTGGGCTAACCTTTCAGGCGTAATGGCATCGGTTTCGCCTGAAATTATGTGGCCGGCAAAATCAACGATGGCATCTTGTTTAATCTTTTGAGCCTCAGGGGACTTGGCCTCCATAGTGGCAATTTCCGCGATATCGGCAAAAAGTTCTCCACCCTTGTTCGCAGTTATTAGTGCGATATATTTTTCTGCGACGACCTGAGCCGTGACACCATCTATCCTAGCCTGCAAAGCGGGAAGCTCTTTCTCTAAATCTGCGGGAGCAATTGCATCTATCTGACCTTTTAATGAGGTGAAGTACGTTTCCAAGAAAATGTTCAGGGCCTGAATATCTGCCTCTGGAATTTTGCCTGCGCCTGCCTGCTTGGCAATTTCCGCAGCAATTAGCTCAGGAGCAAGCTCAGTCTGAATGGTATCAATATCTTTTTTTATGGCAACCTTCTTGCTTTCAAGAAGATCGGCGGACACATTGTCTTCCATGGTACGGGTAGAGGCATAGAAACCTGCGAGCTGATCTTTTGTTTCAGGAGAAGCACTGATGGCAGTTACTGATCCCTTCAACAAATCCAATGCCGTTTTCAAGGTTTTCATTTTCGCTACCATTTCGTCGGAGTATTCTTTTTTAGTATTGGCAATAATCTCGTCCATACGCGTATTGAGTACAGTGATTTTCGAGTTAATGCTCGCCTTTAAAGCTTCAGGGGTGAGATCTTTGACTTCTACCGTTTCCTTATCTTCGGGCTTGGGTGCTGGCTTTTCAGCCTGAGCGGGGGCTGGTGCTGCGCCTGGGGCGTCACCATCAAATATCAGGCGATTTTCCTTTTGGGTGTAAATACTATTTAAGAGCGTGAGTTGAAGGTTGTAGAGTTTCATAGGTTTATGTTTATATTTATTTTAAATTAATTTTGGGCGATTTTGTCGTCGAGGGCGGCAAGCATTTGTTGCTCTTTTTCGGATTCCTTAAACTCGGGCTCTTTGGCGAGGAGCTTGTTGAACTGAGCCTCGATGTCGAGGACCTGGTCGTAAATGGACTGGAGGGCAGCCATGGTTTTTGGATCGTTCTGCATGGTATTTTGGTTTTTATTTTATTTCAATATACTATTCTACCATATTTCGCGACTTATTAAAAGCACTTGTAACTAAAAAGGTCCCAGCTTTTGACTTCTATAACTTTTTATTAAAAAAATTCACCCCTTTGATGCCAATAAAATCGCTATCTTGAGTATAAAGCAGAGCACCGTACTTTTGGGCAGTAGCTAAAATAATACTATCGGCCATAGGGAGACCAAGCTCCTTGCCTAATTTGGCGGCCAAAAGGGCGATTTCAAGATCCAAATCAACAATTTTCCCCAACTTCATATATGCAACCGCCTGCAAGGCCGCATGCTCACCCTTCTCGGCAAGTATTTTCTTAAAAACTTCATGGATAATCATCGTAGGAACAAGGAGATTCTTTATGTCCTCGATAGGTTTTGCGAAATTTGCTGCATTCTTGGTGGCGGCAAAGTATTCAAGCCAACCTGAAGAATCAACAATATTCATAAGCGATCTTTTTCTCTTTTAATACTAGTGTTCAGGCCTTGTACCAGGCCACGAGCATCCTTCATTTTCCCCACAGGTATGAGCTCAATGCGATTATCATAATGAATAATTTCGAGTCTCGTGCCGGAATTGAGCTTCATGGACTCACGGATAATTTTGGGAATCACTATTTGAAACTTAGGGGAAATAGTAATAGTTTTCATACTTAAATGGTATCGATATACAATCGGTAAGATTATAGCGCAATCTGGGTGGAAATACAAGTGCTACAAACTAGTGGAAGCGCCTGTAGAGGCGGTAAAGGTAATAGAGTGCTTTTTTGAAGACGAACTCTTGTGGGGGCTGGAAGGATATGGACTGGCCGCCGAATTTCTTTTTAAAGTCGGTGACGCCGGCCCAGGGGTGCAGCGCCGGAGTTTGGGATTTGGACATCTCGCTATGGCTCTCGATGGAGTTGGTTGTTAGCACTTCGCTTTGCTCGCGCTTGGCGGAGGCGCTTTTTCCGGCCGGAGGCACGCCGCCGCAGGCGGCCCCTCCTGATTGGGGTGGAGCAATCCCCAAAAAGTCGTAGGTGTGACAGTGGAGATCCTTGGCGTCGCGGATGGCTTGCCATTGTAGCAAATAGGGGGCCATGAGGTTGCGGTGGGCGGCGCCGGAGGCGCCGTAATAATAGATAGTGGTGCCGTTGTAGGTGGTGGCGAGGAGTCCGGCGATGATCTGGTTTTCGTAGACTGCGAGGTAGAGCTGGGCGTGGGGCTGGGGGAGAGAGGTCGAAGCTGTGACAGGGGGCAACTTTCCAGAAGACGAAACGGCTCCCTCAAGCTCTTTTTCGGAGCTAAAAGTGTGCCCGGGCACAGATTTGTCAGATAAATTTTTGCCACGTGGCAAAAGTGGCGACAAGGTTTTTAGCATATTTTCATAATAACTCTTCGCGTGGCCCCTGAAGCCGTCGCGTAGAGTGGTTTCCTGGAGAATTTCATAAAAAGCATCGATGTCGTGTTGAAAATTTGGGCTGTGAGGATCAGCAATGTGCACTTTTACGCCCTTCTTCTCGGCTAATTTAATGTTGTAACGGCCCTTTGGCTTCATTTCGGTGAGGAGCTGGTCTGGGCTCTTTTCGAGATCGAGAACAAGAGTATCGTTGGGCTGAAAACCGTGATCTATAAAGCGGAAGTGGGGGAAGTGGA
>CAYHGX010000012.1:21571-23550 GCA_964356355.1 uncultured Candidatus Peribacteria bacterium | reverse complement strand
GGCAGGGCCGGATCGACTCGCCAAAAAATTGCCTTCTCCTTCTTTGCGAGCTCTTTTAAAGCCCCTGTGAGGGCTGCCATTTGGTTTTTGGCCACTTGGTCGTTTTCGCAATTTAAAAGCGGCCCACGGGGTGCGTAGAGCCAGCAGTAGCCTTTGGGAAGGGAATGGCGGACGATGAGGGCGCCGGCGAGAATGATGGGGGGAATGTGGGGTGCGCTCCCTAAAGGTCGCTCCGTGAGACTCCGCTCACTCTCCGTCTCTACAACCACAATCCAATACTTGCCGCGGCTCGGCACTTTTGCCTGAAAGCGACCCCACTCGGGGGTTTGATGAATATTACCAAAGGGATGGGCAGCCACAAATTGGCTCCATTTATGCTCTTCGGATTGTGAGAGTATTCGGGCGTGCATACGGAGAGATCATAGCGGGAAGACAAGCAAAAGTGAATACATGGATAGTTACTGTGTCGAGTGCCCAGATTGACATATACAGAAATTGCGCGTTAAATTAAAGTGATCATTAACACAATTCTGAAATGAAAAATATTGAGCTAGGTGAAGGGGCTGGTGATATTGCTAAGTACGTACTGGCTTTGGCGGTTGCAGTGCCTCCCGGGGCAGCACTTATCGTAAATCACATCAATGAAAGAAGAGAGGAAATGTGTATGGCATTACAACAAGGTGAGGCTCCGGACTCAGACAAACATTCGTTACTGCAAACCCTAATTCATCGAGGGGCGACACCAGAAAATCTCCCGCCTTATTGCCGAGAAAGCGGGATAGACCCTTCCATAGAGTGCGTAACAAGCGGAATGAGAGAGGCTGCTGCAAACGGATTAAAGGTTTCCAATGCAACTCAAACGGCCCTCAATGCGACAACTGAAGTTTGCGAAAGATAAAGTGTGCGTGCGCACAAATTCGTCTGGCAAATCCTCCCCGGGGAGGGGGGAAGGACCGCCGCTGCGCGGCACGACAAGAATGCAAGGTTCGCTCCCTAAAGGTCACTCCTTGAGACTCCGCTTCGCTGCGTCTCTGGTCGCTCCTGGGCACTTCTCACTACGTGCTCAGTGCCCGCCACACGCGCAGTAGGTTCTCATCGAAGGTGAGGATTTCGTGGCCGTAGAGCTTGGCCGTGGCTATTAACAGGGCATCGGTGAATGAAAGCTTGGGATGAGCGAAAAAAATCTTACTGGCAAGATCTAAAGCTGGCATTTGCACTGTTGCCATTGCTATAAAGTTCTGCTCCAAAAATTCTGTAAAAATTCTACACTCTTTATTAGTAGCTTTTCTTCTCAACACATTTAAAGTTTCAGCGTAAGCGTGATCCAAAATCTCTAATTCATTCCAAAAAATCTCTAAGGACAGACTAAAAGCCTTCTGATGCTGAGAGTCATTTCTGTTCATTAAAGCAACCCAAACTGAAGCATCAATTAGAACCATACAAAATTTCGTCAATATTTTTGCTCATATTCGGATCTCCTCCATCGAACATAATTTTTTCTAAATCCTCTTTGGTTAGTTTGAAGGGTTTGCGAGGCTCATTTGCCTTGGTCCATTCTTCGTAGGGGACAAAAACTCCCTCGGGGTGGCCGTGATTGCTAATAATGTAGACTTTCTTTTCATCGGCGATGTCTCGATAGCGGCGGAGAAATTCGCGAACGGAGATGTTTTTCTCTTTCATATGGAAAACTTTAATTTGCCTTATACGAGGCAAGCCTACCTGGATTGTCAAACTTTTGTCAAACATTTTAGCGGGGATTAAAGAGATAAGAAAGAATACGGGTTCGTGCATAACGCACTCCAAAAAACTCAGCTATGCTTCGTTTTTACTAGACAAACATTAAAAAATCTTAAATTTTTCATGAAAAATTGTCTGACAAAAAGGCTCCCTGGGAGGAATACATGAAATACTGGTTCGCTCCCTGAAGGTCGCTCCTTGAGACTCCGCTTCGCTGCGTCTCTGCTCCTTGATCCTCGCTG
>CAYHGX010000012.1:0-21471 GCA_964356355.1 uncultured Candidatus Peribacteria bacterium | reverse complement strand
CTTAGCCCATCTTCTGTCTAATGAAAGCTGGGATATCCAACTCGTTGTCGGTTTGCTTGATTGGCACAACATTATCGGAAGAGCTGAAGCGAGATTTTGGCCTCAACAAATTTGTTTCGTTTTGCTTGTAATCAAAGCCTGTAGCTACAACTGTGATCTTGATTTCACCTGTGTAAGAATCGTTGATCACGGCACCGAAAATAATATTAGCTTCAGGATCGGCAGCCTCGGTAATTACACGAGCGGCTTCGTCTACCTCGAACATACTTAGATCGTTACCGCCGGTGATGTTGAACAACACACCCTTGGCACCATCAATTGAAAGCTCAAGAAGAGGACTTTCGATGGCTGACTTAGCGGCTTCTGTAGCGCGATTTTCGCCTGTGCCGTAACCGATACCCATAAGGGCGGAACCGGCGTTTTCCATAACTGCTTTAACATCTGCGAAATCCACATTGATCATACCGTGAACGGTGATCAAATCGGCGATGCCCTGAACACCCTGACGAAGAACGTCATCTACAACGGCGAAAGCGTCGTTGAGTGGAGTTTTCTTATCAATGATTGCGAGAATCTTGTCGTTTGGAATTGTAATAAGTGTATCAACCTTGTTCTTGAGGTTTTCAAGACCTTCTTCAGCCTGGCTTCTGCGGCGTTGACCCTCAAAAGAGAAGGGTTTAGTAATAACAGCAACTGTAAGAATCCCCATTTCCTTAGCCACATTTGCGATAACTGGAGCGGCTCCTGTACCGGTACCACCACCAAGTCCACATGTGATAAAGACCATGTCGCTGCCATCAATGGCATCACGGATTTCGTCTACGCTTTCCTCTGCGGCCTGACGACCAACATCGGGATTTGAACCTGCACCAAGACCACGTGTAGTAGCCTTACCAATATTAATTTTTGTACCTGCTTCTGAGTGATATAGCGCCTGAGCGTCCGTGTTAATTGTGATAAATTCAATACCTTTAAGTCCGGACTTGATCATGCGGTTTACCGCGTTGCCGCCGCCGCCGCCCACACCAATAACTTTAATATTAGCAACAGGGGTGATTTCCGGAATTATCTCCATAGTTCGTGGCTTACCAGTGTACCTCTTTGCTGCTGCTTCTTTTTGCGCTTGTGAAGAAAAAAGGTTTTTTAGATCTTGATTGTCATCTTGTAGGCTCATGGTGCCAATGGTTAGGTATGTTTCTTAGTAGGTTCGCGATGTTACTCCATCAATTGACGCGGTGTCAAGGTTATTATGGAACTAGATTCTTAAACCACTTCTTGAATCCAGTCAGGCTCTTCTTTAAGTTCAAACCTTTAATTCCAGTATGGTGTCTACCCTCGAAACGTGAGCCCCAAATTAGCAACCCGATGGCTGTGGCATAAGCAGGATCGTCGATCTTGTCCACTACTCCGTCGTAATTTTGTGGGAAACCAATTTGAGTTGGAAGGTTTAATGTTTCTCTTGCAAGGTCGATTACGCCAGGCATCTTGGAGCCGGCACCCGTAAGAACAATTCCCGCAGGGAGCATTCCGTCGCGGTGAATGCGGGCGAGTTCATCTTTAACAAGTAGGAAAATTTCGTGATAACGTGCCTCGATAATTTCAGCGAGCTGTTTCTTGGAAACCAAATGTGTATCGATTTTGCTGATAAGTGAAAGGTCGATAGTTTCGCGGTCGTTGATATCTTCCGGGATAACACTGCCGTATTCGATTTTAAGTTTTTCTGCGGTATCAATAGAGGTGCGAAGGCCGATCGCCACGTCGTTGGTAACGTTTTCACCACCAACTGGAATAACTGCAGTGTGGAGAGTAGCTCCGTCCTCGAAAATACTGATAGATGTACCACCGCAACCGATGTCTACCACTATCACACCAAGCTCCTTCTGGCGCTTAGAAAGCACCGCTTCGGCTGAAGCAAGGCAAGATGGGATGATATCGTCGATATCAACTCCGGATTGAAGGACACACTTCTCTATATTCTTTACTACAGGCTCGAAACCAGTAACGATGTGAGTCTCCACTTCGAGGCGGATACCTGTCATGCCCACTGGATACTTGATGCCCTTCTGCTCGTCCACAGTGAAAGTTTTTGGAATAATTCTGAGGATTCTGCGGTTTGATGGAATCGTAACTGCCTGAGCAGCCTCGAGTACGCGATCCACGTCATCTTCGGAAATTTCATTTTGAGCCTGAGAAACGGCAATAACGCCGCGGCTGTTGATAGATTCGATTTGATTGCCACCAATACCAAGGAAAACGTGATTAATTGGCTCACCGGCCATTCTTTCGGAGTCTTCAAGTGATGCGGAAATACTATTTATTGTTTCTTCAACGTCGATAACAGCCCCTTTTCGGAGACCGGTGGAAGGTGCGATACCAACGCCAATTATATTGATCATTGATGCGCCTTCTTCCTGGATGCCAACAACGGTGCGGATTTTGGAACTTCCAATATCCAAGCTGGCAACGATTCTAGATTTAGCCATAAAAGAGGGATTAAGCCCGTGAGTAGTCTCTTGCGATATTACAAGAAAACCATATCAGGTACAAACAATTTTGGTAAAAACGGTTCGCAAGATTAAACCATGAGGAGGGCGAAAGTCAAGGGGAAGTTGGGTGGGGGTGACGGCGATTTTGGAAGAGGCCACAGAATGAATTCAAATTCGGACTCGGTCTTTTTCAAATCATTGCGCTCAAAAGCTAAAATTTCAAGCTTGTAGATACTTCTGAAAGCGCAGGGGCGCTTCAGCTTGTAAACTGCGAACAAGTGAAATTTTTTAACGCTTTTTCCGCTGTGATTTGATTAAAAGCCCTCATACTCATTTAAATTCACTCTGCAACCTCTTCCTCTTATCTCGCCCCCAAATCAAGATTGTTCGACCCTGATGGTTATGAAGAAAGTCTGCACGTGCAGACTTTTTGATGATTGCGGCGCCTTTTACTACAAAGTATAATTGGCTCAACTCATTTATTAATGAAGAAAACAAAATGGAAAAAACAAACACTAATAACAATAATGACGAAAAAGATCCTTCCTATCGAATATGGCTTTTTGCCGCGGTTCCGGTGCTTGTGATTTTCGCCTTTCTGGGCGGAATTTTGCTTAGATATAAAACCCTATATGAACAGAGCACGGCTCCAGGTTCCTCCTCCTACTGCAGCAGCACGTGGACCAACATCCTTTCTGCCACCTATGTTGACCCTCAATCTGTACACATTAATGAGCGAGGGCAGGTCCTAAAGGGAGTAAACATAAACGACATCAACATCTTAACGGCACTGGCTCAAAATGGCTGCGAAATGCGAATGGCACTAGTACCACTGGATCCGAAGGACGAAGTTTGGGGTACGGTTGGAGAGTGCAAATCCATTAGCACACTCGCCAATTCAATTTTCTCCTGCAGTATCGCCGAACCTCTCAAAGAGGGACCGCTCGACGTTGATGCCAATGCATTTCTACCGGACGTAGTATCCTTCGTAATCTTTAAAGATCAGATCATGATCTACAAGGACAGAAGCGTAATTAACAGCCACAACCAACGTGTTTCCTGGCCGTTTGAGGACGAGGACAATGCCGCACCAATCGAGTGGGGGATCAACTTATTCGTGAGAAAATAAAGACACATGAAATATTTCAGATACATCTTCAGATCTTTACATCGTGACTTGGAACAACTTTTAAATCGCAAACTGCCGTGGTCTTTTCGTGTTCTTTACCCATTTCATAAATATTTTGCGATTGCGAGGTATTTTCTTACGAGGAAGAAGAAAATCCAATACCTAGGAGAAGAGGTTCATTATGATAACTGGACGGCGCCATTAGCACTACAGGCCTATCCCGAGGAGATAGTGAATCGGGTACTGAGTAATATCGACCAGAAAGTGTTGTACGTTCTGGATATTGGCGCAAATATTGGACAGTTTTCTCTTACCTTCAATCATTTCTCTAAAAAAAGTGAGATATACTGTTTCGAACCTAATCCAGAGGCTTTTGACCTGCTAGAGAGGAATACAAAAGGAACTAATGGAATCAAATTATTCAATTGTGGAATTGGAGAAAAGGGCACTCTGAAGCTACACTATCTTCCGGGGAGAAGCTGCACCGGCTCGTTGATTGAGAAAAATGCGCGCACCACAAATGTAAAAGTAAAGGGCTCTATGGAGAGCCGGGAGGTGAAAATTATAGACGACGTGGCGGCCATGGTGGGGCGAAAGGAATTTACTTTGATAAAAATAGATGTTGAGGGTTATGAATTTGAGGTATTGAAGAATCTCAAGGGCGTGCAAACAAAATATCTTTTCGCAGAGGTGTCGGGAGGAAGAGAAAAAAACTTCTCCCACAGCAAGTTCTACGCGCTAGCGAAAGAGGTATTTGGCGATTTTGATATTCTGTATCAGTCCACATACAAAAAGGACCTGGATAACTTTGAGGTACTTCTTGGCATTAAGGAGTGAGAGAACCCGGCAATACTATCAATTTGCTGTAGTTGCTCTTGATGGCTTCGAGCTCATCCTCCCTGGTGGGGCCGGTCCAATGCTTTAATTCGAAGGGGGCATGAGTAAGTGGAGATTGGGCGCGGCAAATTCTCTCGATAAGGTGGAGATAGGCTTTTTTAGATTCTGGGCGGATAGTCTCGCCACTGGCAAAAGCACGTAAAAAGTAGAGCAAATTACCAACAGGTGAGACATCGTGATGAATAGCGTTATTTCTTGGTTCATCGGGAATGAGCGTGCGCAAGTGGTCCTGCTGGGACTGGGCGATTTTCAAAAATCCGGCGTAGGCCGTGCGGGCTTGGGCGAGTTCTTCTGGGCTGTACGTGGGGGCGCTTTTGGCCATGGGCGGGATTAGTTGGTTGGGTGTGAAGGCTGGTGAAGATCCTCAGTGGCTGCCAACATGGCCGTGCCGATACGGTACAAATCGCTGCCAATTGAGTGTAGTTCGTTAAAGCCAATATTAGTTCTGTCTCCATTAAGAAGAGAATAGGCATCGGCGGGATTTACTTTTCCCGTGGCTCGAAATTCGTCCATAACACTTCTACTTAAATCTGTTTCAGGAGCATTGGCTAGCACAACGTAAGGCATTATGCTTTGATAAAGAGACAAGGAACTTTCGGTAGCGGGAATATTGGCGAGCAGCAGGTCCATAAAATTACCAGCATTTGAATTTGCGTATTGCAAGCCATAAGCAGCCATTTCCCGAAATGCGCTTGGAGTTAAATTGCCACTAATTGGAACATAGGAATCGCCGAAAGGAATTTCGAAGGTTACATTGAGAGGCGTATTCGGATCTACCGTCCCATTGGGAAAACTATCACATTGCACCATATGTTCGCCTTCGTGAACAAGCACGTCATTGTAGTAGTTTTCATATTTCTCAGGGCCACCATTTGCTTCTGCCTTTTCACGTATCGGACTTGGCACCATAATAATTTCTCTCCAAGGGCAACTTGCCTGACCATTTACAATTGCCCCTTGCGGATACTTTAATTTAGGAACATCAAGATCAAAAACTGGGAAAGTTTTTGTATCGGAACTGGTCCTTACCTCTAGATATTTTGTGTCTACTATTTTTGCTAACTTCAATACTGCGCCAGCCTTGTTCGCATCAACTTCTTCATAACTATTGAAGAGATAAAGGCCTTTAGCTTTCAAATATTCATTGATCTTCTTGTGGATATCGGGGAAATATTTGGCTGTGATGAAATCGTTTTCTATCCTATCGTTGCTTACTGCCAGAATCGCGGCAATTCCCTTTAGCTGTTGGGTAAAAGTTGCAACGTCTGTGGATTCAACAGGTTGGAACGTGGCAAGAAGCTCTTGTAGAGATACTTCCCATGTGGCACTTAAAATTTCGAATTCGGCGTCTGACATATCGGCAAGGGTTGATGGCTTTTGGAGCAGTTCGTGGTTGGTATCGGGCTGTGCCTGGAATGTTGGCATGGAAAGGTCGTACTCGGGATTATCGACATTGAGGCTGAGACGGATAACGGTGGGGGCGGGGGCAGATTCTTCCGAGCTTGGAGACCTTAGATGAGAGGGTGGTCGTGCTGAATCAGCGAAATTAGGATCGTGGCTGGAAATGCCGGCAGCCATGGAAAGAATTCCAGCGATATTCCACTTAATGGTTCTGGCAATGTGGGGTGGAAATAGGGAAGGGCAGGGATGAGATTCGGACGCAGCGGCTTGCAGCGTTGGAGAGAGTGGCTCCTGGGTGGAGACTATTTGCCGGTCACCATTTTCGCTATTTTCGGCTTCAAGATTAGGACTCATGATATGGAATCAAAAAGAGAGCACTATACTAAACCACGGAAACGCACCCTTGTCAATATACCAGGACTAAAAAGGTTCGATCTGCTCTGATAGAAAGTATATAAAACTGTTCCCGGGGACAACTTTTCCGAAAGCGAAATGCCTTTTTTAAGCCAAAAAATAGTCCTAAATCTCTGCACGTGCAGACGCCAAAAATAATATTTCCGTTTCGCTGTAAAGAGCTATGCAATTAAAGGTGTCCTAGATTCGGATTCGAAACACCATTTCAACTCACAGAACTTTACAAAAGTAACCAGATGGGTGATACTGCGCTGCCTTTATCAACAAAATGGAAGGCAGATCGTTAAATCTAAATTGTCTCGTAGATACTGTCTTGCAGCAGGCGGCTATCCAGGGGGTTGTTATGCCTAAAACTACAGGACGCAGACTTAAAGACGTTGCGGGGGCAGATTTTGTAATGGAATCACCCAGAGATGTTCTTCCTTTCTGCAAAAAAATACAAAAAGCGCTTGAAGCAAATAGGGAGCTTTACGTTGAATTTGGACCTATTTTTGGCCAAATTCGGCAAGGCATAAACATTGCGCTACTTACCTATCTGGGAATTGACGAATACTTTGAAATGGCACTTGGAAATACCGACTTATCCCCAAGAGAAACCATAAAGCTATATTTAAGTACCCTGCAAAACGGAGAAGAGTGGAGCCAGAAATCATTCACAAATTGGAGAGGGCCAGACGGAACGACTGGATCAGCAGTGCTCCAGCAAGTTAGAAATATTACGGGTGGTATAAGCGACGAGGTAATCATTGCCTTGCTGGGGTCTGATTCAAATGAGCAGCTAGCCGTTCACCCATTTAAACCATCCGTGACCCGCTTGAGAGATCAATACGATATCGCACGATATTTGGAGGAATTTTTGCTGAGTCTTGCCCCTGGTCAAAATTGGAAGCCTGCGGACTTAGGCTCCTGGAGGAGCAAAGATGGAATGGAGGGAGATAAAATTTGCAAGTGGCTGAGGGCGAATATGGGCGATTTGAATTCAAGAGCAATAAATACAATTCTCGGTGCTAAAAAAGCTGGAGCGTACCATTTTGAAAAGCAGGAAAAAAGAATAAATTCATTGGCTAGAGCAAGAAAATTCCTATGCAAATTCTTGATATCCCTTCCTGAAGCGGCGAGCTGGTCCTCTCAAACTCTTAAAGAATACGTCTCAACGGATTCTGATGATCCAAAGGGAGAATCGTTGCGTTCTTGGATCGAAAGGAACGGTAAGGGAGGAAAAGTAAGTGACGAAAGTGCGAGAGAAGTGCTTGGCCCTAAAAATGTATACTTACTAGAGCAACATCCATTTGTCGTACAACGTAGAATCACAATTACCAACAGAGCTGATGCTCGAAGGGCGCTAGAAGCCTACATAGACAGGCTTCCGGATGGTGCCACATGGAGCCCCACCGATCTACAATTGGCCGTGGAGATTGGTCAGGCAAAAACTCCAGGATACTCAATATACTTTTGGATAGAGGCTAATATGCCAGGTGACTTTACTGACGAGACTTTGAAGGAGCTCTTACAGGGAGACAAGAGTGGCAGGCTGGTAAGGAATCCGTTGAGGAGAAGAAATCCGAGAGGGAAGTACAGGGAGTGAGCTGTGCGCTAACTCTCCAAAGAGACTCCGCTTCGCTGCCTCTCTGCTAAAAAAGCGTGCCCTGGTCGGGATTTTCGATTGTGCGGATGGCTTGGGCGGCGTTTTGGAAAACGGTGAGCTTGGCGAGGAGGCCCTTGAATTCAAGGTGGGCAAAGAGATCGCGGAGGCGGTCGGTGTCGAATTCGTGGGTGCGGCAGAGCTCGAGATCGAGATCGAGAGGCATGTCGCGGACGATGGTGGCCAAGGATTTACTGAGAAATGCAGAGTCCTTGTCCGCGAGGAGTTTGTCGTGAACACCGCCAGTAATTTCATCCAGGTGGGCGTAAATATTTTCAATAGTTTGATACTTTTCTAGAAGCGTTTTGGCGGTTTTGGGGCCGATGCCCTGGACTCCCTTAATGTTGTCGGAGGAGTCACCTTGGAGGCCTTTGAGGTCGGGAACTTGCTCGGGAGTAAGGCTGTGCTTTTCTATAACCGCGGCGCGATCGTAGATTTTTGGCTTGGAGAGGCCGCTGGTGGGGGCGAGGACGTGGGTGGTTTCACTTACTAGCTGGAGAGTATCCATGTCGCCGGTGACGATGTAGGTGTGGATATTGCCGAGTGCGTCGGCCTTGAGGCTGAGCGTGCCAAGGACGTCGTCGGCCTCGAAGCCTGGGACTTCGAAAATTGGCATGCCGAAGGCGCGTACCACGTCTTTAATCATTGGGATTTGGGCATAGAATTCATCCGGAGCGGAGGTGCGGGTGGCTTTGTATTCGGTGTATTGTTCGTGGCGAAAGGTGGGGCCGGGAAGGTCGAAGCTGACTGCTATGTAATTTGGTTTTTGGTCATTGAGGAGGTTGAGTAACATTGAGGAGAAGCCATAAACGGCATTGATAAGCTCGCCGCGGGAGGTGCGGAGGGGCGGAATAGCGTGGAAGGCGCGGTGCATCATGGCGTTGCCGTCGATGAGAATGAGTTTTTTGTGGGCTGGGTTCATGGGGAGTTGGGCCGCGCAGGGAGCGCGAGTTACGAAACAAATAGAACGAGCGTCAAGGTGCAGGTGCTCGACTTTGTGTTGATTATAAGCTATAATAATCGGATAACAAAATTTTATGGGACACCTGCAGGTGCAAAATCTAATCAAGGAGAAAAAGGAGGCAAAGCGCATCCTAGGACAGCAACTTGGATTTTCTGGGGCCAAGCCACTAGTAGTAATGGTGGTGGAGGGGGAAATTGCTAATGATCTACAGGCGGAAGTTGAGGCAATGATTGAGGCGGTTGGACATATTGAGGCCAGCGTTTTAGTGCTAAATGACAACGAAAAAAAGGGAGGGGTTAAATTTAAAAATGTAATCAATATTCCTTACGACCTTAAAAATCGCCACAAGGTGATGCAGGCGGCAGATATGGCTGTGGCATTTGAGTTCAACGACGTAGAGGAGATGATGTTGAGCGGCGTGGTGCCTATAAGCGGCAAGCGCAAAGAGGTGAGCGACTATGATGCAAACAGCGAAAAGGGGAATGCTTTTATTTATGGTTCCGCCAATCGTTGGGTGATTTTCGCTACTTTGGTGAGAGCTTTAGAAACCTTCAAATTTCCTTACGACTGGGCGCATATCGTGAGGTCGGGCGTGAAGAGCGTGGAGGCTGAAAGTATATAAAGCTGTCCCCGGGGAGAGGCTTTTTCAATAGCGAAACGGCTCATTCAAGCCGCTAATTAGGCGTAAATCTGTGCGTGCGCACACGCGAAAATAATATTTTCTACTTTTAATCAAGTGTCGAGAAGCTGGGGCCTTTTTAGTTGCGCCTGCTTGACAAACGTGGTCTTTCCAATAGAATAGGCGGCTATGCAGTTACCTGGAAACACTTTATTTTATGATTGAGCACCTTGACTTTGAGGAGAGGAAACTTACTCGTGGCCCCAACAAAGCCAGACTAGTGGAGGTTCCTTATGAAGGGGATGCGATTGGCCTTTTGCGGTCCGATGTTCTTAGCAGAGTATTTGGCGCCATGAAGGCCAGTGATCTACACGCAGTTGCTTTCGTGAGAAAGGACGAGGCGAGTTCCAACATAGAAAGATTGAGAGGACTGGCTTCCTACTCCTTCGGTGCTGAAATTCGCAATCATAATTCGGGAATTCACATAGACGCTATTGATCGACCAGAATCTGATGATCAGATTGGCGTTGCACTATTTTCTCCCCAGGAAAACTCCTCCAATGCCGCAACCTGGACCATTGATACGGTGGAATCTGATAAGTTTTTTAGATTCTTTTTTGAGCAAGGCGAGGGCAAAAATCTGATAAAACTATATCCAGAAGCGAGCAAGCGTATGCACGAAAAGATTTTTGAAGTTTTCCGAAGGATGGGCAAGCCGTGCGAACATGATGAATTGGGATTTTGGACTTTGTTTCACAATGCTTTCATGGCCTGTATTGCCGCTAAACCTTTAAGGGACAGTGCAGTTCGAGAGATAATAACTCGTGGCAAAAGCGTTTGTTCTTTTTTACCTAAACGTGGTGAAGAGAGCCTGATGGTAATGAGAAATTCCATCAGGGATGGCCTCGTATCTCACGCTAGATTTAATTTAACTGATGGCGAGGCGGCGTCGGAGGGCCGAATGCTGAGTTTCGTAGTGGAAGAGGGCGGAAGGATGAGGCCGAATCGTGTGAATGGTCCGGTTCCGGATGGGATCTTAGTGAATCGGGGAGGCCTAACAAATGAGAATAGAGCTAGCGTTATTCCCTAGGGAGCTTTTGGCGGCGGGAAAAGCATATAGAGTTGTCCCCGGGGAGAGGCTCCCCAGAGACAAAACGGCTTATCCAACAGATCATTTCGGCGTAAATCTGTGCGTGCGCACATGTGAAAATAATGTTTTCCACCTATCGTCAAGTGCCGGAGATTAATAAAGGGTACGCAGGGTTCGTGCGTAGATGCACTACTAGGCAGCCTTTAATCTGAATTCTGGCTTGAGGAAAGTGTTCTACTTGCTATACTTTGAGGCCATTATTTGTATTACATGTTTACTTACGAGGGCAGCGATCTGGAAAAACTGGTTAATGCGATTCATTTGGCCGCTGATCATGAGAATATCGACCCACCCGAAACTCTCATTCCTGCTCTAACCAAAGCCGTGGGGGAGGATGTAAGAATAGCCTCATTGACAGGCGTGGGGTTTGCGTGCAGAAAAATTAGGGAAACATTAGACTCAGATGATTACGCTGCTGCGTTGTTTGGCGATATTTTCAGCAAGATTCGTGCACAAGCTGGATTTATTTTAATGCAAGATTGTGGCTTAGAGGATTACTTTTCCTCACCAATGAGAGGATCTACAGCATCCCCAAGAGAGGCTTTAATGAAATTTCTGGAAAGCAGACCCGATAAAGAAGAATGGAGCATTGCTGATTTTAAAAAATGGGAAGGTGCTGGAGGAATGAAGGGAAGTGTTGTCGTAGCTAGGATTGCTGCTGTGACCGGTGAGATAACTAAACAGGTGATTCACGCGCTTTTAGGCCCAGTCAAAGCGGAATTTAAAAGGACACATCCAGTAAAAATTAACAGAGTCCACTTAAGAGATGAATATGATGCTGCGAGATACTTAGTAGAGTATTTAGGCACTCTGAAGCCGGGAGAAAAGTGGCGCTATTTTAGTCTATTTAATTGGACTAGCAAAGATGGCCTCTCGGGGGAAAATCTCACTCAGTACATCGCAGGTATGACAGGAGGCAGCTTTCAGGAAGCAAGTGTTCGAAAACTACTTAGAGCAAGGGCAAACACGTTACTACAAATAAATCCCTTAGTAAAAAGGATTACCACCATTCACTCTATTGAAACTGCTGGCAATTATTTGAAAGAATTTCTGGCTACTTTAGAGGCCGGGGTCGCCTGGTCTCAAGAGGATTTAACAAAGTGGAAAGGCAGAGATGGAACCACTGGCCGTGCTGTTAAAAAATGGATTTGGAGAAAATACGAAGCTGTTAATGAGACCTCTCTCACTGCAGTAATTGGGAAAGAAGCACTTGCGAGAAATCCTTTTAAAAAAAGTCCAAAGATAAACACAAATCCAGGAAGGGCAGGAAAATCTCTAGCAAACTTTTTGAGTTCTTTACCGCCTGGTACTAGCTGGTCGTTAACAACCTTGACGGATTATAAGCCGTCGGAGACAGCCAGAGCATCGGGAGTATCTATCCGAGCCTGGATTGAGAATAACTGTCCAAATGGAGTAGCGGCATCTACCGTGCGCGATCTGCTCGGAAGCAAAAACGTGCACTTGATTGATGAACGTCCATTTATTGTGGAAAATAAAATAACCCTCAGAACAATAAAAGATGTAAGAAAAGCACTTATGGCATTTCTAAATTCGCTACCGGAAGGCGCGGACTGGAGCCCAGTAGACCTACAACTTGCCAAAGGATTAGGAGAAAAAAGCACAAGTGGTAACGCTGTTTATTCATGGATAGACCGCAATTTAAGTGGCGGATTTATAAGAGGAAATATAGAAAAAGTGATTGGGAAAGATTCAATTACTACACTTGAAAGAAACCCCTTCAAAAGGGAAAAGCATCACGGCAGACACAAACAATAATGGCTCTCCCGGAGACTTCGCTGCGTCTCTGTTAGTCCAAGCTCGTAGAGCTCTGGTTTGTAGTAGTGATGCTGGTGATCGTGTTGATGATGTCGCCGAAGTTGATGTAGCGGATAATGTCGAGGCCCATGGCTTTGCCCACTATGCCGATAATTACTGTTGCCAAAATCGTGATGATCAAGCCGATGATTGAATAACGAATCGTTGAGACTGCGGACTTAATTTTGTCCTCCTGGCCGCCGGAAAGGATAAAGGAAATACCACCCACGAAGATGAAAACCACGGAGAGAAAACCCGCAACGATGATCGCATAGGCGATACCACGGTTGAGAATTTCTAGAATCTGATAGTTTTGTGCAGCTTCAACAATGGATGTGCTGCCGTCTGTTGCAATGGATGTATTGGACATATGGAGTGGGGATTTGGATAAGGTTCGCCTCACTTCGGCGCTTCGCGCGTTCGGCGGGCTTTGTTGTTAGCACTCGTTGCACTCGCGCTTGTAATATCAAAACTTTTGCTTATTGGACACTTCGCTTCGCTGCGTGTCTGGTTGTTAGCACTCGCTTCGCTTGCGCTTAGTAGCTAGAACCAGCTTCGCTTGCGCTTTGCTCGAAACCTTCCGGTTCAACTATCTTCAAGTTTACACGAGCATTGTTCTTGGAGCCAATAATTCGCAAAAGTACGCGGATGGCCTTAGCGGTTTGGCCGCCTTTACCAATGATCTTGCCCATGTCGTCTTTGGAAACTTTAAGTGTAAGAAGAACGCCCATTTCATCTACTGTACGTTCGATAACAACGTCAGCGGGGTTCTCAACGATATGCTTAATAATGAATTCAACAAACTGTAAATCTGGGGAATTTTGAGTGGAATCGTCCATTTCTAGTGGAGTTATGGGGTATAGGATTTAATGAGAGGGAACACTGATTGTAATTATGCTGGAGTTTCTTCGGCTTTTGGCTCTTCTGGCGCTGGGGCCTCGGCAACTGGTGCTGACTCAGCGGCAACTTCAGCTGGAACCTCAACCGGGGCCTCTACGGCTGGCGCTGGTGCCTCGGCAACTGGTGCAGGGGCGGCAGCTTGAGGAGCAACTTTTGGCTCTACCGGGGCTTTCTTGGATTTTTTAGTTTGAGTTCGTGCCTTGATAAATTTTTCCATGCCGGCAACACCTTCTTTCTTTAAAAGAGCCGCAACTGTTTCTGAAGGCTGTGCGCCTTTAGAGATCCAATATTGGATTCTTTCTACGTTGAAAGTGATTGGCTTAGTAGCCATTGCTGGACGATAATTGCCTAGTGCTTCAAGAAATTTCCCTTTTGGGGAAGATGTGTGTTCTTGAACAATAACTCTGAATGATGGTTGGCTGTTTTTGCCTACGCGGGATAGTCTGATACTTAGCAAGGTAAATGGCTTTAACGAATAAAAGTGGCCTTATTCTAGATCGGATGAGGGCAAAGTCAAGAGGAAAAATCTCACTCAAGACCCAGGGCCTTTTTGAGTTCCGGTGAAAGAGACCGGGAAAGACTAGAAAGACTCAGGCCGTCCATTATATTGCCAAAAATCTCTACGCCAGCGTCCCGGGCCGCTTGAAGCTCTGCAATAAGTTGCTTGTGAGCGGCAATGTATTTCCTGAGAGTAGCAATGCTCTTGCTGTTTGGAACTTCATAGGTTTCTTTTACACTTCTAATTAGGGCTTCTATCAGGGTGGAAACATCTGACTCTTCTGTGATCTGAGGCAGAATCAACCGACCCTGCTGATGCAAAAGGAATTTGGTGAGCGGAGACTCCGTACTCATATAATGGTAAAAGCTGCCTAGCAACTTATTCAGTTCTACCCTTTTATCTTGTAGCTCTTTTTCAACGGGGGCGCGGTCGGGGGCTTTTCTCCCAATGTTTAGGAGTCCAGTTGGTTTCCTCCACTTTGATTCATCGGCGAGATCGCCTTTTAACTTTTGAATCCGGGCTATAGCTCCACTCAAACTGAGATATTGCTGACTGTTTCCGATTGTATCTTCTGCGTTAGACCACTCGATCGCCCGGGTTGGGGGTAATAGCTTGGGCGCGTAACTCGTGATTGCATTTTGCAGCAAAGAAAGCAGGGTCAGTGTGGCGGGAGGATGCCCCTCGGATTCGGGAACAGTACCGGCCAAAATAGCATCAAGTCGGTTTAGGTCATGGTGACCTGTGTTTACATTGTGGTATCTGGCTCCCGGCACCAGATGATCACGGCCACCAAATATTTTACTCTTGAGAATGCCTATTTGACGAAGCTTTTCGCCTTCTTCCGTGCCTTTTCCGTGCCAAAGCTTACCAATAACGGTGACTCCTTTAGTGGTAGAGGTGGCAGTTTTAGCAGTTGTATTACAAACCATGCGGCCTTGAGGGTCTTCGCGAAGGCCGGAGACTTCTACGTTGTCTCTCATTAAATTAAGGGCGTTCCACATTTTGACACTGCCACATTTATTTTCTATTCCCTTGAGACAGTTGATACTTGGCAGCATTTCCTGGTAAATGGCTCTGGTTTCGGCAAAGAGGAGAGCCTTAATCTCGGGAGTAAGTTTTTCAGAGTGCCAGCTTCCATTAATCTGAGCGCTAACAACAACCCCCTGGCCATTGAGGCCAACCATATTCAGGTACCCCTTATTATCAACACGGAGTACATTGGCAAAGGCCTGATCGCCGGTTACTGGAGGGTTGCCAAATTTAAAATCGGCAAGGAGGCCCTTCCTGAAAAGCCTTACCATGGCATAGGAGAGCAAGTGATCCAGGGAATCACGGGTTAGCAGGTCGAGCTTATGAGTAAAATCGAACAGGGGCTCGTTTCTGGTAGGGGGGGAAGTCCAAGAGGTGGGAATTTTACCAGTGCGGAGAAAGCTAAGCTTATCTTCTGCTCCTGTGTCAGCAATGTGCTCGGGACTAAGGGGAGTGCCATGCTGAGAGGGGCGTAAATCGTCACTAGTCAAATAGTAGGACCATGCGTCGACATAATGTTTTCTTTTAGCTTCGGGAAGAGTGGGCAATGAACAGACAAATTGCTGGGCAAGAGGGACTCGTTCGGGCTTAAACTCTTTGGCGCGCTGTTCAAGAGTGTGCTTGTAAGTAACGTACTCTTCATCATCGAGATATTCGGCGAGCCCTTGCGGATCCGCGATTTGGTAGACGTCATTAATGCGGAGGATGGCTGCTTTGGAGAAGGGGTCGGATTCGAGGGGGGCTTCGGCGGATTCGGCGGGAGTGAGGGAGGAGGGAAAGGCCTCGGGGGCGGGCAGTGCGGCGGCTTGATCGAGGGCAGCGGCGAGGGCTGGAGAGGCGGCGGCTACGGCACCTTGCAATTGCGCTGAAACTTCGGTGATATCGGCGGATTCTGGGCTAGAGGAAGGCCCGCGGACAATCTGTGGAAACCCAGGTGACTGCTGTCCGGAAGGGGCTTCCGCGCTGGATGCATCTTCCGGCATTGAAAGAGCAGCTGCGCTAATCTCGGCCGGAGTAAAACCTTTTTCAGTAAGCTTGAGTAGCTCCCATTGAATCTCTTGTAGACGAGATTCAGGACTTTGGGGTAAATCTATTTTTGAGCTTGGATCGTCTGCTGGGGAAGCCATAATAGTTGCTTTAAAATAATCTAGTTATTATAGCAAATTCTTGAGGCTTTGGGAACAGAAATCGACTAACCTGCCATTCCAAGAAGGGCTTCAATATTTTTGGGAAGGGCGATGAGTGACTTTTGATCCTTATCCACCACTACTCCCTTAGCTTCAGCATCGGCGAGCTCGGCGGAAAGTCTCTTGTGGTGAACCAGCATCGGTTGAGCTAATTTAACAGATGGCTCGTTGATAGATTCTAGCTTGGCCTTAAGATTTCTAACCAAATTGCTTCCCATATTAAGCACATCACCATCAGCGGTATAGTCTGTTAAAGACCCCACCTCAACTCCAGGGGGCAAAAATTTGCCTACTAGAGATTTCGCGGTCACCCAGCTTGCAAAATTGCTTTGCGCGGTGGGCAGCTCTTTCATCTTTTGACTCAACTCTTTTTCCAAAGGGGCCTTGGTCTTAAAGCCAAAGGTTGTTGGCCAATTGGTTTTTTCAGGATCTTTGACCATCGTACCTAGATTTTTTATTCTGGCGAGTAGGTTGAAGAGCGCTAAGTACTCAGGGTTGTCTTCGATTTCCTTTTGCATTTTTAGCCAGGTATCATCATCGGGAATCTTTGCTAGGCCAGCTACTTTTTTATTAATTTCCTCGGTGAGAACCGTGAGAGAGGGAATAATGGCCGGACGGACAGAACGCATGGCTCCTGCCAGGACATCAATAGCGTCTTCACGACCTTCGAGTTCGAATGAAAGGATCCTTAGAAGATTATCTATAGGCCAAGGCCTATCGGAATAAAGGTATGGTACTCCCGAAACGCTTGTGCCTAAAGCTCTTTGAGTAAGCAATCTTCTTTTAGAATCGGAGATCTCTGTTTTGAGAGCGGCAGTGACGGCGGTGATTTCGGTTGCGAGTGGGGCCTCCGCGGTGTTTACGGATTCCGCGGCTTCTGCGGTTTCGCGTGGAGCTAGCGCAGAGGCCTCCATTGCTGCTGCGGCGTCTCGGATTTCTTTTGGAGCAAATCCTTCCTCAACAAGAGCGGCGAGTTTCGCATTTAGGGCCAGCGATCGGGCTTCGGAAGACTCGAATGAGGGTCGGCTTGGTTCGTTGATTGCTGCACTCATGAGCTTGATTTAAATTGAATATGTAATTATACCATATTTTTAAAGATTTCCCTATGGCTTTAGGTGGAATTTGGAGGGAGGAGATAAATTGTGGGAACGGAAAATGATGGAGAAATGGCGGTTTATGAAGAGATGGGGGTGAACTGGAGATCTGTTTTTGCCAATTCCGGTGGAGATGTTGGCGTGAGCGAAGGCATACAAGATTAATTCACTGCAGTAAATCTTCTTTTTGTCGCGCTTGAACTCGAAATCGAAGGGAATACCAATTCTACCAAGAGCAAACTTTACGGCCTTGTTTAGCCTTGAGGGACTAATGCGCTTGGGGCGCAGGATGATCATAGTATCGTACTCGCGAAAGATGGCCTGTAGAGAATCGGCCTCTACGCCGTCGCAGACGGCGTGGACAAAGCTTTGTTTGCCGATATAAATCATGGCATGAGTGATGGGCCCCTTGATAATGAGACTACTAAAGCGGCGCAGGCCGCCGACTAAAACGACGTCGCCCTTCCTGAGCAGTTTTTCGGCGGCCGCGCGATCCTGCTGGTTGAGGAAATTTTTTCTGCGATGAAT
Source organism: uncultured Candidatus Peribacteria bacterium (assembly GCA_964356355.1). Classification (GTDB taxonomy): domain Bacteria; phylum Patescibacteriota; class Gracilibacteria; order UBA1369; family LOWO2-01-FULL-3; genus CAYHGX01. The sequence continues at coordinate 3,717 of CAYHGX010000012.1, read as the reverse complement.
AATGGTTTTACCAATGCAAAAAATCAGATTTGCCAAAACCTTTCTCCAAAGAGGATAGTGCTTGGGGAAGTTTTTAATTAAGTGGTAATTGTAGTGCATATAGGGTTTTTCTGCTGATTTTGCTGGTGATTTTGGCGGTTGTGCGGGGGAGCGTTCTGCGGCCATTGGTAGAGTCAAATGTTCTGATCATTATAGCAAACTTTGGTGCTTTTTGGAAGAGACAAAGGGGAGCATTCTGATATAGGTACATTAAAAGAAAAATCCCTGAATTGAGTAAACATTTTGACGAGCTACTGGAGTACTCTAATCTTAAAATTTTAAAAACCATTCCAAAAGTAATTCAGGAGAAGGCCGTCACATGGATTACGGATAAAAATGATGCACATATTTTAGCAGCATCAAAGCACTTAAAAGTAGACTATCTTATCACTTTGGACATCCATCACTTCATCAAAGACGAAAGTGTGGCGGAAAAATCCGGACTTAATATCCTTACACCGAAGGAGTTTTTGCAGAATTGGTAGTAATGAGAATTCCGAGATATTAGCTTCTGGGAGAAACAAATGATTCTTCAGCTGTTGAACCTGGAGCTTGTAGATCGGCAGGGGAGTCTACTGGGGCGCCGTAAACGACTTCTGCACTCGACCCACTGGTGAAGGACTGTTCAAAACGATCGATTGGGGAGTAACCTTCCGGCGAAATTTGCCTTCCTACAGGACCGGCATCTGGATGACCTTCCCAGCCGGCTACCCATGGTTCGCTGGCAATGGCTAGAATCATCTGACTACGAAGGTGAGTTACTTGAGTTTCTGCTGTACCACCAGGAAAGGTAACTGCTAATTTCGAACCAACTTGCTCTAGCGTGGCACCTTTAATCAGTGCTTTTACGAGGGCTGCAATATGTGAAACGCCTCTCTCACCAGGATCAGCTTCAATTTCAAATCGGTTTGTTTCCATAAGGTTGGTTGTTAAAAATTAGTCGATGTAACTTCACTTGCAATTAGTGGAGGGCAAAATATTCCTGGAGAGGGAGTAAATCAAAATTTGAAACATCGAAAGTGACAACAATTCATTTCTGACCTATGCTCAATCGAAAAATCGCCATTTGGAAGTGCTAACTTTGGTTTTTGATCCTGGTGCGGAGGTTTTTAACAATCACCAGGCCGGCTTTGCGGTTGAGGGCTTCGAGGATTTGGGGCTTGCGCATCAGAACTTCTTGGGCCCAAGCGGGGGAGGCAACGTCTACCGTGAGGAGGCCGTCCTGAAAGGAGCCAGAGGAGATGAATTGGTCAAGCGGGCCGCGGGCGGCAGAGCGCGGAGTGGAGGAAAGGTGGGGCGCCGGAGCGTTAGCGGAGGAGCCTTCGGAAGCGGAAAGCCCAGAGTGAGCGGCAGGTCCAGTGGAGGTGGCACTAAAAGTAGCACTCTGTTCGGAAAACATTTCCGTGACCAACTCGCGAAAATTATGGCAAACCTGTGCGGCTTTCACCTCGCGTCCAACGCCATAATGGTTGGCGCTGCGGTTGAGAAATTTTTGAAAGGGTTCAAACATGAGTGGGTGGTTTGGGCAGGTTCGCGGAGAGGGTTTTCCAAGTTTCTTTGGCGGCCGTATCCCAGGAAAACTTTTTGGCATAGGCCAGGCCGCGGGTACTTAATTTGGTTTTTAGATCGTTATCGTTATAGAGCTGAGTGATTTTTTTAGCAATGTCTGCGGGGTCCTGGGGATCGAAAAAGAGTGCATTTTCTTCGCCGCAAACCTCGGGAATACAGGAGGTATTGGAGGCGGCCACCGCTGTGCCACAGGCCATAGCCTCGAGAGGCGGCAGTCCAAATCCTTCATATAGAGAGGGAAAAACGTAAAGGCTGGCGGCGTTGTAAAGGTGAACAAGTTCTTCCTCGGAGACGAGACCGGGCATAACAATGCGGTTTTCGAGGTGATGTTTTTTAATGGTGGCAGGAATTTCTGGATAGTGCGGATCGGGGCGGCCAGTGAGGACAAGGAGGGGGGACACATTCGCTTGAGCAGAATGGTTTACATTACGACTTTCGGAATTTCTGATTTTCGGAAATTCGGAAAAGCCTTTGATTAAATTTACCAAATTCTTGTGATTACGCCAGACGCCGGTGTAGAGCAGAAACGGCCCGGTGATCTTATATTTTTCGAGTGTCTGGGCGATGGCATCGCGATCCGAGCTGGCGGTGAGGTGGCGGAAAATTGGGCTAATTCCGTTGTAAATTACCTGTACTTTTTCGGCTGGAATTTTCATTAATTTTTCGAGATCTTTTTTCGTGGAATGGGAAACGGCGATGATTTTTTTGGCGTGGTGGGTGGCGTTTTTGATCGTAAGATTATAGGCGAGGCGGTGGTACCATTTGTTCATTTTTTTGCCTGGGTAGAGGGATAAAATGAGGTCGTGGATTGTGAGAACATAGGGGCGGCGGTAGAGGATTGGCACGTTGAAATGGGGGAAGTGGACGAGGTCGAGCTTCTGTTTGTAGAGCTTGTAGTTAAAAACTGTCTGCTCGCGGAGGGAATAGTGACGGGCGTTGACTAGGATTTTTTCGACATTGGGGGAGGCCAATGGGCCGCTTGTGGTTGAGAAATTCGTGAACTCTGGGGCGTTGAAAAAAAGAATTATTCTATGGGGCGCGGGAAGGGCGTCGTTGAGCTTGATAAAACGCTCTACGAGCTCAAAGGTATAGCGGCCGATGCCGGTGAAGGCAGAGGAAAACATGCGGCAGTCGATGCCGATGCGCAGGGGGTGGGGGGCTCCGTGGGCAGGGGCGAGGCGGGGTTTACTCATAAGCGAAGTGTAGCAGAAAAGTGTGCCCGGGCACAGATTCCAACACTTCAAATGGCTTTCCTGAGTTGATTTCCCGAGCAACTTCTTGTCGCGCGACAAGATTTTTTCAATAGCCTAAGTCACCTCTAATATTTTCATGTTTTGGTGAAAAAGTTCAATGGCTTCATCAATAATCAGTTCGTTCATCACGTCTTTGAGGGCTGCACGGTTGCGCTGCCGAAGGAGCTCGCGGACGGCAGTAGCGGAAATATTTTGGCCCGTGGTGTGACGGTCTACTAAAACCTCTGAATCGAAGGTGCCTGGAAAAAATCTGAGGTCCTCTTCTGAGCCGCCATAGAATTTAAAGCGCGCATTCATGCCATCTTGAATAGCCTTGATTTGTTCTAGCCACAGCGGAATTGTTGACTCGGAGTGCAGCAGGCGACTGCGGTCAATATCGGGGAGGCCGATTATCTGAATATCCGGAAAAATTTTGCGAATGAGGCTGCGGCGCTGCTCAAAAGTAAAGGGCGTGCGGGCGTTGAAAACATTGCTGGAACCCACCATAACGAGAGAGTCCTTGCCGTGGCGGGCCAGCATCTCGCGCATAATCATTTCGTGGCCACTGTGGGGAGGAGCGACTCTGCCAAGTTGTACGCCGGTGACTTTCATGTGGTTTGCGTTTGGTGGAGGCGGATTATAGCAGGAAAGCCTGCACGTGCAGAGATTTACATGACAAAAACTTGCCGCGCGGCAAGAAATACAGGCACAATATGGCTCCGGGCAGCCAACTTGCCCTGAAAAAAACTACCCCCGGAGATGAATTTACTTGTGTTCGGGCCACAAATATATTATCTTCCTCCTGCTTGAAAAAATGGAGCGGTAGCTCAGCTGGTTAGAGCGCCACACTGTCACTGTGGAGGTCGCGGGTTCGAGT
>CAYHGX010000011.1:0-49216 GCA_964356355.1 uncultured Candidatus Peribacteria bacterium | reverse complement strand
TTCGCATTTAATAGCATTACTCAGCGCCGTGCGGATAACACAAATGAATACGCTAGGAGCCACGGCCGGATTCATTTGATGTATGAAATCTTGAATGGATACGGAAACGTATATGCAGATTGGCCAGCGTACTACAGGGATTTTGATAAGGCTTGCGAAGAAGAGGGCGTAACCAAGGAGGTACTGGCCACTGTCACCACAACGCGAGACGGCTTAAGTCAACACATAGGTGGCGGCGTAACCAATGCAATCCTTCTGCCAGTTTTCTTCAATATGGTGAGAAGAGGCTGGTATTACAGGTTTTTAAACGGCTAAACCCATATTCTTTAGTCTTAAATTCTTACTTATTATGGAAAAATTTGAACACCCAGATCCTGAACTTGATAAGGCCATTAAGTATCTAATGGAAAATCCAAACGGAGACGTAGACCCTCAAACCGCTCGTCGCCTTCAGTATCTCGAGATTGCCGATATAATACTATCCCAGGAAGGATTTTCCCCAGACGAACTTGCCAGGTTCCTTAATAGGAAGTATCGTGAAGTTTTTAGCCCAGGAATCAGGCACCTTGACCGTAGACTTAGAATGCTTTTGCATTGTGATTATCAACCCGCGCTGGCTCTAGCGTCGACTGTAGCCACTGGCTTCCAAGGGCCATCTATCGAAGAAGTTGAAGAAATATTCGAAGGTGCCTCTATGTCTCAGCGAGACATTGTGGCATCGATGGAATACCCAGTTTTACAGATTATTCCTTGGCTTCCTTGTGAGCAGTATGTCCAGGCGCTGGATGTTGAAGTGGAGTATGGGCTGGAGTGGGCTTTGCAAATGGAAGATCGCAGAGATCTCGGGTATGAGGGAAAAAGGAATGTACTGAACTGGAAAATAGCAATTATAGAAGGTACGTATCATCCGATTAGAGGTGATATTCGTATCTTTAATTTCCTTGGAGAAGGTGTGTGCCTACCAAGTTTTAAAAGTCTTATGCTACTGGAAACTCAACAACTAAAAAGCCGATACTATGTAGCTTCAAATACGCCCAACCTTGAAACAGTCATTAAAGCTGGATCTGAATATGGAGTGGGAACTGCAGACTTTGGCACCCGCAAAGTTGCGCTTCAAAGATTGGAGATGAGTGATCGAAACGAACGTGTCGTCTTTAGGCCAATGGTCATTTTCTAAAATTCAAATCATGGAGCCACTGCCGGGAATCGAACCCAGGACCTCTACTTCACACCCCATACCTCACCGCCTCCTCTCCATATAGCTTTTTCAGCCTGTCCATTTCGGTAAATAATCTTTCTTCGTCGTCCTCATTGTTGAATAAACTTAAATTGTAATTTTGTGATAGGCCCGACACTCCCACTCCAATTAGCCTGATTTCACGCCCCTCTACGTGCTGAAAGAAGAGCTCTCTCATGGCATTAAACAGCTTGCCACTAAGGGCCGTGGGCATGTCCATGTTTTTCTGAAAACCGAAGTCCTCGAATAAGCGGCCTTTAGCTGATTCAGTTGAGCCCACTTCGCCCTTGTTGCTCCTGTCATTGCTCTCATTGGTACTCTCAAAATTACCATGTCCACTCCCCGTTTCCCGTTTATACCTAATCCTAATGAACACCGTCCTCGCCTTGAGCCCATGGTCCCGCAGCTGCATGAACACCATTTCCGATAGCTCCTTTATGTATTTCACCACGAGCTCTTGGCTCCCTACATGCGAATAGAAGGTATGCTCTTTGGAAATAGATTTCGGTAGTGCCCGAGATGAAACTACTGGAGTATTGTCTATTCCACGTGCTCGCTTCCACAAAGGAATGCCCTGCACTCCGAAGATTTTAAATACATCGTCCATGCTCATCTCACTCAGCTGACCAATTTTTTCCAAACCGCATCTTTCCAAAATTTCAAAGGTGCGAGGGCCCACTCCTGGTATCGCTCGCAGGTGAAGCTTGGACAGAAACTCCTGCTCCCGGCCGTAAGGCACAATAGTGAGCTTGTGAGGCTTGTTTGTACTCGAGGCCACCTTGGCCACGGTTTTACTACTCGCGAGCCCACAGGACATGGAAAGGCCTGTCTTCTTGTAGATCTCGGTAAGCATCGAGCGTGCAATCTCCGGTGCCGATTTTTTATAGAGTCTTTCGCAGCCGGTGATGTCGAGGTAGGCCTCATCTATAGAGGCCATTTCGGTGTCTGGAGTGTATTTGGATAATATCTGGTAAATAGCTTTGGAATATTTTCTGTAGGCATCAAAATTGCCGGAAACAAATATTGCCTGTGGGCACTTTTTTCTCGCTAGATAGGTGGGCATGCCAGATGTGATGCCAAATTTTTTTGCCTCATAGCTGGCTGCTGATACGATGCCGTGTCGCTCTGAAGGGCCGCCCACAAGTATTGGCTTACCTTTCAATGAAGGGTTTAATACCTGCTCCACAGAGGCGAAAAAAGCGTCGGCATCCACGTGGAGGATTATCCGACGCTGTTGAATAAGCGGAATTTTAAACATAAACTTTTTTAATTAACGAAACATTGGAACCTGCGCAAACTTCACATAATTTGCATTATCAGCTACACTTTTTTTCCAAGATTTAATGCGCATAAGTAGAGGCCTTTTCTTAACGTTTTGCATTGGCTGCCAGCCAGTTTTTCTTGGCTTAGCTTTTCTGGTTGTGTCCACAGTAAGAGTGATGAACATATTATTTTGTGTTAATTATTTATTAGTAAATTGGGCGCTAGGAAAAATCCCAGCGAAATTGCTTTTATAACCTCCTTATTTTTTAATTCTCCAGTCGGCGTTATTTAGTATTTCCGCACCAGCGCTGTGACCACTCCTTGAACCATCAGTTCATTGTCTGGATAAATATCATCATATTTTTTATTCTCAGCCTTCAGGTAAACCTTGCCGTCCTTTTTGATGAATCTTTTGAGTGTATTTCCGTTATCGATTAGAGCCACAACAATATCTCCATGCTTTGCTTCTCTTTTCATATCCACCACTACTAAGTCTCCTTCTATTATTCCGGCGTCAATCATGCTTTCACCAGTGACCTTGAGCATAAAGTAGTCTTCAGCATTTTTGGCCAAATCTTCACCAACACTCATCCAGCTATCTACGTTTTCTTCTGTTACCACTGGCCCACCTGCCGGTATAAATCCAAGGACTGGTAGTTCAAAACTCATCTTCGCCTCCAGTTTCTCCTTCAACTTACTTAATAGTTTGATACCCCTTGGAGTGTCATCTTTTTCGATGTAGCCTTTTTCCTGTAGAGCCTTCACGTGCTTGAGAATGCTATTGTCTGAACTCACTCCAAAATGCTCACGCATCTCACGTACGGTAGGGGATTTTCCATAGCCAGATTGATACTGTTCTATGAATGCCAGCACCGCCTCCTGTTTTTCTGTAAGTGTTTCTTGCATAAATAAAATTAAAAGGTAAGTAGACACTCACCATCTTAGGTGAGCACGTGCTCACCGTCAAGGCTTTTTTGAAAAAAAGTCTATTAAATTTTCTTATGTCTGAAAATTGCCGCTACCGGAGCCATGAAAAAGCGCTCGCGAAGATTGTTGTATTTGGCAACTGCACCCTGGTACTCACCCAAAAGCTTATCGATTTCACCATTCAAATCCCCGATTTCTTTTCGCAATTGTAAGAAATTTGTATCCCTAGCCAATGCGTCACCCGGTCCAGCACTCGCCCCTACCGCCAATAGGCGCTCTATCAAGCCAGCCAACGCCACTTCGTATTCCATCTTTTTCGCCCCCGGCACCCCCGCTTTACCCACTATGTATTCTCTTGCCGCCAGGGCCCGAGCACCCACGATCTCCCCAATAAGTGCCTCCTGATCACCAACGTGAATTCTCACCGTCTCCACTAAATTCGGCAATACGTCCTGTCTTTTACGATATTTTTCGTCCACCTTTTCCCACGCGCGCCCCACTTGCCCACGCAAAAATTTCAGCTGTCTGTTGCTCACAAAAAGCCAGATCACCAAGATCACTGCCACTGCACTCGCCAATACTAAGATACTATTTATGTCCATGTATCACATTAAACACTATCCTGGCATACTTTTTCCAGGAGTATTTTTTTGCCAACGCCCGCGCCTTTTCGCTGTACCCATCGCGCACACTGTCATTCATCATCACCTCAAGCCCCTTGCGTACATCCGTCACATCCAAAGCATTTACGAAATAAGCCCTGTCCTCCGCCACTTCTCGGTGCACCGGGATATCCGACAACACCAGCGGCGCCCCCTGATTTGCCGCCTCCAAAATAGGAATATTAAACCCCTCTTTCTCCGAAATATTCACAAACGCCCGACATTTATTATAAAGCGCGGCCAATTTATCCTCTTCAATAAAGCCCGTCCGCACAATGTTGCCGCTTCCTGCACTTTCAAAACTTTTATAAAGTTTATTCTCAAATAGCCTCGCCCCCACCATCACTATTGGCAGCTTAAAGACCTTGAACGCCTCTATTAGTCTAGTTACATTCTTCCTCGCATCATACCCGCCAACATATAAAAAATACCCCTGCTCTCGCAACCCTAATCGATGCAGCACCTCAGCCGCAAATTTTTCATCCACATGCTCCTTATAGGCATCACCCGCATCATTGTAAACAACCTCGATTTTGTTTTTTTCTACGCCACAAACTCGTGCCACATCCTCCATAGAACTTCCCGAAACTGTTAACACTGTATCCGCCTTCTTCACCGCAGCTTTTGCCCTCGCCTGATAAGCCCGCGCCAAAACCCCCCGCGCATAGCGCTTATCCTCCCACGGAATTGTGTCGTGCACGGTCACAATGGTCCGCATCCCGCGCCTATAAAAGCCCGCACTCCACGGATTGGATGGATAAGGGAAAAATGCCACTTTTACATCCGCGTCTACAAAGAACTTCGGCACAATTTTCTGCTCCCAGTAGGTTTTTCTTACACCCGCACTTATGCCCTTTTCCGGCAGCACCTTAATAGTCACATTCTTTCCAAAACTCGCGGCCATTCGCGCCTCAATCGGTTCTGGTACCACCAATATATATTCATCGCCCCCGTCCAAAGCCGCCAATTCCTTTACTAAATTTTTTGTATACTGACCAATACCCGTAAAAGGTTTTGTGAGAAACCGGCCATTTATTCCAATTTTCATTTTGCAGTTTTTAAAATTAAGTCGGCAATCGCACCTGTCCCATTTTGAAACCATTGATTCTCTTGAACTTTAGCCAGTTTTAGCAGGTCAATCGCTGCCACGAATCTCTCAGCCGAAACCTTGCCCTCCATTACCTTCCAGCCCAAATGTTTCGCAAAAATCTCAGCATTAAGGAGCTGATCGCCACGGCTACCTTCGGTTCCCAGCGGAATCACTATCACTTTTTTCTTCAACGCCGCCAATTCACTCAAGCTATTTGCCCCCCCCCGTGACGCCACTATCTCAGAAATCGCATAAACATCGCGCATCTGTTCATCCAGATATTCAAATTGCACATAGCCCTTTTTATGGATGCTAATATCCAAATTTCCACGTCCCACCAGGTGCACCACCTGAAATCTTTTCAAAATATTCTCCAAGTTTCCGCGCACTAATTCATTTATCTGCTGAGCTCCCTGGCTTCCGCCCATCACCAAAACCACCGGTCTATTACCATCCAATCCAGTAAACTTTAGCCCCGCTTCCCTCCCTCCATTTTCAATGCTAGCTCTTACTGGGTTACCTGTTAGTACCACTTTTTCAAGATATGGAGCCATGTATTCCTTCGTCTCTTTGAAACTTATGCAGATTTTCTTAGCAAATTTAAAGGACATCCTATTCGCCAGTCCTGGTTTTACGTCCGATTCATGCACAATTACCGGCACTCGCAAACTCCACGCCGCTACCACTACAGGAAAACTCACAAATCCACCTTTACTGAAAACAATCGCTGGTTGCCATCTTTTCAGAGCCTTGCGCGCCTGCCAGATACCCACCGGCACCTTTACTGCATCCTTAAAATTCGACCAAGAAAAATATCTTCGCAACTTTCCACAAGCCACAGCCGTAAAGTTAACTCCATGCTTCTGCAGCATCATTTTTTCCGGGCCATCATTGGAGCCAATATAAAGGAATTCAACTCCACCACGACCTTTAAGCTCGTCGATAACGGCCAAGTTTGGAACGATATGTCCCCCCGTTCCTCCACCTGTTAGAACTACCCGCATAAAAAGTTGAGTGCTGAGATATATTTAATAGAATCGCCACAGCGATCATACTTGAAATCAAAGAAGAGCCACCGTAGCTTATAAAAGGCAGTGTAATGCCCGTTACTGGTGCTAATGCAGTATTTACCGCAATGTTCACAAAAGCCTGCATTGTAAGCCACGTGGTGAGTCCTACCGCCACAAACATTTCAAAGCTATTTGTAGCTTTACTGGCAATCATATAGCCACGATATGAGATCATGAAATAGGCCAAAACCACGAAAATAATTCTAATAAACCCCAGCTCTTCCGCCGAAGCCGCAAAAATAAAATCATCCGAAGCCTGTGGAAGCCAATAAGATTTCTGCACTCCCTGAGTAAGGCCTTTGCCCCAAAATCCGCCAGTACCTACAGCAATATTGGCCTGCTGAGACTGCCAGCAATAGTCTTCCAAACAATCCTCATTTACTCTCATGAATCCCTGAAACCGCTCTCGCACATGCTCTACGCTAGAAATTACGATTATCGCTGCCAAAAGTGCTACCATAAATCCTATAGCCAAATGTCTCACTCGTGCCCCGGCAATGAAGTACATGCACACGCTAATAATTGCAATTACAAGCGTATTACCAAAGTCATTTTGCAGTACGATCGGCAGAATAATGAGTCCCGTGACGATACAAAATGGGATAAATCCATCTTGAAAGCTTTCTACTGAACCTTTCTTTTTACTGAACCAGTAGGCCAAATAGAGCACAATGGACAGTTTTGCAAACTCCGAAGGCTGAATAGATGTGTTGAAGATTACCAACCAGTTTGAAGCAATTGTATTGAAGCTCTTCCCTACTATCAAGACCGCCACCAACGCAAGAATCGTAATGATAAACAGTGGTGTAGCCAGTTTTTTCCAAAATTTCATCGGCAATTTCCATGCTACAAAAAAGGCACAAATTCCTATTGCTAGCCTTATTAGATGTTTTTTGAAAAGTAAATAACAGTCCACATTGGCATCACTGCAATTTGGATAAAGAACATCCGGAGCCGAAAGCGAGATCGATTTAGGCACGCCGATACTCGTAATCATGATCAGTCCAAAAATGATCAAAAACAGCACCGTAAGGGCCAGAATTGAATCAAACTTGAGAGCTTTTCGCATGTGCAGATACTACTGGTTTTGCATTCAAAGAGCAATTATAATAGCCACATGAAAAATCACCTTCGTGTCGTTTTGCTCCTTGCCGGTTTGCTGGCTCTTATAGATCAATTTAGCAAGTATTTGATAGTAAGATTCCTTGTTTCCGATTTGCCAATTTTCGGCAAATTTTTCACCCTTCATTACACCGAGAATCCAGGAATTGCCTTTGGTATCAATTTGCCCATATGGTTACTCACTTTTGGTGGGATCACTCTACTTTGCGTATTAACGTATCTTGCCTCCAAGGAATTCGATTTAACGCATCCTTTTGCCAAGATTTCTCTGGCTTTAATTATTGGCGGCGGGCTCGGCAACCTGATTGATCGCTTCGCCAGGGGCTTTGTAGTGGATTTTATCTCAGTGTGGCAGTGGCCGGTATTTAATGTGGCCGATATTTTTGTGACCGTCGGAGTATTGCTGATTGTGCTGTTTTATGGTAGAATTAAGCACGTAAGCGCGAGCAAAGCGAGTGCTAACAACTAAGCCACTGAGCGCAATAGCGAAGTGACAATATCCAAAATCAAAAATAAACATGGAAGTCACACAAACCCCAGCCCCAGAAACCGAACTTGGCCCTGCCAGAATCTCTTTTGCCTCCTTTTTGCTGAAGCTTTTAGCCGGCGGAGCCGGCGGCTCAATGGGTGCACTTATTTTGTTGGTTATCTTCGTATTGGCCTCATCCGTAATGGCTCCATTAACAGGGGATTCCGAGACTCCAGTAGCAGTGAGTCCGATTTTCACCTTTCTCCTAATGACGATGGTATTTTTATCCTCAACCATCGGAAATATCGTGAGTGTCTGGCTTTTAAGTCTTACTGAAAAGGGTAAATACACTCGTACCTCTTCCACTATTTATCAAACTTTTATTATTAGTATCATCATCTTCCTTTTGATGGTGCCAGTTTACTTTATTGCTAGCGCCATTGATCCGACATATGCCGGTTATGCTGTGGCTTTGCACGTGCTTCTTTCCGCTCAGGCTGCGGCCCTAATTATGGAAATTATCTCCAACTATCGTTACGCTTTAGTAGGGCTATACGGCTCAACATTTTCAGTGCTTTTAAGTGCCATGGTGATGTTTGGATTAGCTGGAATTCTACAGAGTCCACGTCTTCTTCTTTTCTTGGCACTACCAATTGTTTGGCTTAGCATGGCCTTCGTACAAAGCATTACTACTAGCCTCTACGGCTGGATTGCCCGCACCTACGACAAAGATTTTCTCTCAACCCAAACAGTCTACGGCAATGATTACGGCAAAGAAGTTGAAGATACTACAGATACTTCCACTCAAAAAGTTGCCACCGACGAAGCCGGCGCCGATTTCCTAAGGCATAACTAACAGGCACTTTAGTGCCTAATAACAAAACCGCCGAGCGCTACCATTCCGTAGCGAGGCGCCCTTTTCCTATTGCTACGCCAACAAAGCCTTATGCAACGCCCTCCCCATCACTTCCATCGGTGCTTTTTGCCCTGTCCAAAGCTCAAATTGCACAGCCGCCTGATGCAGTAGCATTCTATCGCCAGTAATGAATGGCACGCCAGCAAACTGCGCAGCCTCCAAAAGGGGAGTGATATAAGGCCTGTAGGCAATGTCCATCACTAGGGCAAATTTTGCCACATAGGCTGGATTGCAAAAGGTAGGCAATATCATGTCGTCCAGCTTGCTAGTGTTCCAGATGGAACTGGTATTTATCAGGATATCTCCCTCTTCCAAATGCTCCAAATCTCCCGCGTAAATATGAGCCTTAAACATCTCTGCAAACTCCATCGCAATCTGCACGGCCTTGGTTTTGGTACGATTCAGAATGGTTACATTTGCGCCCTCTTTCAGCAGTCCATAAGCCACCGCCCGGGCCGCTCCGCCGGCCCCAATTATTACTACTTTGTTATTTTTCAAATTCTTTACAACCTCTTTCAGCGCCATGATCGCGCCTATGAAATCGCTGTTTTCTCCGAGCAGAACGCCACCTTTATTCATGATTGTATTCACCGCTCCAATTTTCGCTGCATCCTCTGAAATCCTATCCAGATAGGGGATGATCTTCTCCTTGAAGGGCAAGGAAACTGAAAGTCCATCAATCGGCATAGCCTTTGCCTCTTTGATAAATTCCGCCAAATACTCAAGCTTCAGCTCGATAGTTCCATACTTGGCATCTATTTTTAGTGCCTTGAATGCAGCATTGTGCATCACAGGCGACAAAGAATGCTTGGCCGGATAGGCCAATATTCCGTAGTGTTTAGACATTTTTACTTATTTAACTTCTTCTCGATTGACTCGAGTGCTCTTAAGGCCTCCAATGGCACCATCCAAACTGTAGTATTTGAGGCGTCTGAGGAGATGTCGTTGATAGCATGTAGTGTTCGTAAATGCATTGCACCTGGAGAGTTAGCCAATGTTGCGGCCGCCTCCGCGAGATTTTTTGAAGCTACAACTTCACCCTCTGAATTGATGATTACAGCCTTTTTCTCTCTTTCAGCCTCAGCTACCTTTGCCATTGTTCTCTTTAGGTCAGCAGACATCACAATGTCCTTGAGCTCAACTGAAGAAACGTTGATACCCCATGGTTCTGTAGCCTGATCTACCTCAAGGCTAATGTTCTCCGCAATTTTATCACGATTCCTTAGTAGGTCATCAAGTGTCACCTCTCCTACTGCATTTCTCATTGTAGTTTGAGCTAATTGGCTTACTGCATAGAAAAAGCTTTCTACCTCAATAATTGCCTTTGATGCATCACTCACGCTGTAGTAAATCACCGCATTGATGCTTACAGAGATGTTGTCCTGAGTAATGGCTTCTTGATCAGGAACATCCACTGCCTTTACGCGAATATCAACCTTTACCATCTTTTGAAAAATAGGTACCACCAGTCTCCAACCCGGCATGGCTAGTTGAGTAAATTTACCCAACGTAAATTTTACTCCGCGCTCATACTGCTTTACCTCGCGGATACACACTACGTAAAAAACGATGACAAAAGCGAGAATTGGGAATAAAAGTTCCATAAAAATCAGGGGTTAATTTCTAATGAAACACTACCAACTTCAGTACAAAAATCCACATTTAGTCCTTGAGATTTTGGCTTAAAAATGGTAATATATATAGAAAGCACGAGCGAAGCGAAGTGCTAACGACTGAGCCACTGAGCGCCACCGTGCCGAAGCGAGGTGACCATATCCTAAAACCAAAACATGCCCATTGCATACGCAGCCAGTGCCAACACGGCCCAGGACATCGCAGGAGGAACAGCCTCCGAACTTACTAAATTAATAGAATTGGTGCTCGGTAAAATTCCACTTTGGATTGCCGCCGCGATTTTGATTTTTTTCAGCTTTGTTGCAGCCAAAATGATCCGCAGTATTGTGGAGAATAAAATGGAGGAACGCGGTATTGAAGAGGAACATAAAGAGGTGCAGATTCTTGGTGGTCGTATGACTTACATAGTTGTGCTGACGCTTGGTGTAACAGTTGCACTTAAAATGGCTGGAATTGATCTTACTACGATCGTTGCCGCTGTGGCTTTTGGTATTGGTTTTGCCCTCAAAGACTTGATTATGAACTTCCTAGCCGGAGTAATGGTGTTGCTTGGCCGGCAGTTTACGATTGGTGATTATATCAAGGTGGCCGGCACTTTCGGTAAAGTGATGGAGATTCAGTCTCGCGTTACTATTATTCAGGCTATCGATGGCACTAAGGTAATTGTGCCTAATGCCAAGCTTTTTAGTAATGTAGTAACTAGTTATACCAGTAATCCGCTGCGCCGTATTGAGGTGGAGACGAGCGTGGATTATAGGTCCGATATAGCTAATGCGCTTAAGGTTTGTTTGATGGCAGCAAAAAAGACGAAAGGGCTTTTGGCCGAGCCAAAGCCTTATGTGCTTGTTAGTGAATTTGGTGCGAGTGAAATTGTGATTAAGGTGCGCGGTTGGGTTGAGTCGCGTAGTGGCTGGTTAAAAACCAAAAGTAGACTTTTGCAGAATTTAATGAAGGCCTTCAACGAGTATAGTATTGATTTTCCATACCCAATTACGCAGCTTGTTTATGATAAGGACCTTGACCATGAGGAGATCATGATTGAGGAGAAAGAGGATGGCTCTAAGGTGATTGAGCACGCAAAGACAGATACGAATGTTCACGTTGTAGAGACGCCTGCCGGCGAAACAGTTTCTGTACAAACGGTAGCCACGAGCGGAGTTACAGAGGTGCCAGCGTCCTCCAGTATTGCTTCAGCTCAATCAGGGACCGCTGATATTGCACCTGCTCAGTCCGAGCCAGCTCCTGTTTCTGCCTCCCCTGCGGCAAATGAGCCATTAGTGCCAATGGCCGAGAAAAGGCCTGAATTATAGGCGATCTCCGGTTTCCATTTTTATGGCAATCCCAGCCAGAATCCGCAGTCCTATCTAATTATTCTTTTTTCCTTATATCTCCCATCCACCAAGTGCGCAATTTCATGATGCTCTTTGCACATTGGCGCCATGTAGCGCGGATCGTGCAGCCCGGCAATTGATAGTCGTTGCGAATGATGATTATCCACCGCCAGCCTATTGCAGGTAGGAATAGAGCATTTTTCGCCATATTCTTCATGTAAAACTTTCTTCACTTTTACTGAAACGTAGGTAGACTTGCGCTTCTTAGCACCCTCCCACGCGCCCTTCATCAGCCCTGCATCACCTTTTGCCCTCTGCTCAGACCTTTCCGCCCACTCCGCTTTCGCCCTCGCAATCGCCTCCTCTCCCAGCTCCTCCTTTCTTTGGGCGATTTCCGCCCTCCTCTTCTCTAGCAGTCCCAAAATTAGTTTATTTACATCATGCCCCTGGCGATGTAGCTCGTTAAGTTCACTCGCCAACTCCTCCGAAATCTCAAAATCAAGTCCATGCCCGGGCACGGATTCGCGACCAAATAACGGCTCACCCAAGCCATTCGTCCTTGAGTTTTCTGCGCCGGCACAAAGGCCTACCCTGCTTCCAAGTCCGCCTCTCGCCGCACTCCGTTCATCGCCGGCCCTTTCATCAATTACCCTCTGATCCCGCACCAAAGTTTCTAGCGCTCCCCGCGGCAAACTATTCACTACCTCTGCCCACTCCTGCTCATTTTTCGCCGTAGCCACCGACGCCACGCGCGCCAATTTGCTCACACTCACTTCGCCACCCACCAATAAGCCCTTCAATACAGGTTTATCTTCAAATTTCAAATCCAACCTCAGTACCAATCGCACCTGCTCCTCCGAAAGCCCAGCCAGCTTATATGCAAATTCAAAAATAGAGGTGAATCCTTTTTTCTCAAATATCCGCCGTCGATTCGCCTCGGGCAAAAGCCCCAAAAACCTCCCTCGCCACTTCAGCGCCCGCGCCCCAAATTTCACGCATAATTTTAATAGCTTTTCGTCGGAATAGTTTTTCATAATGTAGTGGTTTAAGGGAGTTTAGTAGTACCACTACCTATATTCAAAGCTGTCTAAATTCTAGCACGAACCACCTGAAAAATCAGTAGTAAAAAGCCACGAAACGACCAGTTCAACTTGCAAATTCCGGCAATTATTCCCCGGTGAGCGTTTACTCACTGCGAACAGTTGAATGCAAAGAAAAAAGCCCCCGATTACTCGAGGGCCTTCTAGTCAAATTCTTTACATCTATAGGAGGAAAAAATATTTTGTTTCCAGCCTAGATTTTTGTTTTGAATTTGTTTTTGTTTTAAAACCTTGCTTTGGACGGTGTTTTTAGTCGCGCCTGCGACCGCCTGTTTTGCGCTTCCATCTAATCACCCGGAGGCAATGAGGAAGCCAAGCTCTTCTCCCGAAGGAGAAGCTATAAAGCGGTGAATCTTTTAAGGGACTCACCATCACAAAGTATTAAAGATAGCTAGTAAGCGACGACTTGCTATCCATCTTTCATACTTCGTTCAAGCACTTTAGTGCTAACTGCTGATCCACCGAGCGCCGTAGCGAGGTGTCAGCTTTCTGTTTTTCAAGGGGCCAAACTTTTTCTCTCCTCCAGGTTTCAAGATACAATACCAGTACACCACCGAATTACGCAATCATATGAAGTAGACAGAATGGGAATAGTTTTATGATTCGAAAACGGTGCTCGTAACTATGATCCGTTTTTTATTACCATTTACCCTAGACATTTCATTTGTCCATATGTAAACTGCCCAAAAGTTCCAATTTACCAAACATGAGTACTCTCTCAATTTTTGACATCGCAGGGCCAATAATGGTTGGGCCATCCAGCTCACACACCGCAGGAGCATGCAAAATTGGCCAGTTTGCTCGGGCACTTTTTCATGAAACTCCAACCAAGGTTACCTTTTATTTACATGGCTCTTTTGGAGAAGTTTATAAAGGGCACGCTACCGATCGCGCACTTCTCGGAGGCGTAATGAAATTCCAAACCAGTGATCCTCGCATCAAGGATAGTTTTGCAATTGCTAAGGATCAAAAGATTTCCTACAAATTCATTCCCAAGGACCTTGGAGAAAAATATCATCCCAATACTGTGGAGGTGATTCTTGAGAATAAGAAGTCCAAGATGTCTGTATTTGGCTCCAGCATTGGCGGCGGCATGATTGAAATTGTGAAAATCGACAACTTTGATGTGAAGCTGAAGGGTACGGCTGGAAAGTATCTTTCCCTTGTAGTGGCTCATCGCGGCAAGAAGGCGCTGGATCAGGTTATTGCGAAAATTCGCGCGCTTGGAATTGAAATTGCAGAGGAAAATCATAGTAAATATAAGGATGAAGTTCTTACGATCTTAAGTCTTGAAGGGCGTAGGATTTTGCTAAATGAAGTGGTAATGCTCGAAAAAACCGAAGGCGTAGATTTCATTCGTTCTCTTTCCAAACTACAAACTCAATAATTTTTGTTTATGCATCAATTTGCGTTTGAATTTCATACAGCTGAAGATGTTTTGAAGCTTTGTCATCAACACAAAATGACAATTTCTGATATTGCCAAGAATTATGAATCAGAAAGGTCTGGAAAGCCGATTCCTACCGTGCGCAACAAAATGAAGCTGACACGTGATGCGATGTACGACGCTGTGAAGAAGGGGATTAAGTCGAATGTTAAGTCTGAGATGTGCGAGGTAGGCGGCGATGCCGTGAAAATTTATAAATCTTTGAAAAAACTCACCCAAATGATGGGTAGCAAGGTAACGGTAAGGGCAATGGCCTATGCCACGGCAGTAAATGAACAAAATTCATGCATGGGACGAATTGTAGCCTTCCCAACGGCAGGAGGATCTGGGGTGATTCCGGGAACACTTTTTAGCAGTGCAGAGCACTTTAAGGCAGGAAAAAGAAGACTGCTTAATGGCCTGTTTACTGCTTCGGCCGTGGGTTTGATTATTGCGGAAGGTGCTACGCTTTCAGCCGCCAAAGGCGGCTGCCAGGCCGAAGTTGGCGCTGGAGTAGCCATGGCCGCGGCGGGACTCACTGAAATGCGCGGCGGCACGCCAGAACAATGCTTCGACGCCGCGGCCATGGGCCTAAAAAGCTATCTTGGCCTCGCCTGCGACCCTCTCGGTGGTCTTGTAGAAGTCCCTTGCATCAAGCGCAATGCCATCGGCTGCATGGCCGCCATCGGTGCTTCCGATATGGCTATAGCAGGAGTAAAAAGCTTCGTCCCCTTCGACGAAGTTGTTCTCGCTATGCGCAATATAGCTGCATTGATGTCTCACAAAATCCGAGAAACTGCCCTCGGCGGCCTCGCCGTCACCAAAACCGGCAACCGCATCAAAGAAAAACTCGGCATGCGCATCACCCCCATGGACTTGTAGCAGACACGCAGCAAAGCACAGTGTCCTTTTTCCATGCCCGGGCACGGATTTGTCCTGAGGTTTTTAATGATTTTTTAACAATTATTTAATATTTGCCTGCTACCGTACTCCCAAGTACAATTTAACCATGATTAGAATGATGCAGCCAAATACAGTTAGCCCCGAAATTCTTTATAATCTCATTCTCGATTTCAAAAATGAAATGATCCAACGTTTTGATTTAGTAAATCAGCGTTTCGATTTAGTGGACCAAAGATTCGCACAAGTAGACCAAAGGTTCCAACAAGTAGAGCGTCGATTAGACAGTATCGAACAAACATTAAAAGATCATACTATTACCCTCAAAGAACATACGGAAATTCTCAATCAGCACACTCTTCTTCTGGGCCAGCATACCAATCTTCTCAATCAGCACAGCAATATGCTCACAAGCCTGCAGAGCCGTGAAGCCGGTGTCCAACGGTTTTCCCGGGGAGCATTTGCCTTTACCACGGTGGTTTCGGTTGCTCTCTCTGGTATCCTCAGTATATTTATAAGCCGCTAGCCTATGTTTCGCATCGGCGTCCTCGCCTCCACCAACGGTACCGACCTCCAAGCCATCATCGATGAGATGAAGGCAGGCCTCATGCCCGGCATCGAGCTCGCCATAGTAATTAGCAATAAAGCCGACTGCTACGCGCTTAAACGCGCCAAAGAACAAGGTTACAAAACTCTTTTTATCGATCCTAAAGGCCTCACTCGTGAACAGTTCGACGCTAAAATGGCCCAGGCCCTCGAAGAAGCCCAAGTAGACCTCGTAGTCCTAGTTGGCTACATGCGCATTCTCTCACCCGAATTCGTCCAAAAATTCCCCCGCAAAATTATCAACATTCATCCCGCCCTCATCCCCAAATTCTCAGGTAAAAACTTCTTCGGCGCATCAGTCCATGCCTCCGTCCTCGCCGCCAACGAAACCGAAACCGGCATGACCATCCACTACGTCGACAAAGGCTGCGATACCGGCGAAATCATCCTCCAAAAAACCTGCCCTGTTACCCCCCAAGACACACCCGACTCCCTCAAAGAAAAAGTCCAAGCCCTAGAAAAAAAGTGGTACCCCGAAGTCATCCGCCAGCTCTCCAGGGCCAATTCCTAGCCCTTCCGCCACTTCCAAAAGTACTTAAACGCACTGCCAACGTGGATCCAAAACACTTTTTTGCGCAGCAATGTGAAGATGTTTCCGCCGCTTAAACGTTTGTGATTATGCGTTACCTCCACCTCTGGAAAGTACACGATTTTTTTGCCTAAAGCCGCAATCTCCCTACAAAGGTCAAAGTCTTCCATAAACAAAAAGTACCTCTTATCAAAGCCGCCCACCTGCTCATACACCTCCCTCGGAATCATAAAACAAGCCCCCACCAGCAAATCCACTTCGCGCACTTTAGTATGGTCAAAATCCTCCATCGTATATTTCTTCACGCGCTTCTTGAACCCCGGCAATCGCCCCAAAATAGTCCTCTTAAAAACCAAATCCATAAAGCCCATATTCCTCCTACACGAATCCTGCACCGTGCCATCTGGGTACACCAATTTCGGCCCCAGCACGCCCACATCAGGATGCTTATCCATGTAATCCACCATCTTCTGCACGCTATCCTCATTAACAAAAATATCCGGGTTCAAAATCAAAATATACTTCCCCTTAGCCTTCTCTGCTCCCAAATTATTTCCGCCACCATAGCCTAAATTCCTATTTGTCTTAATCAACTTTACCAGCCCTTCTGTAGCCGCATGTTCAAGGTAACCCAAGCTAATCGGATCGTCCGAAGCGTTGTCCACAGCAATAATTTCATACTCAAAATTCATCTTTCCACGCCGAAAAGCCTCAATACACATCTTGGGAAAGTACTTGCTGTTGTAGTTCAACATCACCGCCGATACCAAGCGCGAGCGAAGCGAAGTGCTATCGACCGAAGCCACCGAACGCCGTAGTGAGGTGTCATTATCCCTGTTCATAAATTACGTTTAAACTTACCTCTAGACAATCTCCCCACATCAAACTTGTTTTCGTCCACGCGCAGCTCAAAACTTCCCCTTACAAAGCTATTCTCAGCCACATTTTCGCCCACCACAATTCCAGCACCAATCAAAGAATTTCTACCAATCCTCACACCCGGCATAATGCTAGTATTTATCCCAACTCTTACGTCATTACCCACCACCGTCCCAAACTTTGACGTCCCCGTATCCAGTTTTTTCCCCTCGTAATCCACCATTACATTTTTCTCATCCAATCGCAGATTTCCAGTGACAGTACCTCCTCCAAAGGACACATTATCGCCAATTACACTATCGCCAATATAGTTGGAATGAGTCCACACCTCATCACCCAAAAAGCTCCGCGCCACTTCAGTAGAAAATCCCACCACGCACTCTTCTCCAATCTGAGAATCCCTCACTAACGCATTATTCGCCACCACGCTGCCCTTGCCAATATAAGCAGGTCCGTGCACCACAGCATTTTCCATCACCTTCACGTCATCTCCAATTATCACATTTTCGCCAATTACAGCGCTTTTCGCCACCACTGCACTTCTCGCCACGCCCTTCTCCGCACGCCCAAATAGATATCTGAACACCGGCATCACATGCCAAGGAAACTTAATGGGCTGCCAGAATCCGTTGTAACTCACCGCTCTCATCTTCGCGCCATCGCCAATCATCGCCGTCAACGCCACCTCGTACACGTCATCTTTTCCACTCTCCGCAGCCTCCAAAGCCGCCACCAATCTCCCACCATCACTATGCAAATGCACTACCAAATTAATCATATCGCTCGGTTCGCTGCCGGGCTCCGGCTTCTCTACAATATTTTTAATATAACCCTCCTTATCCACCTCCAAATAACCACCCGGAAAATAGCTCGCCACTTTCTTGCCAAGTATATAGCTCGCCCCCTGTTCACCCTTCATAAACGCCTCCTTTACCAGCTCAAAAGCCTTCTCCTCCACTACATCATTGCTGCTAAACACTAGCACCGGCCCCTCACTGATTAGTTCTTTTGCCGCGAGCACGGCACCACACATGCCCATTTCCAGATCCTCCTGCTCCACCACAGTAATGTCCATTTCCAGCTCGCCCTTCAACGCCCCAATCCGCTCCAAATTATGCTTTCCGCCCACTACAATCACCTCGTTAAAACCTGCATTCTTCAGCAATTCCAACTGATGCATAATCAACGGCCGCCCCAAAAAATTCAAAAAATTCTTGTCCTCAATCGGCTTCATACGCTTGCTTCTTCCCGCAGCCAACATCAATACTTTCATCTTTTGTTTGATTTAAAAGGAAACTGGCTATAATTTATAGCTAATTGCTAAAGAAAAAAAGCCAAAATGCTCTCTCTCGTACAAATTCGCACCCGCATCAAAGATTTTAAAAATGAAAAACTTCACGCTTTTACCGGCCGCCTCCACAAAAAGGGGATAACTGCCAACATGGTAAGTGCTTTAAGTCTTCTCCTAGGCCTGATAGCCGCCTATTTTGTTTTCAAAAACAGCTTAATTTACGCAATTTTTATCGTCCTAGCCACCGTTCTCGATATGCTCGACGGCGCTCTCTCAAAGCACCAAGCACAAGCGAAGCGAAGTGCTTTTCCCGGCTGGCTCATCGATTTTTTCTGCGACCGCACCATCTTCCTGGCCATCCTCATCTCTGCCTGTTTTTACTATAGCTTCGGCAACATCGCCCCCACAATCTTCATTTTCGCCCTAGTAAATGCCCTGATTCTCTGGTTCCGCCTTCGCGAAGGGTATGACCCCAAATCGGTCCTCATGTTCCACTTTGTAGAATTCCTTTTTATCTTCCAACTCTTCGAACTCGGCTTGGTCTGGCTAATCATCTCATGTTTAATAAACTGTCTAGTAGTAGGCTGGCAGCTGCTTTTTGCTAAACTAGAGAAATAGTCCTACCCCAAAATCTCTATCAGTTTTGCAAATGCTTCCTCGAATTCCTCTTTGCTAGCACCAGATAGATAGGCTTCTGCATTTCTTTCATAACTTATTCTTTGTTTCGGCCCACGAACAAATGGCCTCCCATCAGTTGCCGTGTCAAACATTGGCTCATCAACATGAGTTGAGGCCCTATACATATATTCCATGCTCCACGCTCCCTGCCCATTATTAATGCGATTTAGTGCGTCGTTAAAAGGTTGAGGAGCGATAATAACAAGTGGCACCTTGGCATGAGGCAACTTCTGCCATCCCCTTTGGTTGCTAGCAATTATTGCAGTACAAATCACCAATTTTATTTGATCTTTTGAATCTGGATTTAGCCTGATCATTTCTTGGAGAAATTTTACTGGTCCACCATATTTCTTTATTTGAGACTGTAATCTATAAAAAACAAAGTCTCTGAATCCAGGTGTGTTGAAAGCCACCGATTCCATAGGAACTTTCCGAAGTATTGCTTCATCAAACAAATCCGATCCGCTAACATTGGTTAGGATCATTAAATTTGGCCGTCCGTCTCTGGGTACAGGATTTTCAGCCCCAAAACATCGCATTTTTTCTACTATAGAAGGAGGACCTTGATCCCAATCTTGGCTCTGATATTGGTAGAAGGCATCAATTGGTACTACAAGTGGATGATGCCCGGCTTGATCGGCTCTTTTTGCGACCATTGCCGCGTACAATGATTCCCTTGATTGGTCGTGGTGAGCGCTGGTCGTGACGTAGTGATACTGGCAAGATCTTGAAATTTCTAGGGATAACTGTAGTTCTCTTAGATCCACTAGATGTGGTGAATCCAAGTCGTTTATAAGTCCACCGCTTTGGGATATTAATTCGTCTCTCAGTGCTGATTCCGAGCTCAGCAGTGCAGATACTTGTCTAACAAATGGATCCGGTGATTCGTGAATTTCGCCAATTTCTAATAGTTGAGCTCCTGTTACTGGAGATGACAAAAGTGGTTCGGTGTCTGGTGCTCCCTTTAGCATTGTTGTTTGTTATAAGCGGTAGATGATTCTGTCATTATAGACAGAAATGTCAAGATAACGGCTCAATGGTTCAACAGCTGGCCACACTTGCACTTGTGATTTTTTATTGCACTTTACGTGTGCCCGGGCACAGATTTATGTCAAGATAATGGCTTAGAAAAAAGATTTCATGTTTGAAAAACGTTCCAGGATTTTCTGGGAAAAATTTGCCCTAAGTCTCCAAATCGGTTTCTCTTGGCTAGACTAATCCGTAGTTATTCCAAAAGTAACGTTACCAATTTTCTCTCTTTGTAATTTTGTAATACCTTCAATGGCCTCCGCACCTTCTAACTGGTCGACTTTTTTAGGTTGTAAGGCCATTCGAGCAATGACATCTTGCAAGAGTTCCGTCCAGGAATACTTATAGGTGGAGGCAAATCCGGACGACTCAGATAAGATTTGAAAAATATGAGGAATATTTGCACCTGTTTCTCTAGCCAGAAGCATCAAGGTAACAATGTATTCAGCCATTTTTTCATGTGCCTCTTCCTGTGGTTTTGCTTCCTCAAGAGCCTCTGGGCTCAGACGAGGACGCATACGATCATGAATAGCTCTATTTAGTGGTGCACATGGGAGAACCCAGGTTGCGCGCCATGCCTGCGCAAGTTCCCTAAATTCTTTTGATACTATTTCTAAATCAATATGAGATTTGAATTTGTCCATGCGAACACTATGGCGCATTTTTGAAATTAGTCAAGATTGCGTCTGTGTGTTAGTATTGTACTTTAAGTCTGCACGTGCAGAGATTTACGTGCAAATAACGGCTTAAGAAAGCCGTCTTGTGTTCAAAGGGCAATTCTTGAGAACAACTTGTTTTTCCAGCCCAAACCCTTAAGTCAAAACCTCCCCCAGCCTCCCACTCCTCTTCGCCTCCTCAATCTCTAGCGCAATCCGCTCCCCATAGCTCATCGATT
This sequence comes from uncultured Candidatus Peribacteria bacterium, assembly GCA_964356355.1. Classification (GTDB taxonomy): domain Bacteria; phylum Patescibacteriota; class Gracilibacteria; order UBA1369; family LOWO2-01-FULL-3; genus CAYHGX01. The sequence continues at coordinate 28,161 of CAYHGX010000011.1, read as the reverse complement.
CCCCGTACAAATAGCCGCTATAAGGCGTAGATTTAGTCCCCGGTGATCCCGGAATTCTCATGCTTACATCAAAAATCACAAAATCCTCTTTCCCATCCTCCGCCACCACCGCGCCCTGCAAAGCAAACGGCCCGATCATGCCCGGCGCACACTCTTTCTTCATCGTCGCCACGAACCTCTCCCCCAGTACAAACGCCTTTTCAAGTAGCGATTCCTTCATTGTCACTGCATAGTGCCCAGTTTCCACCATTTTAGGGCGGAAGCCGCCATCCATCAACGCAGTCTGTTCCGGCGCTGTAAGCCTCAGAAAACCATCCAGATTCGTCTGTCTGCGGGTATCTGTGCCCATCAATTCCAGCTCATCATTCATCACAGAGTAAAAGTAGTTCAAATTCACATGCGCTCCAATCACGTACTCCTCAATCGTCGCCTTTTTCAAATCGGCCTCATTAATCAGCCCTTCTTTCAGCCTTTTCCCCGCCTCCGCCTTAAAGCTCTCCTCACTATCCGCAAAGAAAAACGCTCTCTCATATGTCCTTTCCGCCTCGTTCACCTTCACAATCACCAGCCGATCAATATCAGCAGCGCTCTTGAAAATATGTGGAATTCTAATACCAGCCTTCTTCAAAATCTCATACTGATTATTAGGGTGATCACGCTCTTCCAGTTTTACGCCTTCTCTAAGCCCAAAAATCGGTACGTTAAAATCCTTTTCAATCTTCTCGAAATCAAAATAAACCCAAAAATATCTGTTGTGAATGAAAATCGTATTCAAATCTCTTAGCTTCTTCTGCACTGCAGGGGCCAACATATCCGCAAACTTCTCCACCACGATCACCTCATCAATGCAGCCCTTTCCATCGCGCGTCTTATAATACTGCGCATAAGTTTTCTCGCGCCCTTTTTGGCACACCGCCACCGTCCTAAAGCCCATTTTCTTCGCTCCATGAGCCGTATCCAGCCCACTATGCCCACCCAGCACCCCAATCGTCAGATTGTTTAAATCGTATCCCTTCAGCACCTCCGCAATGTCCTTTTGTGTAATCATAATTGTATTGTTGACGGATTGGCCTTATGTGTGGTACTATAGTATAATTTATTATTGAAATTTTAACACATGGCACAAACATTTGAAAGAACAACTACTGTTGAGGACGAGCGAGTCCCCGGCAAAACATTAGAGGAGGATGCACGGGGTGTGGCAGTACGATTAGATAAGATCCCCGGTGCAACTACTGCTGATATTGGTTTTGGGAAGGATGCACTTGTACGTTTAAGAGAAGGAGATAATCTTGAGTCAATGATTGCTGCGGTAGATGCCACAAGAGGTGAAACTGCATCAGAGATTGAGGCTATATATGCACAGTTTGAGGATGTAGATACAGAAGTTAAAGAAAAGCGGAAACTTACGCCCGAAGTTGAACATGAAACCTTGGCAAATCTCGAGGCCAGATTTTATTCTGCGGATCATAGGAATCTACATCTTGGAGTTAAATGGGATAGAGTGCTAGCTGTCCTTAAGGCTAATCCGGAAGGTATTTGGAGTATCAACAAAATGCAGGCCGAAGGACATGATCCGGATGTGTATTGTGCAGATAGTGAAGGCTTCGATATTGGTACCTGCTCGAGTGAGTCTCCTGCAAGTGGCAGGAACTGCGTATATAATCAATCTGCAGCTCTAAGATTAAAAGAGAGTAGACCAGATGAGGTATTTAATGGTAGTGCCGATGAAATGGCAGAAGCAATGGGAATATCACTAATGGATCATCTTAAATATGAAAATGACCTTCAAACTAAAGGTGATTTTGATTTACGTAGTTTGAGTTGGGTATTAGCGCCGTATGAACTTGTAAAAATTGGGAATGGGTACGAGGGAGGTCACTATCAGGGTAGTGATAGTGCAGATGTATGCCAGGAAGATGCTTGCGATCATTCTGAGGGTAAGGGGTGGCGTGGCTCTATAAGGTTTAACTGGAGATGAAGCATAGACAAAATGTCTTTGAAGCTATGGCAAACCATATGAGCATTTTGTAGAACCACTTAAATTTCAATTTCATCAGCTGCCGCCATTAAAGCCTCAATCACCCCAGCAATCAACTCCTCCTCAGTCATTTCCAATTCCGCCGCACCGTTAGAAATGTCTTCACGGCTTACCGCAGCCGCAAATGCCTTGTCTTTTAATTTCTTTTTCACGCTCTTCACCTCCATCCCTTTCATTCGATCCGGCCTCACATAAGCCACCGCCACCACGAATCCAGATAATTCATCCACCGCAAAAAGAACCTTTTCCATCAACGAATCCCTACTTACACCAGTGTAGTTCGCATGGCTCTGTATTGCCCTTAAAATGTCCTCGGCCACACCAAGTTCTCTCAAAATTCCCTCACCAATTTGTGGATGCTGATCGGGATGACGTTCATAATCAAAATCGTGTAAAAGCCCAGTCACATACCACTTTTCGTGATCCTCACCATGCTTTTTCGCAAAGTGTTCCATGCTCGCCGCCACCGCCTTGCAATGCCGCAGCAAGCTCTCGGCCTTAACATATTCCCTCAAGATTTCTTCCGCGCGCACTCGGTCCATAAAATGAAAATTAACCTAGTACCGCCTCAAGTTTATCCTGCTCAATAGCCATCTTAATATCTCTACAAAGCCTTCTGCCAGTGCTCATCGGCTCGTTATATCTAAGCCAAGTATAAGGGGATCCATAAACATAAGGATTCGTCCCCGCTACAATTCTTGCAGAAATCTCAAATACATAATAATTCAACTCCGGATCAATAATTCCCTCCAAACAAAACGGTCCAAAAAGCCCGCCCTTAGCCAATTTCTGTGAAGATGCCACCACGTTATCTCCCATCTCGAAAATCTGTGGCAAGATCGATTCACGCAGTACCAAAGGCACGTTTCCTGTGATTGTATAAGTAGTCTGAATTCCCACATCCATTTGGTCCTTAGCCGCAATACGGCCCACAGAGTCCGCATTTGATTCATATCGCTTATCAAAACCCATGATTTCCAACTCCCCAGTCAAACGACTATAGAAATAATGGCTATAAACAGGCACTCCCACGATGTATTCTTGAATTACAAAATCCTCGTTATCTTGCTTATCCTGATAAACTTTATATCTTTCATAGAATTCCGCAGGATTGTTCGCCAAGAAATAGCCCTTGCCTCCCCGCGCCCCGTGAAATTTTATAATTACCGGACGATCAATTTCTTCCGGGCTCTTGAAGATCTTTGGAACCTTGATTTTAGCATCAAGTAGCCATTCTCTCTCCTTTACCCTGTCCGATTCCCACTCCAGGATTCCCTTCGTACCATAGTGCATTGCCTTTACCTCCTGTACCTTTTCTGCCCCAATGTAAGCCACAAAAGACCCATGGGGGATCACAATAGCATTTTTATCAATCAGCTGTTGTTCAATCGTAAAGTAATCTTTAAACTTATCCACCATAATAATCTCGTCTGCCACGCCATAGCTCACATAGGGCCGTTCTTTACCCTTTTCGCAAATACAAATCGTCGAAAATCCTTCATCTTTCGCCCCTTTTAAAATCTGCAAAGCAGTATGGCTACCCAGCGTGGCGATTTTATAATTTTTAATATCTCCCATAGACTAAAGTTATGGTGTTTTATTCAATTTATAAACAACTGAGGACTTTGTCTATAGAAAAAGCAAAATTCCTATTCCGAGGATAACTCTATATACCGCAAAAATACTCAAAGTGTGCTTACGCAAAAACTTCATAAGGAACGATATACAGAGGAGCCCGCTGGTGAAAGCGGCCAAAAAACCTATCGCTATATCCCTGTAGTCCATAGCGGCCAACTCACTAGGGCTGATTTTCAGGAAGGTGAGTAGTCCTGCTCCTGCCATCGCCGGAATTCCAAGCAAAAAGGAGAATTTTGCTAGTTCGCTTCTTTCAAATCCCAATAGTAGGCCCGTTGAAATAGTTCCGCCCGACCTTGAAACACCAGGAATTAATGCCAAGGACTGAGCAATGCCAATAATCAAAGCACTGCCAATCCCCATTTGCTTGCCTTTTTTCGCCTTTTTATTAACCCACTCGGCAAAAATGAAAAATAGGCCAACCACAATTAGCATAATGGAAATCGAAGTAGGGTTTCTGAATTTTGCATCCAGATAGTCCCCAGCCAAAAATCCCAAAAGAACTGCTGGAATAGTGCCCACTATCAACAGCGGAATCAATCGCGCATATTGATCGTTTTTATCCAATTTTCCAGTGAAAAACTTGAAAAATGCCATAATCATGCCCCAAACTTCGATTCTAAAGTAAATCAAAATCGCTAAAAGCGTGGCCATATGTAGCGAAACATCAAAGCTCTTCATCTCGTCTATTTTCAGACCCATCAATTTTTCAATAATCACTAAGTGACCACTCGAAGACACAGGTAAGAATTCACTTATGCCCTGTGTAACGCCCAAAATTAAGGACTCAATAATTGTCATGAATTTATCCTATCATATTCATCTCGGCTTTCCCCTCAACTAGATTGCAAAAACACGCAAAATCAGGTAAAATACAAGGATTTAAAAATAAACAAAAACAAAATGCCAGATCCACAAGAAGACTTCATGCCGATCATGGATGCCCCAAGTATCCAGCCGCCTCAGCACAAGCCTAGAGGATCCTACAAAATACCAATTATGGTCGCTGCAGGAATTCTTGTGGCGGGTCTTACTACCTATTTTTTAGGTGGTTCAAATCTTTTCAAGGGCCAGTTGATCAACAAAGAGGCTATTTCAGAATGTGTGGAGACCGATGCCGAACATATTTACACCGGTTCAACCACTACTTTCAAAGTGAAGGAGGGCTGCGATGACGTGAGTTTTAGTGTGGATGACGAGAGTAGTCAGTTAAGATATGCAGGTCTCAGCTATGATCCTGTTAGTCATCAATTTACGGGTTACACCAATCTAGCTGAAGGCGGAGACTTATCACTTCTTCATACTTCTTGGAACTTTGGCGACGATCATGATAATACGGCTGAGGACAACCTAAATCCCTCGCATGATTATGTCAACGAGGCCAACTATACGGTCACTTTTACGGCAACCTATGAAGATAGAACGATAACCTCACAGAAAACAATTGAGGTAGTTTTGCCAAAGAATGGAATAATGTCGACTAGCGAGCCGGTGTACACGCCGGTGGAAGAAGATACACCGCCAGAAGATACGCCAGCGGTTGCACCGCTAGAAGATACTCCGCCAGTAGATACGCCAGCGGTTGATACTCCGCCAGTAGATACACCAGCGGTTGATACACCGCTAGAAGATACACCGCCAGTAGATACGCCAGTAGACGCGCCAGTAGATACACCAGTAGATGCGCCAGTAGATACGCCAGTAGATGCACCAGAAGATGCGCCAGTAGATGCGCCAGTAGATGCACCAGTAGATGCACCAGTAGACACACCAGTAGATGTCCCAGCCCCTACCGATGAGCCAGTTGCCTTCCTCGATTCCCTCTCAAGCCTCAGTTCTTACCTAAAAGTTAGCACCCTCAATGTAGATACGACCTTACGTGTTCAGGGAGGCTACACAGTTGTCCTTTATGCGGGCCCTACTCCAATGGAAAATGCCTTCCATATCTCATTCCGCAACCAAACCTTCAATTTTGATATTGAGGCTCGCGAGGCCGTTCAGGCCACATGTGGCGACGCCGTGGCAGGATTTGAAACTATCATTACGGCCATAAAAGAAAACAGGAGACTTGTAGATGTGCTTCCAGAGGCTACAGTAGCCGAATATCAAAGCATGATTACGCAAATGCTTACAGTTAAAACCAGCATAGTGGAATTACTTCAGGCCTCACTTGTCACTGCCCAGAAACTTGAGGACGTGTTTGTAAGTAAGGAATCTTCAATCTTTGAATATGTATCCCAAATTGCTCCTCCTGGAACTCTTCCGGAAGACTTCAAAACCAGCGCGTTAAATCCTTCTATTGAAAAATATAAGGAGATAGCCAATAAACTGCTTCAGCAAATCAACAGTACCCCCGATATTTTAGATAGCGAGGTGGTGGATTCCCTTATGAAAGCTCATTTTATCAAAGATGTGTTAGGCTTAAAAGATCCAACTCCTGAAGAACTTCAGGCAGCCCTTAGCAGTTTGAGTGTCGACAAGGATGTTCAGGTAAATGAAAATGGTACTGCCATTGTTAATTTCACTATCAACGATGAATCCAAAAATATTGAAATGACTAATGTTGGCGATTGTACCTATATTCCTTCCACTTTTAGTATTACAGCAGATGAACGCGCAATGGTTCAAAAAATAATTACCTTAATCCAAACTCATCGCGGCACTCTTGATTCAACTTTTGCCAAAATAAATACTGCCATTGATCAGTATTTAGGTAACGATGATACCTGCGAATTCCTCGGATCATTAACTCTCACTTTTCATGATCTAGCCAAAGATGCTCTAGATGAAGCGGTTCTTCCGCCGGTGATTTTCAATAGTTATCACGTGACTATAGGAGAAGAAATAGATGTGGCAAACCCCACTGATACTGAGGGAGTTTCCTCCTATTTGCCATTAATTACCCCAAAACAGGGAGAAATGTCTGACAATATCTATCGTCCCGCCGATGACTTTGAGGGAATGGACAGCTCAGTCTTAATGCTCAAGAGCAATGATATCTTCAAAATTGGTCGAATGATCTTCGGCGAAACTGTCTTTCCACAATCAGAAACTCCAGCATCAGCCACCGATGAACCAAGTAAGCTTTTCGGCCTCGGCTTCTATTGTTTCAACGATCGTCCGGTAGCGCCTGTAGAGAGGCGTATGATTTCTCAGTCTTATTCCCCATCTGAATGTAGTGATAAAACCGACAACGATGGCGACGGACAGACGGATTATCCAGATGATACAACTTGTAGCTCGCCATACACTCCAAGCGAGGGCGTGCCGGCTCCGGTAGTAAGCAAGCAGTGCTATAACGGTCTAGATGATGACGGCGACGGCAATGTCGATTACCCGAACGATGCGGGTTGCAGCGACGTTGATGATGATACCGAATCTCCGGATAAGGTATCTCTTACTATTAAGCAGTGCTCAGATGGTATCGACAACGACCACAATGGAAAAACTGATCACAGTACCGGCCCGGATAGTGACCCCGGTTGTATCAACGCACTCGACGACACCGAAGAATCCCAGGCCGAGCCAATTAGTACAGGCGGCGGAGGTGGTGGTAGTGGAGTTTCTCGCTCAACTGGAGGAGGTAGCAGCAGCGGAGGCGGATCTCACGTGAATAAAACAGCAATTCTTAACACCTACAAATGTCTCTCTGCAACTCCACCCGACAAAATTCATTCATTTTCAGACGTAAGTAGCAAGGCCCCATACAGTAATATGCTTTCTCAATTAGCAGCCATCTCCTACGAAGGTGATCCGATTGTGGCTGGCCGCTTGAAGGACGGTAAGTATTATGCTGCCTGGAATGAAAAGATAAATCGGTTTGAGGCCTCCAAATTTGCCGCCAAACCAAGTTGTTTGTTTGATTCTCTTGATAAGGCAAAGCTCCTGGATCTCTCAGAAACGGTAAAGTTTAAGGATGTTAAGGCCGGGGATTGGGCCAGGTCGATAGTATTTGGTTTGGTTAATTCTCATGTCGTTCAGGGCTATGCCGACCTTACCTTCCGCGGAAATAATCCCATCACTAGGGCCGAAATGGTGAAGTTGCTTGTAGACGCGAGCGTTTATCGTCAATGTCTTGAAAATGGATGTAAATCCCAGGATAAACAGGCAATGCTCAACGAGCGTTATGGCTCAGTCTTGGCAAAATACCCAACTAATCCCTTCAAAGATGTAGCTAAAAGCGATTGGTTCTACAACTATGCAGTGATTGCTTACGATACAAGTATCTCAAGAGGCCTAGACAAGCTCTTTATGGGCAATAGAGAGGCAACTAGAGGCGAAGTTATCACGATGGTTCACAACTACTTCGCGTCAAACATTAAGTAGGAATTAGTGCCTAAAATATCTGCGGCCGCTGAACACCATGCTAATCCCAAGTTCATCGGCCCGTTTGATAATCTCCTCATCGTTCACAGATCCGCCTGGCTGAATAATTGCAGTCACACCATACTGGCAGCCCAGTTCCATGGCATCCGCAAATGGGAAAAAGGCATCTGAGGCCATCACTGAGCCCTTTGCGCGTTCGCCAGCTTTATGCCCGGCAATAAACACACTGTCCACTCGGGACATTTGCCCAGCCCCTACTCCAGTTACCACTCCCTCTTTTGCCAACACAATGGCATTGGACATCACATGTTTGCAAACCTGAGTAGCAAACAGCATAGATTCGATTTCCGCATCTGTAGGAGCTTTTTTAGTGACTACCTTTAGGTCGGCTTTTGTAAGTACATATGAATCCTTTGTCTGAATCAGTAGCCCTCCGGCAATTTTTTTGATATCAGTTTTTCGCAGATCAAGCTTCAGCTCTCCTACCTCAAGAATACGCAAGTTTTCGCGTGTTTTAAGCCTTTCTAACGCCTTTGGAGTATATGATGGAGCTATGATCATTTCTACAAATATCTTTTCGTTTTTGATGTGATCAACTACCTCCTCATTCACCTCGCAGTTTAAGGCGATAATAGAGCCAAACGCCGACAGGGGATCAACCATATAGGCCTTAATAAAGGCGTCTTCAATAGTTTGGCCAAGCGCCACTCCACATGGATTGTTATGTTTTACAAACACCGCTGCCGGCCCCTCAAATTCTTTCACCAATTCCAGAGCGCTATTTCCATCTACCAAATTATTGAAAGAAAGCTGTTTGCCGTGCAGAACCTTTGAATTTGTAACATTTGCATCGTGGTTTTCCGGATTGCGGAAGAAAGCAGCTTTTTGGTCAGGATTTTCTCCATACCTTAAGCTGCAAACTTTCTCATAATGCAGGTCTAAAAGCTCCGGTTCATCCAGTACCTTCCTCAGATAGTGTTCGATTTTTTCATCATAATTGCTAGTTGAACTGAAGGCCTTTCTCGCAAGTCGCTTTCTATTAACCAGTGTAGTATCGCCACTTGTATTTATCTCAGACAAAATAGCCTCGTAATCAGCTGGATCTGTTGCAACGGTAACAAACTTGAAGTTTTTAGCCGCGCTTCTCACCATGCTTGGCCCTCCGATATCGATATTTTCAATCGCCACCTCTTCGCTTACGTTTTCGTCCTCAGTAACCTTTTCAAATGGATAGAAGTTCACCACCACCAAGTCTATCATTCCAATTTCATTTGCGACTGCACTCTCTACGTGATTTTCATTGTCTCTAACAGCCAAAATACCTCCATGCACCTTTGGGTGTAGGGTTTTCACTCTTCCGTCCATCATCTCCGGGAATCCTGTGTAGTCAGATACGTCTTTTACCGCAATCCCAAGCTCTTTCAGGTGCTTGGCTGTGCCGCCGGTTGATAGTATTTCTACACCTGCCTTCTCCAGCTCCTTGGCAAATTCGCCTATGCCTTCCTTGTTTGAAACGCTGATTAATGCACGTTTAATGGCCATATTGATTTCCTTTAAATGTTCATCACCCGGATAGGCAGTTTAGCTAGGTGGAGCCAAAAGTCAATACAAACAGTTATTTTACCGGATCGTCTCCGCCCTCACTCCATGGGTTGCACCTCAAAATGCGATACGCTGCCTTTAGCGATCCCCAAATGGCTCCGTGTTTCTTCAGGCTGTCATGTGCGTACTGTGAGCAGCTTGGGGTGAATTTGCAGTACCCATGAGGAAAAAACACCTTCATCCACCGGCTGTGATCAGGGGATAAAGTGTATTGATAAACCCTCACCAGCATCGCCAAGAAGTTTCTTGGTAAATGCCAGAGTTGTTTAATAATACTTGCTTGGATTAACTTTGACGCCATTTACAATTACTTCCCAGTGTAAGTGAATACCGGTTACTCCGTACACGCGCCCAGTATGACCCATGATTCCAATGATGTCTCCCTGTTTTACCTTCTGGCCTACTACCACATTCAAGCTCGTCATGTGACCATAGAGAGTCTTTACTCCATTGCCGTGGTCGATAATGACATGATTTCCATAACCACCTCCATATGTACCGCTAGAAGCCTTTGTCACAACTCCTTCAGCAGCAGCCCAGATAGGTGGTTCGCTACGATTACCAATATCAAGAGCGTAATGTCCAGCATGGAACTGTTGAGTGAGGGTTCCGACAGTAGGGAAGATAAACATCTTTCCAATAGCAGGAGAAGAGCTAGACCCGCTTAGGCCCGCATAGCTTCTCTTGTCTCGTGTTCCAGATGATCCCCTCGTAGTAGCAATTGCTGTTTCGGTGATTATTGGCTTGGCTCCAGGTAAAAACAGTAGTTGATCTTTTGATATTGATTCCTCTCCCAGCGCATTTTGGGCAACAATTGCCTCCTTCGTAATGCTATATTTAACGGCAATTTTGGAAAGAGTGTCTCCGCTCGCTACCTTATAACTAACACCATCAACCGGCGGTACTAGAAGCTTCTGTCCCACCCTTATGCTATTGGCATTAGCAAGGCCATTCTCCCACATAATTGTTTCAACTTTTACACCATACTTAGTCGCAATCATTGATAGTGATTCACCGGTCTCTACAGTATGAACCGCAAAATCGCTCAACCCAATACGGTTTGACTGGTCGGTCTGAGGGTTTGCTTTAACCAAGTATCCACTATCGTCTGCAATCAATAGGTCGTTCTGAATGTCGTATTCACCACTATATTCACTCGCATATGTAATAGAGGAAGCCGAAAAATCTCCACTTGGCGCAAGAGATGTACCAACTAATACTATTGTTCCCAGTACGCTCGCATTAAAAAGAAGCCTCTTTTGAGGCGCAATTGGCATGAATTCATTTGAAACCCTGCCTACTAAAGACGATGCTTTTGTTAGATTGCCCCAAAGGATCTTTCCAAAAAGCGCTTTGGCTGGAGCCAAAACGTAGCTAAAAAGAAGTCTAAAATGAAACTTAAACCAACCCTTTCTCGAGAAAACTCTTAGATGTCTATTTCTGCGGGCAAATCTATTTACTTGAAGCGAAGCCTCCAGATTTTCCATACAAAATTTTACAAGATAACACATTTACACTTGTTACATCATGACAAATTTTAGGGTCCGGGACAAGACCGGGGTATTGACTTTTCCGTGAAAATGTTGTCACCCATAATGGGCTGGACATTGGCGGAGCGCAGTTTGCGGCTTCCAGAAGGGACCAGTGACTTTGAGCGGTTTGGGCCTCCTAATAGAGGCCTTGTCGCAAGTGCCTTGACATTTTGGGCGAAATGTTGTGGCCGGAAGTGGGCAGGTTGACAACATAAGCATAACTTTCTATTGCCAACATATCCTGACTTTGTTAGTCTGCCGCTGCTTTAAAATTAGATTTCTGTTCTCCAACACGCCTTAAGTAGTTGGAGGGCAAACAGGTCTTATTAGATCTTAACCCAAAGAAAATATGAAAAACCCGCATCCGGATAACGTTTCAGCTTATGAGCTTATGCTGGTTCTCCTCCCCAATCTTGGAGAAGAGGGCACAGAGAAGGAGCTCGATGAAATCCGAAAACTCATCACCACAACTGATGGTGTGATTTACAATGAGGACCTCTGGGGTACTCAGGAGCTAGCCTATACTATCCGAAAACAGGACAACGGCTTTTATGCAGTTCTAAACTTCAAAACTGCACCGGCAAATCTAAAGGAAATTGAAACAGCGCTAAATATTAATAGCGTAGTTCTTAGATTCCTTATTACAAAAACTCCATCTTCATACCATATTGTTACTGGTCAGGAGTACAAGGAGATTGCTGAGCAGCAAGCAAAAGAAAAGGCCGAAGCGAAGGCTGCTAAAGAGGAGAAGTCTAGACCAACTCACAAACAGGCAGAACGTCCTGAGCGTAAGCCATATGTGAAGAAAGAGGTGAAGGAAGTAAAAGAGGAGAAGGTAGTTGAGAAAAAAGTAGTGGCTGAGGTGGTAGTTGAAAAGCCAGCTAAAGCTGTGAAAAAGCCAAACCTTGAGGAGGCTGACAAGCGCCTTAAAAGCATTATCGACGATCCAGATATTACCTTATAACAAGCACCAGCGAAGAGCAGTGCTAATATCCTAATAAAACCCGAATATGAGATCAGTAAACAAAGTAATTCTAATTGGCAACCTAACTCGTGATCCTGAACTAAAGCAGACCGCTAGCGGCCAAGCAGTAACCACTTTTGGTATTGCCACAAACCGTGAATGGATGACTAGTGGATCTGAAAGTAAAAAATCTACAGAATTTCATGAGGTAGTTGCCTGGGCTAAATTGGCAGAAATTTGTCATAGATATCTTCGAAAAGGTAAGCTTGTTTACCTTGAAGGATATTTAAAAACTCGCAGCTGGGATGATGATTCTGGCCAGAAGCGTTTCCGCACCGAAGTTGTTCTTCAGGACATGATTATTCTTGAAAAGAGATCCAAGGAAGACGGTGTGGACGAAAATGAATTAATCGCTGCTAGCAGCCAAGACGAGGAATTCCACCCAGACGATTCCGAAAATATATTTTAACAAGCCAAGCACGAGCATAGCGAAGTGCTAACAACTAATCCCCCGAGCGCGCCTGCGCCGTAGCGAGGGGAACCACGTCCCTGATAAGGAGCGCACAATATCCCTTAATTCAACCCCAATGCCAACATATAAAAACCGTAAATGTAGCTTCTGTGAGCAGAAAATAGCTCATGTTGATTACAAAAACATCCCGTTGATCAGCAAGTTTGTTTCTCAGTACAACCGTATTGTTCCAAAATACTACAGTGGAACTTGTCTGAAACATCAGAAGAAAGTAACTCAGGCTATCAAAAACGCTCGTCTAGTTGCACTTCTACCTTTCACTCACTAGAAACTTCCCCGCAAAGATTGCCTAGCCCCTTCCAAAAGGGGCTTTTTTGTGGTAAAATAAAGGGATTTAAAAAGCTAATAAATCGCATGCTGCAAAAAATAAAAACAAAGATTAGGGATTCAAGGCTGGAGAGAGCCAATATTCTCAGTGCGCCATCGGCCTTTGATAATGTCTTAATTGGTTGGATTGCCCCAGAAGTAGTGCGTCATCAACGAGGAGCAGCCTGGAAAACTATCGCAATTCTGATTTTTTTAATGGGTACAATTTCTGCCTTTCTTTATGATTCCTGGACTTTTGGCATGGCGATCTTTGCCTGTGGAGCTGTTTATTATATTGAGCACCTTGAACATCCCAAGGATGTGGAAATAAAAATTTCCGATATTGGGGTGAAGATGGGCAGCAAAAAATATGCATACAGCAAAATAAAATCCTTTTGGATTATTTATGATCCGCCATATGTTGCTACGCTTAATATGCGAGTAATGGGCCATTATCCTGGCATTGTTACCATTCAACTTCATGGACAGGATCCAGCTGAACTAAGGGAATTTTTGATTTCTAGAATTCCGGAGCTTCCGGGTCAAAACGAGGCTTTGAGCGATATTTTTATCAGAATATTTAAGATCTAAAATGGCAATGCAACAAGGAAATCCAGAGCCACACAAAGATAATCCAGATGAGCAGCTTCAGGAGGCTCGTGATCGTATCATGGCGGCCTTTGAGGCCAAGAGAATAGATATGGGAAATGCCAACAGCGAAAGTGCCAATGATGGCACTATTATGCAGCTTCAAGAGCCAATTAATGCCATCGGTAGAGATTGGAAGCAGGCGCGAGAAGCACTTTTAGGGGAAACCGAAAACGAAACAAAGCTACTTGCTTTGCAAAACGAAAATAAGGAACGGTTAGAAAACGCAATTAAGTTAGTGGAGCTTTATCTCAATGACGTAGCTGCCAAACATGGTGGTTACTTAGATGCTGCGGCCATGGCTGCGATTAGCTCTAGTATCTACGGTAATGCTGATCTCTATACTCACCTTTTGATCTACGGAAACCCCAAGCTTTTCAAGGTGATGCAAGTGGTTATGGGCGGAACAGTTGATGGGAAAAGCCACTCCGAAGAAATGGCAAAGACACTGCCGGTATTTGCCGAATTGGCTACTTTTGAAGTGAGTCGTGGCGATCAAGGAGCAATGCCATGCTATTGGGTACTTGCTGGATTTTTGACCGGTCCGGAACGAATTGAATTTTGTAAACTATTCGGAAAAGGCAAAACTCAGCAGGAGACTGAGGAATTTTTGAGGTATGGAAACGCTCGAGGAGCACTTAGCGTTGATGAAATGCAGACCGTAATGCGAGACTTTACAAAAGACAAAAACTTTACATTTGGTGATGAAAAAGCCCTTACTGAAACATGGGCTCGCGCTCATGATCTTCAAAAGCAAATCCAAAGTCTTTCTGAGGGCTCATATGGTGCAAAAAATGATATGGGTAGCATGTTCAATTATAAAAATATTTTAATTACCGCCGGCCAGCTTGGTGCCGCAGCCACGATTGCCGCCAATGGATTTTTAGGAATTTGGAAGGGCGGAGCGTTGAAGAGCCCTGAAAATCTCTTGCTTGCAGCTACAAATCCAGTGATCTGGATTGCCGGTGCCAGTTATAAGGGACTTGGAATGCTTAGAGGTAATGAACGTGTAGATAAAGCCATGGAGGGCATGGAAACAGTCGCTAATAATAAACGAGAAGAGGCCCTGCATATTCTTGAGGCTCAGAAAAAGGGCAATCCACAGTGGCATGATTGGGAGGCATTTTTTGCCACTAATGGCCAAGGAGAAAGGAGTTTTGGTGGAGCCAAAGCCTTTTATTCATTTATTTTAGACACAAAGAGTAAAGCAAAATCTGATGAACTACCGAAAGGCGCTATGACCACTTCTAACTTCCTAGCCTATCTCAAGGATCAGTCTCAAAATCAAAAACCCGGAAAATCGGACATTAATTACAAAGGACTATTAGCGCAATTTCAGGAAATTTCCCCGCCCTCAATTTTGGAGCTATCTCAAGCTTTCGATACGCTCGAAATCGGCGGTGCCAACGCCGGACCACTATTCGAATCTACTATGAAACAAGTTGAACAAGCCTAAAATTATGACAAAAGATCTCTCAAAATTTATTGCCTTCGCCGCCGCTCATCCAAAATTATTGGGTAGAAGCAGCCTATTTGGTGCAGTGAATGAAGACCACACGGCCTTCAGGCTTTTTGTTGAATATATTAAACAGCAAAAACTTATCTATCATACCCTGCCTAAGAACCTCGGAATCGCTGAGTTTAAAGCCTATATTCTTACTCAGGATGCCACTAAATATCAGGAAATAATTGCAAAAATTGATACTCTTCACCGCCTTGGATACCTTCACGATCAGCTAGGTTTCCGCGATTTACGTGATTTGGCTGTGATTTTTGATGAGCTTGGGATGGACACTATCAACCCACGCTTCGCAGAAGCTCGATATAATCAACTCCTTTTTGATTCATTTACTCAGCCTCAATCTCCGCAAACTGGTACTGCTGAGCACGGCGAGGTGGCCTCAACTGAGCCCATTAAGCAGCCGGAAGTATCCCCGGAACCAAGAGTTACTGAGAATCAGTCTAGTGAAAAACTTTATAGCGAACAGCCCTATTATGGTGGGGGAGGCACTATTTTTGGTGGAGCCGCCATTGCTACCTCTACCACCGATGCTGTGGATTTTGGGGTCAAAGAGAGCAACCAAACTACCGCACAGGTACTGCAGGAAACTACTCTGCAGGAAAGCGCTCCGCAAGAAACTACTCCGCAAGAAAATGTGCCACCGGTAGCCGTTTCGCCGGCAGTAGAAAATATAACTCCCGAGCAAAAAGAGGACGAGCCACCAACCCAAACTATCGCTCTCCCTAGCGAGCTAGCCTCTATTGATGGCCCCGCTCAAGACTCCGACTTATCCCTAGATTTATCTCTATCCGAGACTCCTGAGGAAAGCTTTTCCGCTTTGGGATCAACTCAAGCGCCACTTCCTCCTCTTCGGGGGAAAATTAGCCGCCCAGTAGCACCGGCAAGAATTAAATCTCATGTAAAACAGAAATCTCACACTTTTAGGGGCCCAGCTGCCGCTAAAGGTGGTCAAAATATTAAGTTTTTAGATACCGTAAGTGGCCTTCGTCAAAGGACTCCCAATACACCAAATTTTGCCCAGGATGAAGATGAGCAACCTCAAGCAGAGGGCTATAATCAGGCACAACGAGCGGAAGGAACAGGAAAGGTGACTGAGAAGCAGCAATCACCGGGCAAAGTGCTGTTTAGCCGAATTGCTAAAGTATCAGCTCTCGGTATTGGTGGAATTTGGGCCATTATCCCAAGTGCCGACGCCAGTGCCCAAGTGCTCAAAAAAGTGGTAACAATTGCGCTTTTTTCATTAATTTTAGTGGTAAACGTCCCTTTAATTAACGAGCTGGTGCACCCAGGGCATTTCACGGCCTATGCTGCTGCTGGAGCAGCAGCCCCTCCAGTAGTACCTGCTGCCACCTGCCCAGCCCCTTTTAAGGCAGGAGATACCCCAGAGGTCTGTGTGGCCACTCCTGCTCCGCTAGATCTAACATGTCCACCGGAATTTTCCAAGCCAACTAGAAATGGTGACACGCTAACCTGTACCGCGGCCTCAGCTGAGGTGCAAAAAAGCGCCGAGGACCTTAAAAAAATGACCAGCGTAATCGTTGGTATCCAACAATTTTTAAATAGAGTAATTTGGCCGATACTGGTAATGATCGGCGGTCTCATGGACAGCAGCCTCCTTTTTGGCTCAGGAATGGAAGAGCGCCTACGTGATATTTGGATTCCAATGCGAAACCTGGTGAATATTCTTTTTGTGCTCGTGCTTGTAGGTGTTGCCCTCTATAACGTCTTGGGGATTGGGGAAGAAGGCGGTTCCTACTCAATAAAGGCGATTCTGCCCAAGGTTGTGGTTGGTATTATTGCCGTTAACTTTTCATTTCTAGGTATTAAAGTGGTACTCGATGCCACCAATGCCATTACTACCTCAATTTTTTCGCTGCCCTCGGACGTGAGTATCGGACTTGGCAAGGTATTGGATAAGGACTCTGAAGAGGGGAAAGAGATGATGCACAATCTCTGCGCGAAAATCCAGGATATTCCAGTTGATAAATTAACAACCGATCCGGAGACAGCAAAGAAAGAGACGAGCGACAGCGTTTATCGACAGGTCGCCTCAAAACATTTCAAAAATCAAATTTTAGCCTCCACCACTAGGGCGGACATTGAGTCCCTAGTATCAGCACTCCCTGCGGAGAACCAAACAACCTTCAATGAGGAAGTAGCCTCCCTCACTAGCAAACAAATGTGTGAGGGCGCTGTGCTTTCTAAGGCCGGTGAAGATTATCTCAGTGAGTGGTCTAGCCATTCAGCGGCACTTGCCATGGCTCTAAATATGGGAGGAATTGTGTTTTATGATAGGGTCCCACCAGAGATCACCAGCCTAGACAAACTCTTTACCAACGCCGTTTTCTCCACCGCAATGTATATTATTTACGTAGCCTCTTTTGTGGCCCTTTTCATAGTCCTGCTCGGAAGACTACTTGTAATGTGGATTAGTGTGGCCATGTCACCGTTGCTGGTTTTGATCATGTTTTCTTCAGAGCTCAAGGATAAAATGGGCGGATTCGCCAAGCTCGAAGAACAATTTACCAAAAATGCCATTGCTCCAATTATTATCGCCATTTCCATGACGGTTGGTTGGATCATGCTAAATGCCCTTAAAGGATTAAATACGATTAGTACCAACGGTACAGTTTCCCTCTATGACATCATTCCAAACAACGGTGTGCCGGTATCCAGTCTCGATACTTTAGGGGACTTCGTAGTGGCCCTGGGCACAATTGGCGTGGTGTGGCTTGGAGTATTTAGTGCCGCAGAAGGTACTGTAGCCGAGGGAGCTGTCAACATGATAAAAGGTGCCCTCGAAAGCACCGGAAAATTTATTGGAAACCTCCCTCTCAAACATCTGCCAATGGTACCTATAAGGCTCCCTGGCCAGGCGGAAGCCACCAACTACTCACTTGGCAACGTACTTGGAGCTGCCCAGACCTTCGCAAATGATACTACAAATCCATTAGTCACTGCTCTAAACGGAGGCGATAAGCTTTTCACGGGCAAATCATTTGCAGATAGCTCGATAGTAAAGGATCAGAAAACCTTCCTTGAGGGACTTAGTAGAGCTGGCTCAGAAGGCAAGTTTAGAGATAAAAATTTCGTTAAAGACTTTAAAGATTCCATGAGTAAACGTAAAGATATTATGAATCAACTACCACCACAAATTAAGGGGAAGGTTCAGGCCGTTCTAGATTCTGATGACACCAATATCAATGCTAGAGTTAACACTTTATTAGACACTACTGATCCAGTCTCAAGGAAACGAATTAGAGACTTAGATCCCCTCGATACAAAAGACCCATCTTACGCCACTCCGCCCGCCCCACCGGCCGCACCTTCAATCCCTCCATTAAGCCCTGATCAAGCCAAAGATCTTAGTATTGGTGGAACAAAGGTCTCTGCTGAGATTACAGCAGAGGCGGTTGAATCACTAAACCTAGCCAGAGAAGCTGTGGTCACTAGTCTTGGGGCCATTACAGACCCTGCTCATGTAGAGCCAGATGCAAAGGCCGATTTGGAAGCTAACTTGATGCGTCTATCCATTGGAGACGATGGTAAGTTACCTAACGACACCGAACTTGCGCCACTCCTAGGCGGACCAGCAAACGCCGAGAAGATACTGAAAGTCTATGGCGGAAAAACAGGATATAATGATATGATAATAAACTTGACAGAGCAAAGAGCGGCAGCAAAAAGAGCCAAAGACGCAGCCGACGCAGAAGAAGCAGAACCAAAATAGATCCCACCCCACATGACCAACGACAATAAAAAAACAGGACCAAGCGGCACCTCTCCCGAAACAATCGCCATCAATGAGGACGCCATGAAAAAGTGTGCCGAACTCGAAAAGCTCGGCAGCGTGCCCTATGCTAAAGATATCGCTCAGGCCCACCGTGAAGGCAAAATCGATTATGATGTGCTTTTTGAGATCTATGATGTGCTGAAGAATCCCAACCTCATGGCCAAGGTTTCCTATAAACACTTCGCCAAGGCTCTCTCTCAAGGCAAATTCCCCAATCGTTCCAAGTTTGCACCAACCTTCCTTCGTTCCCTCAAGGGCGGCGAAGAAGAACGCAACTACGCCGAAACCCTCCTGCGCAATCTCAACAGTGAGGCCTCCCATTTATCCAGAGCCCTCACTCCACGTACAGAAAAGGCCCACCTCAAGAATCTCGCCGAACTAAGGGAAAAGGATATTGCGGCCTCTACACTCACCTTTACGGCTTCCGCCGCTAACGCCATCATCGATAGCTCCGATCTCAATAGCCGCATTAAGGCTGCCGGCGAAACCAAAAAAGAAAATTGGGTACTCGAGCGCGCTCCCGCTGAATTAGTCGAAAAGCTAGATTCTCTTGAGCATGCTCAGTTCACTCTTTCCAAGGAGGCCAATCAAAAGGATAAAGAATTGCAAAGGTTGCTGACTGCTTCCAAACCTGACGAAGCAGCGATTAAGCGCTTAAAGGAGGAGCTCTCCAAAATTGATCATGAAATTGAAGCCCTGTTGCAGGAGAGGGTACCGGTTCACAAGGAGTGGATCGATTACTTCAGCCGTACCTTGGCCCGCTACCGCGCCATTGAATATTTTTCTCGACGTGCTGGCTTTGATGTGAATGCCACTGAGGATCTAAAAATCTGGCTTTTCGATATCGCCTCAGGCAAAAAAGATACCCGTCCAAAAACTCTAAAAATGACCGGCCTGGAAGCCGATCCCACCACTGGCAAAACTAAAAAAGTTCTCAAAGAAATCAAGATTTCCCGCCTCATTTTCGAACGCGAAAAGGAGGATATTTACGATTACTCTCCCGGGGAGCTCACAGTGGAATATTATGATGACGAGGGCAAGCTGGTGCAGTCTGGCTACCAGAATTTCATGCACCTTATGGACGCCTTCGAGGCCTATGAGGAAATCAATTCACTAGCCGAGCTCAACGAAAAAGTAGCTCCGGAAACCGGATATAAAGATCTTCACAAGGGTCAACAATTTAAGGCGAAAATTTACGTTGGTATGGATGATAAGGGAAAAAAAATCTACCAAGAGGAATCTTTTAGCATTCAAGAAAAAAATGAAATCACCAAAGAAATTATTTTAGATAAATTTGTCACAAAAATTCCTAAAGAGTGGATCTCCAGTTCCGTTGATCCTGCTCTCCGATTCAGCCGAAAACAGAAAGTTTTCTCTTACGGCGAATTTGCCAAGCTTCTCCGCCAGCACGATTTTCATTCCGAAATGAGCATTGACGAGCTAAACGAAGCCCTCGGCAAGCAAAATACCGCTTCCGAAAAACAGGCAATGAGCCTTGTTCAGGGCCAGAGCCCCGAATTGCAGGATCGCTTTAAAAAGATTGGAGGCACTCGCATGAGCGTTCTCTCGATCCCAAAATCCGGAGAAACCACCAAAGTATGGTATCTCGACGATGATGGTAGCCGCCAAGCCGGTATTCTTAGACGCACAATTGATGAATCGGGTAAGGAAAATTTGATTATCGAACCAGATCCGAACGATCCCAATAACCCTGATCTGGAATCCATGATTAATGCGGGAGTGCCTTTTGCCTTAGCTACCAAAATGCCCGGATTAAAGCCAAAAATTGGCAGTGATGCCTGGAAAAAGCGTGTCCGCAAAATGGACGCTGTTGCCGCCATGGACGCAGCCAATAAGGGCTCCATCATTGATCGTACCCAGCCCGCACCTGAACCCACCGCCGCCCCCTCAGAGGCCATGCCAAGTTTTGAGTCCATGGTCGCTGAAAACTCCACCCCAGAGCCGGAGCCGGAACCAGAGCCACAAGGCACAGCACCAAAGAAAGTAAAATATAACACGGAAGTTTTACCATATAATGATATTCACAAAGTTGGCAATATGACAAAGGCTGAGCAGGGTATGCTTTCTTCTATTTGGAATAGCACCCGCTTCTTGAGTGTCTCCGACTTCTGGGAAATGGGCAAAGTGATGTGGGAATACTACGAGCGCCGCTTTCAGCGCCGCCAAAAGGATCGTTACTCCAGTGTGGCCTCTGATGTTTATTACTTCGCACCGGAAATGAAGCGTATTAATCAGTCTACTGAAACCGAATCGATGCAGCAGTTTAAGGATTCCTTCGATGCGAAAGGTGTCTTCGAAATCCAGGATCGTTTAACTACTACCACCAACCGAGATGAGTTGAAGGCCTGTATGTACACCCTCATGGAGAAAGGTCAGATTCCCTGGTACAACGTTGATTTATGGAAGAACCTCAATAACTTTATTGATATAGTGAACCCCAGTGTCAGGATTCCAATTCCGGCTGATGGAGATCCCTTCACCCAAATCGCAGAAGATGACCCACGTACCGGTAAAGACTTTCTTAAAGCCGGTATCGACGTACTTTTCGGTGAAGGCCAATACAATGAGTGGTACTCCGGTGACAAGTCAAAATATCAATCAAATGCTCGCACCTATTATGAAGAAGGTAAGGAGCTTGAAGGTACCGATGGTGGCCATGAACAGCGCTTGGGCGAGCTTTTACGCCAGCACAAAAATGGTGAATACGTTGATCCCCAGGAGTATGAGGGTCTAATCCTTCACTCAATTGAAAATGGTAAGTCTTCCATGCAGGCCAAAATCTATTTCATGGTGGAGGGTGTGGCAGCAGTGTGTAGTAAAAATGGACGCACAATTCTTCCGCCTGATCGTATCGCCCATATCAACTCCGAAATGCTTCCTCGCTTCCCAATCCTGGAATATATGACAGCCCGCATGAAACGCGATAATGGAAAAGTAGCCCGTCCCACCCAACAGGATTACAAGAAATGGGCCGATATTTTTGATGACGGAAATAGTTCGGATCCAACTAAGCATACGCCAAAAGGTGCCGTAGATCGCTTCATGTGGAAGTATGTAATCCCCAGTGACCAAACTCGTACCCGTATCAATAAGGCCATCCGTAACGGTGAAAACCTCGACCACGATGATATGTTTGCCTACCTTCCGCCTGCTACAGAAGAGGTATTAAATGATGCCTGCAAGGCCACCTCCGGTAGTAAAAAGTTCCTTACAATTGAAGGATACGCCAACGTTTTTCCCGGATTTAGCCAGTATATGCGTACTCTCGCCGACGATGACAAGAGAGAAAGGCTTGTGGAAGCCCTCCGTTCCTATGTACGTTTTGAGGGGATCATGACCGATAAGTACGAGAAAGGTAAGGATAAATATCAGCGCATGTCCGATAACGTTTTGAATGCCAGTAAAGGTACAGTTTGTACCCCTGGGCGTCCGCCACAAGTTTTCATCAATGGTATGAATGAGGTGGTTGACAGAGTTGTAGAGGCCTACAATGATACAGATCTAAACAGTCTTTATGAAACGATGCATATCAACGCCGCCGAAACCGACCATAGAGCTCAGGAAAGAATTAAGCTAGCCTTTGATACCTTTGGAAGGACCCTTCAAAAGGTAGTAAAAGGCGATAATGGAGCCAAAATGGTACAAATTGTACGGGCCGCCAACCTCGAAGGTATGCCGGAGGGAGTAAGTAACGCCGAAAAAGAAGCTCGCAAACGAGCATTCACTAGTGAGAATGAGATGTAAAGAAAGCCACTAATGGGATTTTAGTGACTTCGCAGCCCAGTATGTTGATTCACATGCAGGTAGGTGTTTTAATAATCGCTCATAATCGCAATAATGGCTGAAAAAGTACAGGAACCTCAATTGTTGCAATCTGACCTTAAGACTCATGTACTCTCCAGTGCTGCCGAATACCTGCTAAGTGGAGTCCAAGGCTTAAGAGAGAGGGTTCGCCGAGTCACGGATCAAGTTGCCAATGGTGCAGACCTCTTGGCAGAAAGAATACCCTTAGTTGCAGGAACTATCGCGCAAGCTCGTGACTTAAGACTGATCGAAAAGGTGAATATTCGTACCTTACCACCCTTACTTTCAGACCCTAATGAAGATTTACTCCTCAAGGCCCAAATCCTCGATCACCTAGATTCCCCAATAGCAGCCACTCTTCCCTTTGTAGAAGTAGTTGAAACAATTGCTAAATCCTGTTTCGACAGAGGGATAGATCAAGATCTCCTTATTGATTTTTTCACTAATCCTCAGATTTTAAAGATGATGGTGGATGAAACTATTGTCCAAAATCGCACGAGTTACCGTGCCAATAATCTCGTTTCCACTGGTGCTTCAATTGTTGATGGACTCATGGCCCACGTTCGTTTCAATTTAAATGGAATGAAAAAGCAAAAGGTGGATCCCCAAATGGCCGAAGACCTGAAAAATTACCTCGCCTTTTTCAAAGAAAACTATGATCCCAATGATCTCACAAATACCTTTACTCAATTTATCGATGATTTAGAGAAGGACTATCCCCAGCACGATATTCGTTCTTGGTTAAGAGAAAATAAGGACCTATTAGCATCTGTTATCTTTGATCCTGAGTGCCAGCAGGGGCACGTGGCAAAAATCACTGGTGACGTCTATCTGGAGCGAGGAAAAAGCCGCCCATCTCAATTCATTACGATGAATTGTAAACACTTCCTTCAAGTGAAAACCGCCAAATTTACACATGCCAGAAACGCTATTGCCCAGGCCCGAGGGGTGGAATTAAATGAAGTGAGCGAAAATCAACAGTACCTTGCAGTAGATATAGATTGCCTAAATGATATGTTTGAGACTACCTTTCTCAAATTGGCCAACAAGGATTTTACTCAAAAGGACGTTCAAGTGCTTCTTCTGAAAGTTTTTAAGGAAGAATTGGACAAGCTAGTTGGCTCAGTCCCTTTACCGATAGTATTCTCAGTTGATCAAGGCAACACTCTCACTG
The DNA here is from genome assembly GCA_964356355.1 of uncultured Candidatus Peribacteria bacterium. Taxonomy (GTDB): domain Bacteria; phylum Patescibacteriota; class Gracilibacteria; order UBA1369; family LOWO2-01-FULL-3; genus CAYHGX01. The sequence continues at coordinate 4,261 of CAYHGX010000011.1, read as the reverse complement.
TTGACGATTTTGAAGATACCTCCAGCATGTGGAAGGTAATTGAATCTCAAATTCGCAACCACACACAAACGCTTTCTTCTCATATTGATGTGCTAAATCTCCTTTCCGAGCCTGAAGAAGTTCCTGAAGAAATCACACGTCTATACCAGGAGTTGTTTAACCAAAATACGGGAGAACTCCATGAGGATCGCTACAATGAATACCTGAAATCACTATTCGGTGCCGTGAGGAAGGGCCGCCGAGAAAATATTACAACGGTAAAAAATAGGGTTGAATCTATCCTTCAGGAAGTTAGCAGCTATTTCTATTTCCTTTGTGATGAACTGAACCTTAATACTGAAAGTCTTCCGCACGATATTTTGAAAAATTGCGACTATGCCGATTTAATTAGGGGGTGCGCAAATAGTGAGGATCCTCGTGATCGCTTCTTTGCCAGATTAAAGCTAGAACTTGCAGCGGTTCTCTACAGCTGTGAATCCACTCCCCGCAAGGTCTATCAGGACCACGATGCCAAGGCTATTGCCGCGTATTTCCTCCAGGCCAACCCAGGTCTTCGTATTAGACCAACAGAACAAGTGCAAAAAGTTACTTTTTATGAAGATCCAAGTGGTAATACTTTTGATTTTAAGATTGCCGGACAAAATGTTAAAGAGAGGACAATTCCCTTACTCCCAGCAAAATTTGGTGATGTTAACTGCCAATTATTATTAGATCACAACGGAAAATTTGTTAGTAAAAAATCCCTCCATAGCATGGTCACTAAGCTCCTCCATCGCGATCAGGTTAGAGCTAAAGACCTTACTGACCTAATCCGCATGACTATTGTGTGTGAGACAGATGCAGACATTCGGAAAGTTAAAGACATGCTAGAAACGCATTATCTCACCTTTGGCCGTCAACTAAAACGTATTGAATCGAAAGGAACAAAGGGTAATAGAGGAGTGAAATCAAATAAGAGTAAGTCTCAAGCTTTCAAAGTAGATGCTTATGTGGCTGATGTTCCGGTTGAGGACGTAGATCTGAAAGGTGTATATTCCGCGCCAACTGAAGTGATGATCACTGATTTGTCTAGGCTCAAGGTCCAAAGCACCATGAATAATGAATTAGGCCATCGTCAGTACGAACTCCGTCGTGTTAGAGAGGTAATAACGCGCCTGCTGCCACATTCCCTATTCCCTGAATACTACGAAGTCATTCCTCGACACCCACATGACCGATCAAAAAAGACCAAAGTCGGGCTAATTCAAAACTCTCCCACAACTGTTGTCACTCCCTCTCCGCCTGGAGGTATCTCAGCTACCGCGTCGTAAATTTTGCTAAAAGGTCCTCCATCCCCATTACCTCCTGGTTCTTTGAGCTGTAATCTCTCACGGCCACCGTTCCATCGGCCGCCTCTTTTTCGCCCACCACTACCATGTAAGGCACTTTCATCATTTCCGCATTGCGAATTCTTTTGCCCAAAGTTTCATTGCTTTCATCCATTTCACAACGCACCCCAGCCGCTTCCAGCTTGGCAATTACGCTCTTTCCATACTCACTGAACTTATCAGAAACCGGAACAATCAGCGCCTGCACTGGTGCTAACCACACAGGCAAAGCTCCCGCATAGTGCTCTATTAAAATCGCCATAAAGCGCTCCACAGAACCAAGAATCGCACGATGTATCACCACGGGTGTATGCTGTTTTCCATCGCTGCCCTCGTATTCCAGCTCAAACCTTTTCGGCATCTGGAAATCCACCTGTACAGTGGCGCACTGCCATTCTCTATTCAAAGAATCCTTGATTCTAAAGTCAATTTTAGGGCCATAAAAGGCACCATCTCCCTCGTTTATAGTGAAATTAATTCCCGCCTTATTCAAGGCCTTTTCTAGCGCTCCCTCAGCATTGTCCCACTGCTCCTGTGTTCCCATCGACTGTTCAGGACGTGTCGAAAGCAGCACCTCATATTTAAAATCAAAAATCTCAGTATAAAGATATTGCACGAAATCGATACATGCCAAAATCTCTTGTTCCATTTGCTCCTCAGTTACAAATAGATGTGCATCATCCATACAAAACTTTCTCACGCGTGTCATTCCGCCCAGAGCGCCTCGGATTTCATTACGGTGCAACATCGCGAAATCGGCAATACGTAGAGGTAAATCGCGATAGCTGCGTGTCTCCATTTTGTAAATAAGCATGTGAGAAGGGCAGTTCATCGGCTTCAATGAAGCCTCTTTTCCATCCATGTCTACCAAAAACATGTTCTCCTGATAATGTTCCCAGTGCCCACTCTGTTCCCAAAGTGATTTGTCATAAATCAGCGGAGTGATCACTTCGTCGTAGCCTCTTTTTTTGTATTCTTTACGCAAAAAACTCAACAACTCGTTGAAAACAATTGTCCCCTTTGGCATGAAAAACACACTTCCTGGAGAAATTTCATGAAACTGAAACAGTCCAAGGGCTGTGCCAAGTTTGCGGTGATCGCGTCTTTTTGCTTCTTCCAGCCACTCCAAGTGTTCGGTGAGTTCTTCCTGAGTATTAAACGCCACCCCGTAAATACGCTGTAGCATAGGGTTTTTCTCGCTGCCCCTCCAGTACGCACCAGCAATTTTCATCAGTTTAAAGGCCCCAATTTGCCCAGTAGAATCCACATGCGGCCCTTCGCAAAGATCCACAAACATTGCCTTCCCATCCTGCATGACATTTTCATAGAAGGTGATTTTTTCACCCCTTGCATGAAATTCTTTCACCAATTCCAGCTTATATTTTTGCTCAGTCTCTTCTAAAAATTTAATTGCCATTTCTCCCGGCTCCTCTCGCACAATAAACTTCTGATTCTGCTTAATAATCTGTTTCATATGTTTCTCAAGCAAAGGTAGATCCTCCGGAATCAGTGTCCGTGGCAACTCAAAATCATAGTAAAATCCATCATCAATTGCAGGTCCAATGCCAAGTTTGGCTTCTGGGAACATCTGCAGCACGGCCTGAGCCAAGATATGAGCACAAGAATGTCTTACAGTGGACAACTCAAATTGTTTTTTATTTTCTGACATCGTCAAATTAGGTTAAACTAGGCATAAATTACGAGCAATATAGAATGAAAATCACAAAAATTCAATTAGAAAACTTCCGCAACTACCAGGATTTCACTCATGAATTCCTGCCAGAGAAAGAAATAACGATCTTTGTTGGCGAAAACGGCAAGGGCAAAACTAATTTTCTGGAGGCACTATATTTGCTTTCAATTGGGCGTTCCTTCCGAACTAGTGAGAGCGCCGACTTAATCAAATGGGACCAGGACTTTGCTCGTATAAAAGGATCAGTAGAGGCTTCCAATGAAAATGTTCAACTAGAAGTTTTCAACTCTGTCCGCCCAGCCGTTCGCAAAAATTTTCGCAAAAACGAGGTGAATCTCCGCCATAGTAACTACATAGGCAATTTTCTCTCCGTTCTTTTTCACCCAGAAGACTTGAATATGCTTTATCTAAGCCCCTCTCTCCGTCGCCGTTACTTGGATATAGTGCTCTCCCAATCCGATCGCCACTACCTCGCTGCACTGTCTAAATATAAAAAGATCATTAGCCAAAGAAACGCTCTGCTCAAACAAATTCGCACATCCAAGCACGAAGCGCAGCGCAGTGCTATTAACCAAGCACACGTAACGAGTGCCGGAGGCCGAGAGGAGTGTTCATCTTCCTCTTGTCTCCTCGAAGACCTCGATGCCTGGGATCAGGAAGCCATCCGGTACGGCTCACAGGTGATGCTTTCTCGCTTGAGTTACGTTGATTTTCTCTCAAAAAATTTAGGTGATTTTTACAACACCATTGCTGATACAGAAGCCGAGATTACGGTTAAATACTCCACCAAGTTAACTCTGGAAATCTCCACAGGTATTCCCACTCTTGAAGAGCTATCCGCCCAATACTTTGAGGCTTTGTACTCGCGCCGCCAAGTAGACATCATCCGCGCCGAAACCACCGTTGGCCCCCACCGCGACGACCTCATTTTCTCGCTCAACGGTCACAATATCCTCTCCTCCGCCTCCCGCGGCGAATTCCGCACCCTCCTCCTCGCCATCAAGCTCGCCGAAATCGAATTTATCAAACGCCTCACTGGCCATTTTCCAGTGCTCCTCCTCGACGATGTCTTCTCCGAACTCGACGAAAAACGCCAGCTCCACCTCATAAAATCCCTCAAAGGTTGCCAAACCATCATCACCACCACCGAGCTCCACGGCCTCGATGAGCTAATAGGGGAGTGTGATGTTGTGAATTGCAA
>CAYHGX010000010.1:36417-49393 GCA_964356355.1 uncultured Candidatus Peribacteria bacterium | reverse complement strand
CGATTCGCAGCTAGTGGACGAGGTGAAGCACTATGACATTGGGGCGTTTTTGTAGGGGCGGAGCGAAGCGTGGGCACAAGATTCAAAATCGGACTCGGTCTTTTTGGCCGCTCCGGGCGAGAATTCCGGCGACTTCTCGAGAGTAAAATGGCTTATTTACAAGGTTAATGAGGCTAAATCTGTGCACGTGCACACTTGGGCCTTCCTCTTTTTGCCACGTGGCAAAAATTTGTCTCATAAATCTCTGAGTGCATCAGGGCGGTCGACTTGACGATGACGAGTATTTCATGTCATACTCTGCACCTTTTGATTAAAACAGCATGTCAGAGACAAATAGATATTGGCCGGAGGAACACGACGAAGCACTCGTGCAATGGCAGGCGGAAATGGCACAGGTAATTTTAAACGAGCGAACGCCTGAGGTTGCAAAAAATGTATTAGATAGGGCCCATGAAAAGGCAGTGGAAAACTCAAATGGGGCCACGGGTGTACTTTCTATAACCAGTCGTGCCGATATTGATATATGGAATTTGACTAGAACACTTTATCAATGTCTGGGAGATAAGGTACTGGATTTAGCACATGCGCTTTTGGTCAGTGGGGCAGGGGTTACAAACGAAGATCTGATGGCGGATAGCGCTAAAAAACGGTCGGAAGTGGAAATATACACACGAGACCGTATGACTGAATCAAAATATATCAATACAATTTACTGGGCACTGGGTGACGAATTCATGGCTAGCCAGAAAGAGCGTGGAATCACCGATGTAGGAGAAATTTTAAAAATAACTTTAACCTTAATCGCCACCAAGGAGGGAGTGCGGAGAAAATTAATGGAAGCAGCAAGACATCTGGCCAGAGGAAGAGATGCAAGTGAAGCATGGAGCATAGCTGTACAAGGAAATGGAACTCTCAGGGAAATAGATCAAATAACCGACTATGAATGGTGGGAGAATCTGCGTGCCAATCAGGAGCCGTTGGGGTATAAGCTCGAAGCCTATCTTGATAGCGTAGAACCATCGGAACGAACTACTCCAATGACCCCCTTTGCAATGAGGGAGGTGGCTATCAAAAAGTTTTTTGAGGACCACCCCGAGCCCATGGAGGCCAAAAAACTTCGTGAAGCACTGGAGTGCGAAAGGTACCGTGAGGAGCTGGTGAAACTAAGAAGCGAACACAATCCAACAGCCGTAGCCGCCAAAGAAATGGAAATCATTAACCGAGTATTTGCGGAAGTAACAAAGTACAAAAGAAGGAAGGTTGGAGAAAACAAAAACATGACCGACTATGAAAGAGGCTTTCCGGTAAACCTAGTAAAAACCAGGGACGTGAGCTGCTTTAGTGCCCCATGGCTGATTGCGACAATGCTATTGGAGTGCGGATTTCAGCCGGAGAATCTGTTTTACTGTGCAACGAATAAAACCGAAGGAGCACTTCTGGGTGGACACGGATCGCTGGTGGCTAAAACTACTATGCAAGATTTGGTTTTGATCGACATAATGTCCAACTCACCAAGACAAATACCTCTGGCAGTGATGAAAAACAGAGAGGACGTAGACCCGTTGATTAACCTTGTTAGCGGCAAGAACTCTGGCCCGGCGAGGGTTGCTTTTCAAAATACTCTTGCCTGGAAGCTATATATGCCAATGCACGCGTACCTATTGCCGGTGGAAGAAGGACTGGCGAGTGGCCACATGCTACATACTGGACTAACATTTTTTCACGAGCAGCGATACGAAGAGGCAAAATATGCCTTTAAGCTGGCGTTGGACTTACATCCAAAAGATACAGATTCAACATACTACCTAGGCATGATCGCCTGTAAAGAGGGGAATTTAAATGAAGGGAAAAGGCTTTTTAGTAGATGCATAGAGTTTTTTGACCAGTACATGCTGGCGCATTTTGCCTTGGCGGAAATTGCGATGAGCGAAGGGAGCAGAGAAGAGGCGCTGGCCAGATTGATGCTTGTAGTGGGAAATAATGATGAAGTTTATGCGGACAAAACGTTACTAGATAGAGCCAAAAGGCTCCTTGTGACCATCCTGCTAGAAGACCCGGAATTAGAGGCGATGAAGGAGGAGGGCATTAGAAATGCATTGATGAGGAAGTTAAGTGAGACTGGACAAGCTGAGCGAGTGAGTTTGATTTTGGGCGGAAATATAAGCCCCCAGCGAATTAGAGAAATTGTAGGACTAGAGTTCTGGCTCAGAGAAAGAGCAAGAAAGATGGCCCTGGAAGACGCAAGACAGGGAAGCTAGGGGCAAGGGAGTTAGAATCTAGCCCTATGACGGCAGCAGAGCTGAAGAAAGAGGCAATGTGCCTATTGACGCATTGATGTTTTTATTTTAGACTACGTCTAGCGCGGATTTGGTTCCGCGTATGAAGGAGATGGCCCATGGCCAGAAAAACTCGCAAGGGGGGCGCAAGTGCCCCTGCGGAGGCGGCTGCGCCGCCCCCCGCAACTCCCGCGGCCGAGGCCGCACCACCCGAGCCGGAGACGACAGTGTCCCCGGCCCCCACCGGTGGCGGGCGAGGACCCGCCAGCCCGCTGATGACCGAGGCCCCCCCGGGGCTTCGAATCTGAGCGGCGCTGGCGCGGCCAGCCCCTATCGGCATTGCCCGGCGCGCTCGATCGAACGATCGATGCGCGCCGGGCCCTTTTCCAACTTATTCTAGAATTTTTAAGTTCCGAGTTAGGCCCGCGCGCTTCGCGCGCATTACTGGGGAGCCCGCGAAGCGGGCGAGGAATGCCTGGTCGGGAGTAGACAGCTCGCCATGGTAATCGGTAGCACTGAGGCTGTGCTTGGGCGCTTTTGCTGATAGCAATTGGCTGGACTCATGTTGGCCGGGATCGTTTTCCATTTCTAAAATTTCCTTTACGCTTAACTGGTCGCCGGCGATGGCATTTTGTAGGCCTTCGTTCGTGAGCGGCTTACCCTTTGCAATATTATGAGGACATACCTCCTGGCAAATATCACAACCAAAAATGCGCTGGGTTTCTTTGATTTTTGCGGCGAGGTGAGGCGGGATTTTGTCGCGGTTTTCGATAGTGAGATAGGAGATACAAAGGCGTGCATCGATTACGCCGGGACGTATGATGGCGCCGGTGGGGCAAGCAGTGATGCACTTGGTGCAGTTGCCGCAGGGGTGGGGGACTTTGTGGGTAACTGGTAATTGAGACTGAGCGTTCTTGCCGCGCGGCAAGAATTCGGAAGACAGATTGGCTTCTGTAGGCCCTGAATCGGAGGCAAAAGTCTGCACGTGCAGATATTTGTCAGACAATTTCCTCCCCGGGGAGGATTCTTGGAGAGCTGCCGAGGTGTGCGCGCGCACAGACTTACTGTCGTTTAGGGGCTCTGATAAGCCATTTTGACTCTCGGTATTCTTGCCACGTGGCAAAGAATCTTGAACGATGAATTCAGGATACTCCGCTGCGCTCCGTATCTGCGGCGCATTCAAATCCAGAGTCGTTATCACTTCACTCAAAAATACCCAAGAGCCAAATTCACGCGTAATCAAACAGCCGTTTTTGCCGATCTGGCCTAGGCCCGCCTGCTCGGCGAGGGCTCTCTCCATCACCGGGCCGGTGTCGACGTAGGACTTGCAGCGGACAGGAGCGGTTTCGGGAGAAGGGGTCGGAGCGGGTGCTGAAGAAAGAGTCGCGGGATCGGTGACAGAGCCTGGCTTGCAAGACGGGGAGGGAAGGCTGGTAAAATTTTCTATTCCCAGCCCACAAATAAAGCCCTCCAGCTTCTTCAGCATCGCCCCAATGACCTTATGATAATCACGGCCGTAGGCGTAGCGGGCCACGCGGCCGTGCCGCGGGGCCAAAGCAGTTTGCTCCCGATTGTAATTCACGGCCAACACCACCACACTCTGCGCGCCAGGCAGAATTTCCTGCATATTCCTGCGTTGTTCAATTTTCTCCATATAGCTCATGTCGGAGTGCAGGCCCTGAGCTAGCCAGTTCTCGAAAACTGCCAAGTACTTGTCGTCGATTTTCGCCTTAGTAAAACCACAAAGATCGAAGCCAAGCTGCTTGGCATAATCAGAAATTTTGCGGCGAAGTTCCATCTTTTCGGCCCCAAGCTGTATCGCGTTTTTGTCCATAACTACTAAACTCTCCAACATCTCAGCCTATTTTGCAATTCCTTTTAACATATGAAACTTCACAGCAGTAAGCGGAAGAGTTATCATTACTCCCTTTAGGATCAAAATAAATATTTCAATGATCGAAGTGGAGCTACGTCTAAAAAATGAGTTTGAGAGTGCCAAAATGGCCCTGCTTGAAGCCGAAAAAATCTGCATAATTTCTCATCGTGGACCCGATGGAGATGCCGTAGGTAGTAATTTGGCGCTAAGATTGGCGTTGGAAAATTTAGGCAAAAAAGTGGTAAGTGCGTGCGTAGATCGTGTGCCAAAAGATAGTTTATTTCTAAAATCTGCCGATACCTTCGTGCAGGATTTTAACTACGATGATTTCGACGCGATCGTCAGTGTAGACTGTGGCGCTCTTAAATTAGTAAAGTTTCACGAAACAAAACCGGAGATTTTGACTGCAAAAATACCGTTTATCAACTTTGACCACCATGAATCCAATGACTCGTTTGGAACAATCAACGTGGTATCACCAGAATCGTGTGCTACCTGTTTTTTGTTATATGAATTTTTGGAGTATTGCGATTGGCGAATCACTACAGACATCGCCACCTGCCTGCTGCACGGAATTTACTTTGATACGGGAGGAATGATGCATAGTAATACCACTGCGGCGGTTTTCAAGGTAGCAAGCGCTCTTTTAGCCCGCGGCGCGAATTTGAAAAGAGTTTCCAAAGAACTTTTCCACACAACCCCGGTGAACAAGCTTAGGCTCTGGGGCCGAATTTTAGAGCGCACTTATGTAAATGCCGAAGGCGTAACCGTCTCGGCCGTGAGCTGCCAGGATTATCACGTGTGCGGAGCCAGCTCCAAGGATACCGGAGGAGTGATTGATTACTTAAATGCGGTGCCGGATGCAAAATATTGCGTACTGCTTAGCGAGGATGATCATGGGCTAGTGAAGGGATCTCTGCGTACTCAAAGAGAGGACGTAAATTTGTCGGAAGTGGCCTCAAAATGGGGCGGCGGCGGGCACCCAAAGGCCAGCGGTTTTGGAATCATGGGGAGATTGGAGCCGGTGACAACTTGGGAGATAAAAAGTGCAAATGATAATGGTGAAACGATGGAAGCGCGGTTTTAGAGACAGAAAAAGTTGACCAATTTCCTTGCTTTAGCTATATTCTCGCCCTAAAAATAACTTTTCCATTATGTACGCTGCTTTTGGAACGCTTGAGAGATATGCAGAAAAAATCGAGGATGCAGAGATAAGAAGGACCGTGGCCGCTTTAGTTGAGGGACTCAAGAAAAGAGTGGGTAACGAAGTGGTGCTAATCAGTGAGATTGATACTGCTTTTGAGGCAGCGGGCCTAGCTGATTTATCCGCCGATTTCAAAGCGAGAATCAATGACTTAATCACAGATTCAGAGATTCAGTCAGTTACGGATGCGATCCGAGAAAGTTTCATAGCCACCCCGCTGCAGTACGAAGAACTTGGAGAGTAGGCAATCAGCGACTAAATGCACCTTGCCAGTGTCACTTCTTCGTGCTTTAATAGGCTCTTTAGTTTTCTGAATTAACCTATAATGCCATGCCACCAATCAAACTTAGTGAAAGAGCTTCCATTGCTGCCTGTGGAGAATATGCTTTTGAACTTTTACAGAAGGGTGATAATGATATCGTAACTGCCTACGAATCACTGCCTGTTGAACACCAGGACAAAGCCATTATCAGAGTAATTGAAAAATGCCGAGATATGGTGACTAATGGCTTTATTATTCTCACTGATCACAATGGAACTCCACACCCTTTTCCGATTAGCAGAGTGGAGAGACTGCCCGATGCACCAAAATTTGGACTGGAAATTACTAGAGCGCCGATTAAGCACGGACGCATTGATGATTGGCCAAGCTGGATTTAAGCAATTGCCACCTGGGAAACAAAAATAGTAGGGGAGGGCTGCGAGGTGAAATTTCAGTATAGAGCTGGACATTCTCGTGATTGGATGAGATTATTTGCGTGTGCAAAAATATTTCATAAAAATAAATATATGAAGAAAATATTAGTAGGGACGATATTAACAGCTATGATTTTTACTGGATGTGCAAAGTCCACTACTCCTGCAATAGAAGACAACGGCACTAACGCCTCAGCAACGGCTTCTGGCACCATTATTGATTCAAATGCGCCGGCATCAGCAACGGCTTCTGGCACTATTATTGACACAACTACAAAGCCTTAATAAGGCATTTCATCTAAAGCTTCAGAAATACTTCTTTTCTATAAAGGAGTGTTTTTGTTGCGCTAAATTACTTACTGTGATCAAATGTGCTACTAAATTATAACTGACTCAAATGACTACAATAACAGTTCCGAGTGAGCAAGATCCGGCAGAAACGTGGGAAGCCTTTGCTAGAGAGGCAAGATTGTCAGATACGCCAGCAGGGAATAAGGCGCTTAGAGAGTCACTAGAACTGTCCAACTTGGACCCAGCAATTAGAGAGATCATCGAGAGATATCGGGCAATGATTGTAGTCACAGAGCCACGTACTAGAGAAAAAGTACTGATACCTAGGGAGCGAGTTCAAGAGATGCAAACGGCAAGAGAGAGGGCTGAGGAGGGAGTACCTGCACGCGATTTAACTTCTGAATATTATCATCGTCGAGGTGCCAGTGCGCACGGAAAACCTGTTAGTAGACCCTTCAGTTTTGGAACTCTAGGCTCTCAGGCGAAGAGAGGAAGACCCCCAAAGGACCCTGATGCGTCAAAAATCATAAAAGGTTCTGTGCCTCTTGATTCAGAACCAAGGAGCAGAGCTGAACGAGACCCTGATGTAGAGGGCCTCAAAGCTGCAATTCTCAATGGGTCCCTCCTCAGTGGAGATTCGGGGTTTTAGGACCTATCAAATTTGCCTGAGGCTCGGCCCAATGTTAGTATGGGCGGGTTATTTTATAACCCAATTGTCCAATGGCAATGATCAATTTTGGTGGAACTGAGGAAGAAGTTGTAACACGCGAGGAGTTTCCAGTCGCGAAGGCGCAGGAAATCCTGAGTCACGAGGTGATTGCCGTGCTGGGTTATGGCGTGCAGGGGCCAGGCCAGGCGTTGAATATGCGCGATAACGGCGTGAAGGTGATTATTGGTCAACGACAAGGGAGCCCGAGCTGGGATAAGGCCGTGGCTGATGGATGGGTACCGGACGAAACACTTTTTCCCTTAGAAGAGGCGGCCGCGAAAGGCACTGTGCTGATGTATCTACTTTCCGACGCGGCCCAGAAGGAATTCTGGCCTACAATCAAGCCACATCTCACTCCTGGTAAAACGTTATATTTTTCGCACGGCTTTTCGGTAACTTACAAAGAGCAGACGGGCGTGGTGCCACCAGAAGGAATCGACGTAGTTTTGGTCGCGCCTAAGGGCAGCGGACTTTCCGTTCGTCGCAATTTCCTAAATGGCAGCGGAATCAACGGCAGCTTCGCGGTGTTCCAGGATGCAAGTGGCAAAGCAATGGACAAGTGCTTGGCGATTGGAATTGCGTTGGGCGTAGGATTTTTGTTTCCAACTACTTTTGAGAAAGAGGTTTATAGTGATCTAACTGGCGAACGTGGCGTGTTGATGGGTGGATTGGCCGGCATGATGGAGGCGCAATATAATGAACTTCGCAAGCATGGACACTCTCCGAGCGAGGCTTTTAATGAGACCGTTGAGGAACTTACGCAGTCTTTGATTCGACTGGTGGGTGAAAATGGCATGGATTGGATGTTTGGAAATTGTAGTACTACTGCGCAGAGAGGCGCGCTGGATTGGAAGGATAAGTTTCGGGATGCAGTGGCGCCGGTGTTTAAAGATTTATATGAAAGTGTGGAAAATGGCACCGAGGCGCGAATCACCCTGGAGCGCAACAGTCAGCCAGATTACCGTGAAAAATTGCAGGTGGAACTGGACACTATTAAAAATTCTGAAATGTGGAAGGCGGGTGCAGAAGTGAGGAAACTGAGGCCGGAGAATTGGAAGGGGTAGGGGGACTTATTTAATATAAAATTTATGGCTGATATAATTTTGGATATTTTATTAAGCTTCGTGCTATTGCCCGTAGCGACGGTGGTATTGACGCCCATCATCTTGATTGGCAGCGCCTTTGGAAAAGAGAGCTACGGAAAGGAAGTAGCCAAAAACTACAAAAAAGTATTTAAATGGTGGAAGCGCAGTAGTTATTTTTAATAAACCTGGTTATGAGTACCCACGTCGAGCATGATGACGAGGACGTAGTCGTTGTACTGTTCGAAAACTATGCGAACATCACCAGTAACCGAAATTGCTCGGCGGTTGGACACAGAGCCTTTTAAGGGATGATTTTTGAGCCGGGGATCGAGGGGATTATTGCGGAATATATCAATAACTTGGATGACTTTATCCTAGATCTTGGCACTGAGCTTTTCGAATTTCTTGTCGAACTTTTTGTGATAAGTAATTTTCATACTTTCTTTCTAAGCCTCTTTAAGTGATTAATTATCTCTTCTCCCTCAAAAGGCCCGCTCACATTCACGCCTCGCTTTGCCTCCTCAGAGGCTTTAACGATTGCCTTTTCTTGGGCTATAGTCATGCCATTTTCGGTGAGAATTTGAAAAGGGATGCCCTGGGTGAGGATGATTTGAGTAAGATAAACTTTCACGGCGCTGCTCATGTCCATGCCGATGCGGTCGAGGACTTTTTTGGCAGACTTCTTGGTTTTTTCATCAATGCGAATTTGAATTGTGGTCATTTATACTTGGTTAGAAAGGCCGAGCAATTATAGCACGTGCGTAGTGACAATGTCAATACACACCGCCTCCCCGGGGAAGATCCGCACTTTCGCGCTGTTTGGAGAAAATGGCCAAAAGTAGTACATTGGCGCTATATTTAAACTTATGGAATTATTATTAATTGCACTTTTAGGCCTTGTAATGGGGATTGTCACCTCTATTTCGGGGGGAGCGGGCGTGTTTGCAGTGCCAACGATGCTGGCGATGGGAATTCCGCCCGTGAATGTGTTGGCGCTGAATAGAATGTCGGATGTGGGGGTGGTTTCGGGGGCGTTGAAAAAATATCATCAGTCCAAAAATATCAACTGGAAGCTGGCAATTATTGCGGCAATCCCTATGGGAATTGGTGCGTTTGCCGGGGCAAATTTCGTGATTCAGATACCAAAGGAATGGCTGAATTATATTATTCTTGGGGGCGTAATTGTAGGAATATTCTTTTTACTGAAACCGATAAAGCCGCAAGAGAAAGAGGTGAAGGCCACTTTGAGTGTAGGTGGAGTGCTTTTTCTGTTACTGGTTGGATTTTGGAACGGAGCCTTTGGAATGGCCGGGGCAACTTTTGCAGTGCTAGTGCTCGTTCATTTTTTTAATCTCTCTTTTCTTGGGGCGCGAGGCACGGAGGTAGCAGCGGCCATCCCCGAGACACTGATAGCGGCAACAGTCCTTTACTTTGGATCAACTGTTTCAATGACCTTGATGCTGACCATGTTTGCTTCGAGCTTTGTGGGTGCGGCAATCGGCTCAAGGCTAGCCGTAAAGCACGGCAATGAGTTCATCAAAAAAGCGATGGTGGTGATTGCCGTGGTGATGATCATTAAGGTAGTAGTGAGTTCGTTTATTTAAAATTCTATGCCAACAGCAACGGTTAAATACCTTGGAGAGCTTCGCACGATTAGCACGCACGTGGGATCGGGTGATGAAGTGACAATGGATGCGCCAGTGGATAATCATGGCCGTGGAGAGGCCTTTTCACCTACGGATTTACTTTGCACTTCGCTGGCGAGCTGTATGATTATCACCATGGCAATCAGCGCGCGGAAAAATGGTTTTGAGCTGGAGGAGGCGAGTGCTGAAGTAATAAAAATAATGGCAGATGCGCCGCGCAGGGTGGGAGAAATCCAAATTACAATCAAGATGACAGGAGATTATACTGATGAGCAAAGGTCGATACTGGAGGCAGCCGCACTCAACTGTCCCGTGGCAAAAAGTCTAAGCAGTGAAGTAAAACAGGTGGTAAAGTTTGAATACTAAAAGATGCAATACCTCATGAAAATCGTCCTTTCAGCGCTAATCATCACGGCCGTATCCGAGCTTGGGAAAAAGTTCACGCCGATTGCGGCGATCTTGGCTTCGCTGCCCTTGTTGTCGATCATGGCTATAACATGGCTCTACAACGACACCCATGATGTCAAAAAGATCATTGATCTATCAACCAGTATTTTCTGGGCGGTACTACCTTCGTTAATCTTCTTTTTGGCGTTGCCGTTGCTCCTAAAAAATGGCATTAAATTTGCGCCGGCGATGATCATCTCCGCCGTGGCGATGTTTGTTTCCTATAGTGTCTACATTTTTGTATTGGCGAAGTTTGGAATTAAAATATAACTTAACCGTCGTATTATGTGGGCAAAAATTCCGTTTTGGGTGGAGCTTGCCTTAATCTTCATACTGCCTCCAATGTTTCTCCTTGATGTGATGGGCCTGCGTGAGGTTGGCTGGCTGTTGGTATCCACTATTCTTATCTATGGATTTGGCATGGGAGCAATTCTTGGAATTTTGCTTTATAAAGGCAGGAACTTCTTGAAAATGTTATCTAAATTGTAAGAAGATTTGAGGCTTGAAATTCCTGAAGGAGCCCGTAGAATAACTGCTCTTAAATATTTTTCATGAAAGTACTTTTTACGCCAAAAACCGAGGAAACAGTGGTAACACCAGCTGATGCAATTATGTTCATTAGACCTGCTTTAGAGGAAATAGACGCTATATGCGATACAGCCAATGGGCCTGAAGAGGGATCCGTTTTACTAACTATTACCAGGGAGACGGGCATCACCAGGGCGATGGTAAAACTGGCCATTGAGAGGTTTCCTCCTGAGGCCTGGGACGTGACGATTGAGATAGTGGACGAGGTTGATAAAAACAGCGTACTTGCCCCGGAAAGGCCCAACCTGCCGGAGACCAGAGGGCAAAAGGCAGAGATGGACGCTTGAATTGGTGAATTCTGGGACCTCCCTACGTTTACATTCCGGCAAAAGTATGGTATAATATCCATAACTTAAAAATAAATACAAAAACATATGGCCGCAGAAAAACCTTCAGAACCGCTAAAAATTCCAATGCCCAGCCTAAATCCCGTTGATGAATTTGAGGAGATTAGAGTTGGAATGGAAAGAAACGAATCAGCTCTTCGGGCTCAGCAAATCAAAAATAGGCAAGAGGCGGACGCGACGTCCAGCTCACTATTGGATGAAGATAAGTCCAAGCCTGCCGCCGAAGTTCAAGATAAAGACGTAGAGTCTAGGCCCATTCCTAGCTGGCAGCTGGCTAGGGCTCAGACAGGCGTATTTAAAAGATTACAACTTGGAGGGAAGGCCAGAAACGCCATTGTAAAAGCAGTTGGCATAGATACCTCTAGTGGAAAAGCAACTTATGGCCCTGACTTTGCTAGAAAGGTGGCGAAGTTTCAACGAGAAACGTTGGGATTCACCTGGGACAATAAGGAGGCCAGGCTTGAAGGAAGAGTTCCCAACGGAATTATTGACGAAAACACTCTACTTGCTATGTCTAAATTGCCGGGTGCACCAATGGATACCAAGGAAACCATGGATCTATTTGCTGAGGCAGGAATGAAGGAAACGCCTGATGAAACCCAGAAAAACCTTTGCGCAAAGATGCTTTTTACGGACGATCAAATACATGCACTTTTCAAACTTATAGGCGCAGAAAGCGTTCCAACGCTTTCAGGCATAAAGCTTACCGAGGAGAAGATTACGACTGGAACCATAAAAGTTTTAACAAAACAATTTCAGATCGAGAAACTAGGATTCATGGACGAGAAGGAATATGCGGCTTTACCTAAGAATAAAAAAGATGGAGTAAATGTGGCCGATGGCTACTTTGGTCCGAAAAGTTTGGCGGCGTTGAAAGAAAAAGGCATAGCGCTTTTCCCTGATAAGGACCCAAGGCAAGATGCAATCTCCGTGCTTTTGGGCAAAAAAGTGGAGAAGGCGGCTTAAGTGCGTGAACTAAAATAATTTGTAAAATTAATTAACAAAAACAAAATGCAAAAAACACACAGAAATATTTTGATTGCCGCAGTGGTGGGAGTGGCGATCGTGGGGGGAGTAGTAGCCTCAAGCAATGGCGACCTGTTTCAGGGTATACTTAAAGGGAAGAAGCAGACTGAGACTTCTGTAACTGTGGACTCCAAGGCTCTTCAGCAAAACGAGGGCAGGAAAGATCTTGTTGATGTGAAAAAGCCTTTCAAGGATCCGGGAAATCCGAAGCCGTTGGCGGATTGTAGTAGGACCCTTATCTATGACAACCTGGCTCCTGATCATGATTTTGGAGATCTTTGGAATACTATAAATACCGACATTGGTGCGGATGGAAGAGTGCACTGTGCCTATCAGATACTTGCTTTTAATGATGGTGATCAAAATGATGAACTAGCTTCTATTTGTGGAGGAAGCTCATTAGCTGCCAATCCAGCAGAGAGCGAAGATGCTCCTGCTACTATTTCATGCAAACAATTATTTTCCCGAAATAGTATTCTTTTCAACTTAACGCTTAAGGCAAAGGATGCCACCTTTAGTACCTCATATGGGCTTGATAACGGAAAATTTAATGGCAACCTTAGAGAAGCAGCAATTACTAATGACTACACGGTATATCGTGTACCTAAAGAATGGTTCAGTAATACAGACGAAGAATAAAAAAATAGAAGTGTTTCAGTAAATGGGGCCGCCGGAGCGTAAGCGAAGGCGGCCCTTTTAGTTCTGTAACTTCACGAGGCCTTCGCCGTACAACCCCTTGACCCTACCTTTGCCGTGCCGTAAAATCTGGCAAAGCAGGCTTCTTA
>CAYHGX010000010.1:30014-36317 GCA_964356355.1 uncultured Candidatus Peribacteria bacterium | reverse complement strand
AACCCCTTGACCCTACCTTTGCCGTGCCGTAAAATCTGGCAAAGCAGGCTTCTTAAAAACTCCACCGGATATGGCACCCACCGCGAAAAAACCAGCCAAGATTAGAAAAGTTTTGGTATTGGGGAGCGGGGCGTTGAAAATTGGAGAGGCGGGAGAGTTCGATTACTCCGGTTCACAAGCGATAAAGGCCCTGAAAGAAGAGGGCATTTTTTCTGTCCTCGTGAACCCAAATATCGCAACAATTCAAACTAGCAAGGGCCTGGCCGATAAGGTGTATTTCCTGCCAGTGAATGCCTATTTCGTAGAAAAAGTTATTAAACAAGAGAAGCCCGATGGGATTTTCCTCTCTTTCGGCGGACAGACGGCCCTGAACTGTGGAGTGGAGTTGTATGAGAAAGGGATTCTTAAAAAATATAATGTGCAGGTGCTGGGTACGCCAGTGGAGGCGATTCAGAAAACTGAGGACAGAGCGCTTTTCAATCAAGAGTTACAAAAAATTAATGTGCGCGTGCCCAATAGTAGGGCTTGTTACAATGTGGCGGAGGGCATGAAGGCGGCGAAGGAGATTGGTTTTCCTTTAATTATCCGTGCGGCCTTTGCGCTGGGCGGAAAGGGAAGTGGCTTTGCACATAATGAAAAAGAGCTGGAGGAACTTTTGGACACAGCCTTTGCTTACAGCCCGCAGGTACTTGTGGAAGAGAATTTGAAGGGCTGGAAAGAGGTGGAATATGAGGTAGTGCGTGATCGTGCGGACAACTGTATTACTGTGTGTAATATGGAAAATTTCGATCCGTTAGGCATCCATACGGGCGAAAGTATCGTGGTGGCGCCGTCACAAACATTGAGCAATTCGGAATATCATAAACTGCGAACACTGGGCATTAAGGTGATTCGTCATTTGGGAATTGTGGGCGAGTGTAATATTCAATATGCCTTGGATCCGAAATCCGAGGATTATCGTGTGATTGAGGTGAATGCGAGGCTGAGCCGCTCGTCGGCCTTGGCGAGTAAGGCGACTGGGTATCCGTTGGCGCACGTGGCCGCAAAATTGGCACTTGGATACACCTTACCGGAGCTAAAAAATGCCGTAACAAAAACTACAACTGCCTGTTTTGAGCCGGCGCTCGACTATTTAGCACTGAAAATTCCGCGCTGGGATCTTAATAAATTCAGGAAAGTTTCCAAGGAAATCACCAGTGAGATGAAATCGGTGGGGGAGATTATGGCGCTAGGCAGAAGCTTTGAAGAGGTGCTACAAAAGGGCCTACGCATGCTACAAGTGGGCATTCATGGACTGGTAGCCAATGAGGATATTCACCTAGATGATGAGAAGTTGGAGAGTGCAATTGTGCACCCAACGCCGAAGAGAATTCTGGTGGTGGCTGAGGCACTGAGACGTGGAGTGACCGTTGAAAAAATTAATAAAATTTCGGGGATTGATTGCTGGTTTTTGGATAAGCTGAAAAACATTGTAGAGATGGAGGCCAAGGTAAAAAGGGCAAAGGAATTAGATAAGCCACTGATGATTGAGGCCAAAAAGAAGGGTTTTTCTGATAAACAAATTGGGTTCCTGCGCAAAAAAGAGGAGCTAGAGGTGCGTGAGATGCGCAAGAAAATGGGCGTACTTCCCGTGATTAAGCAGATCGACACTTTGGCGGCGGAATACCCAGCAAATACCAACTATTTGTATCTGACTTATCACGGAAATGAAAATGACATTGAGCCAGGAAAAAAGAGCTCGAAGAAGAAAATTGTAGTGCTAGGCGGTGGAGCTTACTGCATTGGATCGAGCGTAGAATTTGACTGGTGCTGCGTAAATGCCACTCAAACAGCGGCCAAGGAGGGATATGAAACAGTGATGATAAATTATAATCCAGAAACTGTTTCCACGGATTATGACATGTGTGATAAACTCTATTTCGATGAACTTTCGTTGGAACGCGTACTAGACATCTACGAATTCGAGAATGGTGGGATCAAGGGGAAAGAGATAACGGGTGTCATAGTCTCCACGGGTGGCCAGGTCCCGAACAACCTGGCACTCAAACTCCATAAAGTGGGTGTAAAAATCCTGGGAACGAGCCCGGCGAATATTGATCGTGCCGAGAATCGGCATAAGTTTTCTGGTATGTGCGACAAGCTGGAAGTGGATCAACCGGAATGGAAGGAACTGGCCAAAATCGAAGACATTTATAAGTTTACAGACAAGGTGGGCTACCCTGTGCTGGTAAGGCCTTCTTATGTACTTTCGGGCGCGGCGATGAGCGTGGCGCACAACAAAGAGGCGTTGGCTGAGTTTTTGGGAAAGGCCGTGAAAATTTCCAGAGAAGCGCCCGTGGTGGTGAGCAAATTTGAAACTGGGGCCAAAGAGGTGGAGGTGGACGCCGTGGCCTACAAGGGACGCGTGGTGATTTATGCAATTGCTGAGCACATCGAAAATGCGGGAGTGCATAGCGGTGATGCTACGATCGTTTTACCTCCGCAAAAATTGTACCTAGAAACAATTCGTCGTATAAAAATTATTACTAAGAAAATTGCGAATGAGCTGCAAATTAGTGGCCCTTTTAACATTCAATTTTTAGCTAAAAACAACCGCGTAATGGTGATCGAGTGCAACTTACGTGCAAGCCGAAGCTTCCCGTTTTCTTCAAAGGTTACAAACTATAACTTTATTGAAATTGCGACGCAATCAATGCTGGCCGCCACTACTGGAGAAATGTCCAAGAGAGGAGAGAAATTACTCAACTATACCGGATACAAAACTTTGGATCTCGACTACGTGGCCGTGAAGGCGCCACAATTTAGTTTCCCAAGACTGAAGGGCGTGGACCCAGTGCTAGGAGTAGAAATGGCCTCTACAGGTGAGGTAGGCTGCTTTGGCGAAGACTTAAATGAGGCACTTTTGAAATCAATGATCGGGGTGGGCTTCAAGCTACCGGAAAAGGGGATTTTATTCAGCGTAGGCAGCGTAGAGCATAAGGCCGATATTTTGCCAGCGGCGAAGAAGTTTGAGCAGATGGGTTTCAAGATTTTTGCTACACCGGGTACGGCCGAATTCTTTGCTGAGAATGGCCTAAAATCCAAGAGCTTGCAGAAAATTTCGGAGCACGTGAAGGGCGCGAAAGGGAAGGCAAATGTTCTAGATGCCATTAGCGGGCACGAGGTGGATTTGATTGTAAACATCCCGCGCAACTACTCCAGCGTAGATGCGACTGATGGCTACCTCCTACGTCGCAAATCTCTCGATGCCAACATTCCCCTTATAACAAACGTGCAGATCGCTAAAATTATGGCCGAGGCGTTGGAGCAATATGGGGTGGATGATTTGAAGATTAAGGATGTGGACAGCTACTTTTAAACTAGGATATCTTTTAATACTTCATCGGGTGTCTTTGTTTGGAGATGCGTTTTCTTGAAATGCTTGTCATAGGTGACGAGATAGGTGTCTAAGCTGATTGTGGCCGTAAACTGCACACCGTCGTCAAAGTCTAAACCAATGTCTTTTAAAATACTAAGCGTGCCAAGATCGCGTTTGGCACTGCCCCTATAGACTTTGATTTTGCCTTCGTGGATGAGAAGTAGAATTTCGCGGAGACATTCGTTTGCACGGCCGGCCAACATAGACTCTATAGCTCGAAGCGAAAATTCTGTTACATAAATATCTTCAGAAATAATTTCTTCCCAAATAGCATCAAGAAGATCGCGACAAGATTGTGCATTTTCCTGCTTTTTAGCAACTTCTATAAAAATACAGGAATCAATCAACATAATTAGTCCACATTTTAAGTATTTCGCGCGAGGTTTTTCCCTCAAACTCTGGGCCGTCAAATATTCCAATAAACTTGCTGAAATGAGAGTTTTTCCTGAGCTCCTCAAGCGTCATCTTTTTCTTGGGCTTGATGTGTTTAATATTTTTGTCGTCTTTGATTTTCTCATACTCCTTCATCGAAAGAATCACGCTGACGGGCTGAGATTTTTTAATAATTACGCACATGCCTTCTTTGAGCACTTTCTCGTTTACTGCCTTGAAATTATTGCGGGCGTAGGTGGCAGAGACTTGTTGAGATAATTTGAAATTCATGGGTACATTTTAGTAAATGTACATTTAAATGTCAATTTACCTGCAGTTCTCAAACTCTCCCTATCCATTTCAAATAAACAAAGAAAGACCCCGATAAATCGGGGCCAAAAAAATAAAATTTAAAGAAAAATTAAGATTCAAAGTTCAAGTTGACCCTTAGCACGCCGCGCGAACCGAGAAAATCGCTCCCACTGCAATGAAAGTCCTCACTGAAAAACACTCCAGCACAGCCCCAACTAGCAGCACGAGCAACCGACGGATTTTTGCCGCTTTCGGTCCAAGTCCAATTAGCTTTTTCAAACTGACCCTTGTTTACACGCCTATACTCTTCATCCAGCTTGATCAGGCCTTTTTCAGAAAGCACCTTTGCATCGGCAGGTATTTCTGTGTCATCACCATTTACTACTACCGCTGTGCCTTCTTGGTCGAGATATGAAATCCGAGTCTGAGCAGTTCTGGATTTATGATAATTGAGTCCTAAAGTTGCTTTAGGTGACTCAGCGAAGCCATCTCCTACCACCAGCTGTCCTTTTTCATTGAGGAAATATGGCTTAGGTTCAGTCAGCGTAGATAGTCCCTCTAAAAAATCAGGCATGTTGGGAATAGCTCTGGCAACCTCGGGCCAAGTGCGTACTTTTCCCTTGTACGTGCGATCAGCATCGGAAAGGTCTTCATATTGAGATTTCAGGGCAACCAATCTTGGATCAACTTCGTAAGCTTCGGTAGGCTTTGCGTGGGCACTTACCGCAGCTTGCACGGCTAGTGCATCCACTGCACCAAGTGTAGTAGCTTCGTTTGTTGCAGGCACTGTCTTTAATCTAATAGCAATTTCTCTTTTCAAAACATCTACGTCGTCATCTTTACGTGTGATAAGGTCCACTGGTGAAACCATGATGCCTTTTTCTCTGAAAACCTTCTGTGCAAGTGCGATTAAATTATCAGCATCATACTGTAATTTTTCAGTTGGTGATTCGAATTTGGTTCGGCGTATTTTTTGGCGGTGCGGTGGAATTTCATAGCCTTCGGGGAGTTGATTGAGTTCCATGACAACTAATAGTAAATTTACAAAAGACATTATTCTACATCCTTTCGCGAATTTGTCAAACCTTTTGACAGGCGCCTGCAAATGGTGCCCTTTGCGTCTGCGCGGGCACGGATTTACCTCGAAATCTCCTCTTGAACAAGCCACTTCGCCCTCAAAAAGCACCTCGATACTGATACGGTTATTTTACCGGCTTAGTGTTCGCAACAGAGAGTCGTCGCCTGCGGCTTCGTAGGGAGTTTGACCATCCCAGGTGCGGTAAATCATCACTTATCTGAGCAGAGAAAACAAGCTAAGCTTTGTGCTCCTGAGACCCCTGCAGAGCACCTGCTCGTATAGACATAATTTCGGGCGCAAAGCCTGCATCGGCCGCTACTAACGTTGGCTCAACTCTTCTCCATAACCCCTCTAGAAACTCATAGGCTCCGACAATTAACTGTCTTTGTAGATCGGCATCAACCTCATTACTAACAGTAAGGGGATCGATCTTGCCGCGATTAATAACAATTTTTCCATGTAGATCCCGTCTCTCTCCCGTGTACTTTCCCAGATCGAACTGGCAATTTGGTCCACTTGTAGAAATTCTCAGACCAGAGGAATCTTGTTTGATAGCAAATCCCTGTAATGGGAACTCCTCTAGGGAAGCAACTCTTACCAAAAAAGCATGCGCTGGAGAGTCAGCCTCCAGAGGGATAGAGGGAATGGGAAGGTCGTCTTTAGCATAAACTGCAAGCTCTTTTGGAGCAGAAGCATCGGCTGGAACTACAGTATAAACTCTAAATTCGCGATACTGATCGAGGCCACCCCTACCCATGGAAACTCCGAATTGACGAAACCTAGTTGTATCACCAGAATCAACAGCAGCAGCATGAAAGGCGTTTATCAAAGTGGCGAAAGCTGTTTGACTAGCCGTTAACTCTTGCGGCGGAGGACTTGATCGTAACATACTGTTAATTCTTATTATAAAATGGCGGTTATTATATACATCTATTCAATTTTGGCAATTGTGTATAAAATGCGGGGGCTTTTTAACTTGAAATATGAACGAATCAGTTAGTAAAAATACTCCGAAATTAAAAAAGGGCCTGGCGCAGATGCTGAAAGGCGGCGTGATTATGGACGTGGTAAATGTGGAACAGGCGTTGATTGCTGAGAAGGCGGGGGCGGTGGCGGTGATGGC
>CAYHGX010000010.1:6857-29914 GCA_964356355.1 uncultured Candidatus Peribacteria bacterium | reverse complement strand
TTTGTGTGCGGCGCCCGCAACTTGGGAGAGGCCCTGCGACGCATAGCTGAGGGCGCCGCAATGATTAGAACTAAAGGTGAAGCGGGCACCGGCAACGTGGTAGAGGCTGTAAGACATATGCGGACAATGCTGGAGGACACTGCTGCTTTGGCCGGGATGAGTGAGGCAGAGCTTGGCGAGTGGGCGAAAGCGGAGAGAGTTTCTGTTGAGTTGGTAAAAGAGGTTCGCGAGCTTGGCAGATTGCCAGTGGTGAATTTTGCAGCTGGTGGAATCGCTACTCCGGCGGACGCGGCATTAATGATGCAGCTTGGCTGTGACGGTGTATTTGTGGGCAGCGGAATTTTCAAATCCAGCGATCCAGCCGGGCGCGCAAAAGCCATCGTAGAGGCCACTTTGCACTTCAACGATCCTGCCATTATAGCCGCTTGTAGCGAAGGACTCGGCGAGGCCATGGATAGCTTGGAAATCGGCAAGTTGGAACAAAAATATGCCGAGAGAGGCTGGTAAAATTTAGGCATGATTAACAAATCTTTAAAGTGGCTGACTGGAATTATTCTCCTTTTGGGATTCGTGTTTGTGCTGCCGCCGGTGGTGGTGAATAGCTATGGTGATCGGATTTACACCGATGCCGAGAGCGTGCCGGAGGCGCCGGTGGCGATTGTTTTTGGCGCGGGATTGAAGAAAAATGGGCAGCCGTCGGACGTACTGAAAGACAGGCTAAAAACCGCACTCGCCCTTTACAATGCGGGGAAGGTTGAGAAAATTCTAGTATCTGGTGACAACCGTTTTGAAAACTACAATGAGCCGGAGGCGATGTATAACTATCTCGTTGCGGCGGGTGTGCCAAAAGGGGACATGATGGAAGATTTTGCCGGGCGCAGAACTTTTGATACCTGCATCAGAGCTCGCGAAGTTTTTGGCATTGAAAAGGCCGTTTTGGTTACTCAAGAATTTCATCTGAGGCGCGCTATTTTTACCTGCGAAGGAGTGGGAATTGAGAGCGTGGGAGTGAGCGCAACGTTGCAGCCGTATGTATTGGATAAGTGGTTTCAATTGAGAGAACGTGCAGCCGTGTATGTGGCATTTTTAAATGTGTACATTTGGGAGCCGGGGTATTTGAAGGAATAGAAAATATGGCACTTTGCTTTGCTCGCGCTTGGCGTTGTCGTAGACCATACAACAGTATTTTTGCAGATAATCTTGAAAAGAAAAAAATTTGGGAATATTGTTTGGTTCCTTTAAATTTTCGGAATGGACAAAGAAACTAAAAAAGAGTTTGGAAAAGTGAGCACTGAGTTTGTTAAGGTGCGGGCTGAGTTTGGCAAAGTAAACGCGGAGTTTGGTAAGGTATATACCGAGTTCGACAAGGTATATGCCGAGTTCGACAAGGTATATGCTAGGCTGGATAAACTTTTGGATAATGTTGTTACAAGAGTCGAATTCGACATGTTTAAAGAAGATCTTTTTGAAAGGATGGCCACTAGACAACAGATGGATGATCACATGACATTAATGGACTGGGCAGTTCGTGAGGCCAAAAAGGCCAGGGACGAACAAGACATTTTCTCTTATCGCTTTGTGGGACTGGACGATAAAGTTGAAATTCACGAGCGAAGAATTACAAAATTGGAAAAAGCAAACGTCTCAGGGTAGAATTTGCCCATGCAAAAGTCATGTAAAAATTGTAGCGTGGGATTCGAAGTGAGCAAGGAGGATGCGGCTTTTTATGCGAAGCTGGAGGTGCCGGCACCGGAGTTTTGTCCGGCGTGCAGACAGCAGCGTCGGATGTCTTATCGCAATGAAAAAAGCTTATATAGGCGCGAATGCGAGTTGTGTAAAAAATCTTTTATAGGGGGCTATTCGCCGGATAAAAACCTCCCGGTTTACTGCAAAGAATGCTGGTGGGGTGACGGCTGGGAGGCGGAAAAATATGGCCGGGATTTCGACTTTAGTCGTCCGTTTTTTGAGCAATTTGCAGAGTTGAAAAAAAATGTACCCGTTTTGGGAACGATAAACTTACAGGATGACAATAGTGGATACTGCAGCCACTGTTATAGCAACAAAGATTGTTATTTGTGCTTTACTAGCGATGAAAATGAGCAATGCTATTATTGCACTTATGCCTGGAAATCTTACGGGAGTCTGGACTGTTTGCATGTAGTGGACTGCAAGTTTTGTTATGAATGCGTGGACTGTGTAGGCCTGTACGAATCGCAGTTTTGTCAGTTTTGCGAGACGGGGCAAAGTTTGAAATTTTGCTTTGACTGCAAAAATTGTAAGGACTGTTTTGGGTGCGCGGGTCTGAGACATAAGCAGTACTGCTTCTATAATGACCAACTGAGTAAAGAGGAATACGAGCGGCGTGTAGCCGAGGCGATGGAGAACACCGAGGAGGCGGCGAAGAGAGCAAAAATTCTGAGCGGCGGGATTACACGCCGGGCGCTTTTCACTGTAAATTGCGTGGACTGCGTGGGAGATTACTTGAAAAACTGTTCCAACTTATACTGGTGCTTTGATGGCAACGAGGCAGAGGACTGCAAGTGGATGACAAATTTTCCGCGACAGTTGCATCACTGTTATGACGTTGAAGGAGCAGGGCTCATTCAGTGGTCAGCGGAAATTGTGGGGTGCGGAGCTGGCAGCTGCAACCGGCTTTTTGCCTGCGAGTATGTGTGGAATTCGAGCTATGACGTTTATTATTCCTCATACTGCGTGAGTTCGCATGATCTTTTTGGATGCGTTGGAATGCGTAATAAACAGTACTGCATTTTGAATAAACAATATTCGAAGGAGGACTATTTTGTGTTGCGGGCGCGGATTGTGGAGCAGATGCGTGGGGCCGGCGAATGGGGTGAATTTTTCCCAATTAAGGATTCGGCGTTTGCATATAACGAGAGCCAGGCACAGGAGTTTTATCCGCTGAGCAGAGAAGAAGTGGCTAGCAGGGAGTGGGAGTGGAAAGAGGTGGAGGCGCGGGATTATTTACCTGCCAGTGGGGATATTTTAGTGTGTAGCGACTGTAGCAAAAATTATAAGTTGATGCCTCAAGAGAAGGCATATCTGGAAAAGTGGAAATTGGCGGCGCCGCTAAAATGCCCTGAATGCAGGGGCGTGAGGCGGGCGGCTCTGCGCAATCCGCGGAAGATTTCCAGGCGCGAGTGCGGAAGATGTAGTGCGGAAATTCACAGTACTTATGCATTGGATCGATCAGAGGTGGTGTACTGCCAGAAATGCTACTTGGAGGAGGTGGGGTAGGGGTGGACGGGGAGGTTGATTCAAACTTTCCCGAACACTTACTTGTTCCAACCTCGGAGCATGGTGCAACTTCAAATTCTCCCTAGGGAGGATTTGGCATTAGGTTACAAACACTGAAGGAGTCAAGAGTGAGAGGAAGAGATGAGAAAACTACTATCCGGGTAAAGAGTGGACGAGCAGAGTCTTCCCGGCACAATATTTGAGCCGTAATTCCTGCCCCGGGGCGGCCAAAAAGATATCACCGGAATGCCATTTAAAAGGGAAAAGTGACAGCTATTCTGAGATCTGCTAACCTTGGCCCATGCAAATTGGCGTACTCGACATTCAGGGATCGGTGAAGGAGCATGCGGAGGCGCTGGCGAGGGCCGGCGCGCAGGTGGTTTTGGTGAAAAAATTTGAAGATTTGCGCCGGGTGAATGGGCTCATTATTCCTGGCGGAGAAAGCACAACTATTGGGAAACTTTTAGAGAGGTTTGGGCTTGGGGAAGAGATCATTAAAAGGGCAACGGGACAGGAGTCAAAATCAATTTTAGGCGCGGCTGATCTAGAGGAGGAGAATATTGTGCCATCCGCAAAGCCCATGCCCGTCTGGGGCACATGCGCCGGGGCGATTTTGATTGCAAAAAAAATCATTGGGAAACAAAGCGCTGATAAACTTAATTTAATGGACATCACTGTAGAGAGAAACGCCTACGGAAGACAATTAGAAAGCCAAGAAACCGAAATCGAATTCCTAACCGGAGATGGCGATAAAAAAGTTTCAACCAAAATCCCTGCCATTTTTATTCGGGCACCACGCATCGCGGAAATTGGCCCTAATGTAGAAGTTCTAGCCACCTACGAAGGCGACATTGTTGCCGCGCGGCAAGAAAATTTCCTCGCCACTACCTTCCACCCGGAAATGACCACTAACACCACCGTCCACCGCTATTTCATGGACATGTGCAAAGAAAGTTTATAGAATTCTGGCCGAAACAAAGTTACCGCAAGTAAAACCACACATGTCCAACTTCCTACCCAGATCCATCCGCAACCTTATCGAAGAGTTCTCCAAGCTCCCGAGCATCGGGCCCAAGTCCGCCCAACGCTTGGCTATTCATCTGCTCCACTCGCCCGAAAGTAAAATTCGCCAATTGGGCGACGCCGTTTTGAACCTAAAAAAAGATATCGTTTTCTGTGAAGACTGCTGGAATATTGCCGAGATAAATCCCTGCATGTTGTGCTCAAATACTGAGCGCGATCAGAGCATTATCTGCGTTGTGGAAGAGGTGCTGGATGTAGTTGCGTTGGAAAAAACATCTGACTACAAAGGCGTTTATCATGTGCTTCATGGGGCACTTTCCCCGGTAGATGGCATTGGTCCGGACCAGTTGAAAATGGAAAATTTATTTGACCGTGTGCGCCGCAAAGAGGGCATTAAAGAAATAATTTTGGCCACAAATCCGAGCCTGGAGGGCGAGGTGACGGCGCTGTATATTCAAAAACACCTTAAAGATAGCGACCTGAAAATCACCCGTATCGCCCGCGGCCTGCCCGTAGGCGGCGACCTGGAATATGCCGACATGGTGACCTTGAGTAAAGCGATTTTGGGTAGGACAGAATTTTAAATTTACCTTAGAATGACAAGAATACCGGAAACACTTGATAGGAGTACTTTTAATTTACACCAGGCACAAGCCATGGTTGACGCTCGCCACAGCGAAGAATATTTAGCTTTGGATCCGGATGCCAGAGCCAGAGTAGATGTCATAGCTGGTAAAATAATGGAGAAAATCAGCAGTTTAATGGAAGGCAGTAGCCCAATAAAAGCAGCCATAAGAGGAGCATTGAAGCCACGCTATTTAGAATTGAGAAAACAAATCGAAACGGCCAACTTAAGTCGGCGAGAAATAACAGCCCTGTTGGCGGACGTATGGAAGCAAACTACGGCCATTTTAGACAAGGCTTTTGATAGTAAAAAGTGAGGGGCCCGCGCCGGAGAGATGACGGCGCGGGGTTGAGCTAGAATCGTCAAAACCGAATGCGCCAAAGCCCGGATAGAGCTGCTCAAAGTCATTGTGGATAAGCTCTAGCCCGGCCTTTTTGTCGTTCGCTTTTAGAGCTTCTACCAGCGCTGCCGTTTGATCTACACCCCTGCCGCAGAGCGCGAGGTTGAGTTTTTCGAAACTTTTCTTGGTCTTTTCTGGTTCATCGGACGAGCGCAAATCAATTTCAATTTCAAACTTAAGATCCGTTTTAATTGGCTCCACTATTTCGCCAAAATGGGTGCAGTGGCAGATCCCCCCCTCAAAGAAAAAAGGCACGTCCATGCCGAGCTGGGCGCCAAGAGTTTTCAATTTTTCTTTAGAAATTTTCAAATCCCAAAGTTGATTTAGCCCCATCATAATTGTCGCCGCGTTGGAAGAAAGAGCACCTATTCCGGAAGAAAATGGGAGGGTTTTGTAAACGATAATTTGGGCAAATTTTTCAGGCTCATGCTGCTTGGTCAATTCCTCTTTCATAATCAAAACTGCCCGATTCAGGAAGTTTTCGCCACTTTTGTCTACACGCTGGAGGGTGAGGTTTTTGGGGTCTGGGATTATTGACAAAGATCCTTCTCGCTTTGTGGCTTCGACGGTGATGCGGTCCTCGTAGTTTTCGGCTACACACAGCACCGTGGAGAGTTCGTGATAGCCCTCGGAGGATTTTCCGAGAATGTCTAAGCAGAGGTTTACCTTGGCTGGACTACTCAAAGTGAGCATTTTGTGGTTTTAGTGAAAATTGTTGACTTGTCTGGGATTATGGCGGGACTGGTGGTGCTTTTCAAGAAGTAGTTGAACACCCAAAAAGGCTCACCCTTTGCCCCGTGCAAAAAAGTTTTTTTTACTTAAGGAGCAGGTTCGATATTGGTAGGCAGATCGTCCTCAAAAACTTCCGTGGCCACTCTTCCTACTCTACCGGATGAGGCAAGTTCTTGGACTTCTCTGTTTCTCATTTCCATAGAGATAATACCGCCTTCCATATTCTGAATTTTTTCCCAAATCCTCAAAGCTACTCTGTCTGTTGGTTCTGGAAGATGTCCCACTAAATCAACAAACATTGAGGCCAAGTTGGCCGGAACTTTTGGCACTGGCTCAACATATGGCTCAACCTCCATCTCAGGAATTGAACTTAAGGCCTCAATTAGCGCCGCGCGCGTTTCTCCATAAACTTTTACTGCAGGACTCACTGCCCTTGCCATCCCGTCATCATCAACTTCATGGACGCTAAAA
This sequence comes from uncultured Candidatus Peribacteria bacterium, assembly GCA_964356355.1. Classification (GTDB taxonomy): domain Bacteria; phylum Patescibacteriota; class Gracilibacteria; order UBA1369; family LOWO2-01-FULL-3; genus CAYHGX01. The sequence continues at coordinate 23,408 of CAYHGX010000010.1, read as the reverse complement.
CTCATAGAAGGACCAAAGTAGGCATCGCGTGCCGCTCTAATTGATTCCGCAGAAGCGGGGCGCGGCAAAACGGGCTCAATCTCTAATACTACCTCCGAAGTGAGGTCCTCCATTTGGAATAAACTGTCCGAATGAAGAGCATAACGAGCTAAAAATTCACCCATTTCTTCGCTCAATGTTCCGCGTGAGGCCCGTGTAGAAGAAGCCAATACATTACCAAAAATCACACCATCGATCAGCGCCAAAAATTCTCTGGCATCTTCGTGATCCACGTCAATTTTTGAGGAAACGATTCCGTATAGCATGTGCTTTACCTCTCCGGGAACATTCCGCCCTGTAACCAGCTCAGCAACGAAATAAGTAAAATTTTCCAAAAAAAACTGAGCCTGCATAAGGTTATCAGGCACCTCTAGTGTTAGCTCGACCAGCTGATCCATATCAGCGGAAAAAGTCGGCCTCAACTCCTCAATGCGCTGTGGGGCCGGAGTGTTTTCGGAATCATCAAAAGCATCAATGGAACTGCCGCCGAAGGCATACTCCATTAATTCCACACTAATATCTGGTGAATCACTCATGATTGAGATTAAAATGTAATCCAATCTACAACGTCCAGAGCAAAAAGTCAAGCCCTAAACTTGCTTCAAAGACACAATTGCGAAGCACTGCACTCCGAGGCCCTGCCCGAATGGCGTGAGCTCCTCTCCACTTGTGGCCGTGATGCCAATTCGGGCAGGGGGAAGGGACAGAATGGCCGAGAGAGACTTTTTAAGTTTGGTGACGAGGGGGTCTATTTGGGGAGTTTTACATTCGATCATCAGCCCCACGCTGTTAATTGTGAGTTTTTCTTTTTTGAGTTTATTAAGCATGATGTCGAGATACTTCTTGCTGTCAGTTACACCATTTTCGCACATCTCATCAGCGTAAAAGCCAAGAGACATTTCGCCAATAGCCTGAGAGATAGCATTAAAAAGGGCATGAAGCGCCACGTCGCCATCGGAGTTGGCCTTCATGGCGGGCTCGTCCTTAAGAAAAACGCCACCGAGAGTCATGCCGAGTGCAGGCGCAGACTCTTCGCCGGGAGTGGGATCAGGGCTGTTTTTGAGAAAGTAATGACTGTCTTGCCCAATACCTACACGAAAATTTCCAGGAAATTCACCCAGGATAGTGCGAACATGATCAATATCCGTGTCGGTAGTTACCTTGAAATTGTGAGGAGAGGCCTGAGTGTAGGCCACTTTTTGCCCAATATTCTCGAAAAGCATGGCCTCGTCGGTGGCATGAAAGCCCTCTTTTTTCGCTTTTGCAAAAGCTTTGTTAAAAAGATCAAACTTAGCCACCTGTGGCGTTTCTGCTGCGAAGATCTGCTGGCGGTCGTGGGTTTTTATAATTTTTTGAGCATCAACTTCTTTGATCGTAGACACAGGAAAATGGCCACAAATTGCAGCTCCATGATCGGTGGCGAGCCTCATTGTTTCAGAAATCTCATCGTGAGTAACGAGTGGGTTGGCAGCGTTGTGGACTAAAATCAAATCACTTTTCCCAACGTTTTTCGGTAATGATTTGAAACCATTTTGTACAGATTCTTGTCGCTCTTTTCCTCCCGCGGTTATTTTTACAACTTTGTTGAAATGCCAGGTTTTTACTACGTCTTTGATGGCAGCAGCATTGGACTTGTTGGCCACAATCACAATTCCATCGATTTCCGGGTGATCGTTAAAGGCCGCTATGGAATAGTAAATCACCGGTTTCCCGGCCACTAGAAGGAGGAGTTTATCTCGAGAACCTTGCATGCGGGTAGAGGATCCAGCTGCTAGGATTATAGCGTAATTCATGGTCAAAAGATGCCATACTTAACGAAGTGACGCAAGGCGCTTGACAAAGCAAGTTTTCCAGGTAAAGTATCTCACTAACCTAAACCAAATGGCGGAAGCGGCGACACCACAACCAGACGAGACAATAAGGGCGGCCGATCCCACGGTGGCCGAGATAGTTGAACAATCTCCATATAAGACCCTCCAGGCTCTCTTGGCGGCAGCTAGTGCCGGTGAAGCTCCATCAATCGGACTGCTTTATCGTCATTTCGATTTCAAAACGGGAGCGGACTTAATGATGGGAAGTGTCTTTCCGGGGGTAGAGATAGTAGAAAGTACTGCGGTAAATACAATTGCGGAAGCTGTAAGGGAAAGATCCCTTTTATTCATATTGACCGAGGGAGGAAACGACCAAATGGCGGGCCGCTACTTACTGAACCAGCTAAATTACGACCGAGAGGACAAAAAGCTACAAAAACAAAATCCACCTATAATTTGGGCAAGACGTGACCCGGGGCCTTCCGGTGCATATACTGATCCGAGCGTGGATAGACTCGCCGCAAACAACGGCGTTGATGTATTCATGAAAACTCCCTTTACGGTGGAGGATTTTCGTATTGCCGTAGCTGAGGCAATAATGAGAAATAGCGGGAAGCTGCAAGAGGTGGAGAGGGTGGCCGCTGAAAAAGTGATGAATCAGTTTATAACAATTGCATCGGTTTTAATTAATGCATGGAAAGAGTTTTTGGAGAAACCTGTTAAAGCTAATAGTCGGCTATCTCCCTCTTTAGATTCCGACCCGGCCGCGGAGGCATTGGCAGACCAATTAAGCAAAGTGGAGGATCAAATAAGAAAATTAGACGAGGAGTTAACCCTGGCCGGAATTGGATCACAAAAAAAAATCAAGGATTACAGCAAATGTCTCATTCGTCCTCTAAGAGAGCTGAGAAGCGCAATGGGATTAGCTTTGTCACAATTAAGTATTGTCTGTGATCAGGTGTTTAATGGCTGCATACAAATGCCCCTGGAGTACGGAGAGGCATTGAAAAATATCAAGCCTCAATTGGAGATGTTGATGCAGCTAATGCAAACAATGCGCAGTGCCTATCACGACGACCACAAGACCACTTGGTACCAAATCCTTAAAAAGCTCGAGTCACCAGCCTATTTCAAGCCATCAAAGGATTACTTTGAGCGAGTTTCCGCAGTGCAAAACTTGCTACAATACGTTGAAAATGAAGCGGTTGAGCTGGCAGAAGAAACAATGGCTATTTACGAGAAGATGAGTGGGGAGGAGGCGGAGTTTTGGGGGGAGGTGGTGGATGGACTTTTGCAGTTATCCATAACTACACATGAGATTGCGCCAACAGCCTCTTTCGTTACAGCCGAAGACCTTAGTGATGGCCTACGAAACCAGTTTACCCACTTGAATGCCTGGAGAGACCTGGCTCATGATCAAATGAGCTCGGTTGAGGAACCTGATAAAGAAAAGCTGGAGAGAATAATGAAAAAGATACTCGGACTTGAGAAGATGGCGCAGACGATGATCAAGGGAATGAGGGGAGCGGGAATCACGGATCTTCGCGCAAAGATCATTGAAATGATAGCTGACGTAAAAGCTGAGTAAAGTGGATGCGGCCGGAAAGGAAATGGGCGATGCCTTTTTCTTCGTGGCGGAGGAAGGGGGTCATGGGCCCTGCCGCGAAGGCGGCGAGGACAAGCTTGATACCCGGGAAGGTTTTGTGATCGGGCTTTTTAGAAGTGATGGCCTTTAACTCTTCGGACGAGAGTGGATAAATTCGGCCCTTAATCTGCGGAAGGCCGGCAGCGTGACGGAGAGCATTTTCGATATGAATCGCCATGCTTGGGCGAGAGCTGTAGGCGAGTGCCGTTGGGGAGGAGGCTTCGTTCTTTGTCTTTTTAAATTTTACGATGCCATGAATTTGCCCCTCGGGGTGGATGAAAACCTTTATTTTGCTTAAGGGGAGGTTGAAAAGATGGTGGGCTTCGATAATTTCAAAGCCTTTGTTCAGGAGAGTTGCCGATTCCACCGTAACCTTGGGGCCCATTTTCCAAACGGGATGGTTTAAGACATCTTTTACGGTGACATTTTTGAGTTGAGATTTTGAATAACCGAGGAAAGGCCCACCTGAGCAGGGAAGGTAGATGGCTTCGATTTGGGCAAGCATATTGTGCGTAGGTGGGTGGTTAGCATTCCGACTTTCGGAATTTCCGACTTTCGGAAAGCTGGAATGTAAACCTGGTTCGTTGGAAACAAGTGCTGAGGTGGCGTCAGAAAAACTGTGCGCGGGCAGACTTTGCAAAATTTCAAAAATAGCATTGTGCTCAGAATCTAAAGGAATAATTCTGCTGCAACTTGAGTACTCATTTTGGCCTCCTGGAGCGGGTTCTACATTTTTTTCGTTGGCTATCTTCATCAAGTTTTCACCTGCGGCCACCAGCGACTCCTTGTTGGCTAAAAGTAGAGTTTTCCCTGATTTGAGCGCGGCTTCGGAGGCCGGCAAGCCGGCAAGGCCCGGAATCAGGTTCATCACAATGTCCACTTCCGGAGAGTTAATAAGCTCGAGGATTTTTTTCTGCCCATCGCGGGAGGAAAGCAGGGCGCGTGGAACCTCAGAGGGCCCGAACGAACAAACTTGCTGCTGAAGCAGCTCACCATTAATCCCTGCCACAAGCCCAAAAACCCGAAAACATTTTTCGTATTTCTTCAATACTTTCAACGCGGCCACTCCCAGAGTGCCAGTTGAGCCCAAAACAATCACGTTTTTCATAGTTGCATTTTCAACGATTCCCTTGACATTCTCAAGGCTTTTTCTTATTATCCGATGGCTTATTATAGCCTTTAATCTAAATATATAGCTAAACGTCTCCGCATCAACCAGCAGATAAAAGCCCCATCCGTGCGGCTAATCGGGCCTGAGCCCGAGTCTGAACAGCTAGGCGTAGTCACGATTGAAGAGGCCCTAAAGAAGGCCGCAGAGTGTGAAATGGACCTCGCGGAGGTAGCGGCAAATACCAATCCTCCAGTCTGCAAAATTCTGGATTACGGTAAATACCAATACCACCAGAAAAAGGTAGACACAAAGCATCGTAAGATGCAGAAGAAAACCGAGGTAAAAGGCGTAAGAATGGGATTTAAGACAGGAGAACACGACATCGCAGTAAAGGTAAGACAGACAAGAAAATTCTTGGAAGCGGGAAATGCGGTAAAGGTAACACTAGTTTTCAGAGGAAGAGAGGCCGCATATCAAGAATTAGCAATATCGAAGTTAAATAAATTTAGTGAAGATCTACAGGACGTGGGCAACCTGGAAGATCCGCCAAAACGGCAAGCAAATGCCCTAATAATGATCCTAACCCCTAAACCATGAAGATAAAATCACACAGCGGAACCAAAAAACGCGTAAAAGTTCGAAAGAGCGGAACGGTAATGGTTCAGAAATCTTGCAAAAACCACCTATTGGTGAATAAGTCTAAAGGCGGAAAAGCTGCTTTCCCAAATGGAAAACCAGTAGACCCTACAATGATGACTGCCATTCGAAGACTGTTGCCTGGAAAGGTGCGTTTGAAAAAAGCTCGCAAAGAGCAACCGGTAGCTGCTTAATCAGCTGACCATAAAATCATCTATTGTTTATTAATTTCCCAATATGACTAGAGTAAAAAGAGGCGTAACCGCCCACCGCAGGCACCGAGAGACCGTCAAGGCAGCCAAAGGTTACCGAGGACTAAGAAGCCTCAACTTCAGACAGGCGAAAAACGCCGTAATGAAAGCTGGAGTACACGCGTATACGGCACGCAAACTCAAGAAGAGAACTTTCCGTTCTCTGTGGATCACCAGAATCAACGCTGCCTGCAGACCACTTGGTATCAGCTACAGCCGTTTGATTGAAGCAATGACTAAAAAGAGCATCTTGATCAACCGCAAAATGCTTGCCGACCTAGCTGCAAGAGAGCCAAAGGCTTTCGAAGCAATTGTAGAGGCGGCGAGGTAGAGGAGATTGGCGCCCGAGGCGCTGGAAGAAAATAAACTTAAAGGGCTGCTCGAAAGGGTGGCTCTTTTTTTGTTGGAAGAAAGAGGAGAAGATGGCGAGTATTCGCATATCACGACACTCTCGTCGCGCTTCCTGCGGCGCTCCTCGCTCGGTTGTATTGTTTCATAAGCTCACTGCGCTTAGAACTGGCAAAGCCAGATTCTGCGCTTGCTCGCACTCACGCTGTGCGCTCGTATAATTTTTGCACAGCAAAAAGCCAAGCTTATTCGGCTCCAAACGGTCGCTCTATGCGAATACTCGCCACCCCCTCCTTAATCCCAACTATAAAGAATAGAAGCTGAATAAAAGCCCTCAGACTCATGCAAACTTTGCGCGCGTGGCCTCTCTCTCTTCCAGGATTAAAGACTCTTAGACTACAGTAGTAAAATTTACTAATCGTCTAAATGAGCAATGGATTTTTTGTCACGTGGCAAAAATAAGTGTGCACGTGCACAGATTTTGGTCGAAATTTTGGCTTTCCAGTGAGATCTTGCCCCCTGAAAAAGTTATCCCCGGGGACAACTTTTGGGCGCACGAAAAAAACCGCGGGAGCCAGGCGAGCGCGGGGTGCGCGTCGGCTGGACTCCCGGGAAGAATCTCTCAGGCGGCCGGGGGGCCGGGGAGAGCGGGATCCGAATTGGTGGTGGTGAGGCGGTCGACGTCGAGGAACTCGGCCGCAATGGCGGAGTCCTCAGCCCGCAACGTCTTGAGAATGCTGGCGAGGCGAGCTGCCTCCTTCTCGGCGGTAACGGAGGTCAGTCTTGCCGAGACGCTGACCTGCCCCGCGACCCTGCAGTGGCCGGAGAACGCTTCCGCCAGCGCATGGGCCCTCTCGTAGTGAGGAATCCTGCGCTCGTTCGACGGAAGATTGTCGACAGTGAGCCGGGGCTCACTAATCCCCATTGCCTCATAATAGTTTATCAGTAGAGGGTATCCCCCTACGGCGCTGGCGACGGCGCCTTGGTCCTGGAGTCGAGACAATTTTCTTTCCAGGACCGATGCATTCCAGAGAAGACGCTCCCGAAGCGGCAGGTGCCAACCCCGCCCGGCCATCAGAAGCGCCGCGTAGAGGAATGGGGCACCCACAAGGAGGCCGCAGAGGACGGATCCCTCGGGGGCCATGATCTGCCAGGTGATCATGGCTGATGGGACAAAAAGTGTCCCGAAAAAGATCTGGCGGCGCCACCGCCCTCCCTTGGAGATCAGGTGGATTGGCGGACCTGGGCTTGCCTGCGGCTGCAGCTTGGGAAGAAGGTTGAGCTGCACCTGGGCTACGATCGCCAGGCCCAGGAGGCAGAAACCGAGCGCGGACAAAGTGGGAATGATCATGTCACCCTCCTTTAGGGCTATTTTGAGTGGGGCTGTTCGGCGCGGAAGGCCGTGGGTGGGCCTTCGAGGCCAGTTTTCGTTTTTTTTCACCACCGTTGTGAGGTCAGCAAAATCGCTGAGAGCTCACGGATTCAAGGATCATAACGGGCCGCGCGCAGCGCGCGGCCCTCCCAATCAAGAGAGAGTCGCCTACGTGTCCTTTGGCTGCTTTTTCAGGAGCGCCGCGGGAAGATAAACAACTTGCTACTGACTAGGTCCGTCAGGCCGTAAACAACCCCACCTTTTCGCTAAAAAGTCAACGCCGAAGGAAAGGCCTCACAAAAACACCCTCTCAAGGTTACGAACCGAGAAAGGGTGCCTGAAAATCTACAAAAATGACCGGCCGGGTTGTGTTATTTAAAAGTGTCAAGCGTCACACCCTTCAATACTATGTCCGTCTCTGGCTTGTCCTTATACCCAGGCATAAGCACTTTTACTGCGGCAATTTTGTCTACTACGTCCATTCCTTCATACACAAAGCCGAAAACTGTGTGTTTGCCATTAAGCCACGAAGCTCCGTCTTTAGCCTGGACAATAAAAAACTGACTGCCGTTGGTGTTCTTTCCGCTATTGGCCATGCACAAGGCTCCACGTACTACCTTTAAATTATCCTTAAAATCATCGGCGAAAGAGGTGCCTTTGCCCTTATAGCTGTATCCGCCATATCCGCCCATGTTCTCAATATCGCCACCCTGGATCATGAAATCCTTAATTACACGGTGGAAAATCGTCTTATCGTATTTGCCGCTCTTCGCAAGTTCTTCGAAATTCTTAACAGTTTCGGAAACTTCGTCTGCATAAAGAACTACTTTTATATCGCCCATAGAGGTATTGATGGTGGCAATGTGGTCACCTTTTTGAGGAGTTTTCTGCATTTCTGGTTGGGTTAATGATGTATCATCGGATACTTGTGGTGGAGTAATGGTGCTCGTGTCTACCTGGGACTGATCTGTAGACAGACCGGAATCTGCTTGCCCGCCTGAAAAATCGTCGGTATCCGCAGGACTGCTGCAAGCGGAGAATAGAAGCAGGCTGACAATTAATAATTTTTTAAACATTTCATGGGTGTTTATAATTTACGTTGGAACTAGTTTAGCAGTGTGAACCTCGCTTTGGGAGAGAATTTATGATAGGATCCTCGGGTATGGGCAAGAAGTTTTTCAAACAACTAGTTTTGTGGGAACTGAAGCGCATGACTAAGCGTCGTGTGAAGAAATTTAAGGGCAAAGTTATTGCCGTTACAGGGTCCATCGGAAAAACCAGCACCAAAGATGCTATTTTCACCGTTCTAAACACCCGCTACAAGGTGAAGAAAAGCGAAAAAAGCATGAATACGGATATGGGATTATTTTTGACGATTTTAGAAATAGACAATGGGAATAAATCTATCGGAAAGTGGTCATGGCTTTTGATGAAGGCCTTTTACAACTCATTTTTCACTGATCATAGTGACATCATGTTGCTGGAATTTGGAGTAGATAAGCCTGGAGACATGGATTTTTTAACCAGCATCGTGAAGCCCGATATTGCCGTACTTTCCAATGTTTTCCCTGTGCATTTAGACGAAGGGCAGTTTAAAAATGTTGCGGAAATTTTTGATGAGAAGAAAAAAATTGTGGAAAAAATGAAGAAAGAGGGAGTGGCAATTTTGGGTATAGACAATGAATACGTAGCGGCTTTCGCAAAAAGATTTAAAGATCGGAAGAGAATTTCTTTTGGACAGGGCGAGGAGTGTGAGTATAGGGCTGAGAAAATAGCGACAAGTATTGAGGGTACTGAATTTGTGTTGAATCATGAGGGGCAAAAATTTCAGGTGAGAGTGCCGGCCGTAGGTGAGTTTCAGGTCTACATGGCTCTTCCGGCGATTGCTTGTGGAAATTTGCTGGGAATAAGCATTGAAGAGGCTATTTATGCGCTGGAAAGGTTCCGCCTGCCACCAGGAAGAATGAATCTGATTGACGCGATAGAGGGCGCAAAGATTCTAGATGGCTCATACAATGCTTCGCCCGAGGCCGTAAAAGAGGCCCTGCGTACCCTTAAAGACATTGGCATGGAAAAGAGGAAGATTGCCGTCATTGGCAACATGAATGAGCTGGGAGACGAAACGGTGAAGCTACACGAGATGGTGGGAAGTGTGGTTCCCGAGTGTGCAGACATGTTAATTACCGTTGGGGCAAATGCTAGATATATCGGAGAGTCTGCCATTAAAAATGGGATGGAAGAGGGGAGTGTCCATCATTTTAAAACCGCTCCAGAAGCTGCAGAATGGTTTAAAGATAAGATTACTGATAAAGATTTAGTTTTAGTGAAGGGGTCGCAGAACAACGTACGTCTTGAAAGGTTCGTGAAAGCCTTGATGGCACGTCCGGAGGAAGCAGGTGAACTTTTAGCTCGACAGGAAAAAATTTGGCAAACAAAATTATGAAATACATTTGGTCCACATTTGGACATACAACTAGGCTTGAAGAATTAGAGAGGGATCTTGGGGAAAACAATGTGGCTCATGCCTATTTGTTTATTGGGCCGGAAGATATAGGGAAGTTTACTATTGCCCGAAAGCTTGCAGGTATTTTGCAGTGTGAAAAGGATTTCTGCCATGATTGCGCAAGCTGTGTCCAAATTGAGAAGGGTCAGCATTTTGACACGATTGAGTTAGCAAACAATGGTGAATCTATCAAAATTGAAGAGGTACGAAAGATTATCGATCGCCTTCAAATGAGCAGGCAGTCCAATTATAAAATCGTCCTGATTGATGGACTGCAGAGAATGACTCCGGAAGCGGCAAATAGTTTTTTAAAAATGCTAGAGGAGCCACCCGAACGAACAATGTTTATAATGACGGCTCCGAGTATCAATTTGCTTTTGCCGACGATCGTTTCCAGGGTGCGAATTTTGAATTTTACAGGAAGCCGCATGGGCGAAGTAAAGGACCAAATTTCTGAAATGTTTCCGGAATTAAGCAATGAGGTTAAAGACCAAATTTCAGGATTTTCGTACGGCAAAATGGGAAGAGCGGTGAGGCTGGCAAGAAATCCAGAGATGTTGGCGGATCTTTTGGTTACATACCATCACGTAGAAAGATTTTTGGACAATACTGTGGTGGCGGAGAAATTCGCCTATGTAAACGAAATCGCCGAAGAGGACGGAAAGGTGGAAAGTTTTTTGCAAATGCTAACCTTGGCAACAAGAAGCAGACTGCACGGAGATGTCACTACTCGTGATAAGCATTCGAAGAATCTTTTAAAAATCGCAGATGCTGGTATTCTTTTGAAGAAAAATGTAAATATGAAATTGGTTTTAGAAAACTTAATGTTGGCACTATGAAAGTAATAGGAATTGAATGTGGGTACAGCTCGATGGTAGTGGAAATCCCCATGGATGATAACGCGGGGGTTGTCGCTGGAGATGAGGTAATTTTTAAAGACGATGAAGGGAACGAGGAATACGGCATAATTAAATATGTAGGAAGAGAACATCAGGAGGAGGTAATGAAAGGGGCCCATGTGCTGAGAAAGGCAACGGCGAATGACATTCAAAAGGTCGATAGTCAGATTGATATGAGCAAGGCGGCATTGGCAAAGTGCCAAGAGGTGGCGGCGACTCATAAGCTGAATATGCAGATTTTCCGAGCGGGTTTTTCTTTCGACGGGCTTCGTGCCTATTTTATGTTTACCTCGGAAGACCGTGTAGACTTCAGGGACCTTGTGAAGGATTTGGCGAAGGTGCTGCAAAAACAGATTAATTTGCGTCAAATTGGCCCAAGAGATAAGGCAAAAATTGTGGGTGGATATGGAAAGTGCGGAAGAGAGCTTTGCTGTACTACATGGCTAGGCAAAATTGAGAGTATCAACATGGAAATGGTTAGAATGCAGGCCCTTGAGAGCAAAGGAAGTTCCAACCTTTCAGGATCATGCGGAAAGTTACTTTGCTGTCTTAAATATGAGGTGGAAGCCTATCGTGATTTGCGAAAAAATCTTCCGAGGATCGGGAGCGTGGTGAAAGCCAATAAGGCAGAGGGTTTTCCTGGCGGAGAGGGGACGGTTATAGGACTGGATATCCTTAATCAAAAGTTTAAAATGGTTACTTCACAGCGTGAATATTTCACTGTTCCGGTTGGGGCGATTGATAAAAGCCGATAACTATTCTTTATGTGGACCTATCTTTTAATATTACTTAGTTCCGTGGTGTTGGTGGGAGTGTTTTTAAGGAGGCTATATATCCACCTTCATGGAGGAGAAAAGGTGGCGGATGAGGTGGGAGAATGCGTAGGGGAAACTTTTAAAACGCGCCCAATTAAACTGGAAAAAGTGGAGGAGTCTAAAATTGAGGACCTTTTTTCTAGCGGTGAAAGTTTTTTAAAGACAGGAAAAGAAGACGAAGCAATCAAGTGTTTTGTCCAGGTGCTGGCTATTGATCCTCACCACGAAGAAACTCAGAAGGCTATGGCCATGCTCTATCTTCAAAAGCAGATGTATAGTGCGGCGAGCGCCTTGTTTAAGCAGCTTTGTGAGGGGAAGGCCGACCCTATTCACTATAGTCACCTAGGGTTTGCCTTATATCAACAAAGTGATTTTGAGGCGGCAAAAAAGGCTTATCAGGAGGCAATAAAATTGGACGAAAGCCGCCCTCAGAGGTTTGTAAGCTTATCTCAAGTATATAGGGCCCTGGGTCTTGTTAATAATGCCGTTATCGCACTGAATAAAGCAGTTGAGGCGGACGATCAAAATGCTGACTTTTTGTTTCTAATGGCGGGTTTAAAGAGTGATCTTGGAGATAATTCAGGGGCGATTGAACTTTTAGAAAAGGTAATCGAGATGGACGAGAAAAATGCTGAGGCAAAAGATCTTTTAAAGGCCCTTAAGGCGAAGGGACTGGATCAGGAGTAGCAGCTTTCCCTATCAGTATTTTGGCGGGCATGGCCTTGTAGCTTGTTCTTATTTCTTCGGTTTTTGTGGTGCCATCTTTATTTGTAAGATAGCGATACCAAAGTACCTTGAAACCGGCATGGGCGTGTTCGGACTCTTTGGTTTGTCCCGGGGCTAGCTCTGTGGTTTCCTCGTACACCGTTGGTGGTGGGCTCTGATGACTGGAGACATATGGTCCATCCATTTTTACACTGCGGCCGTCGCTTGTGCCGTAGAGAACGACGTAAAGCTCATAATCCGGGTCAACGTAAGTTTGCATGACCAAAGAGTTGCCAGTGTCGTTTGTGAAGCGGAGATTGGCGCCGCCAATATAAATGGTTGCGTCCAGACCGTGGCCGAGGATTTGGGAATAATATGAAACAGCATAGGAGTGTTCGTTGCGCTCAACGATTGGAAGCCCCGAAAAAAGAGCAGAACGATAAACGGTGGTAGACATTTGGCAAACTCCACCTCCATACTCGGGAATGGTGCCCTCCTTTTTGATAACGAGCTCTTTGCGATAACCGGTGGAGCTGTCTACGGGGCCAAGAGTGCCGTTGAAAGAGAAGGTTTCTCCTGGAGCAATGATTGTGCCGTTAAGTTTTGCTGAAGCTACCTTAATGTTGTAAACGCGATTGGCAGGAGACCCGTAATAGGAGGTGTGTCCTACGGCGAGTTTTTCCTTGATTCCCTTTGCCTTTAGAGCCTCGGAAACCGTGATTTGTGGAGGAAGATCCGTAACCGGAATTTTCACTTTAGAAACTTCACTGTTTATTGCCAACTCAAGTGCGCTTCGAAGCTCTGCTCTCTGAATACTGTGCCCGTCGTCTCCGTGGCCAGTAATAAGGGCTTTGTTTTTTGAATCAGGATCTTCTTTTATTTCAACGTCTTGGGCAGGTTTGTCTAGCCATTTTGAAAGTTCGGCGTCGATAAATGCATTAAATGGCTCCTCTTTTATTCGAAGCTGAACCTTTTCTTGGGCCTTGGGGTCACAGGCGGAAGAGCTATCAGTGATAAGTGGCAGACAGTAATTTTCTCCCTCTGAAAAGCTTACCCAGTCTAAGTGATCTTTGAGTTTAACCTTCCAGTCGTCACTATAGATAGGGTCTTCGAGGATAACCGAATATTTTAATTTTTTGGAAAGGCTCTCTTTTTGGGTCTCTAGGTCTGTACTTTTGATTAGTGGCGTAGCCGGAATTTCTTTAATTTCAATTTTGGCCGTGTCTAGGCTCGAGATTCGTTCCTTAAGTAACTTTAAAACTTCCGTTTTATTTACAACAATTCCCGCGTGCTCAGGAATAATTTCAAGAACTCCTTTGTTATTCAATTTAAAGGTGGCAGATTTTGGCTCTAACTCTGTGAGATTAAACATTTTATCAATGCCACTCCAGGTGTATTCTTCGTCGATAGAGGTAATGATCTTTGAGTTTTTTTGCTCATATTCTTTCGGAAAAAACAGGTCTATAATTCCGAAGTTCCTGCCATCCGTTTCTTCAATTGTGTTTAGGGTTTGTGGAATAAACAACTTTGGTTTTAAATCTTTTACATTTAGTTGTTTCGAAACTCCCTTGAAAACCACGGTGATACTTTTACTTGAAAACTGCTCTCCTTTCTTTTCGATTAAAAGGCCAGCTTCATTGAAAGTTTTGCTCGAAATATCAACTCCTGCGACAAATGTTTTAGGTGGAAATTTGCCGTGAATGTTTATTTTAATATAAACCAAACTTCCCACTAGCGTGGTTACAGCAAAAATAACCAGGGCCACTGATAGGCGAAAAATTAACTTTCCTTTTTTGCTACTAAAGAGCATCTTTTTGCTTGAAAATTTTCTTTAAAATCCTGATAAATAGTCCATTCTTTTTCGTGGCGCTCTTTGCCATGTCTACAATGTCTTGACGTGTTTCACTACCCTTTTTAGGTGCAATACTAGCTCCTAAAACAGATCCGATCGCTCCGCCAATTACGGCTCCCATAATAACCTTATCAAACATCTTTTTTTTATCTTTTTTGTCTGTCATTTTTTAATTTGCTACTTCAGTAAATTTAGTTCTTCTAATTACGTTTACTTTTATTTTTCCTGGATAGGTAATATCTGTTTCGATTTTTTGGGCAACTCTTTTTGCCATTTCATAAACGCCTCCGTCTTCAACTTTTTCCGGATCAACAATAACTCTAACCTCTCGGCCCCCAGAAATAGCAAAGGCTTTTTTGACGCCCGCAAATCCTTCTGCCGTTTCTTGCAAAGCCCTCATTCTTTGAACATATTTCTCGATAGACTCCTGGCGAGCGCCTGGTCTTCCCGCTGAAATGGCATCTGCTGCTTTAACAATCAGGGCCTCGGCCGTTTCTTGAGGAATAGCGTCGTGATGCGTCCACGCTGCGTGAACCTCTTCCCAGGAGAACCCATATTTCTCCATCAACTCTTTTGAAAGATGATCGTGGGCATCTTTTACATTAGGGTCTTGGTCAATTGCTTTTCCAAGGTCGTGTAAAAAGCCTCCAATCTTACAGGTTTCTAAATTAAGGCCTAGTTCACTACCTAGCATTGAGGCCACCCATCCAACCTCCATTGAGTGCTTCATTATATTCTGTCCATAACTTGTCCTATAGTGTAGGCGACCAACGATACAAACGAATTCTCTATTGTCGTGTTTTATTCCCATTCTTTCTAGCGCTTTTTTTCCAATTTCGAAAAGCTCATCCTCCGTTTCTTTTTCCGCTGCCTTTACGGCCGCATGGATAACATCTTTATTAATATCACCCCTTACTTTAACCAGTTTTTCCATCGCCTTTTGGGCAGTTCTTCTGTTTACAAGACTGAAGGCTGAAAGACTTATAGTGTTTGGGAGGTCGTTAAAAACAATATCTACATCAAGTAATCTTTCAAATTCAGCAATGTTTCTACCCTCTTTACCAACAATTTTACCTTTAACCTCATCCCTTGGCACAACAACGTGTACAGCCCTGGTTTCAACAGAGGTAGCTGAACATAGTCGCTGAATAGTACAGATGATGATTTTTTTGGCAGTTTTTTCTGCCGATTCCTTAATTTGATCCTCTAGTCCAGCTAATTTCTCTATGTTTTCCATTTCCAATTCTTTTCCTTGGTTTTCTAAAAGGTCAGCCTTCATTACCTCGTATTGAGTCCCGGTTTTACTACAAAGTTTATCAAGGGCCTCCTTATCTACGGACTTAGATTTATTTTCAATTGCCTGTGTGTATTCTTTTAGAGAGGCGATCTCTAGCCTGAGTTCATTGTTTCTCTCTTCTTTCTTAGATAAACTAACCTCTTTATTAGCAAGGGACTCTTCTATCTTTTTCAACCTCTCTTCTTTCATCTTTTTTTCCTCCTCTATTAATACCTTTCTAGTTTCAACATATTTATGTGCTTCTTTCTTGATGTTCTCAGCCTCTTCCTTTGCTTTTTCTAAAGAATCATTTGCGTCCTTTTGTTTTTTCTCAAAATCGAAGAAACCGGATTTCTCGAAAAACTTACCAGAAACAAAAACTCCAGAAACTAGTGCAAAAGTACCAACGATGATATCAACCAAAACCTCTCCCATTTCTCTTATTATTAGTAAATTATAGCCCGCCAAGTATACAACAACACCGGTTGGACAACAAGTTTGGAACAACTTTTAAACATATTTTAAACATTACGATTTTAAATTTATATTCTAAATAATAACCTACCCTTAAATAATCCCTTAAAATAAAGGTTAAAACCATTTCGATTATTCAATAATAAATTACTTAAAAAGGGAAGGGGTTACTATTACTAAAATACATATATATATTAAAAAGATAAAAAAGATATTGTTATTAGATGGGTAAAACTTTATAATCCGATCGGTTTTTCAAATAGGTATAATTCTTTTTTTGCATGAAACTCTTTTGTTCCCAGAGGGATTTAGACTACGCAGTGAATATCGTTAATAAAGCGATCAGTCCAAACAATACACTTCCAGTGCTTAATAATATTCTCATAAAGGCTGAGGGTAAAAAGCTTTATTTCTCTTCTACTAATTTGGAAATTGCAATTAGTTGCGTGATAGATGCGGATGTTCGAAGTGAAGGAGCCATAACGGTTCCGGCGAAATTAATTACGAGTTATATCTCTTTATTGAATGATCAAAAGGTGGAATTAAGTGTAGGAGAGGGGTTTAATTTAGTTATTAATAGCTCATCTTCAAGTACTAAAATTAAGTGTATTAGCTCTGATGAATTTCCTTTGATTCCAAAAATTGAGAAGGGAATTCAGTTTGATATTGGTGTTAATATTTTACATGAAGCTATAACCGAGACTGTTTTTGCGGCTTCAGTGAATACTTCTAGACCAGTTTTATCTGGTATTTTAGTGGTTGGAAATGGGCAAACAGTGAAGTTTGTTGCCACAGATAGTTATCGTTTAGCAGA
>CAYHGX010000010.1:4825-6757 GCA_964356355.1 uncultured Candidatus Peribacteria bacterium | reverse complement strand
CCGGCCGTGGTTCGGCCTATCAAGCAGGAGGACTATGTTTATATAATTATGCCGTTAAAGGTTTAGAATGAGGAATATTATTTCGTGTTTTCCCGATGTTGGCCTACGAGAGGTCATGGATCTTTTTAAGAGGAGGAAAAACATTACGCTTTCGGGCGCTGGAAACAGCTCTTCAAAGGCTATGGTGGTGGCCGAGCTTTTGCAAAACACAAAAGGAGAGGATTTGAATAATTTAATATGGGTAGTAAGTGAACCTGGAGATGTTTCTGTGGTTAAATTAGCGATTAGTACTTGGACAAATGCCGAGGTTTTTACCTATACACGAAGGCTGGAGGAAGAGGCTTTGTCGTTTTCTACAAATAGGGAATTTGAGAGGGCGCGCGAACTTGATTTATTGGAATTTACTTCGAGATTAAAGGTTCATTCGCGCGCAATTTTTGTAGTGGATTTTTTGAGTTTAAAACAGCGCTTTCCAGATTATAATGAGCTTTTAGAAAGATCGATGTTTGTGAAAAGTGGTGAAGAGTTTAGCCCAGTGGCCTTTGTTGAAAAAATGGTTGGCATGGGATATGAGGTGGCTGATGACGATAATTTGAAGAAGGGACAGTATTTTAGAAGAGGAGATAGTTTGATGGTGTTTCCAATTAATTTAGAGAGTCCATATAGGATAGAGACGGCATTTGATGTTGTTGAGAATATTTCCTGTGAGACGAAGAGTATTGAAGAATTAAGGGTGTTTCCAGTTGAATATAGTCGGGACTTGAACGGGATTGTGGACTTGCTTGAAAAAAGGGATTTGATTTTGGACGATGAGGTGGATACGGTTGATGAGTTTTACGAGTTCTGGAATGGCTTAATGACCGAGGCTGGAGAGAGGGTTTCTACAGTGGCTTTTTCTTCTTTTAACGATGACGTGACTAATCATGTTCACCTTCATTTACTTTCAGTTTTGAAGTATAGAAGTGCTTATGATTTAGCCAATGACTTGAGAGACAAGATTAATGCTGACTGGAAAACGCTGTTTTTTACGAAGAATATTGATGAAATTAGGGGGCTTTTAGCTGATCAAAAGATTCCGTTTCTTGAAGGTATTGATAAGGATAAGTTTTCTAGATCGGCTGTTTTTGTGGTTGCAGTAGACAAAGAGGACACTTTTGCACAATCGTTCCAGGCACCTGTGCAAAAGATCTGCTTAATTAATGATACTGATGTTTCTTTTGTAAGGGAGGAAAAGTTGAGAGTGGTGAATAAAAATATTTTTGATGACTTTTTGACTAGTCTAAAAGTGGGAGATTATGTGGTACATGCTGATCATGGAATTGCGAAATTTATGGGGTTGGACAAGAAGACGGTGGACTCTGTGACTAAAGAGTATTTGAAATTGGGATACGCCGAAAATGATAAATTATTTGTGCCTATTGATCAGGCCGATAAGGTAAACAAGTATATTGGTTCAGATGAGTTGATGCCGAAATTAACTCGACTGGGCAGTGCCGAATGGAACACTATTACGAGCAGAGTGAAGAAGGAGACGCAGAAGATGGCGAAGGAATTGTTGAAACTGTATGCGGAGCGCAGGGCGGCGAAGGGGTTTGCTTTTAAAAAGGGTGATGATTTGGAAGAGAAGTTTGATGAGACATTTGGCTATGATGAGACTCCGGGACAAATTAAAGCAATTATAGATGTGAAGGCTGATATGGAAAGCGGCATGCCAATGGACAGATTGGTGTGTGGAGATGTGGGGTTCGGTAAAACCGAGGTGGCAATGAGGGCGGCGTTTAAGGCTGTGCGAAGCGGTAAACAGGTGGCCGTGGTTTCCCCGATTACCATTTTGGCAGATCAACATTTTCGGTCGTTTTCGCAGAGAATGGAGCCCTTCCACGTGCGAGTGGAAATGATGAGTAGGTTTAGGACGCAGAGTGAGCAAAGGGC
>CAYHGX010000010.1:0-4725 GCA_964356355.1 uncultured Candidatus Peribacteria bacterium | reverse complement strand
TCCACGTGCGAGTGGAAATGATGAGTAGGTTTAGGACGCAGAGTGAGCAAAGGGCTATTTTGGTGAAGCTGGCGAAAGGAGAGTTGGATATTGTAATTGGGACCCATCGGTTGCTACAGCCGGATGTTAAATTTAAGGATTTGGGATTAGTGGTGATTGATGAGGAGCAGAGGTTTGGAGTGAAGCAGAAGGAGAAGATGAAGGAGATTCGTAAAGAGGTGGACGTATTGACATTAACTGCTACGCCGATTCCGAGGACGTTGAATATTTGTTTAAATAAATTGAGAGACATTACCACTATTACTACGCCGCCATATGGTAGGTTGCCGATTATTACTGAGGTGAGAAAGTATTCTGCTAGCTTAGTGAGGGAGGCGATTTTGAAGGAAATGGAGAGAGGTGGGCAGGTGTATTTTTTGCACAACAGGGTGCAGACAATAGACGGATTTGCGCAGCAGCTTCGCGAATTGGTGCCGGAGGCGCGAGTGGGTGTGGCTCACGGGAAATTGGGAAGTGGGGATTTGGAAGATAGAATTATGGCCTTTAAGGAACATCGATTTGATGTGCTGGTGAGTTCAACAATTATTGAAAATGGAATTGATTTGGCGAATGCTAATACGTTGATTGTGAATAATGCGGAAAAGTTCGGTTTGTCACAGCTGTATCAGTTGCGTGGGCGAGTGGGGCGTGGAAAACGCCAGGCTTATGCCTTTTTCTTGTATCATGGGCAGAGGTTGAAATTGGATGCTAAGAAGAGGTTGCGTGCGATTGTGGAGGCGAGTGACTTGGGAAGTGGCTTTCAGATTGCGATGAAGGATCTGGAAATTCGTGGCGCGGGTGATATTTTGGGAGCGAATCAGCATGGAGTAATTAACGTGGTGGGAGTGGCACACTTTATGAGAATGCTTAATCGAGCGGTGGAGGACCTAAAGGCCGGAAGAATTACCGATGGGGAGGAGCAAATTCAGGACGTGTCTATTGAATTGCCGTTGCCAGCCTATGTGCCGGATGCTTATATTCCAACCTCAAAGGATAAAATTGGGGCTTATCAAAAGCTCTCTTCGGCTGATAGCTTGGATTACTTGAAAGAGTTGAGGGCTGAGCTAGTGGAGGATTATGGCAAGATGCCGGTGGAGGTAGACAACTTATTTGGAATTATTGAATTGAAGATGTTGGCGAAAAAGGCGTGGCTTTTGAACATTAAGGCCGAGGCGGTGCCGATGAGCGAGGATAAGGACATTGTTATTCATCTTTCTGGCAAGGTGAAGCCGGGAAATATTATTAATATGTTGGAGCACAATGGAAAGTGGATTATTACCGGATCTAGGTTGAGGATTAATATCCGGGATCTTGGGCCGAAGTGGTTTGATGAGCTGAAAAAGTGCGTTGTGAGGCTTGGGGAAGAGGCAAAGCACGGGGTGAGATAGTAAAAAGTTGACAATTCCTAACAAGGTGGTAAAGTGGGGTACTATTTGTTTAATCTTTATTATTATGGGACTTGAAACTGAAAAAGTAGGGGAAGGGGTGGTAGAGGCAACAGATCAGGCTGATGTTGCTGCAGCTGGACCAGAAGTGAATGATGGGCGTGCAGAGACTCGTCAGGAATTTTCCGGAGTTTTTGATGCGGATGTTCAGTGTGCATATCCGAGTGGTAGATTTTCGGCCAATAGAGGGGATAAAGCAGAGGAGACGGCAATGGATACTCGTACTGGTAGCTGGAAGATTTCAGATTGGGCTTATAATTTTAGCGGATTTTAGGGGTTATTAATTGCGAACTTGAGCTTGAGATCCCATGGGTCATTCCTGTGGGATTTTGTTTGTTAGAATGTTTTATTGACATTGGTGCACGGGCGTGGTTTAATCTCTCCTATGTCAAAACTTGATATTCGAACAATTCTTACTTCTGCTCCAGGGGCCGCGGCTCCTGATTTGGCCAAGGAGACGGGTGCTTTGAGAGGGAAGGTCTCCAGTGTGGAGAGCGATCTTAATGGAATGTTTGTAAAACGCAGGGAGGTGATTCGGGCGATGATTATGGCGGTATTGGCTGGTGAGCATATGCTTCTTTTTGATGAGTCAGGAGAGGGCAAGACCTCTTTAGTTGAGGCTTTATTTAAGCGAATGGGGGGAGAAAGTTTTAGTACACAGTGTACGGTTCGAGATACAGATTCTTCTTATTTTGGGGCCGTTGATACGAGGGTTTATGCTCAGGAAGGAGTTTTAAAGAGGCCGGACCAGGGATTTTTGCAACATGCTGAGTGGGCTTTTTTGGATGAGTTATTTGATGCGCCGGTAAATATTTTGAGAATGTTGAATGAGATTTTGATTAAGCATGTTTACAAGCAGGGAAATGGACAGCAGATTAGCGTACCTCTTCAGTCTGTCTTTGCTGCTACTAATTTTTTGCGCGGAGGAAAGGATTCCGAGGCAGTTATGGATCGATTTTTATTTTCAGCTCCGCTTGGAGAGAGATTAAGTCCTGCCGACAATCTTGAGGTGGCATTGCGTTCTAGAGAGGGGCGTTTTAAGGCGGATCCGCCTGCAGTTTTGAGCCTGGAGGAGATTGCTGCGCTGAAGAGGGCACGTGAAAAAGTGGACGTGCCGGCTGATGTCTTGTATTTAAAATCTCTTGCTTTGGAATCTTTTGTTGGTGGGATCAAATTGATTGCTCCTGCAGAGGAGAGGGACGCACGTAGTTCAACACGCCGAGAGGTTTTGGACATTAAGGCCTTGCAGACAGCAGCTTTACTTGATGGACGAAGTGAGGCTGCTGAGGAGGACGTTGATTCTCTTAGGTTTTGCTTAGGTGCAAAAATTCTTAACTCGACCGTACCAAATGTTCCTGGAAAATTTTCAACAGCTGTTAATGGAGTTCAAATGCGTTTTCGAAATGAAAAGGAGCAGGCGCAATTGAGGGTGATTGGTGCTGCCTTGGATGGAAAGGGCGTAAGAGTTGGGTCTGCAGAGGACTTGAGGGAAAGGCTTGGAATCTCTGAGCGTGTTCCGAGAGGGCTTGATGAGCAGGGTCTTGTAAAATGGATGGTGAGTAACTTGGAGCCGGCGAATAGTACGTTGGCGGCCTACAAGGAGGTGTATAGGGCGCGAACAGCTTTAACTAAATAGTCCATGGCTCTTAAGGAAAGTTTACCATTTGGGCCTGGAGGGGGGCGGAAAGTTTCTTTGGATTTCCCTGAGGCAGGGGTTGTTGCGAAGGAGGTTGGGATGGCGCTGAAGGGCAGTAGTGAGGTTGTGCCTGATAGTACTTGTCAGGAATTTTTGAAATTTGTTGAATTGATGGAGGGGGCAATTCCTCCGGAATTTTATAGGGTCTTTTTGCTTGCTCAAAATCTCGAGAGGCTAGCTGGAGGGGATGGGTTGAGAAAATTGGGATCATCTGGGGAAAAAAAAGAAACTGGTGAAAAAGCCTCTGTTCATGGAGTTCCAGTGCTGAGTGAATCTTATCGGGTGGAGCCCGTGCTTCGTCCTGCTGAGGGGATTGAGGATTTAATGTTACTTTCACCGGAGGAATTACTGGGAACGGACTTTGGAGAGTTAGTGCGTAGGGTTGTTCAGGATCAAGATTTGCAGGTTTGGGACTTGCAGTTGGAGCCACCTACTCAGGCGAGCTTGATTAAGCCGATTCCCGGAGTGGAGGGGCAGGAGTTTTTGAAAAATGAACAGGCGATTATTTTATTGCTAGACCTTTCTTATTCGATGAGAAATAACAGCCGGTTGCTTTTGGCGCAGGCGATTTCTTTGTGGCATTTGATTGTGAAGTATATTAAGCAGGGCGTGCGGCCGTTGTTTCACATGCGTGGATTTGCGGTGGACGTGGGGGAGCTCGTGAGGGCTGAAAATATGGCTGATTTACCAACCGTGGTGAACGAAATTTTGGCTGCGGATGCGCGGCAAAAGGGGACGAATATTGAGAAGGTTCTTTTGCAGGCGGGTGAAGATATTCGTTATTATTCTTTGGCGAGATCGGAAATTTTGTTGGTAACTGATGGGCTTTGCGCAGTTGATCTTGATAAAATTCGTGCGGCGTTGCCGGGGGGGACGAAAATTAATGTTGTTAAAATTGGGGATGATGAGATTGCGCCAACGGCTGCACAGATAGTGGATTTAACTAGGAGATGGGAGGGAGGTGAGGACGAGGCAAAGAAGAGGCTAAATGCGAGTATTAAAGCTGACTGGGCGGCGCTTTCTGATGAACTTATCGAACTCCCGGATATTGGAGCGGTGGAGATGGATGCGGATTTTGTGGCAAATATGGGAGAGATTCTTAGGGACACTGTTTTTAATTGTGACTTTGCGGAGGCGCCATTGGGAGTGCGACGGCAGGCGGTGTTTTTGAATGATTTATTGGTGCATGCTCTGAACAGCAGTGAGGTGAGCGTGAATTCGGTGGTGCGGGCGGCGGCGGTGGATTTGCAAGAGAAATTGGCCCAGTGGCTGGCTCCTGGCGTGAGTGTGGAGGTGGAGGCAAGGCTGGAGAGTGCTCAGCAGGGGAAGGTGAAGCCCACAAGTTTGAGGCTGGGGAGTCACAAGGTGGGAGTGGGATTGAGATTGTTTAAGAGGGCCGGGAATGGCCCCAAGGTGATGATTAATACGTTGGAGGTGCTTTGGAAGCTACTGGTGGCCTTGGCGAAAAAGGCAGTGGGGCGGGGGTGAGGCTTATTCTGGGTTTTCGGATTCCCAAGTTACTTGGTCTACTTTTGGATCGAGGTA
>CAYHGX010000009.1:48124-54821 GCA_964356355.1 uncultured Candidatus Peribacteria bacterium | reverse complement strand
AACACCGCCCACAAAAATCTCCGGCAACAAACCCAAAATTTTATATTGAATCCTATTTTTCTCTCGCCCTAATTTTACAAATTTTCGATGCGAATTCATGGTAATTTCGGATTATCTGTATCAAAAACACTACCACAAACCACACGAAAAATCAGCAGCAAAAAGCCAGGACAAGCCGTTTTTACTTGCAAATTCCTCAAAACATTTCACGGTGAGTAAGTACTCACTCCGCCTCTCCCCGGGGACAACTTTTCACCAAGATCCAGCCTCAAAAAAAAACGCGTCAAGCCCGGCTCACCCCAAGCCGACCCCAGCCACTCCCACCAGCACCTACCCCTTCCCCTCATTAAATCTCTCAATAAACCCCTTAAAAAACTCCGAAAGTGCATCAAACATCCTCTCCTTCAAATCTGGATACTGCAAAGCAAACTCAATTACGATATTCTCTTCACTAAGCCACTCCGCCGTAATCCTCGAAGCCCGCATAAACTCGCGCAAATTCACGCTCTGTTCATCACTCAGCCCACCCCAAATCGCCAGCACCAGCTGATCCTTTGCCTGCCGCCTAATCATGTTTTTCACCAAAGCCCGATGAAGCTCATCACTTTGATCAATCTTCAGCTGACTCAAGATAGTCTCCAGCACGGCATCTGCCAGCAACACGTCCTCCAAAATTTTTTTCTCACCTTGATCCATAAAAATAGGTTAAGCCGCCACCTTCACACCCTCGGCACCAGCCTTTTTCGGTTTTAAATCACTAACTAGCTTTTCCACACGCGCCTTGTATTCAGCAAAGCCAGCCTGTGGATCACCCGCCAACTCAAGGGCAGCAACAGTAGATCCCTTGTCCGCCTCATCGATTTGTTTATCCAAATCTTCGGGCTTCGCACGGTCATCTGCAAACTTCTTACGCTCCCAGGCAGCAGCAGCCCACTTCTCCTTTGGAATAGTTGTAATCTTACCCTTAGCACCTTCAATAGTTTCACCTGTCTTCGCCACAGCATATCCCATCACCCCAGCAATATCACCCCGCGCACTTTCAAAAATTCCAGACACCGGATTCCACTGATTACTTTTCCTTCTAAATAAATTAACTATCCCCACAAATGAATTCGCCGCAATTAAGTAAGGATACTTAACCGCCGCTTTAGCCAGGCCAACAACACCACGTGCAGCAGTTTCACCAACGACCAGGGCTGTGCCCTTTATTCCATTACCCAGTAAGGACGAAATACTTGATCCCACAGCCAAAGCCTTTCTTCCTGCATAAAGCCCCAAACTCTTACTCAAATCCCTTACCCAACGCCCCTGCTTACTATCCATAAACTCGGCAAAAGCAGTATCACATGAGAAGTCCACTTTGCCATCCAGCCCAGCCTCTCTCACCTCAGCCACCAATTTAGCCAACAATTTACCATGTTTTTCGGTCGTAATCTCTCCTACTCCAAACTGACTCTGAATTTTCTTATAAGTTGCATTAAATTTTTCAACCAACTTCTCATCCAAATCCTCCTGCAACTCAGCCTTATGGTCCACAAATCTCTGCAACACATCATCAGCAGCATCAATCCGACCCTTCATCACCTCGTCAAGCAGCTTCTGCACTTCCTTCTCGGCCTTAAGCTCCCTTAGCGCAGCAAACTCCGGATCCTCCAATAATAGATTTCTAAGCCTTTTTCGAAGATGTGCAACTTGCAAGGAAGCTACCCCCTCAGTACCAGATCTCTCCAAGGCACTCAAAACCAAAAAGCCATTCTTCAGGGAGATTTTGCTTGCAGTACCACTTTTGCCGAATAAGGCATCAATTGATTGAATAGTTTTAAAATCCTCAGGTTTAAACATCTTCAGCGGCTCAATAGGCTCACTGGCACCCGGAAAAGTAAATTTTAAGCCCAATAAATTCTTAAGAGCACTATTTGAAACAGTTTGCATCAGTTCCTCGCTTCCACGACTCGCAATTTCCTCATATCCCGCCTCCGTTCTTGCTATTTCCACATCCTCCGCCAAAATATCCTCTACGAGCTCCTTCTTTCTATCATCCGACAATCCCGGATATTCCTCATCCACCATCGCCCGCACAATACTTCTCGCCACCTCAGTATCACTCAGCTCCTTACTACCCTCAGAAAACAATTTACCATCATCATAAGCCTTCTTGGCCGCATCACGCTCAGATTCCTTGTCTTCGATCATTTTGTCAAAAGCCACGCGCAGCTCACTGATTTTTTTCTTATCACTCAAAAAAGTAACAACATCATCAGCATACACACCAAGGGAATCAGCCAAAAAAGCACTAGACCCCTGATCGCCAGATGCAGAATCCATGGCCTTTCGCATCGAATCTGGCACTAAAATCCTACCAACAATATCATTACCAAATATATCTCCAAGTGGAATCTCAATGCCCTTCGCAGCCTGAATATTCTTTAGAAATGGCCCCAGGGACTTCTGCAACACCCCAGCCTTAGCAAAAACCGTTTTTAGCTTGTCTACAGTGGCCTGTGCAGCCTCAATTGCATCATCAGCCTGTGCAACGTCGGCCTTATAGGTGGCTCTCAAACTGGACAATCTAGCAGCCACCTTTGCAGGCTCCAATTCAGCACTAAGTGCCTCACCCTTAACCAAGGTCACCACCTCAGCCCTTGTTCTCCGTCTCAAACTGCGCTTTGCCTGTCGCTTAGCTTCAATATCTCTATCAAAAGACTCACGTGTCCCATCATAATTAGTGGATAAATCCTTTAGTTTATCCTCTACAAGCTTTCTATCAGGCTCAGCAATCAATTTCTTAGCATCATCTAAGGTTGGCACAGGGCCCCTGCTAGCATTCAATTTGGAGATCTCATCATCGATAAGGGCCAAGGCTGCCTGTTGTTGAGCATTAGGTAGCTTTTCTACGTCCTTTTTCTTAAGCTCCTGAGCAGCAATTTCAACATCAACAACACCAGACCTCTTCTGATACTCCAAAACAAGCTCAGCATGCTTAGCCTCAGTATCCGATGCAATAAGTAAAGCCGCTGCATCTTTATAAGCTGGGGCCCTAAGCTTGGCCTTCTGGTCTAATAAACCCTTAATATCAGCATCCAGCTTCGCATTGTCATTATTAAACTCGCTATCTAAATCAGTATGCCTGGCGTCCACCACACTCAATGGAGGCTCAACACTAGCAGCACTTGCTCTAATTTTAGCTATGACGTCATCCTCATTTGGTACCCTTCCAAGACTACTTCTAGTACCTTTAGCGGTGTCCAACTCTAAAAGTGCCTTTCGATGTGCCCGTGAAAAATCTGTTTCAGGAGGAAGATTACAGTCGGTAACCGCCTGTCTATACGAGGCAGCAGCATCACTCAAGCCTGAAAAGTTCTCCTCATTTGCACAATAATCATAAACAGTCTGAGCATCAGCAGCAGCCCTTTTTGTGTCCTCCATCTTTCTCCGAGCTCCAATCATATATCCAGGATTTCCTTCCTTCCCAAAAGCCCTCTCCAAAATCTCCTCCACACTCAAACGCGTCGTCGTATCAGCAGCCACTTCGCCGAGCCGATTAATACGCCCGTTCTGATCATCTACCAAAGTCTGGGCATTAGCAGAAGCAGCCCTGGCATTAGCTACATACCGACTCGCCAAAGTCCTTACTTGAGCCATTGCAGAAGCATAGTCATTAGCCATCTGCCTCAACTGATCCAACGTCACAACATTAGTATCAATCGCCTCAAAAGCATCATATCTAGCCCTGAAGTCGGTCAAAACCGTCTCCAGCCCAACAATCCGAGTCATTGCATCACGAGTAACCTGTACACCAGGTGCAAAAGCTAGCTCACGGAAATGTTTATTTAACTGCGAATAATTCGAATTCCAACTAGATTTATCTGTAGCCAATTGAGCTCTTTCAGCCTCACGAGACTGGTTGTTTTCGCGCACCCTTTCTTGTTTAGCGATAGCTTTACTAATTTGAGTACGGAATTTTTCAAGTCCATCCCAAATTTTCTTAGAAAGCCGCAAAAGATCAGCATTATCAGTAGGCAATACAGTCCCCAAAGTAAGAAACTGATCCATTACCAACTTTAAAGGCCCATCCAAAAATATTCGCAAATCTTCAAGCCTCATAGATCCAATACCACCATGTAAGCTCAGTAGTTCATTATTAAAATTATCAATAAAAGGAAGAGCGGAAGCAGGACTAGGAGATGACATGGCTCCAGGGGTAGCCGCCATAGCCAAAACAATATTTTTCAATTCATCAGTATCGGTTTGAAAATCTTCCCCGAATTTCCATATTTGAGGTCCCAACTTTGCAGGCAAAACATCTCTTCGCGCAATATCATCATTAATCGACCGTATTCGTACATCAAAGGCAGCTCCATTCAACTCCCCATTTCGAAACTGCTGAACAATTGGAAATTCACCAAGCCCATAAGGATTAGTAATCAACGTATTGCTAGCACTTTCCATCTCAGCGTGTATCCTGCGCACGTCCGTTCTCCTGTCCAACCCAGGGATTGCAACCACATCAGCTTCAGTAGTTTGGCGAGTATCCCTGGCTAAGTCTCGGGCAGAAGTAAGAGCCGAAAGATCCAAGCCAGCCTGCCGACCAGCCTCAATAGCACGTCCCTTCGTCCCTGCACTGGCTCTCCAAATCTTAATCCTTCGCATCATCCCAGCCAAAACCGGCCTATCCTTAGCCAAATTCCCATTTGCCAACATAGGCACCTTCAATCGCTTATTTAATTTTTCAACCACTGCATTCTCCATAGCCATTCCATCCCTATCTTCCATCTGAAATCGTCCATACACGATCGAAAAAGCCCGTTTAAAAGCCGCAGCTCGATCGCCTCCAGCCAGCTCTCGTTCATAAGCACTCGTGAAAAGCGCCTCATGATTTGGCAAGCTAGCTTCAATTGCCGCCTTCGCTGTAGCACTCAGCATCCCGTTCACCACCAATTCAGCCAAATCCACCTTTTCAGCCCCCCTTGCAATCATCACATCCAAAGACCCGAGCCCATCAGCCTCAACCTTATCTCTCCCTGGATTGCTGTGCATTGGATTCGCCATATAGGTAATTTATCTAATTATTATACCAGTAAAAGCCAAAATTTACAATTGCTAAATGTTACTTGAGCATTTAATATTACCCGCAGTCAAATTAATAATCAAGTTAAATTACACGCCATGGAATACACACTCAAAAAGCTCCCAAAATCAAAAGTTGAAATTAAAATTACAGTTTCACAGGAAGAGCTAGACAAAGCCAAAATACAAGCCTGCGAAGAAATATCCAAAGAAGTGAAAATCAAAGGCTTTCGCCCCGGCCACATTCCAGCCCACATCATCGAAGAAAGCATCGATCCCAAATACATTGAGGCTCACACACAAGAGGTAGCCTTAAAAAAAGCCTACGCAGATGCCATTATCAAAGAGGGACTCCAGGTTATTTCCCGTCCCGAAGTGAAAATTGATTCCCACACCCCATTTGTATTCACCGCCACAGTAGCCACGATGCCAGAGGTGGAAATAGGGGACTACAAGAGCATTAAAGTTGCAGAGCCTAAAATCGAGGTAAAAGAGGAAGATATCGAGGCAGTATTAAACGACCTCAAAAAATACTCCACAACCTACGAAATGGTTGATCGAAAAGCCAAGCACGGCGACAGAATTGAAATAGACTTCGATGGTTTCGACGAAAACGATCAGCCCATGGAAGGCACAAGTAGCAAACACCATCCTGTAATCATCGGCGACGGCAACATGATCCCAGGTTTCGAAGCCGAACTCATCGATCTAAAATCCGACGACGAAAAAGAGTTTAAAATTACCTTCCCAAAGGACTACCACAAAGAGGATTTCCAAAACAAGGAGCTAAAATTCAAAATAAAAGTTCACTCAGTAGAAGAGGCCAAATCACCAGAACTCACCGATGAATTAATTGAAAAAATGACTGGTAAAAAGCAGACGGTAGAAGAGCTAAAAAAGGATATCACCACAAGTCTAGAGAGTCGCAAAAAAGAGGAGGCAAAAAATCAACGTGAAAACGAATATCTCGAAAAACTTCTGGATCAAGCAAAGGCCGAAATCCCAGAAGAATTAATAGAAGAAGAGGTAAACTTCATGCTCGATGAGATCAAAGAAGAGGTTGGTGCCAAAAACATTGATCTCGCAACTTTCCTAGAGCAGGCCAAAACCACAGAAGAGGAGCTCCGCGAAAAATACGCACCAGAAGCCGAAAAACGCATTCGAATCCGCCTTGCCCTTCAACATTTAATCAAAGCTGAGGAAATTAAAGTATCCGATGAGGAGTTCAAAGGGGAAGTGGACAAAATAAAGAGTAAATATCCTAAAAAGGAGCACTATAAAATTGAAAAAGATATTGCAAGCAATCAAACAAAGGCGCAAATTATCAACAGACTTGCCCTTCGTAAGTTGTTCGAAAAAGTCATAAATTAAACAGCAACAAAGCTGCTTTAAACCTCATTCCTATGAAAGCATTTTACCTCACCTCGTCAATTGTACTTACAGTCCTCATATTAATCCTCGCCTTTGAAAATATTGGGGCCACATTCAGCGGTCTCAATTTTCTAATCTATGATCTATCAGACTCAAGTCCTATCTTAGTAGTTCTCGGAATCTCAGTCCTTGGCATGATCACTGGGGCCAGCTACCATGCCTTTATCAGTAATATTATGGACGCAGCCAACGAAGAAGA
>CAYHGX010000009.1:0-48024 GCA_964356355.1 uncultured Candidatus Peribacteria bacterium | reverse complement strand
CTGTATAAAAAAATGTTGCAATTAGAATAAATAAAGTATACGTTGCACACAGCGATGTATACTTTTTGTATACCTAGCGGGCACAACTAATTAGGGCTTAAGCAAAGGCAATGTTGAAACGGCTTTTTACATCAAACACGCGTATTAAGCTACTCACTACATTCCTGATGAACGAAGAAAGTGAGTTTTTCATCAGAGAATTAACGAGGAAGCTTGACGAACAAATTAATTCAGTTCGACGAGAATTGGATAATTTAAAGAAAATGGGCTTTTTGAAAACAAAAAGCAAGAACAGGAAAAAATACTACTGTATCAATAAAGATTTTATAATTCTCGCAGAACTAAGGGGGATTATTCACAAAACACTCGCACCAGCTCAAGATATTGGCAAAGAGATAGAGAAACTAGGGGATATCAGGGTACTAGTTGCCTCCGGAATCCTTACCAACAAGGAAACTGGAGATGTAGACATGCTAATAGTTGGCACCTTTGATCGCGATAAATTGGCAAACTATATCAATAATGAAATTTCAGCACCACGCCCAATCAAGTATAGCGTTTTAAGCGTTGAGGACTATCAATATCGTCTAAATTGTCACGACAAATTCGTCAACGACCTAATCAACGATCCTGATAATAAGATTTTGATAAATAAGCTGTAAAAAAGCTTGATTTATAAGGACAGCTTCTATATATTGCCTTCGCATTAAACCAAATTTTAGCATGACTACAACTCTACACGACATGAAGGAGATCGCCAAAAAGGCGGTAAAAAAAGTTCCAGATATCCAAGCTGGATACACAGTTAAGGTTTATCAAAAAATCAAGGAAGGTGAAAAACACAGAATCCAGAGCTTTGAAGGATTAGTTATCAAAGTTAATAGTGGGTACGGAGCAGATAAAAGCTTTACTGTTCGTAAGGTGGTTGAAGGAATTGGTGTTGAGAGAATCTTCCCAATGTATTCACCAGTTATCGATAAAATTGAGATTAAGAAGAAATCAAAAATCCGCAGAGCAAAACTTTACTACATGAGAGATAGATTTGGTAAATCTGCACGTTTGAAGGAAAGCTTCGTAAGCAGCAAGGATGCCAAAAACGAGGAGGAAATGGAGAAAGCTATCGAAGAGCTAGCAAATCAAAAAGCACTCGAGGAGGCAGCTGAGACTACAGAAGAAACTACCAGTGAAGAAGTAGTTACTGAGAGCGCAGTTGCAGAGGAAGTAGCAACAGCAGAAGAGACTAAAGAAAGCAAAGAGGCCTAATAATTTGAAATGGGAAAATTCCTGCCAGTTGAGCAACAACTCATAAGGCAGGGATTTTTTTATATAGCTGGAATTGACGAAGCTGGAAGAGGGCCACTCGCAGGCCCGGTAGTTTCGGCAGCGGTCATTCTCAAAAAAACAGCGCGTCTACCGGGCCTCGACGACAGCAAAAAACTCACACACAAAAAACGCCTAGAACTCTTTCATAAAATTATCGACCAAAGCGAGGACTTTAGTATTACCTTCGTACCACACGAAACGATCGACGAGATCAATATTCTCAACGCAACTATCCAAGCCAATCATCTATGCGTAAAATTTCTTAATGTAAAGCCTGATTACGTCCTCATTGACGGAAGAGACAAGCAAACTATCGATTTGCCATTTCAAACCATCATAAAAGGAGACAGCAAAGTGAAAAGCATCGCCGCCGCCTCTATTCTCGCCAAAGTTGCCAGAGACCACCTGATGAATCACTATGATTCCTTATTTTCAAATTACGGATTTTCAAAACACATGGGTTACGGAACGCAACTTCATCGCTCAAACATCAAGAAATATGGACTTTGCGCAATACATAGAAAAAGTTATAAACTGAAATAAATAATCGAAAATATGAAAATCGTTATTTGCGGCAACTACGGAGCTCAAAACATCGGGGACGAGATGATACTTGAAGGACTAATTCAAAAGCTTAAATCAAAATACCCCGCGGCAGAATTTTTAGTCATAAGCGCAAATCCAGAAGAAACAAGCAAAATTCATCACGTTAAAAGTCTCAAACAGCTACCAGCCGGCATTAAAAGCTATCTAAAAAGTCTACTTCATCCAAACAAGGAAACTATGGAAGCAATCAAGGACTGCGACCTCTTTATTTTTGGAGGAGGAGGGCTTTTTGCAAGTCAAAGTAACCGCGCAAACCTCATCTGGTGGCTACAAACTAGGCCAGCACTAAAGTATAAAAAAACAATAGAAATTGTTGGACAAAGCCTTGGAGCAATAAAGGGTATAATAGAGAAAGCAATAATTAAAAAGATCTTCAACTCAGCTAGCAAAATTTCTGTAAGAGACACCACCTCAAAGAA
Source organism: uncultured Candidatus Peribacteria bacterium (assembly GCA_964356355.1). Lineage (GTDB taxonomy): Bacteria > Patescibacteriota > Gracilibacteria > UBA1369 > LOWO2-01-FULL-3 > CAYHGX01. Next base: position 45,676 of record CAYHGX010000009.1, on the reverse strand, counting down.
AAACCTTGAAAAGGTAGGCATAAAAAGGCACATAGAGGTAGAGCAGGACCTAGCTTTATACTCCAAACCAAAGCACATACACAACAATCAAAGCAAAATAGTAAGTATAGCGCTCAGAGATACACCTCAATGGCCACCAACGCTCAAACAGGATCTCACCAAAATCTGCAACTGGCTCATCGAAGAGCTCCAACTCGAAATCAATTTCGTAAATTTTCAGCAAGGTCCGCAAAGCGACAATAACGTTCATGAAGAGCTAGTAAAAGGCATTAACCAAAAATCTAGAGTAAAAATAGTGAATCCCAAAACAACAACCGAGGCCGAGGCACAAATTGCCAACTCAAAATGCCTAATTGGAATGAGGCTACATTCAGTAATCACAGCCATCAAAACAAAAACACCCTTCCTTGCGATAAGTTACGGGGAAAAAATCTCCAACCTATTAAACGATCAGGGACTTTCAAAAAACTCACTCACGCTAGAAAAAGTAACGTTCAACTCCATCAAGGATAAGTTGTCCTCAATCTTTCATTGAAATCCTCCAGTGAAAAATCATAAGACTGAGACCCCTTTACTTCAAGGCAAAAAGAAGCAATCACATTTCCCCATTTCAGGGCAGTCGATAAGTCCTGACCATTTTGCAATGCCGCAATAAAACCAGCACGAAAACTATCTCCACAGCCTGTTGGATCAACAACCTCTAAGTTCGATAAAGCTGCAACTCGAGTTACAACACCGCCTCGACGCACCTCGCTACCATTTTCGCCCAAAGTCACCACAACAAAATCAAAGTGGCTATCAAAATCACTCAAAGAACAGCCCATTTTCTTCTCAAATAGCTCTAATTCATACTCATTTAACACCATGGAATGAGCACCAGAAATCAAAAACTCCAACTGTTCCTTTGTTAAAGAAACCAATGCCTGGCCCGGGTCCAACAAGTATCTCATACTATTACCTTGCAGGGCCCGGCCCACAGCAACCATTCGCTCAGGCAAAAGTGGCGCAAGTATCGCAAAATCAAAAACAGTCCCTGACAAAGAAATATCAGAATTAGATTCCATTGCTCCCGGAGAAAACATAGCAATCTGATTCGCACCATTATCGCTCAAAATAAAGGCCGAAGCAGTTGGAAGTTTCTCATCACAAACTACACTATCACACTCAACACCAATACTATTCAAATGAGACAGGTAACGCCCAAAGTCATTTCCCCCATTTCCAAACAAATAGGGGACAATATCAAATTTACTTAAACCATAAGCGATATTTCCTCCACAGCCCCCGAAAAATATCTCTCGATTTTTAGCAAAAAAGGACACACTTAAAGAACTAATTTTATCAGCAAGAATATGGTCTGAAAAAGTACCATCAAAATTCATCAAAACATCATAAGCTAAAGATCCACTAACAAAAACCTTACTACTCATAAATTGTCAGAAATATTAGCCAAAAAACTTCCTCGAACCAAATCAGAAGCCTGCATCAAGCTCTCAAACGATTCTCCACAGTCACCCCAAAATCCATCTAATATCTGATGAGAAAGTGTTCCTTGAGAAAGATAATAATTATTAACGTCAGTTATTTCCAACTCATTTCGAGCAGAAGGCTTCAAGCCCCTAATTACCTCAAAAACACCAGAATCATACATATAAAGGCCCACAACCGCCAAATCAGAAACAGGCACTTTTGGCTTCTCCACAAGTGATCTAATTGCTCCGCCAACCAGTTCAGCGACACCATAAGCCGTTGGATTGGCCACGGATTTCAAGAAAATCTTCGCTCCTTCAGATTGACGTTCAAACTCCTCAACAGCACTTTTAATACTATCCTCAAAAACATTGTCCCCAAGCACTACAGCAAACTTATCATCTCCAACAAAACTTTCCACCAAAGACAAAGCCTGAGCAATTCCACCAGCCTCCTCCTGAATCTCATAGCGAATACTCAAACCAAACCTCGCACCAGAACCGATTAATTCTAAAAATGTGCCAACATGCCCACGCCCAGATACAATCATAATTTCAGTAATCCCAGCCTCTTTAAGAGCAAATAAAGGGAAATATATCATCGGCTTATTAAAAACCGGCAACAAATGCTTATTTGTCACTCTAGTAAGCGGATAAAGCCTACTCCCTGTTCCGCCAGCTAAAATTACTCCTTTCATGAAAAAATTAAACAGTAATACTAAGCAAAATGCAAACCTATATACTCGCGTAAAGACTCCTCATAAGGCCTAAGCAAGGGCAACTTAGAGTTTATCAAAATACCATGATTGGGACGTTTAGCGGGGCGGGCAAATTCTGCCGAAGAAATACTCTCAACGCTCACATTCAGCTTCGCAAAATTAAAGATTTTTTTTGCAAAATCGCACCAGCTCACCTCTCCCAAATTAGTTAAATGATAAACTCCAAAACTCTTATCCTGATCAATGAAACTTCTTATAACAGCATTTGCTAAATCAAAAGTATAAGTAGGGGATCCAAATTGATCACCAACAACTCGAACCGTTCCACTTTCCTTAGCAATTTTCACCATTGTATCTACGAAATTTTTTCCATTTGGACCAAAAAGCCAAGCAGTTCTGACAATAAATGAATTTGCCCCACAACTAATTAAGGCCCTTTCTCCAGCCAGTTTTGACTCTCCATACACATTAAGAGGGCCACACTTATCATTCTCCAAATAACCATCAACTTTTTCACCAGAAAAAACATAGTCGGTACTGAAATGAATCAACTTAAAATCAAACTCAACAGAAAGCTTCCCCAGATTTTCAACCGCATGCGCATTTAATGTGAAAGCTTTTTCAGGTTCACTCTCAGCCAAATCAACATTAGTGTAACCACTACAGTTTATTACGAAATCAGGACGCAAATTAGTAATCACTCGGCGTACATCATCAAATTTAGTTACATCCAAATTAGCAAAATCAAAACCATGCAGCTCAATATCCACCCTAGAATCAAGTAATTTTAAAAAAGCAGATCCAAGCATCCCAGACTTACCAAGCAGTACGATTTTCACTTTAATTACTTAAAAAATCACGTACTTTCATCACCACGTCACCCCTATTTACCACCTCAAAAGCCTCAGCAGTACGCTCTTTCCATTCCACTGCAGCCTGTTCCATCATTTTTTTACTAACCACAAGCCTCAAGGGCAAACCAATCAAATCTGCATCCTTGAATTTTATTCCAGCACTTTCATCTCGGTCATCAAAAAGCACCTCAAAACCCTGAGCTAAAAGATCGGCGTACAAAGCCTCAGCTTCCGCTCGCACCTCTTCATCATTTCCTAGCATTACGAGCTGCACCTGGAAAGGCGCAATATTAACAGGCCAGATCATACCCTTTTCATCATGAGAAGCCTCAACAGTAGCAGCCACAAGGCGAGAAATACCAATGCCATAGCAACCCATGATAATTGGCTTTCCCTTACCGTCCCTATCTATAAAATTCGCCTTCATAGAATCGGAATACTTAGTTCCAAGTTTAAATACATGCCCAATCTCTATCGCACTTTTAGCCATCAACATACCACTGCCACATTTACTACACTGATCACCATCCTTCACCTCACGAAGATCAACAAATTCTGGAGTAGGGAAGTCTCGCTCAAAATTCACATTAACATTATGATAATTAGTTTCATTCGCGCCAGCCTCAAAATTAACGCGGCCTTTGCAGGTCAAATCAGCCACCAAATGAATACCCTCAGGCAGATTCACTGGCCCCATATATCCAACCTCAGCCCCTGTTAATTCCTTTATCACTTCAGCAGAAGCCAATTCCAAATCCAAACAGCCCAAATAATTTTTCAATTTAGTCTCATTAATATCAAAATCGCCACGAATCATCACCGCAACATACTTTTTATCTGCCCGGAAAAGTAAGGTTTTTGAGGTCTGACCAGCCTCAACTCCCAAATGACGAGCCAATTCCTCAACACCAATAATACCGGCCCCCTCAATTCTTTCCATCGGTTTCATCTCGGAATCCTGCTTAATATCAACAACATTACTCACAGCCTTCTCACTATTAGCTCTATAATCACACTCATTACAAAGAAAAATTCTATCTTCCCCAACATCGCTTACAATCATAAATTCCTCACTATCAGACCCACCCATAGAGCCACTATCAGCCTTTACTACAAGCACATCAACACCAACCCTCCTGAAAATCGAATGATACGCAGAACTAACCTTATCAAAACTCAAATCCAATCCCTCGCGATCCTTATCAAAACTATAGGCATCCTGCATCAAAAACTCACGTGTCCTCAACAGCCCGCCAGTGGCACGCACTTCATCACGATATTTCCACTGATTTTGATTCAATATTACCGGTAAATCCTTATAAGTACGCACAAACTTCCTAGCCAAATCCGTAACCGTTTCTTCATGCGTAGGAGCAAGCACACAATCACTACCGCGGGCAGATTTGAATTTCAAAAGCACATCCACGGTGTCATATCGGCCACTTTCCTTCCACAAAGAAGCAGGATGAACAAAGGGCATCAAAAGGTGCTCAACCCCCTGTTTACTAAGCTCTTCGCGAACAATTTGATCAATTTTCATTAAAACTCGAAAACCAAAAGGCAAAAAACTATACAATCCAGCGGCTAGCTGATCAATAAAACCACCTCTAATCAAATATTGATGGCTAACAACCGTTACATCCTTTGGAATCTCCTTTTGTGTCTTAGCAAAACTTTGTGAATAGCGCATAGAAAAATTTATTACCCGCCAATTCTACCCAAACCCAGCCAGAAATCCAAGAGAAGCATTGACAATTTAACGCAAGTAAGTATACTGAGATACATTTTTAAACAATGTCAATCGATGAAGGGAGACAAATATCCAGAAACATCAAAAGTAGAAGATATAATTTCACCAGCTGAATTAACCGACATTGGCAGGGCTATTGATGTACCAGGAAGTACCAGGACCGTCGTATGCGCAGACGCAGAAGCCCAGTATTTTCAAGACCTAGCCTATATTCAAGGCAACGATAGAGACGTACAGGCCCTACTCCAAAATACCTACCCAAACATTACACCAGCAACGATTGGAGCAATATTCACCCAAGTAGAAATTGGAAGAATCAGAGCAAGAACCCCAGACGCAATCAAAGAACTAGCAACAATTATGGCTAGAGCCAAAAGAACACCAAAAAGGCCATATCAAATGCTTATGACGTCAGGATTCATCGCCAACGACTTTGGAGACGCAGTACTGGCAAGTCCAGACAATATTCTCCACGCAAATGCTAATCAATTTAGAAACGATCCCGCCACACAAGAAATAATAAAATACCTTCTACTGCAAGTTGATATGCAAAGCCAAACGCCTACAAACAGGCACATGCCAGAAGAATTCACCCCGCCACCAAATGCCTACTCAATTGAAATAGAAGGCAAAATTTCACCTGAAACGATCCAGACAATCAATACATTTATAAAAAAAATCTGTCGCTATGAAAAACTAAGAATTAAAACCATTAGTCTTGCAGCAGCATTGCAAAGTGCCATTACACGATCAAAAAAGGGAGCACCAAACGAAGAATCGCTGGTGATCACCGATTGCCGAGGACCGCAAGGCGGCCACATAGTTGTACGCTCAAAAAGAGACAGTAAAATTGAGCTAAAAGAAGAGCCCGACCTCTCAACAATTGAAGAACGCTACCAACACAGCAAACCAGTTAGGTACACTCTTACAAAAGAGCTAAACTTCTAACTATCTGCTAGCTTCCAATGGACTTGCGCTCACCTTTTTGTGCTTCCTCTCTTCAAGCTTATCCATCAAATGCTCAGCCCACTCTTTGTGATCCTGATACCACTTAAAAGTATAATCAATTCCTTCACTAAAATTAACCGAAGGGGTCCAGCCCAATTCACGTTCAATCTTACTGGCATCAATCGCATAGCGTCTATCATGCGCCAACCTATCATCAACATAGGTGATCAAGCTCTCATCTCGACCCAAAAACTTAAGTAAGAATTGAGTTATTTCCAGATTTGTTTTCTCATTATTACCACCAATATTATAAACTTCGCCAATTTTTCCATTCCTAACAATCAAGTCAATCGCTCTACAGTGATCCAACACAAACAACCAATCACGTACATTCTTCCCATCTCCATACACAGGTACCGGCTTATCCTCAAGAATCAAACTGAAAAAATAGGGGACTAACTTCTCTGGAAATTGATAAGGGCCATAATTATTGCTACATCTACTAATGGTCACACCCATGTTATAGGTTTCAAAATAACTTCGCACCAAAAGATCAGCAGAGGCCTTTGAAGCAGCATAAGGGCAATTTGGAGCGATTGGAGTCATCTCAGTAAATAAATCGGTAGAATCAGTTCCCAAGTCTCCATATACCTCATCAGTCGAAACCTGATGGAAGCGCATTACTTCATTTAATCTACTCGCCTCCAATAAATTATGGGTCCCAACAATATTAGTGAGTACAAAAATACTTGGACCAGTAATACTTCGATCCACATGAGTCTCAGCTGCAAAATTTATAACTGTATCAAATTTCTCAGTTGCAAAAAATGAGTCAACAAAAGCCTTATCAGCAATATCTCCCTGCACAAAACGAAAACCCCTCACTCCCTCCAAATCGGCTAGGTTTTCGAGATTTCCAGCATAAGTAAGCTTATCCAAAACCACCAACTCATCCTCAGGATACCTTTCAGAATGATAGTGAACATAATTACTTCCAATAAAACCAGCTCCGCCAGTTACAAGAATCTTCATATTAGGTTTTTACAAATTTAATAAACTCCTGAAGGTCATAAATATAATCCTCAGGAACATAATTCACAGATGAAATAGCCATTAAAACAGCATCCGAAGAAAAGTCATGAAAATCCCGATAACACATTTCATCCATAATAATCGCATCACTAGGTCCTTTTAACTCAAAATCATGCCACACCTCTCCATCATGAAGTCTCGCCAATACCCGTCCCTTTTGACAAATATAAATCTTTTTCTCGCTCTTAACTGCGTGCCCACCGCGTGCCGCAACTACATCAGTAAGATAGTAAACCCTCTTAACTTCCCAATCCACATAATCTTTAAGTTCAACAGGCACCAACAAGCCACGATCATCCTTAAACACCGGAAAGGTAACTTTTCTACACTTTTCCATAACTAAGAAATTACTCTACGCTTTTCCTCCTCTTTGTAAGCCTCAAGTACATCACCTTCCTCAACCTTCACGTTTCCAGAAAACTTAATACCACAATCATTTCCCTCACCAATCTCAGCAACAGCCTCTTCAACTTTTCGCAAAGATTCAATGAAACCCTTCCCAATTACAATATCCTCACCTTCAGCATTTCTACCTCTAATTACTCTAAGTTTAGCCTTATTCATAACTTTACCCTTCATCACCTTACAGCCAATAATCATCTCCTTTTTCTTTGTCAAAAATACCTGTCTCACATCAGCACGTCCAAGAACAATTTCGATAATTTCCGGCTCAAGTAGTCCAGTTAGCAAACCTGAAATCTGCTGCAAAAGATCATAAATTATTTTGAAAAACATAACTTCTACCTTTTCACGCTCAGCAATCTTTCCAACAAAAGGGGAGTCATAATCAGTATGAAAACCCATTACCACAGCACCACTTGCGCTAGCCATCATTACGTCTGACTCCGTTATAGTACCGACACCACTATGAATAATTTTCACCGCTACATCCTCATCTTTCACCTTTGCAATTGATTGCTTTATGGCCTCCAGAGACCCCTTCATATCAGTCTTCAAAATAATCTTTAAGATTTTATCCGACTTAATCGTACTCAAAATATGAGCCAAACCAGATTCCTTTTCTAACGAATCACTCTTGTACATCAACTCCATCTGCTCAGCTTGAACCCTAGCACTTCGCTCATCACTAACCACATGCAAAATATCGCCACTCTTTGGGGTAATATTCAAACCAGCAACAACAACAGGAGTTGAAGGACCAGCAGACTTGATAGCCAAGCCATTATGATCACGCATCAACTTCATTCTTCCAAAGCTGCTACCAATCACCACATTATCCATCAAATTAAGAGTACCAGTATTAACCAAAATAGTAGCCACAGGACCAAGGCTATGATCCAAATGTGCCTCAATTACAGTACCAACTGCACTACGATCAGGATTAGCACGATAATTCTCCATTTCAGCAGTCAACAAAATCATATCCAGTAGATCATCAATTCCCGCACCAGTTAAGGCAGAAACAGGAACAACAATAGTAGTTCCACCCCACGCCTCAGGCTGCAATCCATTCTCAGAAAGCTCACCCATCACCTTATCCAAATTCGCATTAGGCTTATCAATTTTATTTATTGCAACAATTATAGGCACACCAGCATCTTTAGCATGGTTCAACGCCTCTATAGTCTGCATCTTCATTCCTTCATCCGCGGCAACAACTAAAATAGCAATATCAGTAACCTTGGCCCCACGCGCTCTCATAGAAGTAAATGCCTCATGACCCGGAGTATCTAAAAACGTGATTAATTTACCCTTTTTGCTTACTTGATAAGCACCAACATGCTGAGTAATACCACCTGATTCAGTAGATACAACGTCTGCCTCACGAATTGCATCAAGCAACTTTGTTTTACCATGATCAACATGGCCCATCACGCAAACAACTGGAGGTCGAGTTTTTAGAAGTGACTCATCGTCCTCCTTCAAAAGATTAGTAATATCACCAATCATCAACTCTTTAACATCTGCAGCACCACGTATTCTCTTCAATTTAATCCCAAGGTCATCAGCAATAATTTGAGCAGTCTCAAAATCGATCTGCTGATTTATGTTCGCCAATATTCCGTTTTTCATTAATTCACCAATGATCTTTGCAATCTTAATGCCAGTTTTCTCAGCAAATTCCTTTACCGTAATTACCTCGTTAATTTCAATAGTATCTCCAGGCGCAACAATAACAGAGGGAACATAAGCCGTCTTTTCAACAGTCTTTTTCTTCATGTCCTTGCCTGCCATCTTTTTCCTCTGACTCTTAACAATCTCCCTTTCTCTCTCTTGGGAAATAATCTCATCAAAAACCTCTGCAATATCGCCAGGCTCCTCATCCAAATCAGAGTCCGCAACCGTTTCGACTGGAGCAGAAAACTCAGCCTCAACCAATTCAGCCACCTCATCATCAATTACTCTACTTCGAGAAGTAATCTCAAAACCCAAATCAGCAATCTTCTTCTTTAAATCAGGCAATTCAATACCTAATTTTTCGGCTAAATCTGATAGTTTTGTGGACATGAGTAGCAAATACTGTAAAAAGCGTTGTCAGTCTACGCAAAATAGCCCTAGATGTAAAGCTCTCTATTGAAAAAGAAGTGGAAAGACCATAGATTTTAGATATGGAAATCGCAGTAATAATTTTAGCACTTGGAGTAACAGCACTTACTGCCTATCTACTCTACACAACAAAACATGCAAAGCCTCACGAATCAGAAAACAAGCTAATGCTTGAATTTATCGAGTCTCTCAGGAAAGAAGTTAGAGAAAGCGGCAACGAAACAAGAAAAGAAACACAAACAAAACTCGATAAAATAGACGAAAGAATTTCAAAGGGACTTGAGTTCTCATCTCAGACGCTTCAAAAACAACACACCGAAAGCTCGAGAATGATCAAAGAAATCACAGAAGAGCTTACCAACGTCAAGCAAACAAATAAGCAGGTCCTCAATTTTTCAGAGCAGCTCCAAAGCTTAGAAAACATTCTTAAAAACCCAAAGCAAAGAGGCATTCTTGGAGAGTACTTCCTTGAAACTCTGCTTGGGAATGTACTGCAACCAGGACAATATCAAATGCAGTACAAATTCAAAAACGGAGAGATTGTTGACGCAGTCGTCTTTTTTAAGGAAAGAATCATTCCAATCGATGCTAAGTTCTCACTTGAGAAATACAACAAAATCATGGAAGAAAAAGAGCAAATTAGAAGAGATGAGCTCGAAAAAGAGTTCAAGATGGATATAAAAAACCGCATCGATGAAACCGCCAAATACATTCGTCCAAATGAAGACACCACAGACTTCGCCTTTATGTTCATTCCCGCCGAAGGCATTTACTACAACCTTCTTATCTACAAATCCGGTACAGTCAACATTAGCGCTATGGACCTAATCGAATACGCCTTTAAAAAACATGTAATCATAGTTTCTCCAACCTCGTTTTATGCCTACCTTGAAACCGTACTTCAAGGATTGAAAGCTCTAAAAATGGAGGAGTCAATCACCAAAATCGCCAAAAAAATTGCTGATCTTCACCGTCACATCACTGCCTACGATGTCTATATGCAAAAACTTGGAAACAGTCTGGGTACAACAGTTAATATGTACAATACTGCCCAAAAGGAGTTTATTAAAATCGACAAAGATGTTTACAAAATCACGGAAGGAGAGAGCGGTGGCGAATTAGAAGCCCTGATTCTCGACAAACCTACTAACCCAAATTAATATGGAAATAAATCCAAAAACAAAAGCATTAGTCACAATTCTTCTTGCTGGAACGATAGTCACGGCCTTCACTCTACAAGTAAAAAACGGCAATCTTTTTAAAGGACAACTAGCAGACGATTCTCAAATTAATACAGAAACAACACCCACTTCTCCGGAAACGATAACTCTCTTACCCGACCTAACAGCAGAGGTTACAACAACCATGCCCGTAGATCCAGCAGGGGATATTACAGCCAACATCACTATTAAAAACAACGGACCAGGGAAGATAGACGGAAAAACACCATTTAAATACATCCTTTCAGTTAACGGAACAGAAGTGATGTCCAATACCGATTCTTACACAACTATGGAATCCGGTGACGCCTTTTCATTTAGCTATCCAATTTCAAGAAGTATTTACGAATATAAAAACATTGGAAAAATTAAGTTCATCGTGGATAGCGAAAACAAAGTGAAAGAGGCAAACGAAGACAACAATATGCAAGAAACGGACTATTAGTTAGTCCGTTTCTTGTTTAGATCAAAGTTGAAAAATACTACTCTTCAGATTTCTCAGTCTCGTCTTCAGCGACAACCTCTTCATCCTCCTTTTTCTTAGCTTTCTTTTTTTCCGTCTTCTCTCCACCAGTCAAAAGCTCCTTGATTGAAAGACCAACTCTGTGTTCTTCAGGATCAATAGCGATGATCTTAGCCTTAACCTTATCACCAACCTTCAAAACTTCAGTTGGATCAGCAACATCCTTATCAGAAACCTCACTAACATGAATCAAACCATTGATCTCATCATCCAATTTTACAAAGGCACCAAATGGGGTTACGCGATTCACCTCTCCTTCAATTATACTACCAACTTGGTATTTCTTAGTTGCCTCAACCCAAGGATCAGGAACTAAGCGTTTCATAGAAAGACTAATCTTATCGCTATCCTTTCCAATAACAAGTACCTCAACATCGTCTCCAACTCTACCAAAATCATTTGGATCCTTAACATGTCCCCATGCGATTTCAGATATATGCACAAGCCCTTCAAGGCCTTCAAATGTAACGAAAATACCAAAGTTCACAATTCCGCTAACTCTACCCTTAAGCTTCTGACCAACTTCCAACTTGCCAAGAGCCAACTTTCGTTCTTCCTCTTCAGCAGCTTTTTCAGAAAGAATAAGCTTTCCACCCTCCTTATCAAGATTAATAATTTTAACCAAAAGAGGAATTGCAATAAGCTTCTGTAAGCGCGCCAAAATCTGGCTACTATCAGCACCATTGACACGTGGATAATGCAAAGGAGCCAATTGAGAAACAGGGATAAATCCCTTAATTCCATCAACATTAAGCAGTAGTCCACCCTTATTGGCCTCATTAGCTGTAACCGTAAGAGCCTCACCATTTTCAAAAGCAGCAACAAATTTATCCCATGTCTTCTGTTGACTAGCCTTTCTAAGTGAAAGTACAACCAGTCCATCCTCGTTTTCCTCCTCTAATACATAAGCAGATATAGAATCACCAACCTGCAAACCCTTAGCAGTACCAGAGCTATCATGTGATTCTTGGCCAGAAATAATACCAGTAGCAACACCACCAAGATCAACAAGCACTTTGTTCTTCAAAATCGCAACCACAGTTCCCTCTACTAAAGTACCAGGAAGTGGCAATTTCATAGTCTGCAAAGAGGCCTTCAAAAGCTCCTCCATTACATCACTATGACTAGTAACATAAGCCATAATCTTAACGTGGTAGAATGTTTTAATAATATTAGCTCGGGACACCTAAGATATTCTACCAACAAAGTAACCTAAATTTCCCAAAGCAGAGAGATTATAGGCACTTTAGTCGCGATCGTCAAACTTAAATCACTTTACTTTGACAAGATCAACTTCCTTATCACCCTTCGCCACAATTTCCACCTTATCACCAGCCTTGAAGTCACCATTCAAAAACTTCATAGTCAACGGATCCTCTATCATCTCCTGAATTGCTCTACGCACAGGACGAGCACCATACTTAGGGTCAAATCCAACCTCCGACAAAACATCAAGGGCCTTATCAGTAGAAACCAATTCAAGACCCTTAGGCCTCAAACGAGTCTGCAGATAAGCCAAATTCAAACTAACAATTTCTTTGATATTTTCAGCGGTAAGCGCATGGAAGACTACAACTTTATCAATACGATTCAAAAATTCCGGCCTAAAATGATCTTTCAGATCCTTTGTAATTTCACTCTTCATGCTCTCAAAATCCCTTTCTGCCTTTTTTGCCACAGTCTCACTCGAAGCGAAACCAATTGGAGCAGCCTTTTCAGTTAATTTCTTCGCTCCTATATTAGAGGTAAGGATAATAATAGTATTCCTAAAATTAACTTTTCTCCCCTTAGCATCAGTCAATTCGCCATCTTCAAGGATCTGCAGCAGAAGATTAAAAACCTCAGGATGAGCCTTTTCAATCTCATCAAACAAAATGACGCTATAAGGCTTTCTTCTCACCGCCTCAGTCAACTGGCCTCCATCCTCATAACCAACATAACCCGCAGTAGCACCTACAAGACGAGATGTATTATGCTTTTCCATAAACTCACTCATGTCTATCTTAATCAGAGCGTCCTTATCATTATAAACCTCCTCAGCAATAGCCTTCACTAATTCTGTCTTACCAACACCAGTAGGTCCCATAAATATAAACGAACCAATTGGCCTTTTTTCATCAGCAAAACCTGCACGAGACCTCCTAATTGCACCAGCTACAGCAGAAACAGCTTCATCCTGACCAATAATTCGTTTATGTAATGAACTTTCCAAAGACTTGAGTCGTTCAATATCATTATCAACAAGCTTAGTAACGGGCACACCGGTCATAGAAGAAACAATATCAGCAACATGCTCCTCTGTAAGTTTTTCCCTTTTAGCCCTAGGAATCTTGATGTACTTTTGTTCATCGATTTTCTTCATCAGTTCTAATTCCTCATTCCTAAGCTCGGCTGCCTTTTCATAATCCTGTCGAGTAACACTATCTTCCTTCTTCTTGATGACAGCATTCAACTTTGACTGAATTTTTTTAATTTTACTAGAATTTCCTTTTGCACGAATTCTCATCTTCGCACCAGCTTCATCTATCAAATCAATCGCCTTATCAGGTAAAAAGCGATCATTAATATAACGAGAAGAAAGCTTAACTGCAGCCACTAAAGCCTCGGGAGTAATTAAAAGATTATGATGATCCTCAAAGGACTCAGCAATACCTGTCATAATTTCAATACATTCATCCTGAGTAGGCTCATTAACCATTACCGACTGAAATCTTCTCTCAAATGCAGAATCCTTTTCAATATGCTTCCTGTACTCAGTAGTTGTGGTGGCACCAAGAATTTGCACGCCACCTCTTGATAAAGCAGGCTTCAAAATATTAGCAGCATCCAGGCTACCCTCGGCACTTCCAGCTCCCATAACAGTATGAAGTTCATCAATAAACAAAATGATATTGTCATGACCACTGGCCTCTTCGATAATCTGTTTCAACCTTTCCTCAAATTCGCCACGATACTTCGTACCAGCAACAACTGAAGACATCGAAATCGATAAAATTCGTTTATCCAGCATATTCTCAGGTACCTGCTCTTTTGCAATAGCTAGAGCCAATCCCTCAGCAACAGCAGTCTTACCAACACCCGATTCACCAATCAAAACAGGGTTATTCTTGGTCTTTCTAGACAAGATGCTAATTACCCTCTCAATCTCACTTTTTCGCCCAACAACAGGATCAATCTCACCTCTTCTGGCCTCCTCAACTAGATCTGTAGAAAAATAATCCAAAGCAGGAGTATCAGTTTTTACATCAGCATCCTTTTTAGCTTTCTTATAATTCTCTTTAGGCTGACCACCATTCAACACACCTTGTAGGCCATTCAAAAAAAACTCAATTGGATTCATCGCCTGCTGATTCTTTGGCATCTCAGCAGTTGCGGTAGGGGAACCCTCAGCCTGAGGACCACCCTTTGCTCTTTCAAAAACCTCAAGAATTTGCTCTTTAATATCAACGGGAGAGACCTTCATGTTTTCAAGAATAACAGTCGCAGCAGTATTTGCCTGAGAAACTAAAGCGTAAAGAAGATGCTCAGTTCCAACAAAGGCATGTCCATGATCATGTGCAATCTTGACAGCCTCTTCAATAATCTCCTTAGCAAAGCCACTTAGCCCACCCGGCTCACTAGATTTTGAAGGAACACTACTCCGTCCAACAGTCTTAAGTACAAGATAAACATTATCTAAGGATACACCAAAATTCAGCAAAATAGAGGCACCAAGAGAGTTTTCCTGTGCCAGAATACCAATCAAAATATGTTCAGTACCAACGTAACTCAATTTGTTATCCTTGGCCTTTTCCTGGGCAACAATCAAAGCGCGCTTAGCCTCTTTTGTAAACTTATTGAAATGATTCAAATCACTCATAATTTTCAGTTATTTTTATTTAGAAATCGCAACATTATAACATAAAACCAATCAGTACATAAGGCCTCAGATGCCACTTAAGCTTTACTCATCCAGAATTGATTGCTTAATAATTCTGGCACTCGCAATTATAGAGTGCTAACCCCCGCTGGGCAAGTCTAATTTTTTAACAGAACCAGCAATCGCTAAGACAAGAGGATTTAAACTCGAAGAGCCCCAGATTTTAAAGGTTCTACCCTCAAAGTTAAAATAATATTCGATCATATCTCCAGCTAAAACAGAATGATACTCACGACCATCCAAAGAAAGAATTTCCCCATCTGGCAAAGGAATTGAAAGTACATCTAGAAATATTTTGGCATTCTGACCATCAACAGATTCGTCGCTAAATGCATAATGATGCAAAACTCCAAGCTCATAACTCTTTGAACCAGCATAGTACCAACTCTGCGGGTACATACCCATAAAAGAATAAGGAAAACTCTCAAATGGAGTCATCTCACCATCATAAGGAGCACTCGAAATAGATTGAGGAACAGCAGTGCTTACGACCGGCTTCTCGTCAGAAGTAAAAGCTATAAATTTAAAAGTAGCCAAAGAAGTCAGAAATTTATTTTTCAAATCAAGAAGATCAGAAGAAACCGTACTAACAGGCTCAAAAAAGACCTTGTAAACAATTCCATTTCTATACAAATAGTAGACTTCGCCAGTTTTATCACTAGAGTAATACGAAAAATAATGATCAACTCCAATTTCCCGCTCATGATAAGCAGAACCCTCAATAGACATCTTGGCAAAAAAATCATTCAAAGCACTCTTTGAAAAAGCTCCAGTATCCAGTCCGGTCCCAGTTACGCTCCCATCATCCAAATTAGTATATTCAAAAGAATAATTAACAACCGAAAAACGAGCAATTACACCTTTATTTTCCATAAAAGAAAAAACAACATTTCCATCCTGCTCATCAACATCCCAATTATCAAAATAGGAAATCTGAAAACCGTTTGCACTACTAACTAAGTCCGTCAAGACACCATCCTTTTCAGCACTTTTATTAACCTCCAAAACAGCAATGCCTGTCACCTCAAAAACTGAATCGCCATCTTTAAAGAAACCACTTAAATCCACTAGATTACCAACATAGTCTGGCTTTGCAAGATCAATAGCCAAACTAGTAAGTGCAACATTTTTTCCTTGATCATCATGCAGAACCACCAATTCACCGCCGCCACTAGATCTCTTTTGCAGTAACAACGTACCCTTCAGCGAAATAGTTTGAATACCCTCCCTCACAGGAACCTGAACATTACACGAAACAAGAAACACTACAGTAATAAACAATATAAATAATTTCCTCATCGAAGTTTGTTAGACATCTTAGACCTCATATGGCTAAAAGCCTTAGGCTTCACGATCCTACCACGAGGAGTCCGTTCAAGAAAGCCAATCTGAATCAAATAAGGCTCATAAATATCCTCAATTGTGGCCCTTTCTTCCGAGATAGCAGCAGAAATTGTTCCCAGGCCAACAGGGCCACCATCAAACTTATCAATTATCACAGAAATTAGCTCACGATCAACATTATCCAAGCCCAATTCATCAACACCAACCGCCTCCAAAGCCTCATCTAAAATTCCCTCATTAATTACACCAAAATTCCTAACCTCCGCATAATCACGCACTATTTTCAATAATCTATTTGCTACCCTAGGGGTTTTTCTGCAGCAACGAGCCAACCTCAAAGCAAAAACATCATCAATAGCACATCCAAATAATTGAGCAGATCTTAATAAAATGCGCTGAATATCATCATCAGAATAAAAATTCAGCTTAAAAACATGACCAAACCGACTCCTCAAAGGGGCAGAAAGCATGTTTAACTTTGTAGTAGCACCAATCAACGTGAATTTAGGCAAATTGATACGCATATTACGAGCAGAAGGCCCCTTACCTATGACAATATCGATACCAAAATCCTCCATTGCAGTATAAAGGACCTCCTCTACAACAGGTTTCAATCTATGGATCTCATCAATAAACAAAACATCATTAACCTGTAAATTGGAAATAATAGCTGCAAGATCACCAGGTTTCTCAAGAGCAGGGCCAGAAGTAATCTTTATACTAGATCCAAGTTCACTAGCAATTATATGAGCCAGCGTAGTCTTACCTAATCCAGGAGGTCCATATAAAAGCACATGATCAAGACCTTCTCCTCTCATCTTCGCAGCAGCAGTCGCAACGCCAAGGCTTTTTTTTATTTCATCCTGACCCACATATTCCTGAAGTGAAATTGGCCTCAACTTATTCTCAAACTGATCAAGCTTCTCATCAACCAAGGCACTAACAGGAACGAAATCCTCATTTTCATCTTCAATCATCACTGTTTTCTCAAATGATAAATATATTGCCTCAACCCTTCAGGATCAGGAGCATCATCAAAAACAAGTATAGCGGATGAGGAAGAGGTGTCCACCTGAAACAAACCATAATCAAAAACCTTGAAATACGAAAATACACCCATTTCCTTTGTTCGCACATCCTGAATATCAATCAAATTTGCCTCAGCCTCATGGCGAACCGTTAAAAACTTCCAATTCACATAAACAATCCTATGATTCGTAATTACCAATTTATCAAACCAAAAAATCAAAGCCAAATACATTATAACAAGTAAAAAGAAAAAAAAGAGAACAAGTTGAGCAACAATAAAACTAAAGTTCGAAATTGAATTCTGAGCAACAAAAAGCATTAAAAAAAACGGGGAAAAAGCCAGTATCAATTTCAAAATCTGTGAAACGAATGGAGTAGGGTGATGATGTACTACCCTAAGTATAGACTCATTTTGATGTAGATGCATAAAAGGAAAATACAAAATTCGAAACATATACTACAACAAATCCTATTGAACAAACAGCTCAAATAAGATAAAAACAATAAGTAATCAAATGGCCCGGGTAGCTCAGCTGGATAGAGCAGTGCCCTTCTAAGGCAAAGGTCACAGGTTCAAATCCTGTCCCGGGTACCACAGAAATTGCCTCTGGCAATATCCCTCCGTCTACAAGGACGGCAATATCAAAGGTTATTGATATCATCAAAAACACAATCTCTTCAAAGTTAATCCTAGCTCTCCCTCAGCTTCATCAAACGATACATAGACTGAGCCACGTCTCCACGTGTCATTTCACCCGACGGTTTAATATTCACTGAATTGGTATCCAAAAGACCAAGATCTTTTGCATAAGCCAAGAATGGAGCAAACCAATCAGAAGTCGTCACGTCATCATAGGGAGCAAATTCAACAGTTGGACTAATATCTACACTCATTCCATTAAACAGAATCTTGAAAAACTCAGCTCTATTAACAGTATCAGTCGGCCTAAATGTGCCATCTGGATTACCATTTACAATATTTTTAGAATAGGCTGTAAATAAATATTTTGAGTACCATTGGTCATCTGAAGTATCCCTAAAAGGAGCAGAACCATTATCTAAAGTTGACTTTGTAGCCTCTAAAATAAACTTCAATGATTCAACACGATTAACAGGCCGATCCGGTCTAAAAGTACCATCAGAATAGCCATTTATAACACCCGCGTTAACCAAGTAATTAACCGCTCCATAATATTCATTACCGACTCTAATATCAGTAAAAAGTTGTTCACTATCATCAACTTCATCAACTGTGGCAGACAAATCATCAGCCTTAATCTCAGAAGCATCACTATCAGACCCAACACTAACATCAACATTAGCATCAACAGACTCAATTACCGGATCTGAAGGTACATTTTCAGTAACTACAGGATCTTCAACAGACGCAGAATCTTGAGTGTCATAGCTAGCACCATCATAGTTTAAATATTCCTGAACATACTTCATAGGATTAATCGTAGTTCTTCGTGCCGCCTCTTTCCCTAAACCGGCATTTATGGCACTAAAGAAATCCAATCCAGCATCACTAGCCTCTTTCCATGTAAAAGGCCAATAAGGATGCCAAGGTGCATTTGAATTATCAATCTGGAAATGTAAATGAGGTGTCGTTGAAGTACCACTTTGGCCAGAAAGACCAATTTCATCACCTTTCTTTACAACGCTACCAACCTCAACTTCAATCTCACTTAAATGAGCGTATCCAGAATAAATAACCTCCTTTGCGGAAGAGTCATCTAAAGTTGGAAAATTATTATGCATCAAAACAATATGGTAGCCAAAACCACCCGCATCATTCTGAGCCTTCACCACAACGCCATTAGCAATCGCTACAATAGGAGTATTCATTGGAATCTTAATATCCACAGCTGGATGTGAGCCAGCATCTTCTATCCCGTCCAATTTATAATTGCCAAGATAGGGGACTGAATATGTAATTTTAGCATCTCTTATTACATTGTCAGCTGCATTGCCCCATTTCAAGCTTGAAGCGGGAGTAGCTAGTTGACTAGGGTCATACTTAGGCAAATCAATCAAATCAGAGGCAGAAAGTTGATCAAATCCAAATTTCCACTTTTCAGAAGACAATTTAGCCCAATCAGGAGACTTGGCAATTGGGTAAACAGTTCCATCAAAAGGAGCATGTTCGGGATAACTCAAGACGCTTGTCCGGTACAAAAAGCCCTTCATGTCAAACAGAGTGACGGAAGCCGTAACCGCAACAGTTAATAAAAGCACCAATGAGCCATTTAAAACATGTTTTGTTCTATCCGAAAGCATTTTTGTTTTATTTTTATTTTTTAAAATCCTATAATTATAGCATTAATTAGAAGAAAAATCAAACATGAAGCTCACAAGCAACAGTGAAGAAGAAACTGCAAAATTAGCAAAGGAAATAGCCAAAACCATTAAAAGAGGAGCTCTCATTCTACTAGAAGGAGATCTTGGAACAGGCAAAACCCTTTTCACGAAATACCTTCTCCATACACTCGGAGTACCTTTAAATAAAACTAAAAGTCCAACATACACCTACGTAAAGACACACAAAACCGATCAGTTAAATATCCATCACCTCGACTTATACAGAATTGAAAACGAAGACCCTTTACTAAGAGAAGAAATCAACGAAATGATAGGAGATAAAGAAAACATAGTAATTATAGAATGGGCAAACAAAATGCCACATCTGAAAACTGAAAATCCACAAAGCCTTCAGATTAAATTTGAATATCTCACTCCTTTAAAACGTAAAATCACAATCAATGAAAATATCTGAAATAAAACAACTGTACGAGAAATTGGAGGTTCCACCTCATATCCAGGCTCACATGCAAGCAGTCGGTAACTATGCAAAGAAAGTTGCAAATTACGCCAAAAAAAGCGGACAAAAAGTCAATAAAACAGCAATCTTTAAAGCCTCCCTCCTGCACGACATTTTTAGGCTCAAGCCGAATCACGAAGAAGTTGCCGCCAACTACATAGAAGAACTTGGGCACGCCAATATAGCAAAACTTATCAGACACCATGGTTTCCACAGTATAGAAAAACTCGAAACACTCGATCAAAAAATAGTCTTCTATGCAGACAAAAGAGTTTGTGAAAACAAAATTGTAACACTTAATAAGCGATTCGAAGAAGCCAACTCAAGGAAATCAATCAAAGGAGAAAGCGGAAAAATCAAAGAAGCACAAAACAAAATCTACAAACTTGAAAAGGAACTAATTGCTCTATTTGGAAATCTGCCTAATTGCCTCTAAAGTAGCGGGCCCAACCACACCAGCAAATGGGTCAGCGGCTGAATCAATTATTCCCTGAGCAATCTGAAATTTAACAACCGCATCTTTAGTTACTGAACCAAAATATTCAGTCAAGAACGCACCAGAGAAAAAACCCTGCTCTCTTAAAAATAACTGTAAATCCTTAACTTCCTTTCCAGTCATTCCAAATGACAAAGGTACATCAGTAGACACACTTTCAACCTCAGATTTCACCACCTTCTTTGTAAAATAAAGCTTAGAAGCTATAATTTCATTCATTCTAGATCGTGTTTTATCACCAAGGACTCCTGCAAATTGAGAATTCTCCTCCATTACCAATCCATTGATTTGCTGAAATTTAAAAACCGCATGAGCAGTCACTTCACCATAATAGCTAGTCACATCACCTCTAAATAAGTTCAAACTCGCAAGAAATCTCTGCAAAGAAAGAACAGAAGCACCAGTATCACCAAATTTCATATTAACACCTAAAAATGGGCTCACCTCAGGTTTTTTTACCGGTTCAGTAATCTTAGGAATAGACTCCTGGATAGTTTGAGTAGAGCCAAAATCATTCTCAACAACAGGCTGAGTACACATACCAGGAACTGATTCAGACGAGCTGTATCCCATCAACGTAAGGTTCTCCTCAACAGCATCAGTAATACCATAAACAGTTACATCAACACTACGTTTACCCCAATTCAAAGCTCGCTTCAATCCCACATCGCCATAACCCATCCACACATCAAGTCGATCATAAATGCCATCAACCCCACTAGAAGCCACAATTGCTCCACCACGATCATGCACAGCCACTATACCAATACCAGGAATATTCATTTTAGTACCAAAAGCATAAGTTTTAGGAGCCGCAACCATACCAGGATAAACTTCAGTACCATCAGCCCCATTCGTACCATTACCATTCAACCTAATATCTCCTTCATAAGACCCTGTCGCATAACGTTGTTGACACGGCAAAGGCGAATAATAAGCAGTAATTGTAAAAGTACGACCATACGGAGCAGAAATTAAATCATCCGCAAGCGCCAATTCTCCATTACCAGAAGTATCAATAACAAATGAAGAAGATACAAACACCACGACTATCGAAAATAGTGAAAATAAGAATCTAAGCATTGTTTTATTTTGTTTTTTATTTTTAAATCCAAACATTATAGCACAAAAAAGAGGCAAAAGCCCAAACGAGGTATTGCCGCCACTTCATAATTATGGTGAAATAAACTTTAAGCCTACACTCCAATTCTCTTCAAAATCTCCCTTTCAACGAAATCTCTATCCCTTCCATACTTCAATCTTGAAAGCTGCTTAAAGGCCTCAGCTGCCTCCTTATCACCCTGCTCAGTGTACGGATTCAAAGGGATAATACTAAATGGCCTACTTGGCTGAGTATCAATAGAAAGCTTCATAACAGCCTTGAACTTATCAATGTTAATTAAGTCCTGATCACTAAACACCGGAGACATCTCCTTGGCCATATGTTCAGCATCCTGCGCGCCAATCTTATAACACATCATACTTCCCACGTTACCAAAAATCGCATCCCTCAAGTTGGTTTTACCCTTCGCCGCTCCACCTCCAGAATCACCAAGTTGTCCCAAATACTGATGCGCAATATTCAAACTCAAACGATATTTTCTGGCCTCAGAAAGAATAGATTCAATACTCTCTGTTACATAATTCTGGAACTCATCAATATAAAGGAAAAAATCCTGACGCTCACTTTTGGGTATCTTCTCGCGCTTCAAAGCTGCCATCTGAATCTTTTGTACAATAATCAAACCAAGAAGCTTAGAATTAATTTCACCCACAGAACCCTTAGAAAGATTCATCAGCAAAATCTTCTTTTCCTGCATCACCTTACTGAAATCAAAGGCAGATTTAGTCTGACCAATAATATTCCTCATCATTGTATTAGACACAAACTGACCAAATTTAGCCGCAAAATAGGGGATCATCTCCTGTTTCTCACGGGCTCCGGTCTTGGCCATCTGATTATCCCAGAAAGAAGCCACAATCGGATTAGTAACATGCTGTCGCTTTACCTTGGCAAAGTCATCATCAGTAAACAAACGCACAATATCAGTAAGAGCCCCACCCTGTGGATCAGACATCAAGGTAAGACAACCATTTCTAAAATAATCCTGAATACGAGGACCAAAAACCTCCTCATCAAAAAGCTTAATCATAATATTCATCGCATCCAAAGAAGTCAGTTCCTTTTCCTCCCAAGTGTTGCCCTCAAGCAAGTTCAAGCCTAAAGGACGCTCCATATCAGAAGGATCAAAATAAATGACGTCATCAGCACGATTTCGTGGAATAAAAGGCATTATATCTTCAATCAAAGATCCATGAGGATCAATCACACAAACACCATCACCATTCCTGAAATCCTGCCGAATCATAGTCTGAAAAATACTAGATTTACCCGTACCGGTTTGCCCAATAACATAAAAATGCCTAAACCTATCCTCTCTCTTCATACGAATCTCCTTCTTCACACTTCTATAAATATTATGACCAAGCAAAAGTCCCTCAGTTGGCGTATTAGCAGGCGGCGGAGCGATTTTGAAATTCTGCCAAGCAATGGAAGGATATTTATTAAAACGAATATTTGGAATATGAAAAATACTTGCCAACTCTTCGGAAGACAAAATCATTTTCTTGCCCTTCAGCCAAAGCAAAAACCCACGGCGGAAATGCCTGAAAATAAAATTCTTAATAACTGTCCTCTTATTATGCCAATTAGTATAATCAAGAGAATTCCCATTAGGCGCTGTATATTGGGTAAAAGCATTGCGCATCGCAACTAAATTAGCACCGGCCTCCTCTTTAGTTGTAGCAGAAGAAACAAGTCTAATGATCGTCTCAAACCCAGATTTGGAATTCTTTTCCTCCATGGCCTTCACCTCCTCATCGGTTAGAGGGGTTGTCCTCTCAGCTGCCGACTCTGAATCCTTACTCGGCTCACCTGTGAAAAGCATGTGCAGCAAAGAAGAAAGCAATCCAATAGGATTATACCAAGCAAAACCAGAATCCTTTTTATTCTGAAAAATCTTACTAGCCTCTGCCCTACCTCGCGATTGCCAACCATCCTTTTTTGGACGAATCATAATTTGCACAGCCGCACCTTCGTCAGTACCAATCTTGGAAACAGAATTAACAATATTATTAAGTGGATCAGCGGTCATTCGAGCATAAGTCTTAATAGGAAAAAAATGCTTATTTGTAGTAGTAATATACAAAGCATCAACATGCCCATTTGGCTGAAAAATATTGTAATCTTCAACCTGCTCCACAAAACAATCTGGATAAAAAGCTGTAATTTGTTTTTCAACCAACAGAGCTAAATTCCGCGGACAAACAACAAAAAAGTGGATTAATCCATCAATCACAGCATACTCAAAGGAAATGAATTCCTGTGCAGTAAAAACCTTATACCATTCCTTAGTATATAAACTAAAAAGAGACTCATATAGTTGCACCATAACGCCACAAGCAATCTCCTTAAAATCCTTCTGAGTAGAATATTGTTCACCCTCCATTTCACGATCCTCTTTAGATTCCTTCTTTGGCACCTTTATTTCCAAAAAAACCATTGAAAGTGCACGCTCCATATTCATCTTGTATCGAACATAACGAACAATACCAAAAGTAAGCCCAATAAAACCTAAAATAATCACAAAATATAAAATCATTATTCTTCGTCCTTAATAGCAATATGTAATTCATCAAGTTGAGACTCAGGCATCTGAGATGGTGCACCAAGCATCAAATCTTTAGCCTTCTGATCCTTAGGGAAAGCTATAACCTCACGAATATTAGGCTCGTTAGCGAAAATCATCACAATACGATCAAGACCCCAAGCAATACCTCCATGTGGTGGAGCTCCAAATTGAAAGGCCTCAAGCATATGACCAAAACGACGCTCAGCGTCCTCATCACTTACTCCTAAAATATCAAAAATACGCTTCTGAGTTTTTTGATCATGAATTCTTATTGAACCACCAGCAATTTCACTACCATTCAAGGCCACATCATAAGCCTTCGCAATTGAGTTCACGGGATTATCCAAATCAGCAACATCCTTCGGCGCAGTAAAAGGGTGATGAACAGCAGCCATATTCCCATCTTCTCCCTCCTCAAACATAGGGAAATCAATTACCCAACAAAAAGCAAAAAGATCCTCATCCATCAAGTTTTTCTTACGAGCAGCAGCCAATCGCACATGACCTAAAGCCTCACATGCAACTGAAAATTTATCAGCAGTAAAAAAAACAATATCTCCATCCTTAGCCCCAGAAAGCTCGAAAATAGCCTTCATTTCCTCCTCTTTAAGGAATTTCGCAATTGGAGATTTAATTTCACCGCCTTCTAGCACAATATAAGCAAGTCCCTTTGCTCTATAAATTTTCGCAATTTCAGTGAACTCATCAATCTCCTTACGTGTAAAACTAGCTCCACCCTCAACACGTAAAGCCTTCACCATCCCACCACTAGCAACAACATCGGTAAATACCTTGAAATCACAATTCTTAACTAATTCAGTCACGTCAACAATTGGCATATCAAACCTCAAATCCGGCTTATCACTACCATATGTATTCATAGCCTCAGCAAACGTAAGAACAGGAAAGGGAGTCTGCTTGATCCTTTTATGAGGAGCAAATTCCTTTGTGACAGCTAAAAGCAAACCCTCATTAACCTTCATAATATCCTCCATTTCAATAAACGACATTTCCATATCCAACTGCGTGAATTCTGGTTGTCTATCACCACGTTGGTCCTCATCTCTAAAACACCTCGCTACCTGAAAGTAGCGATCAAAACCAGCTACCATCAAAAGTTGTTTCAATTGCTGAGGAGATTGAGGCAAAACATAAAAAGTGCCAGGATAAACACGAGAAGGCACAAGATATTCACGACTGCCTTCAGGAGTACCTTTAATCAAAATCGGAGTTTCAACTTCAATGAAATTCTCCTTATCCAAATAATCCCGGATAAATTTTATCAACTTATATCTCATTACTATATTGTTCTTCAAACGATTACGTCTTAAATCAAGATAACGGTATTTCAACCTTATCTCCTCATTAACCTCTTTGTCCTGATCAATTTCAAATGGGGGAGTCTTTGATGCATTCAAAATCTCAACCTCCGTTACCAAAACTTCAATACCTCCCGTGTTCGAATCAGCCTTTTCCTGACCACTTGGACGCAATTTAACAACGCCATGAACCTTAAGCACATATTCAGAACGTACAGAACTCAATATCTCATGAGCCTCCTTGAAATTAACAGGATCAGAAACAATCTGCGTAAAGCCGTACCTGTCACGCAAATCAATGAAAATCACACCACCATGATCACGTCTACGATGTACCCATCCACAAAGTGTAACCTTCTCCTCCACCCGTGACTGATTTAAGTCATAACAAGTTGCCGTTCTTAGCATAAATAAAAGAATAATTCATATGTAACCCAATCATAGAAAATAAACAGGTATTTTTCAACACAATAAGAGATCCTCCACAGCTTTTTTCAATTGATCAGTCAAATTTACCTTCAAAGGTAACAATAACTTTTTACCAGACTCCTCAAAAAATAATTCAACAGAGGCACTACCAGATGAAGCAATTAAAAGCTCCTTCAAACGAGTTAAGGTAGTAGAGTTAGCCATTTTAGGCACATTAATACACCAATGTTTATCAACAGAAACTTCTTCATTCAAAGAATCAACCGCTTCAACAGACTCAGTATGCTCATCAACTTCATCACCCAAAATATCATCTATCATTCTCACCGCAATTCCAGCCTTATCATCAACTTTAAACACACCAGACTCAATAGCATTGGAAATAACAGAATCCAATGAAATCACCTTACATGTATCACAAATAAACTGATACTGCCCGCGTCTATAATCCATTTTTCCATCAAACAGAAAAACTCCATCATCAACCAACTGAGCACCAAATTGAGCAAAAACTTTAGGGAATATAACAGCTGAAATCTTTCCAGTAGGATCCTCAATAAAAAAGGTAGCAATGTAAGTTCCAGACTTAGTTAAAATTTTACGTAAAGATGAAACAAGACCAAAAAGGCGTATACGTTTGTTAATTTGCCGTTTATTTAACTTTCCAATCAAGTACGCCTTCCTACCAATATACGCCGACAATCCACGAAGTGGGTGACCCGAAACATACATGCCCAAAAAATCCTTTTCCCATTTCAACCTTTGCATATTTGTTGAAAGAGGAAAATTTCGCATCACAAAATCAACTTCACCAGCCTCTTCATCAGTCAACATAGCGAAAATATCACTCTGTCCACTACTAACATTATCCTGAGAAGCCTTTGCAAATTTAGAAATATTATCAAAATTTTCAGCAATTTGATTTCTATCCCCAAAATGATCAAAGGCACCACTATAAGCCAAAGACTGAACCAATTTCTTATTAACAATCTGCGCAGGAACACGTTTAGCAAAATCTTGTAATGACTTAAAAGGCCCACCCTCTTCTCTCACACGTATAATTTCAGCAATCGGCCCTTCTCCAATACCCTTAATAGCTTGCAAACCAAATCTAATAGAGGATTCTCCAACAACAGTAAAATTAGAGTAAGACTCATTAATTGATGGAGGCAAAATCTCAATCCCCATCTCGCAACATTCCTTGATTTCCAACACAACACGATCTGTATGCCCAGCATCACTACACAAAAGAGAAGTCATAAATTCAACAGGGAAATTTGCCTTCAAATAGGCCGTTTGATAAGCGATCATTCCATAACAGACAGCATGAGCCTTGTTGAAACCATAACCAGCAAACGGTTCAACTACATTTTCAAACACATCCTTAGCAAAAGACTCTTTATGTCCACTTTTTACTGCACCCGCCACGAATTTTTCACGCTGCTCAATAAGGAGCGAAGCAGTTTTCTTTCCCACGGCCTTTCTCAAAACATCAGCCTCACCCAAAGAAAATCCTGCAAAATCTCTAGCCAACTGCAAAATCTGCTCTTGATAAACGGCAACCCCATAAGTAGGTTCCAATATCGATTTAAAAGATTCATGCATATAATGAACCTTCCCTGGATTATGCTTACCTTTAATATATGTTGGAATCCATTCCATTGGTCCTGGGCGATACAAAGCTCCCATGGCCACAATGTCATTAAAATCAGTAGGTTTCAATTCCTTCAAATAGCGCTTCATTCCACCAGATTCCAACTGAAAAACACCGGTTGTATCAGCCCTTTGAAGAAGCTCAAAAGTCTTTTTGTCATCTAGGGGCAAATGATCGATATCAATGTCAATATCATGAGTCCGCTTAACAATTTTCCGCGTCTGATCTATTACCGTTAAGTTCTTCAATCCCAAAAAATCCATCTTCAACAAACCCAATTCCTCCAAAGGCTTCATCGAATACTGAGTAACAATTTCACGATCAGAAGAAGAACCAAACTGCAAAGCTGTATAAGCAGATAATGGTTTCTCAGAAATAACAACCGCACAAGCATGCGTACCGGAATGGCGCACAGTTCCCTCCAACTTCATGGCAAAATCTAATAAAAGTTTTGCTCGTGGATCACTATCATAAGCAGTCTTCAAGGCCGGATCATCCTTAATCGAAGTAATTAAAGGAATGTGCTTTCCCAAAATCGGATTTGGAACAGTTTTAGCCAAAGCATCAACCTCCGAATAGGGGTATCCCAAAGCTCTCCCCACATCACGAACAGCGGCTTTTGGGGCCATCGTACCAAATGTAATAATCTGAGCAACATTTTCGCGACCATACTTATCAATAACATAATCAAGAACTTCATTACGTCTATTATCTGCAAAATCAATATCAATATCGGGCATACTTACACGCTCAGGATTCAAAAACCTCTCAAAGAAAAGCCCATATTTAATTGGATCCAAATCCGTGATCTTCAAGGACCAAGCCAATATAGAACCAGCCGCCGAACCACGACCCGGCCCAACAACAATTCCTTTTTCTTTAGCATAATTAACAAAATCCTGCACAATTAAAAAGTAAGTGTCAAAACCCATTCGGTGAACCGTATCAAGCTCAAAATTTAAACGTTCAATATAATTATCCGGGACCTCTAACTCAGAAAACCTCACTTTCAATCCATCCAAACAAAGTTGCCGCAAATAAACATCAGCTGGTTCATTTTGAGGAGTAGGAAAGGTGGGAATCAAATTAACTCCAAAATCAAAATGAACATCACATCTCTCTGCAATTTCTACAGTATTCGAGATTGCCTCAGGGCAATCAGCAAACGCCACTTTAAGATCCTCAACATTTCGAATCGAAAAATCACCAGTATATTTCATTCTATTCTCATCCGAAACAGTTGTTTGAGTCTGAATACAAAGCAAAATATCATGTGCATCCCTATCTTCACTACGAGGATAATGCGAATCACAAGTTACAACCAATTTAAGATCATACTGCTTAGCCAACTCCTTCAACCGTGTATTTACTAACCTCTGACTCTCCATCAAAGGATGATCCTGCATCTCCAAATAATAATTTTCCTTTCCAAAAATCTCTATATACATCTCAATAACACGATGAATTTCCTCCTCATTACCAGACAAAATAGTCCTCGGCAAATGAGCAGCCAAACAACCACTTAACACAATCAATCCCTCACTATAGGCCTTCAATAAGCCATAATCTACCCTCGGCTTATAATAAAAGCCCTCCAAATTAGCCTTGGTAACCAATTTCAAAAGGTTCTCATACCCCACATTATTCTTAGCTAATGTAGTTAAATGATAAGGTTTAACATCAACATTTGCTTCTTTATCAAAACGCGTCCGCGGAGCAATATACAACTCACACCCAAGAATTGGCTTAATTCCGTGATCCTTAGCCGCTTTATAAAACTCTATCAAACCAAAAACAACTCCATGATCAGTCAAGCCAGCCGCCGGATAACCCAGCTCCTTAGCACGCTTAATGATTTCCTCAGGACTCCCAAATCCATCAAGCATACTATAGTGGGAATGCGCATGTAAATTTACAAAAGTCATCAGGTCGCCATTAAATGAACATGTACGTGAAAAACCTCCTGTCCACCATCTTTACCAACATTAATCTGCAATTTATATCCCTTAATATTGAATAAATCAGCGACTTTCTTAGAACAATAAAACAAGTCTCCAAATAGGGGAGAATGAGTCTGTTCCATATCTAAAACTGTTTCAATATGAAGTTTTGGCACAATCAAAAAATGAATCCTCATCCTTGGATTGATATCTTTAAAAACAAAACAAGTTTCGTCCTCATAGACTACCTCGGCGGGAATTTCACCATTAACTATCTTACAGAATATGCAATCCTTCATGGATGCATTCTATTTCTTTTTCTTCTTTTCATCAAGCGCATAAACGGCGCGCCCCACACGAACAAATTGAGAATTCTTTTGCAAATTCAAAGATATAGTACCTTTTTTAACATGACGCTGTTTCAAAACTCCCTCAATGATCTCCTGTTTAGTCAAAGGACTCTTCTTTCTAAGTAAATCCTCAATCACATCAGCAACAGTACCCCTATGATAACCAAACTCCTTTAAAGCATACAAGCCGCGACCAACCAATACAAACTGCTCATAGCGAATCAATTCATTATGAACCGCCTGAACGGTCACAACCTTTTTATCAAAGCCCGCATCTGAAATCTTATTCGCAATATCAATAAAATGAAGCGGCTTCTTTTCAAGCTTCAATACAATATATGCCTTATCTCTAATACTCTTAGGGTTAATATGCCTCCAAGTCATCAATCCAAAACCAATATCGTCAATTCTCTTCACTCTCTTATCCACCTCCATTACAGATACAATCAAAGGATCAGTGCAGCTTTCCAGCTTATCGCCAAGTAACTGACGAATTTGAACAACCATCTTCCCATCAGACATTACGTCAGCCTTCTTTTTCAAAACCTTCAATCCAGCAGAAATCAAAGTATTAACCAAAGCCAAATCAATTAGCTTTAATCTCCAAAAAGGCTTATAAACATTAGTTTTTTCAGTACTTACAACAAGCGGATTAATATTTAAAGCTAAACGAATAATATTTGCATCAACATCATCTGTTGAATCGATTTCATTCAAAACTCTAGAAATCAACTTTGTTTCCAACACAACTCCGCCACATTCTTCCAAAAAACGACCTGCAATTTCATTTACAGTATTCAAGCGAGTAGTCTGTACAGTTCTTCTAAGCTTACCAAGGGCAATCTTCTCAATTTGTCTAATACGCTCACGAGTCACAGAAAAATGCTGTCCAATACTCTCAAGAGTTCGACGTGGCTTATTATCAAGACTAAAACGTTGCACAATTACATCCTTTTCTTTGCCAGTTAATACCATAAACATTTCCTCAATAACCTCAGCAAGTTGTAGATTTGTATTTGTGGACTTAGTAGTCATAAATTTATTTTCTTTAGATGAAGATAAGAACTGTACCCTAAGATATTAAGATGAAATAACAATGTCAAGCAAGAAAGTTGATTAAACAGCAAAATTATTTCATAAACCTATTAAAGGTAGTGCATAAGCTACACTAAGCTTTACCAATAGTCAAATAAATTTTTATTTGCAAAAATATAACAAATAAGTAATATAAACATCGCTCTTTATAAAAGCGCGGGCGAGTGGTGGAATGGTATACACGCTGGTCTTAGGAACCAGTGGCGCAAGCCGTGAGAGTTCGAGTCTCTCCTCGCCCACCAGATTTTCGTAAAAAATCCGCGCTTGCCCTAAGCAAGCTCAGAAATAAAGAACTCCTTATCCCCACCGAAGCGCAAGCACAGGTGCCCTTTAATCAAGTGCTTCAATATCATTGAAACACCATATCCCTCAAAAGCCCACCACCTTCAAACTCAAATCCAAGCTCCTTGCACCAGTAGTAAGGCACCCCATAGATACTATATCAACGCCTGTTTTCGCATATTCAGCAATATTACCCTCATTTATCCCACCCGAAGCCTCCAGCAACAAATCATCATAAAGCCCTTCAGCCTTTAGCCTTTCCACAGCTCTCTCAACCTCTAAAGCACTCATATTATCCAAGAGCAAAGCTCCTACAGTAAAATCCCCACGCTCCTTCACCCTTTTCACCAAGAATTTTGCCGCTTCCACAGCCTCATCAACACTTTCCACCTCCACCTCCACAAATTTCCCCAAAAATGGCGCCTCAAAAACACGATCCAAAACCATTCCGAAATCCCTTCCACATGCGTCCAAATGGGTATCCTTAATCAAAATCGCATCAGCCAAATTAAGCCTATGAGTTCCGCATCCACCTAAAGCAGCAGCCCGCTTGTCTAAAAGGCCCCACAAAGTCTTTCTTGTAGGAGCTACAAGCACCTCACAACCTGCCAAAGCACACATTCGCGCAGCAAAGGTGGCCACACCACTCATCCTCATCAACAAATTCAATACGACTCTTTCCACAGCCAGAATATCACAAATATCTCCACTAAGTTCCGCCAAAACATCTCCCGACTCAAACCTCTCACCATCTCTCACCAAAAATTCCAATTGAAAATCTCCCTGAACCTTAGGCCTAAAGCCCTTGTTCCCCTCAACTAAAAAGTACCGAACCTCATCACCTCCAGCGAAAACTCCATCCTCCTTAGCCATAATCCGCGCTTTCACCATCCGACTCTCCTCAAACACAGACCGTGACGTAACATCGCCCCGCAAGCCCAAATCCTTATCCAGCTCCAAAAATGTATACCTAAAAACCCACTGCTTATATTCATTGTTATCTAAATTCAAAAACCCCTTAGCATTATGAGTCAAATTGGCAATTACGGATCGATTCATATTAATCTGTTAAAGAAACATCAAACATTCTATCAAAAGCAACTTTAGCCTTTCGTGCAATCTTCGGATCAACATGTACCCTCATTTTCTCCGTTTCCAAAGCCCGAAGAACCGATTCTAGCGTATTTTTCTTCATATCAAAACATAAATTACACAAACCTCTAAAGGTCTTCCCCGGCACCTCGCGCTTCAAGCGCTCGGTCATACCACACTCCGTCAACACAAAAAACTCCTTTCCAGGATCCTTCTTCGCCACCTCCACCATTCCACTCGTACTTGAAATATAATCCGCCACCTCAAGCACTTCAGGCCGCGATTCCGGATGAGCAATCAGCTTAATTCCAGGATATTCTCTCCGCATCTCCTCCACATACTCCAAATTCACCGCCTGATGAATAGGGCAGTAGCCCATCCACGGGATTATCTCTTTTTCAGGCACATTGCGCTGCACATAAGCCGCCAAATTCTTATCCGGTACAAAAATAATCTGCCGATTTGGCAAAGATCTCACTACCTGCACGGCGTTTGAAGAAGTACAACAAACATCAGAAACTGCCTTCACCTCAGCCGTAGAATTAACATAAGTCACCACCGCCGCCTCCGGATATTTCTTTCTAAACTTCACCAATTCATCCGCACTCACCATATCCGCCATTGCGCATCCCGCATCTATGTATGGCACCACCACCTTCTTCCCGGGATTCAAAATCAAAGCGCTCTCGGCCATAAAAAGTACTCCACAAAACACAATCAAATCAGCATCCGTTTTCGCTGCCTCCACACACAAACCCAAAGAATCCCCAATAAAATCAGCGACATCAAAAATCTCCGGCCTCTGATAATTATGAACAAGTATCACCGCATTCTTCTCGCGCTTCAACCTATTTATTTTCTCAACAATTTGGCTCTCTTGACTTTTCATGACTACATTATGCCATGCACAAACTTAAGCCACAATGTTTTCAACCCTTCCATAGAAGCACGCACCAAAGTAAACAACAATCCCTTCAAATCTCTTATCTTGCGAATCAAATTTGTCATTTCAAAATAATTAACCTTTCCCGGAGCCTTCATCATATTCATTGCCTTCTTATGCAAATACTTAATCTCCTTCTTGATTTCCCTTTCAATCTGAGCCCTCATCTCCTTTTCAGGAGGCAATTTAGCCAAAAGCTGTGCCTTAATAGCAGCAGGATCGTAAGTGGTACCTTGAGCCTTTGCACCAGATACTGGAGAACCATCTCCACTCTGCTCCTTCGCCTGAGACAAAACCTCAGAAACCTTGCCCATCGTTTCACCAGTCTCATCTAAGCCAACAACATCCAAATACGCTTGAACTCCAGCATCTTTGGCCTCTCTAATCTCTTTAGTATCCTTTTGAGAATCAATCCTGCCAGAACCACTAGGGGCAACAGGGGAATTAGGGGCTTCCTTTACACTATTTTTAAACGCAGGCGTAGACATCTAGGAATAATTAGGCACTATGTCTAATTATACATTATTTACTCAAAAACAGTCAATAATCTATTTCATTGGAAAAAGCTCAAATCATCTGATAAAATCAAGCAAAATTAACAAGCTCTATGGATCAAAATTTTGAATTGGAAAAAAGCTACGAATCAAAAAAATACGAAGATAAAATCTACAAAAAATGGGAAATAAGCAAAGCCTTCGAAGCAAAGGTAGATAAATCCAAAAAACCATTTAGCATCTCCATGCCTCCGCCAAATGCAACAGGCGTTCTTCATCTTGGACATGCCACAATGCTGGCAATCCAAGACATCATGATTCGCTTCAATAGAATGAAAGGACACTCCACTCTTTGGCTTCCTGGCACAGACCACGCAGCAATCGCCACACAAAGCGTTGTTGAGAAACTATTACAATCCAAAGGAATTGCTAATCCAAGAAAGGAACTGGGAAGAAAAAAACTACTCGCTGAAATAAAAGAATTTGCTGAAACCAGCAAAGACCAAATACGCAATCAAATGCGAAAAATGGGAACAAGCTGCGACTGGTCAAAGGAAAAATACACACTAGACGACAACATGAACCTAGCGGTAAACACCCTATTCAAAAACATGTACGAAGACGGAATCATTTACCGCGGAGGACGCATAGTAAATTGGGATCCAAACATGCAAACAACCGTCGCCGACGACGAACTCGAATATCAAGAGGAAACAACAAGTTTTTACTATTTCCAATATGGACCAGTAGTTATCTCAACAGCAAGGCCAGAAACGAAATTCAAAGACAAAATAATAGTAGTAAATCCGAAAGACAAAAGATACAAACACCTTATCGGACAAGAATTTGAAATTGACTGGATAGAAGGAAAAATAATGGCAAAAGTAATAGGGGACGAATGTGTAGACATGAAGCTAGGAACAGGAGCAATGACAATCACCCCAGCACATAGTGCGATCGACTTTGAATTAGCGCAAAAACACAAGCTGGAAAGCCCCCAAATCATTGATTTTGAAGGCAAAATCAGAAAAGATTGCTCAAAGGAATTCGGAGGAATGCCCATTAAAGAAGCTCGAAAAAAAATAGTAGAAAAGCTCAAGAAAAAAGGACTAGTAGTAAAAATCGACGAAAAATACACACATAACATCTCCTTGAACTACAGAGGAAAGGGCATCATAGAGCCACAAATCATGAAACAATGGTTCATAGATGTAAACAAACAAATCATTGATTGGAAAGGAAATAAACTAAGTATCAAAGAGGTCCTACAAGATGTGATCAAGAGCAAAATGATCAACATCAACCCAAAAAGATTCGAAAAAACTTACTTCCATTGGATTAATAATCTCAAAGACTGGTGCATTTCTAGACAAATATGGTGGGGACATCAAATCCCAATCTGGTATAAAGTTAATGAAGAACAAAAGAAACAATTCAACTCAAATCCAGAAGCCTCAAGTTTTATCCTTGACCAAATTGGAATTGAACACGAGGGAATTTTTTCAATTTCAGAACCCAAAAACGGACTACACATTCAAGATCCAGATACCCTAGACACATGGTTTAGCTCAGCACTCTGGACCTTTGCCACACTTGGGTGGCCTACTCACACACCAGAACTAAAATACTTTCATCCAACTAATGTACTTGAAACTGGCTACGACATACTGTTTTTCTGGGTAGCAAGAATGATCCTTGCCTCAACCTACGCCCTAAGAAAAGATGGTTTCACCGAGGAAGAATCGATCCCATTTAAAAACGTATATCTTCATGGGCTTATAAGAGACAAAAATGGAAAGAAAATGAGCAAATCCAACCCAGAAACATGTATCGACCCGATAGATATGATTGAAAAATACGGAGCAGATGCCCTAAGGCTAAGCCTCATTATCGGAAGTACACCAGGCAACGACATGAGGTTATATGAAGAAAAAATTGGAGGTTACAGAAATTTCGTAAATAAAATTTGGAATGCCTCAAGATTTGCAATTTCAAACATAACACCACAGGACCTAAAGAGAAAATTCAGCGAAGAAAAGGCTACAAGCATTGGCGACAAATGGATACTAACAGAACTACAAAAACTAATCAGCGACGCAACAAAAGACATTGAAAATCAAAGATTCTCAGATGCTGGCAATAAAATCTATGATTTCACCTGGAGCAAATATTGCGACTGGTACCTAGAATACTCCAAAGGCGACAAAAAAAATGCCGATGTATTACTTTATGTCCTACGTAATATTCTAAAGTTGCTACATCCATTTATACCCTTTGTCACAGAGAAAATTTGGGAATCAGTAACAACTGAAACACTCTTAATCAGTGAAGAATGGCCAACTGCAAACAAAAGCTTAATCTTCAAAACGGAGCATAAAGATTTCACAACAATACAGGAAATTGTTAGTCAAATACGCAGCGCCAGAGCAGAACTAAAAGTTGAACCAGCAAAAAAAATAAGTGCCTATTTTTACACTGAAAAATCAAACCAAACGCTTATTACAAATGAAATTGAGATCTGCAGACTCGCAAGACTAGAAAAAATAACCTATCAAAAAAAACCAGAAAAAATCGAAAAATCACGCGCAATTTTCATTGACGATATTGAAATACAGCTACCACTCAACGAAATGATCGACACAGAAAAAGAGAAATCAAAATTAACAAAAGAAATAGAAGCACTATCTTCACTGATCAACACAATAGAATCAAAACTTAAAAACAAAGGATTCACAGAAAATGCACCACCAGAATTAATTGATAAAGAAAAAAAACGACTTCAAGAAGCAAAAGAATCAAAAATCAACAAAGAAAAACAATTCAAAGAACTTTAAACAAACAAATCTAGATAAAAACCAATTAATGTGATAAAATAAACAGATTTAATCACAACAAATTGGCAACATCAGCATTCTTAGAGCAAATAGAGCAAAAAATATACATCCTTCAAAATCAAGGCAAGCTTGCCGAGGCATATGACCTCTGCAAGCTTTATATTAGCCAATATCCAGAAGAAAAATCGCTTCACACACTAAAAGGGGAACTCGAAGAATCAATCGAAGACAAAAACAACCGAATTATTGATGAAAAACTCAAGAAAATAGCTCCTTTATGGCAGGAAAAAGCCTATAGCAAAATAATAAAGGAACTAAAGGAACTTTTGAAATATGCACCAACCCACAAAGAAGCCAACAAACAATATCAAACTGCATTAGAAAAATATAAAAGCGACATAGAAATTAAAAATAACGAATATGAAAAAGCACAAACAGAAAAACTAGAAAAACTCCTTGAAAACAACGAAAACAACTTAATCAACGAATTATACCTTCTAGAACTTGGTAATCCGGGCAACGAAACAACAAAGGCACTTATAAAAACATATAAAAACAAACTAATACAAAAAAAAATTAACGAGAGAAAGGAACTAATAAATTCAGATAAATTCAACGACATAGAAAACTTTCTGAATCAATTAGAAAAAATCGACAACGAAAGCGAAATAATAAAAAACGAAAAACAAAAAATCAAAATAAAGAGAAACGAAAAACAAAAACAAGAAAAAGAAGAATTTGTATACCAAGGAATAACGCACCTAGACACACTCATGAAATTAGAAAAGTATGATAAAGTAATGAAAGCGGCTAAAGAAATATTAGAATCAGACCCAACCAACCGGGAAGTAAAAATAATACATGAAAAGGCAAAAGAAAAACTTTTCTCTCAAACAAGAGAAACAACAATTACAAAAATAATCGAATCACAAAATACCACAAAAGAAGACGTTAAAGCCCACGAGGATCAATATATCTCTATTTAAGTTTGTATCGCTTACGTCCAACACGTACAAATCTCTCACCATTTTTCAAAGCAAGAACTATGGTAATTTTCTTTACCTGACGCTGCTTAAGTACAGAAGAAATAATATCCTCCTGATCCATTTCACCAGCCTCTTCCAGTAACTTACAAATAACTTCAGCTACAGTACCACGCTCATAGCCCCAGTCTTCCAAAGCATAAATGCCTCTCCCAATCAGTACAAATTGATCATGTCGAATCAACTCATTATGAACAGCCTGCTTGTTAATCGATCTATTATCAAAACTTTGTAATTCAATCATTTGTGAAATCTCAGCAAAATGCAAAGGTCGTTTTTCACACTTCAAAATAAACATAATTTTATCACGCAAAGTCCGAGGATTTACATGGCGCCACTCCAAAAGACCAACCAAACCCTCCTCAAGCAAAGTAATTCGCTTATCAATATCAATTAAAGACTTTATCTGAACACTATCAAAATTAATATCCTCAAAAACCGCTTTTAAATCATTTTCAAGCTTAGACAAATCCTTTACGTTACCATATTTATGAAGCTGATTGATCAGATGATTTGAGGCATGCTGTAAAGAATAATCAGGCAAGTTTCTCTCGCGAACATAAGGATGAAAATTAATAGTATTTCCAACACACTCCAACCCATCATGCAAAACAAAGGATAGATGCAAACTATTAGCATCAAGTGACTCACCACCATTCATTAAATTATCCAATTCAGATACCAAATGATCCTCCTTAAGAAATCCACCATTTTGTTTCACTCTATGCTGAACAAAATCATGCAGACTTTTCAAAGAGGTATTAAAAACATTCCTCTTCATTTTAGCCAAAGCATTTTTTTCAATTTGACGCACTCTTTCACGAGTTACAGAGAATTCCCGACCTACCTCTTCAAGAGTATATTTACGTGTATTATCAAGATTAAACCTCTTCTTAACAACGTCCTTTTCCTTTTCAGAAAGCAACAAAAGAAGATTTTCAACTAATGCCGGCAGCGAAGAAAGAGTTTGGACAACAGCCGTTGCAGAAGCATTATTCATAGAGAGTGAGAGTTAAAATTGCACCTCAGGATTATAAAAATATTCGCACTATACATCAAAGAATTAATCTTGTAAGAGTTGCCAAAATGGTCTTTAGTTTAATAACTTTCACAGGTCAAATACGTAACCTACCGCATGTACAGTACGTATAAGTGGAACCGATAAATAAGTACGAAATTTGCGTCTAAGCAAGCTAACATGAACATCAACAGTGTTTGTCGAACAAACAATATTTCTATCCCAAACCTCCTCCAAAATCTGAGTACGGCTCACCACGCTGCCTCTATTCACGATAAAATAATACAATAAATCAAATTCTCTACTTCTTAAGAAAATCTCATAATTATGAATGAAAAATTTTCGCGTCCGCAAATCCAGCCTAATAACACCAGAACCAACAACATAAGTAGTACCCATAGTGATAATTAAGATCATCAACATTCTTACCCACAATAAAAATTCAGCAAATATTTCCCGATCACTAAAATAAGTTTCCGCACCAGGAAAAGCAAAAGAGGACAAAAAAAGTGTTGTATCAATTACGACAACACAATAAGATGCCAATGATATAATTACCATTTCAGAAAAGAAATCATGAATAGTAAAACAATGGAAAAAGTAGTCGCATTATGTAAAAGAAGGGGATTTGTATTCCCTGGATCAGAAATATATGGAGGCTTTGCCAATACTTGGGACTACGGACCATATGGCTCAGAGCTAAAGAAAAACATCAAGGAATTTTGGTGGAAAACCTTCGTACAGAGAAGAGAAGACATCGTAGGACTGGATTCTTCAATCCTTATGAATCCCAAAATATGGGAAGCTTCTGGACATGTTGGATCTTTCACTGATCCGCTTATGGACTGTAAAAACTGCAAAGAACGCGTCAGAGGAGACAAACTAATCGAAGAAAATTTAGGAATTGAAATGGCGGTTGGTAAATCACTAGAACAAGTAACAGCAATAATCAGAGAACATAAACTAAAGTGCCCAAAATGCGGAAAATCTGATTTCACAGAAGCAAGATCCTTCAACTTAATGTTTAAAACTCATCAAGGAGTAATTGAAGAAACTGCTGCAGCCGTATATTTAAGACCAGAAACCGCACAAGGAATCTTCGTGAATTTCAAAAACGTTGTCCAAAACTGCCGTGTTAAAATTCCCTTTGGAATAGCCCAAATTGGCAAAGCCTTCCGCAACGAAATCACCCCAGGAAATTTCACCTTCCGCACCCGTGAATTTGAACAAATGGAAATCGAATACTTCGTTTCACCGCACGATCAAAGTAAAATAAAAGAAATTTTTGATGAATGGAAAATTCAGGCACAAAAATGGTTTGAAGACATTGGTATCAAAAAACACAACCTTCGATTCCGCGAACACGAAAAAGACGAACTCTCACACTATTCCAGCATGACCTTTGATATTGAATATGAATTTCCATTTGGTTGGGGCGAGCTCATGGGCCTAGCATATAGAGGCAATTTCGACCTCACTCAGCATGAAAAGTTTTCAGGTGAAAAACTAGAGTATCTAGATCCACTAACAAACGAACGCTATATCCCACACGTAATAGAACCATCCTTTGGAGCAGACCGCAGCGTACTAATCACCCTATTAGATGCCTACGACGAAGACGAAATAGAAGGTGAAGTACGAACAGTTATGCGCTTTTCACCGAAAATCGCACCAATTAAAGCCGCAATATTCCCATTAATGAAAAAAGAAGAGCTAACAAAAGTGGCTCGCGAAATATTTAACGATCTAAGCCAAGACTTCCGCATCGAATACGACGAATCTGGAGCCATAGGCAAGCGCTACAGACGTCAGGATGAAATAGGTACCCCATATTGCATCACAATTGATTTCGAGAGCCTAGAGGACAAAATGGTCACAATTCGCGACCGCGACAGCCTAAAGCAAGAAAGAATAGAAATCTCCGCACTTAAAGCCTACATCAAGGAAAAAATATCCTAAATACAACTGACATCCATAGCCCTTGTACAAAAGGGCTATTTTTGTTATAATAAAGGGATTAATAAAACAAAAAAGTGCAAGAAACACTTACAAAAATCTGGGCATACATAATCAATAACCCAAAAACTCTAGCAATTTGGCTCATAGGAGCCATATTGGGATATCATTGTTTAATTAGCCTAATTAGGAACATCTACCAATTTCATCAATCAAAAAGGCTGGTTTTCTTCAAAATCACCCTACCGAGAGATGATTCAGCAAAAGATAAAGAAAAGGAAACCGAAAAGGACTTTCGTGAAAAAATCTCCATCATGGCTCAATTCTTCCGCAACCTTCATGAAACCAGTGAATTGAATTTTACGAATATGATGAAAACCAAACTTTTCAGAAATAACATATTCACATTAGAACTGGTTGCCCAAGAAAAAATCATTGATTTCTATGTAACCACACCAAGTTATTATCAAGGAATCGTTGAAAAACAAATCACCTCATATTACCCAGAGGCCAGTGTAGACACAGTACCACCCTATGATCACCATCCAAAAGGAAACAAAGTAAAAGGCTATTATGCCTATACAGCAAAGAAATTCTGGTTCCCAATTAAAACCTTCAAAGTTATTGAAAATGATCCGCTCAACGACCTCACCAACATTTTTACCAAAATGGAAATTGAGGAAACAGCAGCTTTCCAAATTGTAATCCGTCCCACACGCGGAGACTGGAACAAAAAAGCCAATGAATACGGAGACGCCTTCTTTAAAGGTCAAAAAGTTAAAAAATTCAATATTCCAATTATTGGTTCATTTCTAAATATTTTCAAAGCAATATTTTTGGGGCCAGGCAAAGAACCAATTGATCCAAGCGCTAATTCAGCAACCAGCGGTTATGTACGTATGCTTCAGCCACAGGAAGAGGTGGCCAAGCGTATTGGTGAGAAAGCAACTCAATCAGGTTTTGACACAGTAATTCGCCTTCTTGCTACAGCCAAAACATCAGAAAGAGCAGAAGAAATAAGCAACAATATGATAATTGGTTTAAACCTATTCAAGGATACCTCAGCCAATTGGTTTCAAACACGGAGAATATTTTTCATTGAATTCATCAATAACTGGTTAATACTAAGTCATTTTAAGCAACGACAGCTTGACCCAAACATTCCATTTATTCACGAGAAAAAATCACTACTTGGAGAGGAGGAATTGGCAAGTCTTTACCATTTTCCACACAGCCGTTACAACTATACTCCAATCATCAGATGGCTAGATTATAAGATATTACCAGCTCCAGTAGATCTCCCAACAGAGGGTATTCTCCTTGGAAACAATGTATATAGAGGAGTGAAAAAAGAGGTTCGCTTCAAAAGACTGGATAGGTCTAGACATCACTATATCATCGGTAAATCCGGTTCCGGTAAATCTGCGCTATTATCATTTATGGCTCGCCAAGATGTACAAAATGGAGAAGGGCTATGCGTAATAGATCCGCACGGAGATCTGATCGAAGACATACTGGACTATATACCGAAGGAGCGCGCCAAAGATGTAATTATCTTTGATCCATCCGATACCGAGCGCCCAATGGGCTTAAACATGCTCGAGGCCAAAAATTCCACAGAAATGGATCTCGCATCCTCACAGGCTACTGAAATTTTCATCAAACTGTTCGGTGATGAAATCTTTGGTCCACGTATTCAGCATTACTTTAGAAA
Organism: uncultured Candidatus Peribacteria bacterium; assembly: GCA_964356355.1. GTDB lineage: Bacteria > Patescibacteriota > Gracilibacteria > UBA1369 > LOWO2-01-FULL-3 > CAYHGX01. Next base: position 3,129 of record CAYHGX010000009.1, on the reverse strand, counting down.
TGCATGTCTTACATTGATGGAAGACATGGAAGAGGGGGCAACTTTGATAGATGTACCAAGAATTTTTACCGACGATGCCTTTATGAAATATAAAGTCAAAAAGATCAAAAACCCAGTAGTTAAATCTTTCTGGGAGCATGAATATGCCAATACAGGTGATCGAGAAAGACAGGAGATGATCCCGTATTTCAGCGCCAAATTTGGTCCGTTCATTACGAATTCAATCATGAGAAATACGATCGGTCAGAAAAACTCCTCCTTCAATTTCAGAAAGGTGATGGACGAGGGCAAAATACTATTAGTAAAGCTTTCCAAAGGTAAAATTGGCGATTTAAACACACAGCTCCTCGGACTCGTGATGGTGGCTCAGATCCAGATGGCAGCCATGAGCCGTGCCGATATGCCGGAGAAAGACCGTAAAGATTTCTTCCTGTACGTGGATGAGTTCCAGAACTTTGCCACCGACAGCTTCTGCTCAATCCTTTCAGAAGCCAGAAAATATCGATTGAATCTGATCATGGCTCATCAGTATATCGGACAGCTAACAGTGAGTAAATTTGGTAGCACCTCCACTCAGATCCGTGATGCGGTCTTTGGTAACGTTGGTACATTGTGCTCATTCAAGGTAGGTGCCGAAGATGCCGAATATTTGGCAAAAGAATATGCACCACTACTTTCAGAACAGGACGTAATCGGTGTTGCCAACTATAAGATGTACATGAAGTTAAACATCAACAACACCACCTCAAGGCCCTTTTCAGTGGCCACCATCTGGGATCAAACAGGTAAGAATCCGGCAGTTGGTAAACTGGTAAAGGAATACTCTCGCCTAAAGCATGGACGAAAACAGGAATTCGTAGAGAAGGAAATCACTACCCGTATCGGTATCGATATGAACAGTGCACCGGTAGATGTAAGCAAACTTCCAGGAGGACAAGCCTCTCAAGCCGCCGCTGCCGCGGCGGGGGCCCCAGCAGACGCCAACCCCTTAGCCGCCATGCTCGGCGGCGCTATGCCGCAAATTCCCACCCCACCTCCAACACCACCCGCAACGTAAATGGAATAGTTAAATTTGGCGTTGACAAAAGTACGCCAAATGGTATAGTGAAGGACATTTTGGAAAACTCATTCCGAAATCGTCCCTTGAAAATTAAAGTAGTGAGGAATCTGTCTCTTAAGATAATGTATATCTCCTGGCCTTGAGGCTACGCTTCGACCAGGGCGAAAGCATTTGAGGGGTAGATCCTCTCTCTACTTTTAAAGGTTTGTTGATATTTTTTTTTCAGGCTAAGGCACAAGCGAAGTTCAGTGCCATCCAGAACGCCGCCCAGAATAAAACATTGGATTTTATTTTGAGTGGTTTTCTGGATGGACGTCATAGCTATACGCCCATCAGGAACGAACGGCTGCTAACCGAGGCAAATTCGCCCCGGCAGCCAAACGCGATTTTCAGTGGGTACTCGGCTGATCCCCGAGTAGCACCAAAACCCGAATTCACCCAGGAGGTGTAATCATGTGGAAATGGATCACTGGCGGAGCTCTCGTAGTCCTGTTGCTGGCTGGAATCGGGTACCGGGCAATGACGGGGGACTCCGAGCCCCGCCCCGCCGCCGCCGACTCCGACTCCGCCGCTCCGCCCTCCGACCCCGCCGAAGACCCCTCCCCGCGTCCCGGCCCCGCCCCGCACTCTGGCTCCGCCCCCTCCCCCCGTGGCTACACCTGCTCCGACATCACCGTTCGTTGGGACGACGGCGATTCGGGATGCATCATCGCCGCCACCGTTCTCGGATCGTCCTGGTCGCACAAGACCATCGAGGACATCCAGGAGCAGCTCGATGGCATCGGCAACCAGCGGGCGATGAAGGCCTACAACGCCAAGGTCGAAGCGGCTGCCCGCCGCTTCGCGTGGGACAACCACAGCGCGCGCCTGCAGAACCGGGACGAGCTCTTCGGGGACAAGAAGGAGAACATCGATGAGATGAGCCCCTCCGCCCTCGGAGAATTCCTCCACCGGAACGCGGAACTGATCGACGCCGGCACCAGCCGCGGCATCGGCGGCAAGAAGAAGACCGCCGCCCGCAGCACCGCCAGCTTCGCTCCGCCCCCCCGCATCGGCGGCCCCGCCTCCGCCCTCCCGCCTCCCAGCGCTTGCCCCGCCCCGCAGTCCGGGACCTTCACGGTTCCGTGACCCACGGCCGCCCTCCCGGGCGGCCCACCATCAACAAACCCTAACGTAGAAAGAGGAAAACCCGCCAGCACAGTGCTCGGCGGGTTTTTTCTTATACCAAAAACCCCCTATAAAACCGCGCCAAACATTTCCCACCAAAACCTTACCTCAACATCACCTCAAAGCCACTAATTTCGCCTTATAAGCCTCTTTTTTAGCCTTCCATTCCGCAGTTTTAGCCGTATTTGGATCCTTCACCTCCAAATATTCCGCAGCCGCTACCAATTGCTCCAAAACATGCCTGTTCATTGGCGCACCAATTGCATCAGCCGAACCACAATTATCCAAAATATCAGTATTATATTGAACCAAAGATCTCACCAATTCATTCGGATCAGTAGCCGATAAACGGGCAAAATCAATCATCCTCTGCTTGACCAGTAAAAATACGTTTTGAATTCGCACAGCCTCAACATACCCCACCTCCTTCAAAAATTCAGGATAGTTAAGGACAAAAGAATCCATTTCCTTTTCCAAAACAGCAATCTCCCCGGTACCAGCACCAAACAACCTCCCAATTCGTATATCAAAAGCATTCGCATCTTCACCTGCCTTTTGCTCGCAAATATGCTCATCCGAAATTACCTTAAACTTCTCCGGATCAGTTAAATAAGACGTAAAAGTAGCCACGTCCTTCTCAAATTTCGGTCTAAATTTCGTTTCAACTTCATATTTCATATAAAACTCCTCACTACTCACCTTAGGCAAATCACTGCGATTTGGCTCCGGTTCAGGTGGCACGTGCACATCTGGATCCTTAGGTTTAGGTAAAGGAACTGGAACCACCACAGGTCCAGGCTGTGGCTTTGGCTTCACTACAGGTGCCTCCGGCTCTTCCGGCTTACCAGGCACCTCACCATCACCACCCGGCCCCGGCACCACCTTCGCATTTTGTTTCATCA
>CAYHGX010000008.1:18612-57775 GCA_964356355.1 uncultured Candidatus Peribacteria bacterium | reverse complement strand
TTTGACTCAGCCTGTCAATTAGCAAAAAGTCCTCGCATTAATCTCTCACGATTCAGGCAAGTAGCCGTTGCTGAACGCCGTCCTGTTATTATTGCCGCCTGTGTTAAACAGCTCGAACAGCTCGCAGAGGCCACCGAGAAGGAAGGTATGATTGAGCAAAGTAAAGAAAATATAGAGGCAATTAAATCTGTCATTGGAGAAATTAGTTCCCTCGAACAGCTCCTTCCAGTTTTTAAAGCATATACAAAGTTTTTTGAGGATTCCAAGCTTGCTCCTCTTCATTCTCCAGCGAATAGACAGCTTATCTGGAAACTGCTTACAGACAAGTTTCAGGCTCTTATTAAAGATCCCAACGCGCTTTTAGTAGCTTATATGATGGAACTTCGCGATATTGACAATTTTCCGAAGCACGCTTTGGGTTTATTAAGAGATGAAGCTGTTAGTCAAAGATTTTCTTTCGCACAAAAGCTGATTAACCTAAATCCACCTGCTAGTTTTGGCCTGGCCTTAACTCATATTCTGCGCCCATCAATTTTAGAAACAGTTGAGGAAATGCTTTTTTCTTCCAAACTTTCAATTGAAGGAAGACAGAGACATCTCATTCAGGCAGGTATTTTTATTAATGTAGACCACGCTAAAACAGCAATCAATATTAAAAATTTCCGCAAAGCTATTCTCAAGGCACCAGATCTAGAAGCCAATACAGAAAAGTACTATGCCTATATTACGCAGGTACTAGTTTTCGCTGGTCAGCCAGCCAGTGTTATTAAAGGATTCCTTTCCGAAGTGAAATCTATTATAGGAAAGGCCCAAAATAGAGCCGCAAAACAATTAACCAGAGAAACAAAAGGTGCTACTCATTCAGCAATGAGCTCAACTGATCCAGCCGATGTTTCAGACGAAGATTCCGATGACTCTCGTCAAAGACCTTCAGGCTCAGGCGAAACTGCTTCAGTTTCAAGCGAAAAGCTCTCATTCGATGATCCCGCCCCGCCATCTCCGGAAGACCTCGACCCCCCCAATACTGTCAAACTCTCTGCTAAGGAGTTGAATCGTATTGTCCGAGCCAGAATCGACGCCACTCCAACTTTAGAAGATCTTGGACGTAGATCATCCTCACTTTCTAGCTGCATCAACGACCTTGAAGCCGCTCTCACAGAGCTCTTACTTGATGACGATAAGCTTGCCACCTTGTCTCTCACCGAGCCAACGGCACTCGCTATAGATGGAGGTTCCCCGCTGGCGATGCTTGGAATTACGACTATAAATATTATTCGGACAGAGGATCATTTTGATTTTCAATGTGTCTTTGGTGCTGAGGCTCAAGTGGACGGTCAAAATAGATACCTTAATGGTTTCCGTCTTGAAAACGACACTGGAAGTCTCTCGGCTCCTACCGAAATTTTTGCGGCCTATCCGTGGCTTGAGCCAATCTTTTCCACCGAAGTTCTTCGTCATTTAGCGGAGCACACCGGTCTCGGTACAAACGAGCTTAGTCTCAATCATATCCGTATTCTTCTTGGATTAGAGGCCTACATTCCACCAGCTCTTGCGCCTCGCGCAGCTCTACTCGAAGAGCTTCAAGGCTCTGGGGAATCTGGCTCTGCTGCAGAATCCAATGATGTTAAATCAGCCACAGAATCCCCGGAAACTCTCAATACCCGTGAGTTCACAGACGAAAACTACGATAGCTTCCTTGAGCTCTACCTTGCCCTTACCGAAGACGGCCTCGCCGATGCCATTCCTGGCTCTTTCTCAGAGCTTCGCTCCGCCTTTGAAGCGCTTCGCTATGACACTAATGTAAGTACTCCCATCTCCCCACTTGGTTTGGAATATGAAGTTCCAAAAGCTCATCCATTTAAGGCCTATGTTGACTCCATTTATCTATCAAACGTGCCCCAGAGCGCCGAGGTGATTAGGGGCCTCAGTATCCGTCCTGAGCTCCTCCACGAAAACATTGAAGATTCCAATCTAATCTATGTCCACATCACTCTTCCAAGTGGCAAAGAAGTGACCGTTCACGCCTGCGTGATTCCACCTGTGCCTCCCGAACCTTACAAAGTTTATATCCTTGGTGTTAATGAAGAAACCTATCTCAACGAGGACACCAAAGACAAAATTTTCATCATGTTTCAAACCCTTATTCTTGAGGCCTATCACAGCGCCGTGGCCTGTGACTACGATTCTAGTCGCCGCAGTACTTCCGCACGCAAGCACGGCACTGGAGGCGGCTCCTGGGAACGCAAAATCCGCACTCTGGTAGATGAAATGACCAAGCGCGAACTCCCGGTTTTAATTGTTCTAAATCCTCGTAAACCATCAGAGCAATCTGGGGAATCTGGTGAAACACACGAGCCCGGCCCACGTCTGCGCCCCAAGTCTCGTCAGGAAAAAATTAATGAAATTTTTGACCGCCTCGCCGCTAGTTCACATCCCTCTGCTACGCTTGCCGCCCACGGCCTACTCGCAAAAGGTAGTGATTATCTTGGTGCCCATTGTGTAAATGACGTTCGTGATGCCTTCCCCCCTGAAGCCTGGGACGCCACTGGCCATAACCTTAGCGGGGAATATGAAAGAATCTATCTCCCCATAGCCTCCCAAGAAAGAGTAGCCGAAGTGCTCTACGGCTTAGCCCAAGACCGCCTTTACACGCCAGAGGAAGACATTGAAGAGTTCGTCGAATTTTTACATAGTGATATCGCGGCAGGATCATCACCAGCCGAGGCGTTTAACGGACTGTTTGCCATTGGGCATCTCAGCTCTGAAAATCCAAATTTTGCCTTCCACATGAAAGCCCGAGCCTTATTTCATGCCCACGAAGAAATAGGAATTATCAACTTCCAGCAACTCTACGAATACATCGCAGAGCAAACAGAAGCCATGGGTATCGCTGTAACTCCGGAAAAAATTGTCCGAGCTCTTTTTACTATGAGTACCTTTAATCCTGGCAAACTCAATATCGCCACTTCCGGCGCCACCGAAATCCGTTTCCCATATCTCCGTAGTGAAACAGATTTGCCAAACGATTTCATCTTCACCAAAGAGGGTAGTGAAACTGATCCGGACGTCGACATTGATATCATCAAAGTTATTCCTGGCAATTGCGCCCGTATTGTAGAAAATGGATTAGTCGGCCTCCGCGGTAAGAATCGCAGCTCTGAAATGAATTTTGCCGCCAAGATCCAGTCTCGCTTTCACAACCCGGCCCTCGGCAGCGAGGTAAACCTCGCGCCTCGGGCCCGAGCACTTCTCGTCTGGGAGTTCGCCGATGGCGGCCACCCAGCCTATACACTACTAGATACAGCCAGAAGCAAAACCAAGCCTAAGCCCATTAGCGGCGCGGAAACTCTCCGTTCTGCCCCAGCCGTCACCCGCGCCGCCAAAAAAGCCAAGGCCGAAAATCATTCCGGCCTCCACACCGATTTTACAAATGTCCAGGACTGGTCTCCTCAGGAGCTTCGCCGTCTGGCCCAGCTTGGAGTAATCACCCTCAGCACCGACAAAGATGGCAAACCCACTATTACGAGTTCCCGCCCTATCGCGCGCAAGAAAATTGTCATTTTCGAAGGCGAACAAGTTGGATATAAACAGCAAGCCTCAGACCCCGTAAGTTTCGAAGAATACCTCGCCTACCTCCACCAGCATGGCGAGCCAATCCCAGCCGGCATACCCTTCGACCCCGAGCTCGCCAAAATTCAGCTCCTCTTCCGCGAGATCCTCGCGGCCTAAATCCAATCCTCCTCGCTGCCTAGGGCCAATCCTCGGCGCCGCCTAAAATTTTATCCTCTCTGGATGCTCTGCCAATTCTTTTATGTGAGTCTGTAACTTCCAAAGTGCCGGATCCTCCATCTGCATCAAAAGTTTTAGTGTCAACAGTGCGAACACATCTACCATTCTCGGATTTTGATCTATTTTATTTAAATCTGTGTCACTATATCCCTCAATTCCACCCATCTTAATAACATAGATCAAGGTTGTAAGCACAATACTTTCACTAGCGCGGCCGCCAAGTTTACGCGCCTCTTCAACAAATGCAGTAGCAGGTCTCACTAGGTCATGAGAGTGCATCGTCATAATATCATTTAGGCTCAATTTTTCCGTTTCTGGTTTAGTGCCGCTTTCCGCACCACCCACAGCCTCCTGCGCCTCCTGCACCGCTAAAACCAGCATTGCCTGACGCAATAGAGGCACATCTCTTCCAGGATTAAAATGGTGATAAAGTGTATTTCTCTCTTTATCATAATACGGAATTTCCCTCTCCATTGCCCAATGTAACGACGGTACACCCGGCACATCTAGGCACATTTCTATATCAAATTCATCATTTTCTCTCTTTGCTCGGCCTTTCTCAATCTCAGGGTCCCCCTTTCTTCCGGTCATCAAGAATACTTTTCCCTTCTCTTTAAAAAATTTCACCAATCCACCCATTCTATCAAATTTACCTTTAGCTGCCATCTCCAAAGTCACTCCGGTCATCAATAAAGAGGCCACGCTCCGTCCATTATTTGAATTTGGTTTTTTCAGAAATCTGTCTATCCTTGCCGCCTCTTCCGCCGGCCATCCACCACGCTTAAAGATTTCCTCGGCCGTAATGTCCTTATCAGGAGAAAGTCCCTCAAAGTTTAGATCTGCTCTTGAAATAGTAGGGTTCTGTACAATTTTCACTAATTTTTCTCTCAGTTTTTCCGATTTTACCTCCCCACGCGCAAGCATTACTCTGATGGTTAAGTAGAGTTTGTAATCAACAATCCCCCCTTCATCCAGCCTCTCATTAAGAGCTTCAATGAAGTATTCTTGAAGCGCCCTCACAATAGCCGCCTCACTCATATTTTCATCCAACTTTTCCAATAGTGCAGTTATTTCTGCCTTCATCATCCCCTCATACTTTTCTGCCGCTATGCCGCCGGCAATTCTCGCCATGTCCGCAATGTTTTCGCTCATGTAATCCACTTTTCCGGTTTTCATCGCTGTATAGGCATCGTTCACTGCTATCCCCAGGGCCAAGCTGGAATCATCACTACTATTGATGCTCCCTCTGGGTTTATTTACAAACAAAATCGCAGTCTTGGCATCATAAAACGGGACAGAATGCACCACGTGCCACCATTCTTCTGCATCGCGATACAGCCCCATGTCATTGACTAAAAATCTTTCTTTATCCTCTACATTTGGTTTTGCACCGAGCAAATTTGGCTCTCCATGGTTTTGATAAAAACGCAGTAAATCCTTGGCAAACTGTGGCCTCTCCTTGCTTCCATCACCGGCCAGTAGCAAATAAAGTACATCATTATTTGCTGAATATGTCGCGATCCATCTCAAATTGGCACGCTGATCCTCCACTGAACCATTAAAGGCGGTATTGCGATATCTTGTCAGTTTGCCGCTTATCTCTGAGCCTTGAGATATTAGTTGATCAAGTTTGGCCTTTCCCTCTGCCACTTCATCAGGTATAGCCGTCTCACTCGGTACAGCCTCCGCCGGCGCACTTGCCGCCTCAGGATACTGAGGTTCCCTTTCAGCACTCTTCACTACCAATACTCCAAGTCCACTGAACACAGCGGCCAATCCCAAAGTCTTCCCCACCCCTTTCCAAGTATGCCTCCTCTTTTGCTTAATTTTATCTCTAATGGTTGCTTCATCAGCAGTCCCCGCTGCCTCTAGGCTTCCTATCAATTCGTTCAACACGCGCGCCCTCATAAAATCCCTAAAAGGCAACAATTTACCAAATTTCGGCCCCTCATTTTCTCCCGGACTTTTCATAATAATTATTTAACTCCGCTAGTTACCACTCCTTCCACCGGGCTAGCCAAATTTATCATCTCTGGTCGCTCCGCAATTTCCTTCAACGCCTGCTTATAAGGCTCTAACAAGGGATTATCCGACTGCAACAAAATTCTCACCGTCAAATAAGCAATTCGATTTTTACTCTCCGCCGTAGGAAACGGGTCTACCGCTTCTCCATTTTTTTGAAGCATCGCCTCTTTTTGAGCTAAATTCAGAATCGTCGCTAGGCTTTTTAGAATAGGCATAGGCTTATTCTCCAATTTAATAATTTCTAGCCCTTTTAAAAACACCTCCACGATATATATATTAATACGTGCCAAGGTCCCGAACATCTTTTCCAGTTCGCCCTTTTCGATATCTGGACTCATAGAATCAGCAATCGCTATCCATGTCAGATTAGTCTCAATCAGGTAGTCACTCGCAGCAATTCTCTGCCTTCTGATCACTCCCGCTTTTTTGTCAAAATATGGAACATTGTTTCTTTGCATCCACTCCGCCTTCGGCCCCTCTCCAGGCTCTTCCGTCACCTTGGTGCGCATTTTAATCCGCAGTTGTTCCAGGTATGGCTCAAAAAGAGGATTACCATTAGAAAGTTGCTGTAAAATAACACCTGTATCCCCCGCTATATCATTCGGTAGATATTCAAATGGTTTCACTGCAATTTTCGTTGGATCCTTTACCAATTTCAAAAGCTGATTTTTCACTACTTCCACGCGGGGATCTTTAAATACCAGTAATTCTCTGAAAAATTGATATGTTGCTTCTTCAATTACAGAAGCCTCAGCCTCCTCTAAATCATCACGGATATACATTATTTTTATCGCCGCCGCTACCAGCTCCTCTTCACTCATTCCCTCTTTAAGAAGCGGAGCAAATATATCCACGATCTTCTGGAATTGAGCTTTGAGCACACTTAAATCACGCTTATCTCCCAGCACCATCGGAAAGCTGAAAACTGTCTCATCGGCGTAGTCCACTTTTCCATTTTTGGCCCAATTTCTAGCGTCATTTAGGGCCATTAAAGTGCCATATACTCGGGTCACCGGATTCAACTCCTTGTCTGTTTTCGCCCCGAGTGTGGTAGTTTTAAATTGCACGTCAGGCAAATGCAAAGTCTTATTCTCCTCATCAAAAAAGGCCAAATGATGCTCTCTAAACCATCCTGTCGCCACGCTGCGATGTGGTGCCAACGTTGTAGCGATTAAAAAATCCCCTGGCTGTTTCAAGGTTTTACTATTCTCTGTGAATTTCATCATTTTTTTTCCCATCCGAGTAGTCACCAGCACTCCATGATTTTTCAACAGCTCTTCCAGTTTTGCAATTACACCATTGTCCCCCTCTTTTTCCCCATACTTTTGTAGCAATTTAGCCGTGTTTACATAAGTGCTTGCAGTGTATAAATTGCGTCTGGCCGCCTCTACGGCGATATTGGTATCGCCTACATCTCCCACATACTTGAATTTTTCATTTATCACCTCATTACTATATCCAAGGGTAGCCAATTCTCTTTTCAACTCCGCCTCTTCACTCGCCTGTCTGCCGAGCTCAATTAACGGGTTTTGAGATGGTCCCGTGCCAGCCACTTCTGCCGCCGGCGTAGTTGCACTAGCTACTTGATCCCTCACCATTTCTCTCACTGCCAAAGTACCCAGCCCACCAAGTAGTCCGAGCCAAGCCACACTTTTCCCTAATCCTGCCCATATATGGCCTCTTCTTTCTGCAATTTTTTCATGTAATTGTTCACTATCGTCAGCACCAGTTGCCTTTAGTCCACCAATAAGATTTCCCAATTCCCCCGCCCTTGAAAAATTTCCAAAAGGCCAAACCTTCTGCAATATATTAACACTTCCTGGTTTTCCGGATGCGCGCTCCATATAAAATAAATAGGCAGTATTCTATAATAGATTTACCATTTTGGCAAGCCTTAATCAAGTTGGCTACCTCAAGTAGGCAAAAACTGATCCAGCAAATTTTCCAGATCCACATTTTCGTCACTACACCCTCTTTCTAAAATTATTTTTCGCATTTGCCTGCCATAAAGCTGTACGAACTCGTCTCTTTCTCCCAAATCCAGCTGATCCAGTACCACATCAAAATCGCGCAAATTTCTCAACTGATTGTAGGCGTTAAAGTACTCCATGAGCTCTTCGTCCGTGGGTTGATAATTTCCATCTTGTTCCAGCTTATAGAGCAAATTTCTGATGGGATACATATTTGTTTCAAACACCTGTGTCTGTGCATCATGATAGGCCTCGCCCATCCTTCGTTCTTCCAGGTACTCATCTCTACAGTCATAAAAAGCCCTTTCCTTGGTAGCTTTTTCGACGTCCTCAAGGCAAGCTTCGCGCGGAGATGTGATATTGTAGTCAGCACAGTGCCTTAGAGGCTGCTCTAAAGCGGCTTCTATTTGTTTCACTACCTCTGCGTCCCCGTCATCACATACATCCTCCATGCATAAAGCATATTCAGTCGTTGTTGCCATTAAGTCACAGGCTGCCTTTTCATCTCGGCTCGTTTCATCATATTCAAAAGGATTTTGCAAAGTTTCTGCACAATTTACGTCCACTTCAAATATTAACTGATTAGCCCTCTCCAAAGAGTCCTCTATTTCTTCCACTTTGCTATTTGTTTCTCTTCTCGGCCCTTCCACCATCGCGTCTAATCCGCTTTCCCTTACCCTTTCCTCTCCTGTATGACTCATTTCTTCTTCCTCCCCCTCCTCATCTGGCCCCTCTGTGATCTCAAAATTCATTCCCCCAATCACCTGCCCAACGCGATCAATTACGTATTTGCCAATGCCACCCACCGCCGCTAGCCCAAGAATAATCGCCAAGGCTAAAGTTCGTCTTTCGCCATCATGTCCCCGTTGCGGTGGTGTACTAGGTAGGTTTTTCATACGTCAAAAAAGGAGGCCAATATATCTCCCAATTCAAGAAAAACTCAAGAAAAAACTTTTATAAGTACGATATGCCCCACATATATTAGAAATGAATGTTTCCCAATCACACTTAATACTCTATTTTTGTTAAATATTCTTGCCACTATCACATAAAGTGCAAGCACCTGGAAAATCACTACTAGATCAGTAATTCCGGCTCTTTCTGTTAAGTAAAATCCTCCCGCTATCACGGCACCAAGCCCCCACAACCACCAAGCAGAAATGGTCCTCGCCACTCTATCCAGATTCAAGTTTTCCCCAATTAAGTGGCCCACAATTCCATAGACGAAAAAAGAAAAATTATAGGAGTACTCACCCATTAAGGATAAGGAAGTTACCGCCGCTATTAGACCTACTCCCAAAATCCAAGACCACGTCCTCTTTTTAATAATTCTCCCCATCCCAATACTCGCAAAGGCCACGATGCTCATCGGCAACAATATCTCAAAAGAAAAAAACTGCTGATCACCAACGAGTAATTGAGAAATAGTAAACTCTTTAGTTACAAAATTTGGTATATTCATCACCAAAAAAATCCCCAGCAATTTCGCCCCCAGTATCGCCGTTTTTCGTGGCCTAGAAGCCAGGAATTGACCCAGTATTACGCCCAGAAATAGCATGAATCCCAGCGGCACCCAGTAAAAAAGTTTTTGATCAAACCCGAAATCGGTAAGGTTCACCACCAAGTGAAATATCACCATCCACACAAGCAAAAAACCTCTAAACACATCATACGAGGTAATTCTTTCTTTCATGATAATTCTGCAGAAGATGGAGCCACCTGTCGGATTCGAACCGACGACCCACGGTTTACAAAACCGTTGCTCTACCAGCTGAGCTAAGGTGGCACTTTCACTCCAATGATTTCAAAAGCAGGGAGATTCTATTTTAAATGAAACGCCCTGTCAATTTTTTTGAAAACTGCTAATCTTTATATATGAATTTAGCCGAAAAGTTTAAGTCCAAATTTCCAGAAGTTCTCTTCAACGAGCCACTTCGTAAGTACTCTACTTTTCAGATTGGTGGGCCTGCCGATTACTTTTATCACCTCAACGACACCTCTCTTCTCCATGCCTTGATCGAATTTGCACGTAGAAATGATCTTTCCTTTTTCATTATTGGGGCCGGTAGCAATATTCTCTTCCACGACCAAGGTTTTCGCGGCCTCGTAATCAAAATTGAAAGTAACCACATCTCTCATCACGACAACGAAAATGAACACACAATCGTAGCAGATGGTGGAGCCTTGATTTCCAAACTTCTTGAGTTCTCAATTAACGAAGGTCTTACAGGCTTTGAGCGATGGACTGGCCTCCCAGGTACGGTAGGAGGCGCGGTCCGCGGCAATGCAGGCTGTAATGGCCTAGAAACTAAGGACATTCTCATCAACGCCGTGCTCTACAATCCTCAAAATGGCCAAATCACCATCCATCCGACTGAATATTTCATGTACAACTACCGCGAAAGCCGGCTAAAGCCTGATCACGCCAATTATGAGCCTCAAATTGTTTTGAGCGCGAGTTTCCGTGTTTCAAAGCGCCAAGTATCCGCCGAAGAACAGCAAAAGCAGATCAATGAAATTCGCCAAGTTCGCCTCAAGGCGCAGCCTCCCGGCCTTACTACTGGCTCCTTCTTTAAAAATCCCTCACCCGATAAGCCCGCCGGCCAGCTCATCGACCTCGCCGGCCTCAAGGGACACCTCATCGGCCACGCTCAAATCTCACCTAAGCACGGTAACTTTTTCATGAACCTACAGGGCAAAGCCACTTCAGAAGAGATGCTTGCCCTTTCTCAACTCGCCCAAAAAACCGTTCTTGAAAAATTTGGTGTCCATCTCGAACCGGAAGTTGTAATTGTGCCTTCTGTTATCGTTGCACATTAGGACTTTTGAGCGGAATTTTAGTAGCAGGCATATTAAAAAGTGTCTTCGATCCTATGGTCTCTTCTGGCTTCAAAAGCGCAGCCGAAATTTTGGTATTTCCGCCTCTCAATGATCCCCTATCCACCGAGACAAATTGGATACCTCCAAACTCCACCTTTCTATGCTCTTCAGAGAGCACCGAATGTCCGTAAACTACCCTGTTAATACCCTTCTCCTTGAGTTGTCGCAAAATGTCAGGATCTAGATTTATAGGGCCTTTCTGTTCCACTAAGGCATCTCTCATGGTTCTATTATCACCATTCAAGAAGGTATTAAATAGAGGATTGTTACTCTTCTCAAATTCCTTTCCTTCCAGCAAACTCTCCCTCAACGAAGTCTGGAATTGCCTGTTGATATCATCAGTTCCCCGATCTAAAACAGTTTTTAGTAAGTCATTGGTCGGATCTGTATGAATAAAAAGGGTATCACCTACTCTATCTGCCAGAATCATATTAGTCATTTCCTCCAGGATTATGCGTCCTCGAGCATCATTGCGCATATTGGTTAGTACCTCATTTTTATCCAAACGGCCTGCTTTATACGCCTCTTTGAAATTTTTCATCATTTTTCGATCCCCGGTAAACTGAGTCACCTCCAAAAGTCCAATTCCTTGGCTTTTTGTGTCATTTAATTTGCTATTATGATCCATCCAGCAAGCCCCGATTGCCATATTGGGATCCTCGCCCGTTCTCTCTGTTAAAAATTTAAACATCAAGTCGTCATGGTTTCCGGCAATCACCTTCACATTACCTCCAGCCGCTTGCGCCTCTGCTCTCAAGTGTCTAATTCTTAGTAATATTTCAAATCCATCCATCCCTCTATCGGCCAAGATATCACCATGAATCTCCACGGTTCTTCTTCCAGCCGCCCATTTTCCACTATGACTCAATACACCGGTTTTTTTTAGGTTATACTCAAGTGTTTTGAGCGAGCCATTTAGATCTCCAATTGCCACCACCTCTTTCATCTCTTCCTTCTCTTTTTCACTCAACACCTCTTTACCATGAAATTGCTGCAATTCCTTTTCGGCCATTGCATGCCTTTCAAGAATGGTTAGCTCAGCCCCGGTATCAACATTAAACCAACGTGTCATCACTTTGTCTGCCAAACCGGCATCATGCTGTCTTATGGCATCTAGATTATCTAAGAATTTCATATGACTTTTGGCCAATTTCCTTCTCTGAAGTTCAGTCATTTTTGTGCCATCCGGGGCAGTTTCTCCATGTTCAATTGAATCAAGTTCCAACGTGATTTTCTCATCTTTATCTCCTAATCTTGCCCGCATTTTATGTACCATTGATTTCGCGCTTTCCCCTATTCCCAAAGCAGCTCCTACCTTTTCCCAGGTTTCTCGTCTAAACAAGCCAAGAGTTCTTTTTTTCAAGACCTCTCCTTGCGTTGTCTCCTCCACTACTCTTGGAAGATCAACTAGTGTATCTTTGCAATCAGGATCTGGTGCCAAATGGTCTTCAACAGGCTTCATTTTATTTTTGTAATTTTCCAGCAATTATAGCACAAAACAGGCCTTTTTCCCAGCCAAGTTACTGGTGTTATTGCAAAAAAAACACCCTTCTGATAACATCTGGAAGAAAATAACTTATTTCCCTATGAAATCTAAATTCCAACTAGCCAAGCAGGTGCTAATTATTTTAGGCCTTATGGTTGGTGCAATCACACTGTTTTCAATGATTCCAATGGCCGGTGCTACCGCTCTTCTAAATCCTACCGACAATCCAGAAGCGGTTTCTACAGCCACAGGTGGTGAATCTTCTTTCCGTGGTCTAGTTCTTCGTGTGATCAACTACTTCCTTGGTTTCTTAGGTCTTATTTCTGTGATCATGGTGATCTACGGAGGTGTTACCTATGTAACTTCAGCTGGTAATGATGACGCAGTAGGTAATGCGAAAAAGATCATCATGTACGCGCTAATCGGTTTAGTTGTAGTACTTCTTTCATTCGTAGTAGTAAGTGCCGTACTAGGAGCTGGTACAGGTGCCGCAAGTTAAGACTCCATTCAACAACACTCAAAGCCCGGCCCCGCGCCGGGCTTTTTTTATAGCAAAATAATCACTATTGACAAATGGGCTCCAAGGTGTCAATGTATCTTCTAAATTTTAAAGCCATATCAGCCATGACGACAGCAGAACAATTCGGCCTAGGAGCCGCAGAGCCTACTCGGATAGATGCAACAAGCGAAGTGGTACCTCACGAGCAGTTAGCTCAATACCTTGAAGCAGCCAAGGCGCCTATTGCTGGCTTTATTGAGAGGTTTAATGCATCAAGTGGTAGAGCTATTGATTCAAATAGTAGTATTTTTGCCATAAGAGCGGCCATTGATACTCTCTCAGACGAGGCTCAAAGGGCGGAACAACATGCACTCCTATCTCTGCAACAGGCCGCAGTCGACGCACAGTTTGATTATTTAATATCTGAATATGGATCTGCTTATGTAGAAGCAGCAGCAAGTGGTGATTTATTAGCGGGCTCTATTATTGATGAAATAGTCAACGGTGGCAGCCAAGATGCAGAGGGTAAAAATGACAAACCATTTACATATATAGTAAAATCAAGTCTTGCCAGCGATGCCGTAACCTTGGTCCAATTTGACATGTGGCCTGCTAGTGAAAATCTATCTGACAATTATGATCTTAGAGCCAAGCTCATGGCCCTTCCAGCCATTAATGATGCAACTGCAGCACTCGAAGTTAAAGTTGCAGATAAGCTTCAAGACACCATTGTTCCGGCAGTTGCCGGCATGAATAAGGCGAAAGTTTTGGTCACTACAGCTGGCACAGCAATTAGCGCTCCTCTAAACTTTCTTGCTATTTCCGCTTTACTCAATGACTCCTTAAGTCTCAACAAAGTTACTGCCTTGATGATTTTATTGTTAGCTAATGCAGCTCGCTTCGCTATTCCCGCATTTGTTTCTGATGCTCAAAATACCAAGATGGATCAGGATCCGGAAGCTGGGCAGGCCAGCAGAATGGCGGCAAATACATTGGCGGTTTCCACTGGAGACCAATATGTCTTTGAAGGCCATGGTAAGCGCTTGCTGCAACTTATGGGCCGAGCACCTCAAGAATTCCTAGATGCGATCGAAAAGGCAGCCGGAGGCACTGTGAATTACCTTAGGATCGCCACTCTTTTGTCCGCTCTAAGTATTGCTCTTCCCTATCCGGTTGAAAAATTTGTTACAGAACCAAGGGAAGCCGCTTTACAAGAAAAAATTGCGGGTGATGCCAAAAAGGCTGCCACAGAATTTTCTGCAAAGCTGATTTTGGCCGATCTGGAAGCTGTGAGAAAAGAGCTCAGCGAAGCATCAGCCACAAACAAGGCTTTCACGCGGGGGAAAGTGGCTATAAATATGACCCCAGATCTTCTTTTAGATGGTGAAGATTGTGATCTCTCTAATCTTGACCCTGAGTCGGCAGAGAAGGAAGAAAGTTCAGCACTGTATTCTTCCACTTTGACTGCTTGGCTTGTTAAAGGAGAGGATAGTTATCAGATTATCATTCCAACTGACACTCAATGGGATCTTAGTAATATTGAACTTCAGGAATGTTTTGCCACGAAATCTCCAAAATTTGGAGCTCGGGTTGTTTTGGCAAAGAAGGATGGTAACTGGTCTGTCACGGGAATTGAAGAGGTATCCATTCATGTGTCTAAGACAAAATTAACAGCCAGTCCTGTACCTGGTGAGCCCGTTAATGTTGATAGTTTAAGACCAGATGCGCTTGGGCGAATTGAAGGTTTAATTACAGCCTTAAATGCCAAGCCAAAGCCAGCTATCGATGAGGGCAAGTCTAAGAAACACAAGAAAGCTAAAAAGAAGAGAAAATGATCTGGTTGAATTTACCCTGCAGGGCATAGTTCTACCTTCTCTTCGCCAACTCCTGTTGCCATGCGCACGGCCTTTTCCTCCTCTTTCACCGTTGCTGCATCATCTTTCACCACGATCTTGTTTGGCAAAATCTCAATTATATTTTTGGCCAAAATAATTCTACTATCAAATTTTAGTAATCCTAGAAACACCTTGGCTACGTAAAGTTTTTTCAAAACTAAAAATTTGCCATCAATTACAAAGTCGATCACTTTTCCTAGTACTTTTCCGCCCTCTGTCTCCACTTTTTGGCCAAAGATTTGAGCCCTTCTTTCCCACACCTCTTTTACTCTCACGAGTTCATCTACGTTCACAATGTCATCGCGTCCGCCTATTTTCATTGCTGATCCCCAGGCCGTAATATCCATTGGCGAAATCACCATTTTCCTGCCTCTATTCACCTCAATGGCCACAACCTTGCCATTATTCGGGTCAATCACCAAATCTCTCACGCTGGCAATGGGCCTCAGGCTTTCTTCTCTAAACACATAACTTCTAATTATTTTGCTGTACAGTTTTTCCATTGCCCACATTATATTGAAAATTCCCTTAACATTCACCTACTTATTCGCTAAAATCGCACAGCTAAGTAATTAGCCGTTCGTCGGGGCGTAGCTCAGTTGGCTAGAGTACCTGGTTTGGGACCAGGGGGTCGAAGGTTCAAGTCCTTTCGCCCCGACCATCAAAACAAATGCGCAAGCGCAGTATTATTTGTTATTTTTAAAACTCTTTGCCTGCATCCACAGGGTTGCCAGTACCAGTTATCACTTTGTCCCTTATTGCCCTCTTCTCAGCATCTACTGTCTGTGCTGCCTCTGTATTAGGACGATCTTCCCCTGGAATTGCATCTGCATCTACAACTAATCCTTCAGCCCTAGTATCGGCAGGAACTACTCTCTCTATTTTTTTACTCATATGTGTGAATTAATAAATGGTTCGAAATTCTACCTTAATTCGGCATTAAAATCAATCTCCAACTTCATGCTATGACTACGATCTACTTGGAAACTAAGCGGCCTAGAGTTATAGTTAATTCATTCTAATCCCTCCACTATGCAAGACTCAAACAAACTCGAGCTTTCCAATAGGCTCTATCACCTTGTGCTTGTTTTTTTAGTTGGTCTCGTTGCCTTTTGGGGCTTCCGAATTTACGAAATTTACAACACGGCCCAGGGCAATTTTGCTCACGAACTCACTGTTGAGGGCAAAGGCAAGGCCTATGTTGTGCCCGATGTCGCTAAAATTCAGATTGGAGTAAATACCGAAGCTGCAACTTCCGAGGAAACAGTTAAAAATAACACCGAAAAGATCAACGCAGTAATGGCTGCTATTAAGGCCCTTGGCGTTGAATCTAAGGACATCAAGACTACAAATTATTCACTGGGCCCTAAATACACCTGGAAAGATAACGAGAGTAAGCAAGATGGCTTTACCTTGAGCCAGAATATGGAAATTAAATTGCATGATTTTACTAAGATCGGAGACTTAATCGCTACTACTACCAAGGCAGGCGCCAACATGGTGGGAGGTGTTGATTTCATCATCGATGATCCCGATAAGGCCAACGCTGATGCGCGTCAAGAGGCAGTAGCTAAGGCTATGGCAAAAGCTAAGATCATTGAGGATTCCACAGGTTTAAGCCTTGGACGAGTTACTAATTATTCCGAATATGCGGACGGCGGCTACATGCCCTACTACAGCAAGTCCGTTAGTATGGGTGACGTTGGTGCCGTTCCAGAGGCCGCACCGTCAATTGAACCGGGCCAATCGGAGGTGAATCTTACCGTTTCCCTTACTTATAAAATCAACTAAATAACCCTCTACCCATGAATCAGTTTACTAAGAAAACCACCTTATGGCTGAGTATTCTCGCCATCACAATTTCAGCCACCGGCTGCAGCTTATTACAGGGCACCAAAGAGGTCGATCCTCAAGTTAAAGAGCTTCAATCTCAAGTTCAGGATCTTCAGAATAAATTAGAGGCGGTGAGTCAAAAGGTAGAGGCCTCTACCACTCCAGTTGTCACTCCCACAGACGTCACCACCACAGATATCCCCACCACCTCTACTCCAGTTCCTCCCCCAGCTCCCACTGAAACTAAGTCAACTTATAACGGTGAAAGTTTCATCGTAGTGCAGACCCCAAAAAACGAAGCTTCACTTTATGAGGCACCAATCTTCTTTAAAGGGAATGTATCTCCTAATACTACAAAGATTGGAGTTAAAGCCACAAATAGCAATTCTACCCAGGTAGATGACTATGTTCTTTCCAAGTATGTTGCCGGCAATACAAACTTTTCATATGGAGCCTCTGAGGAATGGAGCAATTTAGCTGAAGGAAGCAATACTTACGTTTTTACCGCCTACTTCCAAGACGGATCTATTAAATCTACAAAGGTTACGATCTACTACACACATGGCGGAGCCGAAATGGGCAAGCCAGTTATCTATCTCTATCCAACCAAGGAAACTAAGGTTTTTGTTAACGTTAAGCCAACAAGTGGCATCACTGTTTCTGAGCCGGCTATCAATGACGGCTGGAATGTTTGGGCTACACCAGAGGGTAAAATCACCAATATCGCAGACAACACAGTTTATCCATATCTCTTCTGGGAGGGTATTGCAGCAAATTTCATTACTCCAAAAGAAGGCTTTGTTGTAGCACAAAAGGATGTTTCAACCTTCTTCGATAAGAAGCTTTCTTACCTCGGCCTAAATTCTAAAGAAATAGCAGATTTCAAGGAATTCTGGGTTCCAAAATTCACAGAAAAACCTTACTACTTCATTACCTTCATTGATCAGGCCAGTATCGATGGTTATGCCCCTCTCACAGTGAGCCCAAAGCCAGATTCAGTAATTCGCGTATTCTTCGACTACAAGGGCCTTGATAAGAGCGTCAAGGTAACTGAGCAAAAGTTAAAAGCTGCTACTCGAAGTGGATTTGCAGTTACAGAATGGGGCGGACGTCTTTACTAAGCGAATGAAAATTTTAAAAACAATTTTACTGGGTGTCGTCCTCTTTGGATGCACCCAGTTTTTGGCTTCCTGCACTAAGAATCCCGTTGTCGTAGTGGAGTCGATTTACCCCGGCGATGTTTTAATGTGGAATCACATTTTCAACGCCGATCCAGCGATCAATTTTTTGGAAAAGCCCGCAGCAGTAATTCTTCCTCATCACATGATCGTCGGACAGGAACTTGCCAAGTTTTATAAGGGTTTAACCAAAGTTACCGATCCTTCAGTAGTAGTGGTAATTAGCCCCAATCATTATCAAAATGGAGATCCCGATGTTCAAGTTTGTAAAGGTTGCAGCTACGAAACCGTAAACGGTGTTTTACCTCTCAATTCAGAGCTGATCAACAAGATGATCAAGGATGGCATCTCAGTTGCCAAGGATGACACTTTTATCAAGGAGCATGGCCTTTTTAACCACGCACCATTCATTAAAAAATTTTTTCCGAAAACCACTTTTGTCCCAATTGCTCTCAAATGGGAAACTACACCTGAAGAAACAGTTGAGCTCGCCAAATGGCTCAATGAAAGCCTTCCCGAAGATGCTTTAGTGATAGCAAGTGTTGATTTTTCTCATTATATTCCGATTGAAGGCGCCAATTTTCACGACATCACCTCCTACGCAACTATTAAAAATTTCGACTACGACAATATCTATAATTTAGAAATCGACTCTCCTCCTTCTATCTCAGCTATTGCCCATTTCTCAGAATTAAGAGGTGCCCAAAAGGTTCCGCGATTTATGCATACCAATAATCAAGATTACCATACAGAGCGCATAGACTCCACTACCAGTCATCAATTTATTGGTTTCTTCAAGGGCGAAAAGGAGCCCGAAAAGTCCGTTACTATTTTCTCGGTTGGAAATACTGCTCCCACCGCCGTTCAGCCAGTCGCTGGCGCAACCATCACTTCCACTCTCGGTCTATATGACAACTATCACTGGAATATCAATGCAGCTACGCCAAATTTAGAAATCAGTCCATTTCTTCGCGATATCCGGGGCCAAGAGGATCGCTTTCTTGTTGGGGCCAACTTCCTTGCCTTCGACATGTCTCACAACACCTGCACTCTCAAAGAGAAAAATGGCTTAAAGATAAGCTTCTGCCACTTAGATCAAAACAATTCAAACTCCTCACTCACTGAGCAGCTTGCCCTCATTCGACAACAAAAATCACTAAAAGCCGATTATATTTATCTCCTTTTTTATTATTCCGATTCACAGTTTACACCGGATAAAAAACAGCTAGCTCAAGATTTTTTAGCTGCAGGAGCCGATATTTTCGTTGGACGTGGTATTAAAGAAACATTGCCAATTGATCAATTGAACGGCAAAATTCTGGCCTATTCACTGGGGGATTTTATTACTGATCCCTCCGTACAAAAGTCCGACGGCACAATTTTGGAAATTGCGCTCACTCCCAATGGTCCGGAACTATTCACTTTCCCTATCGAGATAAATAATGGTTACCCAAAACTTAAAACCCCGCGGCCTTAAGGCTAGTCTCCCGCATGGTGGGCTGCCAGAAGTTGTTTCCCCCTACTTGTTAAAGCTCATCGAACGTACCGGCGGAGCAAAAGGCCCCATCGGTTTGCAATTTGTTGCACAAACAAAGCCCGAATCGCGCTTCTCAAAAATTGGCCTCGATCCATTGAATGAAGATTCCTATGAAATTACTCCAGGTGCCATCTATAAATATCGCGGCAAAATCAACAAGAAGGGTGAAGTTACGGCCTATGGGCGCATCCTGCTCACGGCTACGCGCAGCTGCGCTACCTACTGTCGCTTTTGCACACGCGGTCGCGAAGTCGGTCTCCCGGTTGGTGCTAAGCCACAAACTAAAGGGGCAATTGCTCATCGTCTACTTCTCAGCCAAGATGATCTTCAAAAAATTTATCAGCTCATTAGGGACCATAAAGAAATCAACGAAGTTATTATCTCCGGCGGTGATCCACTAATAGCTCCACAAGCTTACCTCACGGATCTCATTACCAATCTCGCCGCTTTGCAGCGGCAGGGCCACCTCGATATCGTCCGCCTCGGCACTCGCCTGCCTATCCACGACCCTGCGCGTATCGAGCAGTGGCATTTTAAGCTTCTCTCACAGCTTAAAAATCCTTACCTCATGCTTCACGTCAATCACCCGGCCGAGCTCACGCCAGAGGCCTTGAAAGTTCTCGAAAGCTTCCGTAAAAAATCCCACGCCACTATTCTCAGCCAAACTGTTTTCCTTAAAGGCGTAAACGACAACGCCGATACTCTGCATGAACTCTTCACCACCCTCACCAAAGAGGGCATCCGCCCCTATTATCTTCTCCATAATGATCCCGTCTACTGGGCCAAGCATTTCACTGTTCCCAAAGCTAAGGCCTTGAAGATATGGCGCTCGCTGCGCTCGCGCCTCTCCGGCATCTCCGCCACCGCCCGCTTTATTATCGACGTCGGCCATGGCCACGGCAAAGTTGTCGTCCCAGAAGGAAAAAGCTGGGACTATGTCTCCAGCTCTTTCCGCGACTTTAAGGGTAAAACTCACAACTTCGATTAGTCAGCACCACGCCCCTCATGTCTAGTCCGCAGGTGTCACCGGAATTGAGTCTGGCTCAGCTAAAGCTGGGTCCAGGGTAGGAGTTCCCCCCATTCCTCCAAGCAACGCTCCCAAATCAAATGGTGTTGCATCTTTTGGCGCTTCAATAGCCACCGCACCGCCAAGGCTGTTGTATACAAAGGCCAAATCCATATCTACATCAGCACCTTCCAAATCTTTAAGTTCAATATTTACTCCAATTTTCTTCATACTCATATCCTTCTGGCTCACATAAAGTTTGCCTGCAAAAGTAAGAGTGTTCCAGCTCTCATCCATTTTCTTCAATTCATCGGCACTTAGTTCCTGTCCCTGTGCCTTAGACATTTCCACGATCAACTTTTTCAATTCCTCCTTATCAAGTTCTGCAGAATAAACATAAGTATCTACATCCTCTACTTTCTCCCCTCCTTGGTATTTCACGTTTTTGAATAGATTTTTCCCATTATAAAGATCCTTCATTTTCTTTTCCTCAGGAGTCAAATCCTTTTCGTCCTTAGAATAAACAGAGAGATCTTTAGTGAATTCTTCAGGCACAGCCACGCTCCACCATTTACCGAAATATGGCTGCACAATAGCCACCGGTACGGATCCTTTGAAATCACTCATGTTAGTTAAAGATGCATACAAAGTATTGCCAAGCAGTATCAACTCACCAGAGGCAGAGTCCTCCTTGTCCTTATCTTGTGCTCCTTTGCCCTCCATTTTCAGGCTCATCTTTGGAGTTTTTGCATCGTTCATATCAAAACCCAAATCAAATTTCCCACTAAAATGTGCCGTCTCAAAGCCAGTCTTCACCTTATCGATAGCCTTCACGTTTACATCAGCAGTCATCACCATGCTCATCACCTTGGCTGCAGACATAGTTTGCATCGCCTCTTTCACTACAACCTCTGGAGCCTTAGCTGGTTCCTTCGCCTTTGAACAACCTG
Organism: uncultured Candidatus Peribacteria bacterium; assembly: GCA_964356355.1. Classification (GTDB taxonomy): domain Bacteria; phylum Patescibacteriota; class Gracilibacteria; order UBA1369; family LOWO2-01-FULL-3; genus CAYHGX01. The sequence goes on along the minus strand of CAYHGX010000008.1, from coordinate 36,727 downwards.
TTAGAGCTACCGCAGTCACCATCACTAGTGCCAAGCCCTTTACCCAAGTAAATCTTTTCATAAACCTTTCTTAAATAATAATCTTCACCAAAAAATACTAACCCATTTATGAGTGATGAGTCAAAGTAATCTGGGCCTCCCAGGTTACTTTTTCGCCCTCAAAATATGATTAATCCACACAGTGTCCTCATACACAAACTCCTCCTTTTCTAGCTCAAAAAAGCTATCCTCCAACGTCGCCACCACATCCTGCGGCCGATGATAAAAAGAGGTAATTACAATTTCTTGAAACTTCCCATCCTTACCCACTTTCAGCTTCGGCGCCTTTCTTTGGTTGATATTCGTTAATGCAAATCTCCCGCCCTTTTTCAACACCCTATATACCTCATCAAACGCCTTCTGCAACTCCCTCAAGTGCACGATTACAAAGGTTGCAATCACCATGTCAAACTGTCCATCCTTAAATGGTAAAGCCTCGATATCTCCCTCCACTACCTTAATATTCGGAAACTTCTGCTGCGTTCTTTTCACCATTTCTGGCGAAATATCGCACGCCGTCACCTCCGCCCCAAAAAGCCTCAGCTCACCAATAAGTCTTCCGCTTCCACAGCCAATATCTAGCACTTTCTTCCCCTTGATATCCCCGATAATCGTAAATAAGTAGTCCTTCTCAAAGCCGTTTAAATATTTGAAGTCACCATCATAGAAAGGTGCATACAGATCATAGCCGCTTTTTGCGTCATGCACATTGGATTTCCCACTTTTACCTTTAAAACTCATGGGCGTAGTATATAATACTTTTACATAATAACCATCACACTTATGGGAGTCGGAGGCAAAAAACCAGCAATGCACGAAATCGACGAAACCCGCAGCTCTCTCCAAGATGATGCTTTCGACGAGTTTTTAGACAAAATTGAATCAGCAGGCGGTGAAATCACCGAAGATGAGGAATGTGCACTTTATGATGATATTGGCGCCGAGGAATACGAAATTGGCCTCGAAAGAATAGTGAAATTTCAGATCGGTAAAATGGAATTCATGCTTATTCGCAAAACTGAAACCCAAAGGATCGGCGGTGCCGGCAAGCACAAGCATCTCGAAGCCATCAACCCTCCCCGCATCAAAATGATCCTCAAGCGCCGCGAAGACGGCCACACCGACTGGCTCGTGGTAGACGTCGATGATTTATTCTAGCCCAAATTTCCCAGTTTCTTGGCCGCCCCGGGGCGGGAATTCCGCTCAGTCATGGCTTCTGTAAGGCAAGTATTTTTTAGTTTTCAGAACTTGACGAAATCACGGGGGGGGGGTATGGTGTGTGCTATTTTTAATTAAAATGATATGGATCATATTGGTCCCCCATCCCCAGAAACACTGGACAATAATGCTTTATTATCAGCCTTCAAAGATGCAGCGGCAGCATACGATGCTTTTGGTACTACACCTTCTACTGAGTCTGAACTTGCTCGCGCAGAAGCAGAAAGGCTCGCTCTTGTCATTCAGGAAAGGCTTCGCAGCCAAGGTGCCTTCATGGTTGGAGAAGAAAGATACGAAATGCTTGCAGGTAAGCACTTTGGTTATGATATTCAACCGCTCACGGTTGATTTCCATGGTCTAATTATGGGCTATCGCAAATTCGGAAGTGGCCTTACCGGGGTAGAGTTAAAATTAAGGCATCCACGGTCTCAGTTTGCCTTCTGTGAAGCGATTGCTAATCCATCACCCACTGCTTCGCTACAAGAAAATGCACTTCCCGGTGAGGCCATTGATGCCGGTTCGCAAATTAGAAGTGTTGTCCCTGCCCTAGCCGAAGCTGACCCGGAGTTAATAGCCAAACTAGGGAAAATCGACGGCTACCATTCCTACCCATCTAAAACCGCCAAGCTTGTTGGCGAACTGATAGGTGACGAAATCGATAATCCAGAGTCACGTAAGGCCTTTGTAATTAAGCAAAATGTCACAAGTATATATCAATGCATTAAGGCGGCTCGCTCCTTTAGTAAAACTGGCAGAGCGGCAAACAATCCTGAAGTTTATAATTTAGGCTTTTATTTAGGCCTGATGGATGGAGTGAACTATTCAATAGGTAATCACGAGCAATATATCTCGAGAGAAGACTCCGCACGATTAGTTTCCGTTCTTTTTGAAGAGCTTAATTTCTCCAAAAAAGAAGCACGTCAAATTCACGATAGTTATCGAAAAGCAACTTATGTCGATAAAGATGAAATAAGTAGTCACTTACGTGGAGAAAGGGAAATGAAACTTTCTGCCACAGACGATCCCGATCATGAGTTACTTCTAAATCCAAATTGGCGCAATTGGCCATATAAAGGAGAACAGGTGATTTTTGGAGGCCCAGAGGAAGGCTCTGAACTTGAATACGCCGATCGATTGACTTCCGTATTTAGCGAAACTCAATTTAAAGCAGCTTACGAGACAGCTGAAGCTAGTGGAGCCGTTAAAAAATCTGCTCGCTACTATGATGCATATTTGAGCACCTTATATGGCAGGCCGGTAAGAGTTACAGAAGTTGGCACCTCAATAAACTCAATGGATGGCTATGCTTACCCCTGGTTCTGCTTCAAATTTGAAGCCAGAACTGACTAAGATTTCAAGTTTTACAATTATAGTCTGATTTTTACTAGCAAACAGAGCTCCTCTCATGGTGAAATAAGACCGTAAGATAAGTCCCATTTAGTGCCTTAGATGTTCCCTTCCATCGGTTGGCAAGAGTCTAAGGAAAAGACACTAAATGGGCTCTTTTTATATAGCACTAGTTTGGAGCAGATCAACATTAACTCTACCCCAGCACCCGCCCCGCCCAGCCCTCCATCTCCTCCTCCTCTTCGTCGTTGTTGTGATCGAAGCCAAAAAGGTGCAAAAGGCCGTGCACAAATAGGATCTCTAGCTCGCGCTCCAAGCTGTGCCCATGTTCCATCGCTTGCCTTTTCGCCGTACCCAGTGAAATAAATATGTCCCCCGCTGCCACCTCGCCCTCCTCCGCCCACTCGATGCTCTCCATATAGGCAAAAGAAATCACATCCGTCGGCTTGTTTTTCTGCCTGTACTGTTTGTTGATCTGGTGAATTTTCTGGTCATCTACAATGATCAGGTTCACCACTCCACTCCTCTCTCCCAGGTACTCCTCAATCCTCTCCCCCATCGCCTCCTTAAACCTTTTAAAAACCCTCACAAAAACTCGCTCCTCCACGGGCTCCTCCACCTCACTATGAAAAAGTAGTTCTATTTTAGCCATAATTTATCGTAAGTTGTCCACTCCTCATCACTAATTTCCCAGTAGGGATAAATCGCTACGCCCTCAAAGTTTTCTTCGTTACTGCGGAAATTATTCAGACCATCAATTATGCCTTTAAGTCCACTTTCTATATTCTCAATCTTTTCATCGAATTCGGGGTCATGTTCGCTTTTTTCATAGGACGGAATCCCTACAAATACGCTTCGTTTATCAAGCAAAGTGGTCACCCAGATTGTCTGTTCCTTGACTAGCCAGCTGTATAGCCACTCTTGTTTAAACCCGGTCGCATAAGTCATTACTACTATTTCATCTGCATATTGCGCTACATTTTTGTAATTCACCTCACTATTAAAGTTTTCAAACTCATGAGCCCATTTACTCACGGAGATTAGAGATTTAGGAATAAACTCTGCTAAAGCCACTGAGATTTTCTTCTTAGAATTGATCGTTTCACGCGTTTCTTTCAATAACTTGATAAAGTCTCTATCTTCATCCCAAACGGGCTCTATATCAAAGTGTATGCCGTCAAAATCCATGAATTCAGAAAGGATCAGGGCCTGTTTCGTCACATTATGACGAATCTCCACATTTTCCAGGTCAATTTTTCCTCGAATCTGTCCTAGCCATGCCTCGTACTTAATGCCCATGCCGAATTTTCTAGCCTTCTCTAAAAAGCTAATCGCATAGCGATAGGTTTCAGGATCGATTGTTCCATCATTTTTCAACGGCCCTGCATGCACAAAAACAGTGCCTATTCCGTGTTTCTTAAATGTCTCTACTAGATCAAAAATCTCCTTATCACTTTTCTTTTCACCAACCCAGGTGTGATCAAGCCACACTGCATTGTTATTCCTATTGTAAAAGGAACCAGGTTGATTAGACGAAACCCCAATAAAGAAGTACCAGAAGGTAAAAGCCGCCGCCAAAACAATCACCAGCATGCTGATTTTTAGCCACCTAAACACGAAGCGCATCTTCATTTATTTTGACTTAGTTTTCTTAACGCATCATACACTATAATTCCAAAACATGTTGCCACATTCAACGAATTCGCCCGCCCCAACATTGGCACGTGCACACTCATGTCTACCAACTCCATTACCTCATCATTAATGCCTTTCACCTCGTGCCCTACCACGAAGCAAATCGGAAAATCATACTCCGCGTCGTCGTACGGCACACTCTCATGAGCAATTTCTACTGCCACTATTTTTACTCCCTGCCTTTTTAGCCCACGCAGCACCTCCACTGCGTCTGTAGAGTACTCCCACGGCACTACCTCCTCTGCCCCCAGGGCCGTCTTGGTAATTTCGTTCCGCGGTGGACACCCAGTAATCCCACACAAAAAAAGTTTCTCAAGTAGCACCCCGTCTGACGTCCTAAAAATCGCCCCTACGTTATGTAGACTCCTCACATTGTCTAGAAGCGCATATATAGGCGTCCGCTTCTTTACTCTCACCTCTTCAACAGAAGGTTTAATTTCCAGTATCTCCTCATGACTGAGTTTTTTCATTTTTACTCTTATTTAGATAATCCAGTGTTCTCCCAACAATGGCATTAAATTCATTTTTACTAAGGTTGTCGTCTGGCCTGAAGTGATCTTGCTTCTCGATTATGCCAGCATCCACCGCGAAGTTAATGTATCTTGGATACCACCACATATAGGCGATTTTAGGGTTCACATCAAGGAAATATGAGTTTTGACTACTCAGCGCCTGTTCACCCCCTAAAATATCAACCAGCTCAAATCTATGCAGTGGCTGCACCAATCCAGTGGCACTAAGTATAACCTTGAGTGCCTGCACGCGTGAAATTGGAAGGTGAGGCTTAAAAGGACTATCCGCTTCATTTGTAAATCCATTAATTAGCCCCAGCGCCGTTGCCACATTAACTGCTCCAAAAAACTTATCAGTAGGAGCAACATCCGGATAAAGTATTAATTGTGGATCAAGAGCAAGTCCATCAAAGCTTGAAATGGCCATGAAATTAAAAAAGCAAAATTCTTTATGGCTGTAGCAGTTATCTAGGTAATCTTTATTGCTTTCTTCGAGTCCAAAACTCTTTACGATATTTTGTACAAATTCAGCTCTGCTAATCTCGTCATAAGGTAGGTTAACTACAGTTTCCTCTCCCATAGGTTCATTGTTTCCGTAAACAGCAAACACCTTTCCATTATTAACGCCGCCATCGGTATCAGAATATCTTGCCCCAACTAATAGGTCCGAAAACCCATCGCCATTAAAATCTCCAGTAGCCAAACTATATCCAAACCAATCGTCTATATCTTGTCCATGTATGATCGAGGTGACAGTCTTGTTCTTTACACTATATCGCCTATTTAAAGGCTTTTCTCCGCTATAGACAACATAGACATCGCCCGTGTCTACACTTCGTGTCGCACTAATTCCTGGAGCACCAGCGATTATCTCTGCTTTACCATCTCCATTCAAATCTTCGAGCAAAACTTTCGCTCCTATGATTGCCTCCCCAACTGAATCTCCCATCGTTACGTCCGCCAATTTTGCATTTGAGGTGAAGTTCTTGTTATATTTCGCAAATTTCTCATCACCGTAAAAAACCATCACCTTAGATCCACTTTTATCCCCTTTATATGAAAAATAGGAAGAGGCAACATCGCCCTTTCCATCACCATTCACGTCAGCCACATCCACGGTGAATCCCAACCATCCCATACTCATATCTCCTGAGATAGTTGAAGTTGGCCTTTTAACTTTTGAATAACTGTCTCTGCCGGCAAATAAATATATTTTCCCGGCCTGCTCCAGGTCTCCAGTATTAGAAAAATAGGCTCCAACAACAACTTCCGCCTTTGAGTCTCCAAATATATCTCCAGCAGCAATATCCGATCCAAAGCGTTCTCCCTCTGTTTGACCATATATCATTCCAGAAGGAGTACTACTAATCCCCTCAGTTGAACCAAAGTACACATACACTATTCCGCTGTTTTTCAAGGTATCGCCAGCTGCAAAAGGTGCCCCAACTAAGAGATCATCAAGGCCATCACCATTTAGATCTGCACTCTCAACACTTGTTCCAAATCCATCCTTATTATTTTCGCCGTGAACCATTAGGTCCCCCTCTCCATAAGCAAAATCTATAGTTTTTTTAGTGGCAATGGCTTTTCCATATATAATATAGGTTTTTCCGCTTCTGCTGCTGCCATTTAGTGCATTGTAGGCGCCAATAGCCAAATCATCTAGATTGTCACCATCAAAATCACCAACGGTCAGAGATGTACCCAATTGATCCCCGGGATTTTTTCCGTAAATGTTGATATTAGCCCATTCATTAGATCTCTGACTCTTATTTGCCTTTACGGAGTTATCTTTACCTAAAATGATAGTTACTCTGCCATTCCATTTCTTTTTGCCATTAGAGGCAAAGGGAGAGCTGGCAACTAAGTCCTCTATTCCGTCGTTATTGAAGTCACCAGATACAATATCCGCTCCCATTTGTTCCCCAACCCCTGTTCCCACGGCCTCAAAGGCTCCACTGGTGGTATCTATATAGGCCTCATGGATTAGTTCTTCTGCATAGGTACTATTTAAAATAGAACTAATGAAAAAAGTGCCCAAAAGAGGCAAAAATAAACCTAGAACTTTATTAGTGTTTTTCATAAGAATGAGTGCTTTCCCCCTAATATTACTTATCCGCTGATAGAAAGTAAATTTAAGGGCTGAAATTGCACTAGACTTAAATTGTCAAAGGTTTTAGACTTTGTCTATATTCTGTCTATACCTAGTCTATAGACGTAAAGTAGACAATGTTTATGCCAGTAGACAATGCTGAAAGTGTGTATACGGTTGATAGAAAGGCGGCTAGTAAGCTGTTAAAGGTATCTATGCGTACCTTGGATCGGTATGTTAAGGCAAAGAAGCTGTCTAGTGCTCTTGTCGATGGTCGTATTTGGCTTAATAGAGGTGAATTAGTTGATTTTGTTGATGCTGGGGAACGTAGACATGTGGGTCTGAGGAATTATGTGTCTATGCCTGATTTGTCTATAGACAATGCTGTCCAGATTGACGTTGACAGTGTAGACACTGGGGACGAGGGTCGCTCCGAAATTTTTTCAAAACCAAGAAAGAGTGGTGGAAAAATATACAAAAAGCTTTATCTCGAGCTCAAGGAGGAACTCAAAGAAAAGCAGGATAGGCTGGAAATTGCTAATTATCGTGTTGGGCAGCTTGAGTCTCAGATTAGAAACAGTGTTCCGATGCTTGAATACCACAGGGAAAAATTTGATCGCGAAAAACTTCAAAAGGATCTCAATGAGAAACTTCAGATCACTCAGGAAAAGTTGGCAAAAACTCTCCCGGTTCTTCGCTACGAAAGGCTTACGAAACGCATTTTTATGGTGGTACTACTTACTCTTTTGGCACTTCAGCCACTTTGGCTTCTCCTGGCTAATTCATCTCAATAATATCGCTTTTTTGAATCTCAATCTTAAGTCCTGGAAAGGCACTTTTTAGGCGATTGAGTATGGCTCCAGGTAAAGCAGGCGCATCTTCGAGAACATATGGGTCTCCAATAGCACTTATTATGTATGGTGGAGATAAAATACTGCCGTTAAGCAGTATTTGTCCTTTAGGTAGGGTATCAAAGCCAATTGTATCATTCACAAGCCGTATGCCATTGATTTCCACAGCTTCAGCTCCTATCGCAAAAAGTTCATTCGCTAGGTCTGTAAGCCACGGAGTGCTTATTGTTCCTTCAAGTTTGATAGTTACTCCTCGTCCGGAAATTTTTGCCTCTCCTGTAAGTTTTTTATATTTCATTATTTGATCATTTATCGCTTGTAGGGACGATTTCTGATCCTTGAGGTCTGAAACTGTCTTTTCAAGTTCATCAGTTTCCTTTCTTAAATCCTCATTTTTTGTTTTTAGGATACTGATTTCCTGAAATACGTTGCTACTACTGTCTCTTTGAAGAATTGACTGCACATTAGAAAAGGCCTTTGACTGCATTGAGACCAAAATTCCAAACATCAGGGATACAAGTCCAAGGATGAGCTTTTTTCTAAGTTTCTGGTTGTTACTACTTTCCATTATTCACTTAAGTTAATATGCTTAGTTTTAAGCTCACTGTTAAAAACAGGGACGGAAACTGTTTTTTTATTAATTATTTTGAAGATTAGGTTGTTTTTTTCTACACGTTGGTAGATTGAAGCAAGAAAGCTCTTTGTTGTTAAGCGCTGTATCATGGTATTGATGTCGCCAACTGCCCTGATAATTATAGGAGTAGTGATATAGGTGTTATTTACAAGGATGGTGGTACCAAGTGAGCTGATTGGTGAAGTGGCAATTACTCTCTGGTTGTTAATTGAAATTCCATCAGCCTTCGCAGCATTTAATAGATTCACAATATCTCTGATGTCTGAGGCCTGAACAAGGTTTACGTCTGATACATTTGCTCCCTCACGAATCGCAAATTGACTATCATCAAGTTGGACCTCAATGCCTTCACCTGTTATCTCCCTTAGTCCAAGATTTTGCTCTAACCCACCAAGAAGTCCTAGATTGTTATTTTGCTGATTATTTTGAACCTCTAGTTGAGTATCTTCGATTTGCTTGCGGAGGAATACTATTCGACTCTGAAGTGCCGATTGATCCTCTTTGTATTCATTTATCAGGCTGTCCCTTTCGATAATTTCATCAGCCAAAAATGTACTGTCCGAGGTTACAGGGTGTGTAAACTGAGCAGCAACCAAGGATCCCCCTACTAGGCCGGAAGTGAATAGTGCTAGAAGAAAACGATTATTCATAGATTTCAATGTAATACCAAGGTAGACTACTTACAAGAGGCATGAGCAAAGCGAGTGCTATTAAACTAATCCATTACTTTTCCCAAGGTCAATATGATTGCAGTTTTTGATTCAGGTTATGGTGGACTCACAGTACTGAAACCAATAATGGATCTTTTGCCCGAGTATGATTACCTCTACCTGGGTGACAATGCGAGAGCTCCATATGGAAACCACGCCAAGGAAACGATTCAGTCATTTTGCGAGCAAGCTGTGGAGTATCTTTTTGACCACGGCGCTACAATTATTATTTTTGCATGTAATACTGCCTCTGCTGCTGCTCTTAGGCATGTGCAGGAAAAGTATTTAAAGGGTGAAAAGGAGCAGGATCGTAAGATATTGGGTGTACTTATCCCCGTTGCCGAAAAAGCCGTCGAAACGAGCCGTAATGGACGAATAGGGGTAATTGGTACCAGGGCTACGGTCAATTCTAAGGCCTATGACTCAGAATTGCTAAAGGCAGCCGAGCTTCATTCAAAGTTGGGCTCTAAGATTTCTGTTCATTCACAGGCTTGTCCCCTACTTGTTCCTCTTATTGAGGAGGGATGGCATTTGAAGCCAGAGGCCACTTCAATATTAAAAAAATACCTTTTTCCACTTAAGAGTTGCAATCTTGATACTCTAATATTGGGATGTACTCACTACCCTTTCATGTTGAAGCAGATTATTCGCATAATGGGACGCAAAACCAAGGTACTTCCCTGCGGCGATGTTACCGCCGAGAGCCTTAAAGATTATCTCGTTCGTCATCCTGAAATAGAGTCCAAGCTTTCCAAGGGAGCTACCAGTAAGTTTCTCACTACCGATTCTCCTGCCCGCTTCCAGGAATTTGTCCAAAAAAACTTCGGCATGAAAATCAAAATGCCAGAGAAGGTTTCATTGAAATAAATTTATTCCCACTCAATCGTTCCCGGTGGTTTATTCGTAATATCATACATCACGGCTGTAATGCCTGGCACCTCCATCAGTCTCCTTTCTAGCTCCACTAGCTTCTCCCAGTCCATCTCATAAAAATTTGCAGTCATCGCCTCCTCACTGCAAACTGGCCTCAGTACAAGCGATTCACCCTCTTGACTACCCACGCTCACCGGCAAGAGCACCGTAGGGAACTGCCAGATCTCAGCCATAATATTGGCTTCCTTTAAGTAATCCATCACTATCTTGTCCGCCCTTTGAATAGTCAAAATACGCTCGGAATTCATCGCTAAATCATGAGTACTCAAAACGTCATAGTCCCTATCTCCCAAGCCATAAACCACCCTGTTCACTCCGACGACCTGGTTAGTCACCTGGGTAGACAGGCTGGATAGCCGATCCCAGCCAATTCGCTTACCATAAACAACAGCCGGGTGTTTGTATGTCCGTTCATCCCCCTGTACACCCACACTTTTAATAGGCAAAACGCTAGCTCTTAGCCCTTCACTATCAACTATTTCATTTAGTTCTTTTTCCACCTCCGCCACATTATCGGGAAAATCTGCCTCCTTGGTGCATAGCATTCTCACTGCCAATCCTGGCCCGGGAAATGGATGTCTCTGAACAAGGTTGGCTGCAAGTCCAAGTTTCTCCCCCACCATTCTTACTTCATCCTTGTAAAGCTGAGCAATCGGCTCAATCACTTTACCCTCATCAATTAGCTTCTGAATCTGCTCCACACGATTATGATGAGTTTTGATCTTATCTGCATGCTTAGTTCCACCAGTTTCAATAGTATCTGGATAAATTGTCCCCTGGCCTAGCATCCAATGATCGGGGTCTAGCCCCAAATCATCGGAAACTTTTCTCTGAATTTCCAGGAATAAATCACCAATTATTTTACGTTTTTCTTCGGGCTCATAGGCATCCTTTAGAGCCTCTATGTATTCTTTACTCGCATCATAGACATGTAAATTCTGAACCCCCGCAGCCTTCAGCGCCTGTTCAACCTCTTCTCTCTCACCCATTCTCATATACCCGGTATCCACAAATAATCCATAAACCTTATCCTGCCCTAGGGCTTTATCTAAGAGCAAAAATGCCACAGTGCTGTCCACTCCACCGCTAATCATTAAGAACACTTTCCTGTCTCCAACTTGCACCTTAATTTCATCGACAATTTGCTCAATATAGCTATCAATACTCCACTCTCTTTGAGCACCTGTTTCCTTAATGAAATTTTCCAAAATAGTCATTCCACATGGAGTATGAGTTACCTCAGGATGAAACTGTATGCAGTAAATTTTTCGTTCATTATCAACCATCGCAGCGATTGGGCAGTCCTCCGTACTCGCCACTATTTCAAATCCGCTCGGCACCTCTACGACTTGGTCAAAATGACTCATCCAAACTGGTTCGCTCTCCTTTACCCCCTCAAATATTCCGCTCAAATTAGAGAAACGCACTTGAGCCTGGCCATATTCTCTTACGTGCCCCTTTTCCACTTTTCCGCCGAGTGCCCAGGCTGTTAGCTGGTGACCATAACAGATACCTAAAATTGGCACCCCAACATCAAAAATCCCAGTGTCACACTTCGGACCCACCTCTGCATTTACACTAGAAGGCCCTCCAGATAGGATGACTCCCTTATAACCGGCTAAGTCTTCCTTACTACACTCGCCATCAAGAATTTCGCTGTAAACGCCCAATCTTCGCACTCTATTAGCAATCAAGTGAGCATACTGTCCGCCAAAATCTAATACCGCTATCTTATGCATCTTGTTTTTTTAACAATTTTCTCGCCTTCTCCATTGCCTTCTGCTCCTTTTTGACGTTCTCCTCAAGCGGCTTCAGCAAAGGAAATAGTACGCTATCTTTCAAGTTTTCCTGACCAGTAAATAGGGTAACAACTCTATCTATTCCCATCCCCCATCCAGACATGCACGGCATCCCGTGTTCCATTGCGAGCAGGTACTCTTCATTAATCATCATTGCCTCTTCATCTCCCTGCGCTTTTGCTAATGATTGAGCCTCAAACCTTTCTCTCTGATCAATAGGATCCACTATCTCACCATAGGCATTAATTACCTCCCAAGTATTTACCAATAGTTGAAAAGTGTCACATACCCGCGGATCGGCATCATTTTTACGAGCCAACGGCTTTGTGCTAATCGGATGCTGAATTACAAATGTTGGTTGAATAAGTTTTGGCCTAGAAACCTTTTTGTACAGAGCATCAACCAGATTTCCATAGCCAAGCTTTTCTCCATCTTCAATCATTATTTTATTAGCCTTTATCTCATTCAGAAGAGATTTTGAATCATCAAATTTCAACACATCAATCCCACAGTCCTCTTTTATAAGTTCAGTGAATTTTTTCCTTGGCCACGGAGCAGTAAAATCAACTTCCACCTCTTCACTATTTCGATCTTTGATTTTTACCTTCAAAGAACCAGTCAATTTCATCAAAAGATGTTCAAACATTCTTTCGGTAAAGGCCATATTATCCTCGTAATTCCAATAAGCTGCGTAGTGTTCAACCATTGAAAATTCCTGTAAATGACTCGGATCCATGCCTTCATTCCTAAAGCACTTGGCAACTTCAAAAGTTTTTTCAAATCCACCAACTACAGCCATTTTTTGCCAAAGTTCACCTGCCGCAATTCTCAAGTAAACATCAATGTCTAGCGCATTATGATGAGTGGTAAAAGGCTTTGCGGCTGCACCTGATGATACGTTCTCAAGTACCGGAGTTTCAATCTCAGTAAACCCCTCGGACCAATAAAATTCTCTTAATGCCCGCACGAAGTTACTTCTAAATACAAACCTATCCATACTCTCTCTGTTTGCTACCAAGTCCAAATATCTTTGCCTATAAATCGTTTCCTGGTCTTTAATTCCATGCCATTTTTCCGGCAGCGGCCGTAGGGCCTTTGAAAGCAAAACGAATTCATAAACCAATAAGGTAACTTCACCATGTTTCGTTCGAAATAGTTCACCCTCAAGTCCAACAAAGTCGGCCACATCAAGTTTTCTCAAGAATTTGTACTTTTCCTTCCCCAGAAAATCCTCCATAAAACAAACCTGTATCTTGCCACTTACGTCCTGAAGATGAGCAAAAGTAAGCTTTCCATGTCCTCTGAAAGACATTAGCCTTCCCGCTAGTTTTAGTGTGGATTTGGTTGGCGCTCCTGTAATCTCTTCCACCTCTCTAAGTCCATCTTTTTCACCCTTTTCAAGGGCTTCAAGCGCAGTACAATTCCTCTCATATCTATCCATATAAGGAACAATCCCCGCCTCTTTGATGCCTTTCAATTTCTGTAATCTATCATGATATTCACTGCCTCCATTTATCTCCGGTTGTGACATTATTTGAATCTTAATAACTTAAATATATCGACATTATACGAATCTAAGGGCACTCAATCAATTCTCGATTTAGGTTTTAACCGCTGACATTTATTACTCTGCCATCGCATAGTCACCTGGTCTTCTCTGCTTTTCAATGTCTAAGAACGTCATCTGTTCTTTCTTGAAGGCTAATTCAATATGTCCAATTGGACCATTTCTATGTTTACGGATAAAGAGGTCAGTTACACCCTTTCTGTCAGTATCTTCCTCATAATAGTCCTCTCGATACATCATCATCACCACATCCGCATCTTGCTCAATCGCCCCGGATTCACGCAGATCAGACAATTGAGGAACTTTGCTTGGGCGCAATTCTACCGCACGTGAAAGCTGAGAAAGGGCCAAAATAGGGATTGAAAGGTCACGTGCCAATGCTTTTAGCGATCTGGAAATATCCGAGATTTCCTGCACTCTATTACTCTGGTTTGAGTATCCACCTGCGCTCATAAGTTGTAGGTAGTCAATCACCAAAACATCCAGGCCACTCTCCATTTTAAGTCTTCTTGCCTTGGCTTTTAATTCAGAAACGGAATTACCAATTGAATCATCTATGAAAATCTTAAGTCCATTTAGTTCATCCATTACGGCACCAATTCTACCAAAATCATTGTCATCAAGTTTCCCCGTACGCATCTTCCAACTATCCACGCCCATCAAGCTACAAAACATACGTTCCACTAGCTGTTCTTTGGACATTTCCAGAGAAATAATACCAACTGCTTTGCCATGCTTGGCCATGTTTTGGGCTATATTTAGGGCAAAAGCTGTTTTTCCCATGGAGGGACGAGCTGCCAAGATTACGAGATCAGATGGTTGCAGCCCAGATAGTAGATTATCTAAGCTATTAAAGCCGGTTGGAATTCCTCTATATTTTTCTTTTGCATCCGGATCATGGAGATCAGATATCTTTTCATAGGTTTTATTCAGGACATCTTTAATGTGTACAAATCTGTCTGCGATGAAGGTTTGAGAAACGTCGAAAATCGCTTTTTCCGCCTGGTCAATTAGGATATCCAAATCGGCATCTTCCTTATACCCAAGCCCCTTGATCGAGTCACCAGCCATAATGAGTTTTCTCAAAATAGCCTTCTCTTTTACGATCGTTGCATACTGGAATATATGAGTAGAAGTTGGTACCTCTTTCGCCAATAGTGCCAAATATGAGGCCCCACCTACATTCTTCAAATGGCCCCTATCTTCAAGAATATTACTTAGGGTCACAATGTCAACCGGTGACCTTCTGTCATACAAATCAAGCACCGCCTCATAAATTAAGCGATGGGAGTCATGGTAAAAATCTTCCGCCTTCAAGAAATCAGAGACTTTGATAATAGAATTTTTATCAATCAACAAGGCTCCTAATACCGATTTTTCAGCCTCTAAACTATGTGGAGGTGCTGCGTATCCTTTCTCAGACATAAGGGAAAAATTAAACATTCTGTCGCCCGTGGGTACTCAATATAGCAAATTCAAAGGAAATAACAAAAATTTAAGTTTTTTTAATAATTGACTGATAGATTCCAGCTCACATCATTACCAACAAAGACCATGCATAATCAAAAAATAGGACAAATAGGGGAGAAGTACGCAGCTGATTTACTGAATTCCACCGGACACACCATCATTGCTCGAAATTTTCACTCACGCTACGGGGAGATAGACATTATTGCTCAAGACAACAATACACATAAAGGGCTTTTTGTAGAGGTTAAAACGCGAATCAATCTTAACTATGGACTACCAGAAGAGGCTATTACTTACCATAAATTTTCCAAAATTCTCAAAACTATTTCCCATTTTTTTACGACCGTCAAACCTCATCCGTTTAATAGTTGGCGGATCGATGTTATTGCCGTAATATTAAGTAAAAATAAGGAACTAATTTCCATTGAGCATTATCGAAACATTCAGGTTTTCTAGCGAGGAAAAACGGAGTACCTATACACTCGTTTTCTTACTTGTTTTCATCTCTTTTTTAGCGATGCTCTATTTCATTTGGGGCACTTTTCTGAATTTCGGGCATCTCAATCTAGAGGGAGAGGCCCCCTTTACAGTTACTATTTATAAGACCCAAAAGGTAAACTGTCTCACCTCCCCTTGCTCAATAAAGCTTAAGTCTGGGAACCAAAAGTTTATTGTAGAAAAAGATGGCTACCATCCCCTCACTAGCGAGGCTGCAATCAAACTCTGGAACACTGAGAATCTAAGACTAGCATTTGATGTGATTCCTGAATTATTGAGAATCAACAGTGTCCCCTTACTAAGCCCGGCAGCAGAGGATAGTTACGAATTGATTGTTGACGAATTGACGGGTACCCAAAAGCTAATAAACAAGGAGGATAAGCTGCAATTGCCAATTATATATTTTCAAAATCCCCTCAAGGAGGTGAGGATCTTCGGCAACTACGGGAAATATTTGTTGATAGCCACCAAGAACAAGGAGCTTTTCAAAGTAGACCTAAGAGCAAAAAGTAGAGAAAAAATTGAGGGGATCGATCCCTCTAACATTGAGGATGGTACCTTCTCACCTTCTGGAAGATATTTTCTTTTTAAGGATAAAAATTCCAATTACCTTGAGTTGTTAGATACCAAAACTACAGGAACTAATAGGTTTAAATTCACCTTTCTACAATCGAGTTCTACCCGATATGATTGGCTTTATGATGACAGTATCGTTTTCCTTTCAACACAGTCATATTCTGACGATATCGTAAAAGCCTCAGTAGCTGGAAATCTTATAAGCCCTCTGGCCAAAAAATCGACATCTTCTCTCCTCTTGGGAAAATATTCGCCTTTTTATGATGAGTACACGAAGTTCGATATTGACCTCCCACTGTCAAGTTTCCCGGATAGCTTTATTTCAGCCCTCAGCGGCAGTGAGGTCTACCTTCAAAAAGGTGATGAAAAATTTAAGATTATTTTAAGAAAATTTTAAGTTTTTTTAATATTTGTAGTTCATGCTCCTCCCATGACAACAAATATTTTCTCCTGCACCTATACAGGGCTGAGATGCGAATTAGTCGAAGTACAGGCCGATATCTCAAGTGGACTACCCAGTTTTTCGATCGTTGGATTAGGTGATACCTCGGTTCAAGAGTCAAAAGAGCGCATCCGCTCAAGCATAAAAAATAGCGGCTATAAATTTCCGGATGCTCATAAAACAGTAAATTTAGCCCCTGCCGAAATCAAGAAGCAGGGCTCACTATTTGATTTGCCAATTGCCATGAGCCTGTTATCTACCAGCGGCCAAGTTGCACCTCAAAAATTGAAAAATTCTGTAATCATTGGAGAACTTGCCCTTACGGGAGAGGTGAGGGGAGTTGGCGGCATCATGGCTATCGTCCAGCATGCTGCCGAGCAAGGAATCGAGAAGGTTTTTCTGCCAGGAGTTAATGCAGTTGAAGCCTCCTTTATTCAAACTATTCAGATTTTTCCAGTGAATTCACTCCAAGAACTTGCAGACTACTGTAATGAAAAAGGGGAGCTCACGCGGCTGCAAAATAAAAACATTTCAGACATGGTGCAGGGACAGAATAGGGGATCCCTATTGAATTCTATTTTTGGCTTAGAAAAAGCGAAAAGGGCCCTACAGATTGCTGCTGCTGGAGGGCACAACCTTTTGCTAAAAGGTCCACCAGGTACCGGTAAAACCGCACTTGGAAGAGCCATAATTGACCTCATGCCCAACATGTCTCCCATAGAAGTGTTAGAAACAACAAAGATTTTTTCCGTAGCCGGTCTACTTGATAAGGAGAGTCCATTAATCACAAGTCGCCCCTTTCGGGAGGTACATCACTCAGCCTCAGTAGCCGCACTCATTGGTGGTGGTGGCCACTCACCACGCCCAGGGGAGATTTCCCTAGCTCATAATGGAGTGCTATTCTTGGATGAAATAGCGGAATTCCCTCGTAAAAGTTTGGAGTCACTTCGTCAACCGTTGGAAGATCGGTTTATTCAGCTTAATAGAGCCGCCTTTGCCCTGAAATTCCCCTGTAATTTTGTTTTAATGGCTACGATGAATCCTTGTCCATGTGGATACTTTGGTAGCAATCTAAGGAAATGCACTTGTAGCGAGGTAAGAGTTCAGGCCTATCAGCAACGGTTGTCTGGTCCTGTACTCGACAGATTCGACCTTTTTTTAGACGTTGAGAGAGTTGATATTAAAAATTTTTTAAGTAATGAAGCCAATATTCATCAATATAACAACTTATTAGAAGAGGTAGAAATTGCCAGAGATATGCAGTTATCACGGTTTGCAGACATTGAGAGTGTTAATTTCAATAGCAATATGAACATCAAAATGATCAAAAGATTTTGCCAACTCGATATGGAAGCACAGAATTTACTTGATACCTCAGCCCAAAAATACAGTTTTTCCACCAGAGCTTACCTCCGCCTTTTAAAGATTGCGCGCACTGTCGCAGATCTCGGAGGATTCCAGCATATAGAGATTATGCACGTAGCAGAGGCTTTACAGTTTCGCGATTATGGTGTATAATAACGCAATCATAATGAATTCAAATGAGAGCCGCACCACAGGATGCAGGGCACGACTCCCTTGGAGGAACTCCAGGAGCGGATCCAGGCGCTTCAACCGAGAAAGTACTAGCTATTGTCAAGGATCCCTCTGATCCAAGGCATCCACGCTGTGCCACCCCGGTAACTGGAAACCGTTTATCCTCACTCCCACGTGATGATGGGCATATTATGGA
>CAYHGX010000008.1:0-18512 GCA_964356355.1 uncultured Candidatus Peribacteria bacterium | reverse complement strand
TGATCCCTTTTCCTTATAGATCCAGCAGCATCTTCACTCCAATCACCACCATCACTACTACAGCCGCCCGTTTCACCTTCAAATTGCCTTTTAAATATTGCAGGTGTGTTCCAAAATGGCCGCCCACCAGCGCACCAATTACAACGCTCGCGGCCAATGTCCAATCACAGTCTACTGAGAACATCAAATATGCCGCTTGCAGAGTGCTGAGCACCGCATAGGTAATCATCGTATAGGCAATAGCTCTAATGAACTCCATTCGTAAATACACCACAAGATACACAGTCATTAGCAACCCCGCGCCACCAAAAATCCCATTCAAAACATTGATTACAAAGCTCATCAAGAAAACATTAGCAGTCATTTTCCAGTCAAAAAGGCGAGGTTTGCCTTCTACTAAACCTTTATCCCCACTTAGGTATACATAAAGAGCGCTTACGAAAATCATCAGAGTAAGCAGCTTCTTAAACAAAGCCTCATCAAAGTGATAGGTGAGAATATAGGTTCCAACCATTGTTCCCAATGTTCCTGCAGCAATAATTAATCCTAAAAGCTTCATGTCCATTCCGCCCTTTTTAAAATGGATCCTGCCAGAGGTTGCAGTCATCACCGCCGCACTGATTTTGCTGATTAAGAATAGAGAAACATAGCTCCCGGGCACAAAACTAAGCAATAGAGGAAACATTATCAAAGAGGATCCACCACCGGAAAAAGAACCGATGATTGTGGCAAAAAATGCAGCCACTGCAGCACCGATATGTATTAATATGTTTTCCATTGTGTTATCTTGTATTATACCAGTTTTGAACAATATTTTCCACCCAGCTTACTCCAAATGAAATTAAGACTCGACGAACTTCTAATGAAGAACAAATTGGCCTCTACTAGGTCAAAAGCTAAACAACTAATCATTGCCGGCAAGGTAGTGATTCACGGAAAAACCTGCCTCAAGCCAGGACAACTTTTCGATGACACTGAATCCGTCTCCTTAATTGAGATAGATAAATATGTCAGTAGGGGAGCCCTCAAGCTGGAAAAGGCCATGCTTAATTTCCAGATCGATCCGAAGGGCTATACAGTTGCCGACATTGGAGCCTCTACAGGAGGTTTCACAGACTATCTTCTTCAAAACGGAGCAGTAAAAGTTTACGCAATTGATGTAGGACACGGGCAGCTCGACCCTAAGCTACTTTCCGATAAGCGGGTAATCAATATTGAAGGTGTAAACATTAGGAACGGCATTGAACTGCCAGAAAAGGTGGACCTGGCAGTAGTAGATTTATCTTATATCTCCCTTCGACTTACCCTCGCTCAAATTGCCAAACTCCTAAAACCATCTGCCAAAATTATTGCACTTATTAAGCCACAATTTGAGGCTGGCCCAAAAGCCGTTGGTAAGGATGGAGTGATTAAGGACCCGGAAATAGTGAAGAAAACGATCGCAGATTTAAAAGAGTGGTGTGCCAAGAATTCTCTGCCAATAAAGAAACTAACCCCATCGCCTATTCAGGGTAAGCAGGGCAACGTTGAGTGCTTAGCCCTTATAGAGCCCCTCCCACAATTGTGAAATATGGCCCTCTGCTATTCACTGGAGAGTCAACGTCCATTCTAAATCGATCCCCAATCTGCAAATCGGTCGCAAGATCCACCTTTACCTGATATGCTTTTGAAATTTCTTGACTAAGATTATCCTCCAAACCAGTGAATTTAAATCCTCCATCATACACACTGGCCTTCTCTAAAAGAGTCGATCCCTCATACAAATAAACAGCTAGAATTTTTTTTGCATCTACACCATTCACTCTTAATAGTAGGGGCTTAATATTGCTGGATTTAGACGCTTTATCAATTTTTAAATTCATCAAATTCACTCCGCTCGCACCCATTCTTCCATAAGAATCCTCCAGCTTATTGTTCAGAGTTATAGTGATTTCCTTTTTAGTCTCCTCAGGTATTTTCTCAATAACTTTAGCAGTTTTCATCGGTTCCTTGGACTCAAATGCATTAATGACATCTGCATAGTAACTTACCACTGCATTATTAGTCGTCACCGCCCCCAGAGTAGTTATTGCCATCAATAAGACGAAATACACCTTTAAAATCTTATTTATTTGCATAAATCAGGTACTTTAAAAAATCTAGGCTGGCGTTCGCAGAAGGTTCGAATTTCCCAGCAATTACAAATTTATCCGCACGATTAAAACTGCTTAAATAATGATGAAGCTCATCTTTCTCATCTACATCTGATATTTGTAAGTCACTTTTTGTCGTAGCAAGATCAGCATCGTAATAGTCCATCAAAATCTTCACAGCCTGCTCTCTGGTTACAAATTTTTCGGCCTCAAATTCCTTCATGTCGAAATTCAACAACCCAAGATTGTATATTGATTGCGCATAGGGGGCATACCATTCCATTCCATTTACATCTGAAAAACCGCTTACCTCTGAGTTATCAACTTTCTCACCGGTTAATTCAATAAAATATTTGGCGAAATCCGCCCTAGTTAATTCCACCTTTTTCGGCAACTTCAAAAGATCACTCACCGCATAGTAGCCAGTTGATGGATTAGTGATTTTTACATAGAGAAAATCTGGCTCATCCTTTTCCGCAATAGGTATACCCAAGTTTACTTCATAACTTCCCACCTCGTCAGTATCCACCTTTTCAAAGGTTTTACTGTTAATAGCCCTCTCATCTATTGGTAATTTTTCATAGCTATATATGCCCTCATCTCCCCTGGTTTCAAAGTAATCGCCACCGGCATCATAATTACCAACATATATTTCAACTTTATGGTCGTAAAATTCATTGTTTCCATCAAATTGGACGAAATATTCACCGCTATCTTTCACTGATTCCAAGGAGATATTTTTGATTGCTGCAGGAAATTCAGTGACCTGTACCCACTTTTCATTGTTTTCTAAATCATTGTCCTCTCTGTCGGTGAGCTCTATCGAAAATTTTAAATCGCCAACATTGTAGTTCGAGTCAAAAATCACTTCGTACTTATCCAGTATATATTTTTTCCCATGTTCCAATGAGAATCCCGCATTAGAATTTTTGAGAAACAAATGCTGCTGACCCGGCCCAGCAGATAGTTTCACTTTTGCATCCATCAGTGTCTCTCCCTTATTTTCAACTACCAACATAGCCGAATATTTGTAGTAGTGAAAAGTCTCCGTTGGCTCATCCAGTTTAGTTAGGGTGATTTTATCGATTGCCAAATCTGGCTTTATTATTGGTTTGGCATCTACAAATTTATTTACTATTTCTAAAACAGATGCTTTCAATTCCTGGGTAAATCCATTACCCAAAAGAAACATTGCCGAAACGGCTATAAATAAGGCTAAAAACGAATTTTTAAATGTTCTGCTAAGCACCTTTTTTTGTTTTTATTTTTTCTTCGAAAAATCAAAGAATTATATCACAAAAAACTGCGAAAAGCCAGTCTCATAAACCAGCTTTAGCTTTTACATTTCGCCAGGTATTTTACAGCCAAACTGAATTCTGGATTGTTTTTGTAAAACAGCCTCTCTACCTCACTATCTGAAGCTTGGAATCGCCTGCCTACAAGGCTTATATATTGATCCAGTGTATCTTTAGCATTGCTACATTTATTGTTTTTAGCCTGAAAGATGCCTAAGTTTAATTTAAATAGGGGATAGCTAGGAGCCCTTTCTAGTGCAATCCAATAGTTTTTTTCGGCCACGTCACATTCGGCATTTTTACCCTTGAGACATTGAGCTTCAGCGATTTTTGCCTTCACGTAGTAATAATAGGCATCTTTGTAATTTGAAAAGGAACCCGCTAATTGTAGATATTTTTCTGCCTGCACGTCATCCTCAACCTGAATAAACACCTCTGCCAAAAGGTAATTATAAAAATCAATTTTTGGATTAAATTCATGAGCAATTAATAGATTTCTCACAGTTTCATTGGCATTTTTTTGTTCCAGTGCAATCAGTCCTCTTTCGGCAAAGTAATCAGCTAAAACAGGGAAAACCCCTTGGAAAATAATTACGAAAAAAGTGAGAACAGTGAAGAAGATCAACAACAGACTTTTCACTACCTTGTCTTCCAAAATTGGGAAGTAAACCGTTTTAAATCCCTTATTTGCTAATGAAACTAAATAGGCCAGCAAGAAGGCCAAAACAGCCAAATGTGTGACCACGGAAAAGCCAAATTGATTTGCCACTATGAAGCCTGAAATTGAACTGGCAATGGCTGCGGCCTCGATTTTTTTTATTTTAATAACTATAGAAAACACCACCATGATTCCAATGATCCACACTGCTAGTGCCGCGACTCCTCCTTCAAAGAGCAGTTCCAAAATTATATTATGAGGCCGATCTGCTACCACATTTGCTTCTTCATACTGAATCATTTCTTTAGGAGTATTTCTCTGGAATTCTATTCCGAAAGTTGCAAGCCCATGTCCAAGAAACGGTTTTTCAATAATCATTTTTACCGTTTCATTCCACATTAGCAATCTGTAATTAGCTGATCTTCCTGAGCTCAACCAGCTATCATCTGTTTTTATGTATAGCCCAAGAATTGAGGTTGCTACGACCGCGGCCACCACAATATAACTAATTCTTTTTTTCAAGGTTTTTGCCCATATACCAGTGATCAAATAGTAGCAAATACCCCCAGCAATTAGACCTAAAATGCCCTCTCTACTTTCCGTTAGACCTAATAATATTAAAAACATCAGCATCCACGCCCAAGCTACAAGCTTCCCACTTCTCTTTAGCCAGTAGACTCCAACCGAAGGGGCCACCAGTACTATTAATGAGGCCAAGAAGTTTGGATGCCCCATGGTCGAAAACACTCGCCCTAGACTCAATTCCCGCAAGTTATAGCCAAACGGATCTAGTCCAAGCTTTTGCAAAAGAGCATAAATAAAAACCACCAATAAAGCCCATCCCATGAATTTAATTGCTTTTTCAAAAACCTCCTTTTCTTGAATTCCAAGGATCATTAATAAAAAAAATACCCCAATATAGGTATATCCAATAGCACCATCAAATCTTTGATAGGTACCAAAAAGGCTTAGAACAGGCATTCCCGATATCGCCACTCCAAGAATGATTACCGCAATAAACCCAATCCCCACCATTCCCACCCACTTTTCTACTCTCTTAGGAATGCTCAAAAATCCCTCGTGAATGAATTTCCACAATGTTGTCAGGAGCATAACCCAAATACAGATTTTTAATATTGCCACCTTCGGCAGTTCAAATTCCACATGTAAAAAAGGCATAAAAGCCAGTATCACTGCCAAAATTCCCACATACATTGCGCCATTGAAGATCATCCTGTTAAACCTTAATTGCATTCTCAGGTTTTTTTTATTTCAAAAATCATTATAATTCTACTCACTAAAAAGGTTTATGACAAAATTCATCGTCAATGGGGGAGTACCACTCAATGGAGAGGTAACTATTAGTGGCTCTAAAAATGCGGCCTTGCCAATTTTATGTGCAGCCCTACTCACCAAGGAAAAAAGTATCATAAAAAACGTTCCGGATATTGCCGATATTCATTCAATGATTCGTATTCTAACGGCAATTGGAGCAAAGATTACCTTCAAAAACAATGTTCTCGAAATTGATCCTTCAAGGCTTAAGCCCGGCGCCATTCCCAATGAACAGGTGAAGAGGATGAGAGCCTCCATATTGATTCTCGGAGGCCTAATTGCCCGCTTTAAAGAGGTTAAGATGGCCTTCCCAGGAGGATGTGTCCTCGGCAAGCGCTCCGTTGATGCCCATACCCTTGGATTTAAAAAGCTTGGCTGCAATGTGATTGATGACATTAAGGGGCTACACCTTAAGTGCAATAAGTTAATCGGCAACACGATTGTCTTGTCGGAAATGAGTGTAACCGCCACGGAGAATACAGTCATGGTTGCTGTTTTAGCCGAGAGGAATACAGAAATTCGTCTCGCAGCCATGGAGCCACATGTTCAAGATTTATGCAGATTTCTTAATAAAATGGGTGCCAAAATCTCCGGAATAGGCACTACCACATTGAAAATAGTTGGAGTGAAAGCGCTGCAAGGTGTTACTTACAACATTATTGGTGATTACCTTGAGGCTGGTACTTTTGCTATCGCGGCCGTTGCCACCGGTGGAGATATTGTAATAAAGGGATTTGTTACCTCCGATTTGGATAGTTTCTGGCAAAAAATGGACGAGATGGGTGTGAATTTCACCCTCACCAATACCACTGCCCACATTCATCCTTCAAAAGGACTCGGTCCAATAAGAAGCCTCCGCACAGCAGTTTTCCCGAGTTTCCCTACCGACCTCCAAGCTCCATTCACCGTTTTACTTTCTCAGGCTAGAGGCGTAAGCAAGGTATTTGAAACCCTATTTGAAGGACGCTTAAATTATCTTTTCGAACTTGAAAAAATGGGCGCACATATTGAATTTTTAAACCCACACCAAGCCTTGATTATTGGACCAGCCGAACTTCGAGCATTACCAATTTCCAGTTGTGATATCCGAGCAGGCGCTGCCATGGTTATTGCAGCCCTTATTGCCAAAGGTAGAACAGAAATATCAAATATCAATTACATCGATCGCGGATACGAAAATCTGGATGAAAAACTTCGCAACCTCGGAGCCAGAATTGAACGAAGCTAAAAGCTAAATTCAATAGTTCCATCCAAGTCGTTTCGGTAGAGTTGTTTAATCCCAGCCTTTTTTAGATTTTCTATAGTTTGCTCATTTGGATGTCCATACTGATTATCAACTCCAACTTGAATAATCGCAATTTCTGGCTGCACTTTGGATAGAAATTCAGGTGTTGAGGAATATTTACTTCCATGATGACCAACCTTTAAGATTTTAGCTCTCAAGTCCACGCCCCTTTGAGTAATCATCTGTTCGATTTCCTCACCTGCATCACCTGTAAACAGCATTGAAACCTCCTTGTATTTTATCTTAACGACAATCGAAGAGTTATTTACATCCGAAACACTCTCTTCAACCATTTTCTTAAAAGGATATATTGTATCCAAATAGGTAGATCCAATGCTGAAATCTTTACTTTCATCTGCGAAGATTACTGGAATATCTTTTTCTTTAATCACCTTCAGAAATTCATTGTAATACCCATTTTCATAGATAACTCCAGTTATCATCACTGCCCCTATCTCATATTTTTTTAGTACCTCTGTTAGCCCTGCAACATGATCAGCATGGGGATGAGTAAGGATTACTAGGTCAATTGAACGATCCAAAAAGCCCATAGCCTTACTTAGTTCAGTCATTACATTATTATTAGGTCCACCATCAATTAAGATTTCATAGTCATCCGGTGTTTTTATGAAAGCACTATCCCCCTGCCCAACATCAAAAAAATAAAGATGAAAGCGGCCGTCATCCTGTTGTTTTACGCTAATTACTAGGGCCAAGAATCCGATCACCAAAACCGTTAAGGCCACTCTGCTAATTTTTACTCGCAACTTTTCCATGCGATCAAGTTAGCAGTCATTTATTAAAAAAACTTAAAAAAAGAGGCCCCGTAGAGCCTCTCCTATCTCTTCTGAATTTCGACTATTTTTTCTTTTTGCCAAACACTCTTCCAAGCCCCAGTGATAGTACTACCAATCCGAGCATTTCAGGACCAGTTTCAGCTAAAATAATCTTCGTAATAGTTCCGGCACTTTCATTACCAGCAGCATCCTTTTGAGTTACTTTAAACCAGTATTCGCCAGGCGTAAGGTCCTTTACGTCATATTTATTTGCCTCAGGTACCAAGGTCGCCTTTTTGTCATATTTAACTCCTTTATCAGAGCTCATATATACAAGTTGCTCCTTTAGGTCGGCTTTTGTCTCTGCGTTTACATTCCAAGTCAAAGTTACCGTGTATTTCTGAGCAGAAACAACAGCCTTCGCTAGGAAATTAGCCACATCTTTTGGCGCGACAGTATCTTTGTCAGGAGTAGAATCTTTAGCAACACCTGTGAAATTACCAGATGCCTTGGCTGCATTCACTTCATTACCAGCATTGTCCTTCATCTTCTTAATAGTCACAGTGTACTCAACAGCTTCCTGCTCGCTTGTAGTAATCACAGCAGAAGCATCTTCAACGCCAGCACTATTTGGACCAAGTTTTACACCAAGCACATCAAGTTTTTTACTGCTATCACTTTTTCCAGCAATAACAAAGTCCTCAGATGGATCAATACTTAGTACAACCGTCTCACTAAAGGTTACAAGAATATGAGTAGAATCAACATTCTCCACACTTTTTAGCTCAGGACCACCTGCGTCAGCCGCTGGTTTATCTGCACCACTACCAGTAAATTCAGCTGTATCAGAAGTGCCACTAATAATTGGATTATTAGCTTTGTCCTTAATAGAAATATCGACAGTCAATTTATATTTTGTTTTGTCTGTTTGTGGATCAGTAGTAAGGATAACCGTTTTATTAGTCTCATCTTCCTTGTCCATTTCAGCATTTAAAACTTTCAATTCATCAAAAGTTTCATCATTTTCAATTGAAAAACTATCTTGAGGATCTTTCTCCGTCAAAACAATTTCCTCTGAAAACACCACTTTTACCTCCTCTTTATCTAACGCTTCTGCGCTTGCCACTTGTGGAGCCTCCTTATCCTCTACCGCAGCAGCATCGCCGGATGGAGTTGCAGATGCCCAAGGTGAATAACTTGCACTCTCATTGGCGGCAGCATCGTAGGCAATTACCGCAAAATAATAAAGTTTTCCATTATCAAGACCTGAAACTGTATACGTAAGTACATTTCCAACATCAACCTCTTTGTCGTATTTTTCACCCTGCTTGGTCACGCTAGTTAAGCCATAGTAAAGCTTGTACCCAGTAACTCCAGTGTCATCTGTAGCCGCGCTCCAGTCCAATTTTGCCGCAGCATTTTGTGCAACTGCTGTTAAATTTTCCACATCTGATGGCATTTCAGCGTCCACTGCAAAAGCGGTGGATGCAAAAGCCATGGTGGCTAGAAGGCCTAAGGTTAGGCTTGAAAATAACTTTTTCATACTATTTTTGTTTTAATTTTTTCTTTAAATCTCCGTATTATAGCAAAAATACAAAGAAAAATCAATCACCTACGGCCCTTTTTAGTAGGTAAATTAACTTTTACAATTTTAACTTGATCAACGATATTCTTTTTCATTTTCAAAATATGCACATGAGCACGAGGAAATTTTACAACCTCACCCTCACGGGCAAAACGGTGCAAATGATCAGTGACAAGGCTACTAATCGACTCCGAGTCATCTGCCCAAACTCTAACCTTAAAGATGTCATTTATATCCTCGGCAAGCACTGTTCCACTGGCAAGAACAGTTTTTTCATCTACGACTTCGATCGGTTTTTCATGCACATCAAACTCATCAACTATCTCACCGACAATTTCCTCAAGTAGGTCTTCTAAGGTTACCAGGCCGGCAGTTCCGCCGTACTCATCAATAACAATTGCCATATGCATATGTTTTCGCTGAAATTCACGGAAAAGTTTATTGATTTTTTTAGACATTGGTACCTCCAGAGGCATCATCAACTTAATGTTTTTCAACTTTTTATTAGGCGAACACTCATCGAAGTACTTTAAAAGATCTTTTACGGAGATAATCCCAATAATATTATCAATCGAATCCTCATATATAGGTATGCGTGTATGAGAATGCTTCTTTACATATTCAACTGCCTCCTGAATCGTCATTTCGCTGTCCATAGCATCAATAGTAACTCTTGGGGTCATTACGTCTTCCACTTCAATGTCATTAAATTCCAATACGTTCTCAATCAACTCCTTTTCTTGACGTTCAATCGTGCCCTCCTGGGCCCCAATTTTCAGCATCGCAACCAGTTCGCCTTCCGTAACCGTATATCCTGTTTTAGCACCAAAAATTTTATTTGTAAGTTTTGAAATCAGCTCTAGAAACCACACTACCGGCCATAAAATCATTTGCAGTAACCAAATCGGACGAGCCATAAACAACGCCACTCCCGCCATATGCTGATTCGCATATGTTTTTGGAGCAATATCACCAAAAATAAGGATCATTAGAGTCATTACTCCAGTGGCAATTCCCACACCACTACTACCAAAAAGCTCGGTAAACACCACTGCCGCATAGGCACTAGCCCCAATATCCAGAACATTCTTCGCAATCAAAACAGTAATCAACAGCTTATGCGGATTTTTCTTCATCTTCTGAAGAAGCTTGCTGTTGTGAACTTTCGAAGCAACAAGTTCATTAACCTTGCTCTTTGTTATTGCTATCAGAGCTAGTTCTCCTGCAGAAAAAACCGTAGAAGATGCTAATAACAACGCTAGAATTGAGAACTGATAGTACATAAGTTATTAAAACTAATACTGATTCTACAGCTTTTTACTCATTTTCTCAAGAAAACACTATCATTTGCCAATTCTTTTTATTAGAATTGGCCATGAATTTAAGACCATCAGCATGAAGTTCCAAATCGATCCAGAAATATTCAAACAATATCCAGATCTAAAAGTTGGAGCTATTGTAATCAAGAATCTCAACAATAATCGCAGAATCTCAGCAGTAGAGAGCCTGCTTCGAGGCATGTGTGCACAGCGCATGAAGGAGTTTGCCGATAAAGATGTTGATAATGAATCGATGATTCAGGTGTGGAATGCTGCCTATGGAAAATTTGGAATCAATCCAAATAAGTTCGCACCATCGATCGCAGCCTTATTAAAAAGGCTCAAGAGCGGGAAAGAAATTCCCCACATTAGCCCATTGGTTGATCTATATAATTATTTTTCACTTAAATATTTGTTGCCGATAGGCGGAGAAGACTTAGATTGGCTCTGCGGAGATCTCAATTTGAAGTTTACTAAAGGAGGGGAACCGTTTAGACCGATTGGGTCAATTGAGGTAGACGCAGTAAAAGAGGGAGAAGTAGCCTACATGGACGATGGGGGAGTAACCTGCCGCTATTGGAATCATCGAGAATGTGAACGCACAAAATTTACAGCAAAAACGGTGAACGCAGTGATTTTGATTGAGGATATGGCCAAGATTCACATGGATCAGTTTGGGGAAATTATCCGGGAAATTCAAAATGCCATAATTAAATATATAGGTGGCCAAATTGAGCCCTATGTTCTCACTGAGGAAAATGCTGTGATCGATTTTGCCATTCAGGGGCGCAAAACCGCTGATGACTCCAAGGTTCCACAACAGGAAAAGGCTCATTATTTTGAGAGTCAGAAGGGCAAAACCATTCAAGTAGCTGAAGATGACACTGTTGATCCCCAGCCAAAAGCCTCAAAACAGCCTCAGCCGGATTACTCATTGGACACGGACTCTCCGGGTTTTCTTAAAAATCAAATTAAATCACGTCTCAAAGAGGCCTTTATGAAGGCTTTTCCGGACTTTGAATGTACTGAGGTAAACGTGGAATATCCAGCCTCCGCAGATAATGGTGACTACAGCTCAAATATTGCCATGCATTTAGCCAAAAATTTACAGATGAGGCCCCACGACATCGCCCAGAAAATCATAGAAAATTTTGATAAGGGACACCTAGTAGAACGCCTAGAAATTGCCGGCCCAGGTTTTCTGAACATTTATTTGTCGGATTCTGCATTACAGAATGAATTAGCAAAGGTGCTCACCGAGGGGCAAAATTATGGTGATTCCAAGGTTGGTGACAACAAAAACTTGATAGTTGAATACAGTTCTCCCAACATCGCTAAGCCGCTAGGAGTACACCATTTACAGACTACGATCATCGGACAGTCACTATATAATATTTTCAAGAAACTAGGATTTAACGCGATCAGTATCAACCATATCGGCGATTGGGGTACTCAATTTGGTAAGATGATTTGTGCACTGAAAAAGTGGGGAAATCGTGAAGAGATAGAGCAGGATCCGATCAATGAATTATTGAAACTCTATGTGAAATTTCACCAGGAAGCCGAAACCCAACCAGAATTGGAGGATGAAGGGCGCAAGGAATTTAGTGATTTTGAAAAAGGAGACGCAACGAATCGTGAATTATGGCAATGGATGGTGGATATCAGCATGAAAGACGTCAATAAAACCTATGAAAAGCTAGGAGGAATTCATTTCGACCACACCCTTGGCGAAAGCTTCTATGAAGACAAAATGGAGGAGATCCTCAATGAAGGAAAGGCTTCCGGTGTTTTTGAGATAGGGGAAGAGGGCGCTTATGTTACAAAATTTGATGATCCCAATATTCCAACCGTCCCTGTTCAAAAAAAGGATGGAGCTACTTTATATATTACCCGTGACTTAGCGACAATTCGTTATCGAATCCGCACCTGGGAACCTGCCAAAATTCTTTATGTAGTGGATATCGCCCAAACAATGCACTTTAAACAGCTCTTCGAAACTGCAAAATGTCTGGGTTGGTATGATCCGTCTATTTGCACTCACGTTTGGTTTGGACGCATGCATATGAAGGACGGAAGTATGAGCACCCGCAAAGGAAAGGTGATATTTATGAATGATCTTTTGGTGGAAGCTGAAAATAGAGCCCTGGATATTATTGAGGGAAAAAATCCGGATCTCGCAGACAAGGAGGAGGTAGCATCTAAAATTGGTATCGGCGCTGTTAAGTATAATATTCTTTCCCAGAACCGCACCACGGATATCATCTTCGATTGGGACAAAATTCTTTCACTAGAAGGCAATAGCGGACCATATTTACAGTACACTTATGCTAGAGCCAAGAGCATTTTACGCAAAGACAAAAGCACCGTTGATCCCGAATCTTTAGTAGAAGACACCCCCGATGCAGAAAAGAAAGCAACAGATCTTGTGAGGTTGTTTCCTAAATTTGCAGAGCAGATAGCCATGGCCGGCAAGGAGTATAAGCCAAATATTATTACGAATTATCTTTACGAATTGGCTCAGAAGTTCAATGCATTTTACAATTCTGTGCCGGTATTGAAAACTGCGAATACAGAAATGCGTGAACAACGCCTTAAGATAGTTGAGGCTGCAGCCCAAATCCTCAAAAATGGGTTATCACTTTTGGGAGTTGAGGTGTCTGAAGAGATGTAGTCTTAAGCTATTTGCCCTGTATTCTAATGATGTTGTCATTAAAGTCAGGACTATTGTTTTCGTGTATTACTCCGTCACACACTACTCCCTGCCCCGTGTAGGCACCTGCATTACTATCTACGTCCTCCCAGTAGGCAATATCCAGCATCGTAAAATCATGTATAGCTCCCCAGCTTAAAGGTAAAGTTGTTTGGAAGTCCCATGGACTTACAAAATAACAGCCATCACCCTTTTCTTTTTCGCCTAAGCTAAAAGCATCCGCTGCCTGTTCTGACTCTGTTAGAATTTCATCAAGCTTGGCAATTTGAGTTTCGCTGCAGCTACCATCCAGGATGCAAACTGCACTACTGATATAGTAATAAGTATTGAACTCATCTGCATACATGAGAGTTTTTGGAATATTGGTTAATGACGGGTCATTTGCATAAGCATTTTCAACATCCAAAATGGTGAATGCCTTTTCATCGTCAACCTGAGAGGTAAGGATTGTTGTGATGATTAGGGCATTATGGTTTGGATCTACGTCCCAATCCGTTCCATTCATAGCTCTTTGGATAGTGGAGTAATCTGCAACGATTACTGATCTTGGACCGAGATAGTCAGCTAAAGTCCCGGCATCATCATTGATAATTCTGGAAATCATATCTGCCATTTGGTCACGGTGTACATTGGCACCAAAATCCACAGTGTTTAGAGGTATATAATTGCTTTCCGCAGCCCGATCAACCACTCCCTTGTACCAAATGTTTGGATTTTGCGGGTATTCAATCCCCCAAATTTCTAAAACAATTTTCAAGGCCTCAACAGTGTTAATCGATGCTCCCGGGCGAAAGTTTTTCCCATTGTCATAGCCACCAACCCAACCCTGCGCCTTTGCATAACAAACATATTTTGTGTACCAGACATCTGCCGGCACATCTTGAAAACAGCTTTCTCCTGCATATTGTGCCAGATTAGCCTCGGGAATTTCTTTCGCTTCAATTACAATTTTCAGCATTTCCGCCCTGTTAACTTCGTTGTGTGGTTTAAAAGTACCGTCTTCGTAGCCGTTTACAATGCCGTTGTCTTGAAGATATTTAATCCCTTTAAAGTACAATTCACTATTATCAACGTCATTAAAGTTCGCAAAAGTCTGCAGACTCATGGCGAAAAAGAGACCAAGCGCCAGGAACGATTTTGAAATTTTCATGTTTAAGTTTGTTTATGTTTAGAACAAATGTACCACATCTTTCATCGTTCAAAAACAATTGCTTTTTGCGCCCATCTTTTCTATATTGTCGTAGCTTCAAGCGATTGGAGCTTCCAAATAATAAGGAGAGATGGCTGAGCGGTCGAAAGCGATAGTCTTGAAAACTATAGTCCTGCAAGGGACCCAGGGTTCGAATCCCTGTCTCTCCTCCATAAAAACAATCCCCAAAGCCACATGGGATGAGAAGTTTATGCCCCGAAGGGGCAAATCCCTGTCTCTCCTCCATAAAAACAATCCCCAAAGCCACGTGGGATGAGAAGTTTATGCCCCGAAGGGGCAAATCCCTGTCTCTCCTCCACACTAAATTGCCAATTTGTGGATTTTTTGCTATTATCACAGCATGTTAGTCCCAACTATAAAAAGGCAAATAGTAACAATTTTAAAACGCCAAGGAGTCCTCAAGGCAGCTGTTTTTGGTTCATTTGCCAGGGGTGAAGAGACTAAAAAAAGTGATGTTGATCTTTTAGTTCAGCTTGGCAAAAACAAAAGTCTTCTAGATCTTATTGGTCTAAAACTTGAGCTGGAGGAGGAACTTGGAAGAAAAGTTGACCTGCTTACATATGGAGGAATAAATCATCGGCTCAAGGATATTATTTTAAAAGAGCAAAAAGTAATTTATGAAAAAGCCAAAAGATCCTAAGATTTTTCTAGAGCACATTTTGGAAAACATAGAGAAAATTGAAAACGACTTTGATGGGTTATCTGAAGTTAGATTTTCGAAGTCTGTTAATATTCAGGATGCCACATTGAGAAGACTGGAGGTTATCGGCGAAGCTGTGAAAAATATATCACTATCATTTAGGAAAAAATATTCCTTGATTCCATGGAAAAAAATGGCAGGGCTGAGAGATATAATTGTTCATGAATATTTTGGTGTAGAAATGGAGCTTGTTTGGCAAATTTGCATTAAAGATATTCCTAAATTAAAAAAGCAGATTTCAGCAATAGTTGAATCCCTTTAATTCAAGCTTTTCCCCATTCCATGGCAAATGTCTTCATTATTCACGGTGTTGGTGGTCATCCAGGAGAAAACTGGTTTCCTTGGCTGAAGGTTGAACTCGAAAATCTCCAACATCAAGTTTTCATACCGCAATTTCCAACTCCCGAAAATCAGACTCTTACCAACTGGATTGGAGTGATTGAATCATACGAGGAATTTATCACTCCGGACACTATTTTTATTGGTCATAGCCTGGGCGTGCCCTTTGTGCTTAATCTTCTTGAAAAGTATCCTACCAAAGCCGCTTGCCTCGTGGCTGGCTTTACCGGAAAGGCGGAAAATAAATTTGATGACGGAATGAAAACCTTTGCCCAAAGAGCCTTCAATTGGCCGCAAATAAGGAAGAACTGCCGCAACTTTGTTGTCTACCACTCCGATGACGACCCCTATATTAAGCTGGAAAAGGGCTATGAATTAGCGCAGAATTTAGGAGTGGAACTCACTTTGATTCCCGGCGCCGGGCACTTCAACCGAGCCTCGGGTTATTTAAGCTTCCAAACCCTGCTGGATAACAAAGTATTGCAAGGAGAGCCAGAGGCGTGTTAGATAAAACCCTAACTGTTAATATCATTAAGTATGCGCGTACCCAAATTAGAAGAAGTGGCAATGGGAATAGGAATTGCCGCTCTAGGTGGAGCAGCTGTTTATAAGTTAAGTAGTAAACCAGAAACATATTCGATTGATATTAGCGTTCGTGATTGCGCCGAACTCAGGGAGCAAACTGACCTTTGGTGGAATGAAGTAGTGGGTGGCCATAGAAATGGAATAAGACAAGCCTGCCAGGAGCTGATTTTTCGAGACAAAGAAGATGAAGCAGAGAAAACCGGCGTGTTTACTCTTAGTAATTAGTATTTCCTAAACCATTTTCCTATGGCTCGTACCAGTACATATCTAAACTTTCCCCGCCAAACCGAGGAAGTTTTTAATTTTTATCGTTCTGTTTTCGGTGGTGAATTTACCGGTGGTATTCACCGTTTCTCAGAGGTTCCACCTCAAGAAGGTGCTCCGGCGATGTCTGAAGATGACAAAAACTTGGTGATGCATATCGAGCTGCCAATTTTGGGCGGCCATGTGCTTATGGGCACCGACGCGCCTGAATCCATGGGCTTCAAGGTAAATCCTGGAAATAATATGTATATCAACCTCGAGCCCGACACTCGCGCCGAAGCCGATGAATTATTTATGAAGCTCTCCGCCGGAGGCAAAGTGGAAATGCCTCTCCAGGAAATGTTTTGGGGCGCCTACTACGGCTCATTTGCCGATAAATTCGGCATCCAGTGGATGGTGAATTGCGCGGCGAAGTAGAATCACTTCTGGTGGTTGTCGATTTTGAAAATGATGAGCTGGCCTAGATCATTAAAAACTCCTAATGCTCTGTATTGCTTGTTGATACGAAAATACCAAATGCCACTACCTTTTGGATTGCGTTCTTTGAACTTTGTATTTAAATAATTGCCACTTAGAAGATACTGTTTGGCCTTTTTATATTGTTTTAATAAATTTCTGGATTTCAAATAGGAGGCTATCTCTTTTTTCTCAAGTATTTGAACAATTTCTGGCATTATTAAAGATTAACCAACTCGGATTTTTTAGCCTTTCTGGCACTTTTAGCCGCATAAAGGGTGGCTTCGTCCGCTTCCTCAAGCGACAACTCCTTTAACTCCGGCTTCATAAAAGCAATTTCGTACTCATTTATATCGAGTAAAACAGCAATAGGCTTATTATTAACAAAAACGTATTTTGGCTCTCTCCCAAGATCTTCAAGGCATTCTTTAGTTTTGGTGCGAAGGTCTGTTATGGAGATACACTGGTCTTTAAACATATTGAATTTATTACTGAATTTGTATATATATTATACTCTTTTTTCACACTAAGTCAATTTAGTTTAAGCTCAGAGCGGACTTCTAACAGCAGCAATGCTCTCTCCGGCTGAAAGATGCAAATACATTTGAGTTGTTTTGATATCCCTGTGGCCAAGAATTTCTTGTATCAGGTGTAATGCCGTGCCGGATTGCACAAGATGTGTAGCAAAGCTGTGACGTAAAGAGTGGAAGGTAGCTGGCTTATCGATGCCAGCTCTTTGCAGAGAATTAGCAAAGACCTTCTGTGCAGTTCTGCTTGAAAGTTTGCCACCTCGCAGGCTTTCAAAAAGAATCGACTTGACAGGTTTGTCTGAAATAAAGCGCTTCAAATCATCTTTAATAGGATCTGGAATAATTGAAAAACGATCTTTGCCTCCCTTGGCATTCTTGATATGGATAAGGTTTTCAGCAAATTGCAAATCGCCAACCTTCATGTTCACCACTTCGCTCACTCTCAATCCGGCGCCGTAGGCCAGGCTGATCATCAGTTTGTGCTTCTGGTTGTGCGTAATGGCTATAAGATGAATGATTTCTTTACGAGTTAGAGCCACAGGTATGCGTCTCTGCTTTCTGGCAAATTTTATATTTATTCTTTGCTTAATATTCAGCACTTCTCCATAGAAAAACTTAATAGCGCTCAAGTACACATGTAGGGTTTTCGGTGCACAATTTTGCTCTTTTTTCGCTAATAGAAAGTTCTTGATATTCTCCTCATTAAATCTCTCCGGCTGATCATTAAATAGAAAATAGAATTTCAAAGCGCCCAAATATGCCTGCACTGTGCGGGGGCTATAATTGCGAATCTTAAGCTCCCTCTCGGTTTGTTGTAAGTAGTCATTAAAATGCATGGCACCATTCTTGAGTATAATTGGAATTGTGGGTCTATAAACATTCCCTCCTGAATTTAGAGGGTATCCTTGGTATTTGAATTTCATAAGATTAGCCGGCTATTGGACCTTTTGGAATAAGGGCAAATCTTATTGATTTGTAATCTTTTCTGTTTACGATTTTATTTTTAACCTTTGTAAACGTAGTATCAACTGCAATAACGTTGTCGCCCTTTGCAGCGATCCATTTACCTAAATGTGAAGTTTGAATAATCATAATTTATGATTAAATAATAGTTTTTGTAGTTTTATTGGTCAAGACTACGACCTCACCCTAGCAACCAAACATTAAATAATCATTAAAAATTCTTAAAAAATTTCTGAATTTTAAAAAATCCCCACAATTACCCATAATCCCTTAACTTCCACACAACTAGGTCTTATACTTCGCATAAGACCTAGTTAGATGAAATATTTTTTCAAACTATGGAAAACAACCGTGAAAAACCAACAAG
>CAYHGX010000007.1:53044-68049 GCA_964356355.1 uncultured Candidatus Peribacteria bacterium | reverse complement strand
AGTGGATATTGCGGCAAGTGTGGGCGGAAAAGATACTGGGTATAGCTTTAGGGCCACTGGACAGACGATTGAGTTTGCAGGATTTATGGAAGTGTATATGGAGGGTAGAGACCACGAAGAGGAAGAGGCGGCCGATGGAGAAAAATTGTTGCCGAAGTTGGTGGTGGGGGAAGATGTGAAGTTGGATAAACTTGTGGATACTCAGCATTTTACTAAACCGCCTGCTCGGTACACTGAGGCGTCGTTGGTGAAAAAACTTGAAAGCGAGGGCATTGGTAGACCGAGTACCTATGCGCCGACAATTAGTACTGTAATGACGCGTGGCTATGTGGAAAAAGAGGCTAAGGCACTGAGGCCAACTGACTTGGCGATGGTTGTAACGGACGTATTAGTAGAAAATTTTTCCGACATTGTGGATTATAAATTTACGGCGGAAATGGAGGACCATTTGGATGCGGTGGAGGATGGAACAAAAAAATGGGTACCGATGATTCGTGACTTTTATACTCCTTTTCATGCAAATATTTTGGAGAAGGATCTTACTTTGAAAAAATCGGACATTGTAAATGAGGAGAGTGATGAGATTTGTGATAAGTGTCAGTCTAAGATGGTGATCAAGCTGGGGCGATTTGGGAAGTTTTTGTCTTGTTCAAACTATCCTGAATGTAAGAATGCGAAGCCGATTGAGGGAAGTGCCCAGGCCGCGAAGCAGGCCGAAACAAGTGAGGCTACCGAGGAGTTGAAAAAGAAATTTCATGATAAAAAGTGTGATAAGTGTGATGCACCAATGGAAGTGAAAACTGGTAGATTTGGACCGTTTTTGGGATGCAGTGGTTATCCAAAATGTAAGAATATTGAGGCGATAGTGGTGTTTTCTGGTGTGAAGTGTCCAAAATGTGGAGAGGGGCAATTGATCGAACGTCGCACTAAGAAGGGAGGAAGAGTGTTTTGGGGATGTAATAAATTTCCGAAATGTAAGACCGCAACTTGGAACAAGCCTGTTGATATTTGTAAAAAGTGCGGAGGACTTAGAGTTGTAGATAAGGAGAGCAACACGGTGTGTTCTGAATGCGAGATGAAGAAGAAGTAGATTTTACTTTGTTTGTGCGCTAAAGTACGAGGAGAATTAAAAACAAAAAATGTTTGGAAGTTTGAAAAAAATCTTTATTCCGGTTTTGTTTGTAGGAGTTTTGGTGTCTCAATTTTATGTAGTTGGGGTGGCAAATGCTGAAGGAGATGATCTTTGCAAAGGCTTAATTACTGGAACTACAGTTGATGGTGGCAATGCTGGTCAGAATTTTTTTGATGCGCATGGTGGTCCTCATGAGGGAGCGAATGCTGGGTTTTATAATAACATCGTGGATTTGGCGATTTTTGGTTTGGCGCCGGGGCTTGCACCGGGAAATAGGGCGAATGCAGCGTGTGTGGAGAAGGCGGATGGTATTTACACTGCACCAGGTGGCCAGCAGCAAGCTTATGATTATAAAATTAAGGGATATGTCTTTAATAGTAATTTAGGTTTTATTTCATTTAATTGTGAAAATGGAGTCAATGATGCCGGTGAGGGAGATGGCGTGGCATGTGGACCTATTGACTATGGAGTTTATATTTCTCCACTTGGGCCTAATGGTGAGCCAAGAAAGCTTTTTGGTTATGCCTGGAATCCGGCTTTTGGGTGGATAGATTTTCATAAACCACCTTTAGTTTGGGATGCTGGAGATCAAATGGTGGATCCTTGTGGGAACCCTCCTTGTCCTTTTAGTCCTAAATATGGAGTCAGTTTGGCTTCGGATGGGAGCGTGAGCGGTAAGGCTTGGGATGAAGCTAGTGTGTATATGCCATTTGGTGGTGCAAAAATCTTTTTGCCGGATCAGGTGGTGCCTGTGCCGGTGGTGAATGATCCAGCAAATTGGTGTGATAATAAACCTTATTTGTGCGTGATGGTGGACCCTTATCCGGAAAATTTGAAGTTTGGATTTGAGGAGGGGGTGGCTCCTGGACAGGCTTCGGTTAAAGTGGCTGATGGAACAAATGCGAATGGTTATTATGTTCATTTGTATTTGAGGAATTCTACTGGGAATGGGCCCATGACTGAGGCTGAGTATAATTTTGCAGCTTTTACAAATATAAATAATATTAAATTGGGTTGGATAGATACGGTGAAAATTGATCAGACGTCGGATACGTTGTCTGATTTTTCTAGTAAGCGATATCCTTGGAGAGAGGCGGTTAATCCTGGTGCTGTAACTTATAAACCGCTTAATTTTTCTGATTTTCAAGAGTATAGAGATGCTGGTGGAGTGGTGGATCCTGGGCATTATATTTCAAGATTTCCCGTGAGTTCTTATGCCCCAACTTCGGATGGAAATTTATCTTTAACAACAGGAACGCATCCAGCTTTTCCTTTTTTGAATGAACAATTTATTCATGATATTGGGCTTGATGTGCCGGCCCTGAATCAATTGATACTTAGTAGTATAACGTTTACTACTCCTTTGATTGCTGATGTTGGAAATGTTACGGTATTGCAGCCGGGGGCCGTGTATCCCAATGGTAAAACTGGCATGAGCTTTAAGTTTAGGCCGGCGGTGGAGGTGAACACTTTGTATGCGGATGATTTTCAGGATAAAATTGTGGCTTATCGTTCGATTCCTATGAGTTTTAAAATTGGGGCGAAAAAGTTTGGGAATTTGGGAATTCAGAATTCTGCAATAAAGGTGGATTTTAATTTGGCTTATGCGGAGACAGCAACCAGTACTCAGGATTTGTGTGGAGGAGTTGATGAAAATATTACTTTTGATTTTCACTTTTTGAATGATTTTTTGAGAACTCCTTTGCCGGATGAGGCCTCTGCTGCCCAGGGGGCTACTGTGAGTAGTCTTCCGAATACCAAGTTGTCTGATTTGATGCCGGAGAAGGACATTCAGGCAAAGGCTACGTTGGCTGTGGCGCCTGATAATCCTTGCGCAAACGTGGTGGCGCCGACGCTTTACTCAATGGTTCATTATTTCCCGGTGGCGGGAAAGCCGGAGGTGAAATATTATTCCAATAAATTGCCGCGTATTGCCGGAGATTTTATTTCTAATCCTGCCGTGGTGGTGCACGGAAATGTGTTTTCACAGATGGTGAGGAATATTCAAAAGGACGTGCTGATTCAAACCTCTGGAAGCGTGAATGTGAATATTGTGAGAGATACGATTAATGAGAATTTGGAGAAGTATTTGACTACTTCTGAGGTGAATGGCCTCACGACCAACCCTGATATTTGCACCATAACTGACTTGAGTATAATTAGGCAGCGATATGATGTTGGTGGGTGTGCTAGAGGTACTGACTATGTAAAAATAGTGATTGGAGATGAAAATGTTCTTTATTTTAAGGGCAAGAGCGTAGCCGTTGATTTCAATGGAACGAGTGGAGCTTTTGATGGGAAGTGGGTGGTGGTAAGTGCAGATGGGAATATTTTTATTGATAGAGATATTTATAATGTGGGCAATTCTGATGCGACGCTTTCGTTGGTGGCCTTTAGATCTACGGTGCAGGATCAGTTTTTTAAGACGGGGAATGTTTATTTAGCGCCATGTTCTAGTGGTTTGAGAAATATTCAGGCGACAATTATTGCTGATGGATCGGTGTTTTCTTATAATGGTTTGAAAATGTGGGGAGATCCTAATAATCCCGCTGTGTGGAATGGCGATAATTTTTTAATGGGTATTAACAATGTGACTGGCGAACCGGAATGGGGAAATTATGCAAAAATGGTGAGTGGGTTGAGTTGTCAACTTTTGATTGAGGGGGCGATTTATTCTGATAATACGATTGGGGGAGCGGACTTAGATAAGGGAAGTGATCCGAAGCAGTATTTATTGGCTGGAGGTGGAGCGGTGATTAATTTGCCGGCAAATTTGGCAGGCAGGATTAAGGCGCAGCTTTATGACCTGAATTATTTGAGAATGTTTAGGCAAAGTATTGAAATAACTGATGCGGGATTGCCGATGGATCAGCAGTGTGGCATGGGGCTTACCAATGAGGATATAAGGAGGATTTTGAATAAAGAATTTATATGTGGAGAGAAGAATCCGTGTACGCCGGATGAGAATTTTTGTAATGGAATTGATACATTGAATCCCGTGGTGCTGGGTGGTGACTTGGTATCGCCTAAGAATGGTGATTCTTTGGCAAAGGGACTCAAGAATGATCCTAATGTTGTAGGTAATACAGATTTTGATCCGGTGTACGTGTTTTATAAGGCGCCTGCTAAGAACTCTTTCTTGTTTTCCAAGGCTGGAGTGGTGAATGTGGGTGGGCAGTAGCGAGGCAGAAAGTGTAAGCTAAATTAATATGCGAATTCGAGCTCGCTATTTTTGAAAATCAATGCGCTCAAAAGCTAAAATTTCTATGCTTTCTCTCAGCTTAGAGGTGTTTACTTGTGGGTGTTTTTGGAGCTCGGTGAGCATGAGTTGCTGGATTTCTTTGAGGCGCTCTGGAGTGCCTGATTCGAAGCGGAGGGTGAGGTTTGGGCTGGTGTTTGAGGCGCGAACTGCTCCCCAGGAGTTGGCGTCGAAATTTACGCGGACGCCGTCGATGGTGATGCAGTTGTAGGCGGCGGTGAAGTGAGCAACTAGTGCTTTGACTATTTCAAATTTTTTGTCGTCAGGGCAGTGAAGTTTGAGTTCGGGCGTGGAAAAAGTTTGAGGGAGGGTATTGAACATTTGAGAGAGTGGATGCGTTTCTTCTGAGATAATTTGTACAATTTTGCCTGCTGCTAAAAGGGCGTCGTCGAAACCGTAATAGTTTTCACCGAAAAATAAATGGCCGGAGACTTCTCCAGCTAGTGGCGCACCAATTTCTTTCATTTTGTTTTCGATAAAGCTGTGGCCGGTTTTGCTCATAACTGGCTCTGCGCCGTGGGCGATGAGGTCGTTGATGATTACTTGGGAGGTTTTGATATCAAAAACAACTTTGGCTCCAGGGAGGCGCTTGAGCATATCGCGGGCGAGGAGGAGGAGCATGTAATCGGCAGAATAGTGGTGGCCCTTTTCGTCAACGACTCCTACGCGGTCGCCGTCGCCATCGAAGCCGATGCCGAGATCGGCGTGGTGGGATTTGACGGCGGCAATTAGGTCGTGCATGTTTTCGAGTTCTTCTGGATTGGCTTCGTGGTTGGGAAAATTACCGTCCAGTTCGCAGTATAATTCAATCACTTCGCAACCGATTTTGCGTAAAAATTCTGGAGCGAATTTTCCAGCTGTGCCATTTCCGGCATCTACTACTACTTTGAGTTGGCGATGGGATTTTACTTTACTGGCAAGGTCTTCGAGATATTGGGGCATGATTTCTTGAGTATCGGAGGCGACTGGTGGTGCGGAAATGAAATCGTTGTTTTGAATTAATTTTAAAACTTCTTGAAGCTCGTCGCCGCAAATTGAATGGGCGTTGTGAGTAACTACTTTGACGCCGTTGTACTCTTTTGGATTGTGACTGGCGGTGAGATTTGCTGCGGCATCGTAGGGCATGGCACAAACGCTCCAATAGACCATTGGAGAAATTGCGAGGCCGATGTTTGTGGCTTTGATTCCGGTTTCGCTGAGGCCGCGCATGAAAGCGTTTTGGAGTTTTTCACCGGTGAGGCGATTGTCTCGTCCTACGGCAATTGTTTTTACTGCGTATTTGCGTGAAAGATAGGTGCCGATGCCTTTGCCTATCAGGTAAACTGTTTCTTCTGTGAGGTCTGCTGGTTTTTCGTCTATGGGATCAGCGATTCCTCTGATGTCATAGGCTCGGAAAATGTGTGGGTTGATCATGATTTTGAGTTTCCCATTTTTTGAGCAATTCTGCAACCGCAGGTGGAATAAAATTATTGAGGGGCTTTCCTTGTTTGATGAATTGGCGAACTTTGGTGCCGCTAATGTTATTGATTCGATCTAAGTGGATGATTTTTGCGGAAGAATTTCCGGCTTCGAAATAGCTTTTTACCTCTTCGGAACCCGTGTAAAGAGCGGTGTATGGAGGCAGGTGGGCTTGAAGATGATAGTACCAATTGTCGTCGTGTGTGTCTTTGACGGGGACGACAATATATTTATTGGCTGGAATGTTTTCGGCTTTTAAAGCTGCTTTGATTAATTCTTCTCGTTCATGTGAGGTGAAGGGATTGTGTTTTTCACGAGAATACTGGGCGCTGCCGATGGCGATAATGACGCGGTCGTGCTTGTTTAAAATCTCTTTAACTACAGCTAAATGCCCGTTGTGAAACGGCTGAAATCTACCAATGAAAAGGGCCGAATTCATGCGGTAATTATTTAACCCGAATGAGATAGGGTGAGCTTAATTTGTGCTTGTTGATTTCGAACAGGCGGAAAATTTTGTGAACGGAGTTTGGATTGATGCCTTTGTTGATGAGATCGTCTTTTCCTAGTCCTTGTTCAATTTGTTTGAGAATCGTATCGATTTCCTTGTAGGTCATTCCGAGTTCTTCTTCGTCTGTTTGGCCGGAGTAGAGCTCTGCTGAAGGTGCTTTGGTAAGGAATTCGTCTGGGAGGCCAACGTAGCTTGCTAGTTTATAAACCTCTTCTTTAAAAAGGTCGCCGATTACTTCGAGGTCGGCTGCTAGATCGCCGTATTTGGTGCCATAGCCTAGGGCTAATTCTGTTTTATTTGAAGTTCCAACTACTAGGGCGTTTCTGGTGTTGGCAAAGTTGTATAGTACCACCATGCGAACACGGGCCTTGATGTTGATTTGGGCTAGTTGATTTGGTTTCCAGGGAAGGGCGAGGAAATCGGTAAGAAATTTATTGATAGCGATTGTGTGGTGATCAACTTTCAGGAATTCGCAAAGAGTGCGGGCGTGAAGGTGGTTTTCTTCCATGGAAATGCCTTTTTCCGGCATCATGATTCCGGTGACATTTTCGTGTCCTAATGCGTCTACTGCGAGCTTGAGTGTGAGGGCGGAATCTACGCCTCCACTAACGCCGATAACGGCTTTTTCAAAACCACTTTTTTTAAAGTAATTTCTGATTTCTGAGACGATTCGTTCGTAGATGGTTTCCATATGCTAGCGGGATAATGAGCACTCCTTTCGGCCTAAAGGCACTCTCTTCGTGCTTTTGATTGTTAGCATTTAGCTTTGCTTCATGCTTGGGCCGGCATTATAGACGGAATTGTCTTTTGATTTCAAGCTCTTGGCTACGTTTTTTGAGTGTTTCTCGTTTGTCGAAGAGTTTTTTGCCTTTACAGAGCCCTATGGAGACTTTGATTAGACCCTTTTTTGCGTATAATTCAAGTGGGATTGCGGTGACTCCCTTTTCGTTGAGCGCTTTATCAATTTTTTCAATTTCTTTACGGTGGAGAATTATTTTCCTGATGCGGGTGGGGTCGTAGGCGAAATTTGAGGAATGATTGTAGCGGGAGACGTGCATTTCGTTGACATAGGCCTCCTCTTTTTGGATATCAATGAAGGCGCCTTTAAGATTGGCTTGAGATGCTTTAATTGATTTTACTTCGTCTCCATTGAGAACTATTCCGGCCTCGAAGGTGTCGATGATGATGTAATCGTGGAAGGCCTTTTTGTTTTTGGAGTAGGAAGTTACAGGTGTGTTCATTTTTTAAGCCTGGGTATTAGTTGAGTAGTTCGAGCATGTAGTTGTCAACTGGGGCGAAGTCGTCGGTGAGTATTTCTATATCTTGTTGAATTGGCTTTGTCCAGAGTCCGCTTAATTGTCTTGAGGTGACTGGGTTGGTGCTTGTGAGGGGAGCGGGAGTTTTTGATTTCAGGGCGACAATGATGAGGTTTTGGCCTATGTCTGCGTGGTTAATGGGCCTTGCTTGAATGATATATGATTGGGGAAAAACTTCGTTGATTGTTTTGTATTCGGCCTGAAGGAATTTGTTTTTTGGCCCTT
Source organism: uncultured Candidatus Peribacteria bacterium (assembly GCA_964356355.1). GTDB lineage: Bacteria > Patescibacteriota > Gracilibacteria > UBA1369 > LOWO2-01-FULL-3 > CAYHGX01. The sequence goes on along the minus strand of CAYHGX010000007.1, from coordinate 60,151 downwards.
CAAGGGAGGCAATTACGTTGATTATGAATACTCCGTTTTCGTTGAGAGAATCAGATATTTTCTGCATGGCCTCTTTGGTGGTGAGTTGGTAGGGAATGGAATAATAGCCGTGAAAGGCATCACCGAAAATTGCGTCATATTTTTTTTGATTTTGATTGAGGAAGGTGCGGCCATCGGCTGTGAAAATTTCAAGATTTGGGTTTGCGTTAAGGTGAAAGTATTTCTGAGCAAGTGTGGCTAGTTGATCATCTATTTCTACTACGTCCATGGTGGAGCTTGGATGATTTTCCATGAAATATTGTGGATAGGTAAATCCTCCGCCGCCGATCATTAGGGTGTTTTTTAGAGTTGGATTAAAGTGAAAGGCGAGCTCGTAAAATTTGGTGTATTCGAAGAGGAGTTCGTTGGACTTTTCTTTGAGATAGATGCCTGATTGGGCGTTTTTGCCAATCCAGAGAAGACGAATTGGAAGGCCATTGTCAGTGGAAAATGTGTCTTTAATTTGGACGCGGTTGTAGGTGGTGTCGAGGTCGAGAAGGCGGGTTTCTTCGAAGTTGGCAGAAACCATTTGTAGATCAATAAATTTTAGTGAAATCAAAATGATTATGGCGATTTTGCTTTTGAAATGTTTATTGGTGTCGATGAAAATTGAAAGTAGTCCGAGCACAAGGGCGAGGGCTAAAAGTAGTTTTGTGTTACCAAAAAATGAGATGAGGTAAAATCCGCCAAAGAAGGTCCCAATTATGCTGCCGAGGGTGGAGAGGGCTGAAAGGCGGCCTACGGTGGCGCCGGAATGTGAATTGATGTCGAGCTTGAGCTTTACACAATAAGGAGAAATCATACCTAATAAAATGGTCGCTGGGCCAAAGAGGAGGGTGGTTGCGACGATTGAGCTGATGCGAATATCTTGAATTGTTGTAGTGAGAGCTTGAAGAAGATTTTCTTTGACGATAGTGCTGATAGCGATGAAAATCGCGGCTGTAATTACTATTTGAGAGAGAATTTGTGCTGATGCTTTTTTGTCGGCAATTTTTCCGCCAAGGTAATATCCTAGACTTAAAAAGCCCATGATAATGCCGATTAGGCTCGTCCAAATCACTATGCTGTTACCAAGGTAGGGCGAGAGAATTCTCGATCCGTCTAATTCTAAAATCATGACGATTGCGCCGGTGGTGATAGCACAGATTTCAATATAGTATTTACGCATGTGATTGTAGTTGCCAATTTGTGAATCCTCCTGCGAGATTGAAGAGGTTTTTGAAGCCAAGTTCTTTTAGTAGAGTGCAGCTTTTTTCGCTGCGACCTCCGCTTTTGCAGTAAACTAAGTATGGTTTTTCTGAGTTGAGATCTTTGATCTTTTCTGGAAAGGAGGGGGAGTAGAAATCTATATTAATAGAGTTTGGAATGTTGCCTTCTTGGTGTTCGGAGGGGGTTCGGACGTCGAGGATTATGAGTGATTGGCCTAATTTTGAGATGAGCTCTTTGGCTTCTTGGGGAGATGTGTTTTTCATGGTTTGAATTATTGCAGGGTTTATGGGCTTTGGCGAGGGTAAAAGAAAAAGCCCCGATAAGGGACTTGTTCTTAGAGCTTAGAGAAAAAATTATTTCTTCTTTGGAGCTGCTTTCTTTTTAGGAGCTGCTTTTTTTGCAACGACCTTCTTCTTTGGAGCTGCCTTTTTTGCAACGACCTTCTTCTTAGGAGCTGCTTTCTTTGCAACCACCTTCTTCTTAGGAGCCGCCTTCTTTGCAACTACTTTTTTCTTAGGAGCTGCTTTTTTTGGAGCTGCTTTTTTCTTTTTAGTAACTGCCATAGGAATGGGGTTATTTTTGTACTAAAACTTGTTTTGATTTTACATCAATAGTTTGTCAATGTAAGTTTTTTTGGTGATTTTCTGTGATTATTTTGTTGCGTAGTTTGGAATTTGTATTCCAATTTTGGCCCTTCCAGATGCCAAAAGTGGCTTGTTGTAGTTGTTAAGTCGACTTTTTTGAACTTCGAAATTCGTTTGTAGTAAGCCGTAAATTTGAAGTGTGAATTTTGCTAAAAAAAATGCGACATTGAAATAATGGCATGAAGATAAAGAAAATTGATGGTTGAGTTTTGTTTAAAAAACTCCACGATTTTTTGTGTGTGGAGTTGTAGTAAATCCTTTTTTATCTAAGGGAAGTCGAAGTTTTTGACAAAGAGGGTGTGGCCGACTTAGTTCTTGAATACGCTTTTTAATTTATCTATTAAGCGGTTTCGTTCTGGTATTGAGGGGGCTATTGTTGTTTCCGTTCCAAAAATTTGATTTATTATTCCATCAACAATATTTGTGTCATTTTCGTGGCTTGATGAGGGTGATGGTCTGAGTTGAGAGATAAGTGATTGTCGTGCTTGGTCCCTTCCCATTTTTACTAGGGCAGTAGTTTCGTAGCCGAATATTCCATGGTTTGCTCCGTCATCATCCTGGTGGTCGTAACTGCTAACTAATGCTGATTTTTGCTGCATTTTTATTATTAATAATTGTTATTCATTTTAGCTTGAATTGACGGGGTTGTCAAGGGTGTGATATTGTGTTTTTATGATAAATACCAAAAAGAAATCGGATGTGGCGTTGGGGTCGGTTTTTAGTAGTGCTTTTTTGACTGTGTTGAAGGTGATAGTAGGAGTGATGACTGGAAGTTTGGGTATTATTTCGGAGGCTTTGCACTCGGCTCTTGATTTTGGTGCCGCTCTTTTGACCTATTTTGCTGTGCGGGTTGGAGATAAGCCACCAGATGAGGAACATCATTATGGCCACGCGAAGGTGGAGAGTGTGTCAGCATTAATTGCAACGGGTTTACTTTTTTTAACTAGTGCGTGGATTATTTATGAGGCGATTCATCGTTTGTTTTTTGAGTCGGTTGAGGTGGAGATTACTTGGTATGCTTTTGCGGTTATTGGTATTTCAATTGTAGTTGATGTTTATAGATCTAGATCTTTGATGAAGGTGGCGAAGGAGACTCATAGTAAGGCTTTGGAGGCCGATGCTTTACATTTTAGTTCTGATATTTGGAGCTCTTGTGCGGTAATGGTGGGACTGGTTGGGGTTTATTTTAAATTTCCAATGGCGGATGCGATTGCGGCGCTTGTGGTGGCTGGGGTGGTGATTTATGCAGGATATAGCTTGGGTAAAAGAACAATTGAAGAATTAATGGATCGCGCTCCGGAAGGAGTGACGGAGCAGGTTGTGGAGGCTGCTGCTAGTGTGGATGGGGTTTTTGGTGTTTCTAAGGTGAAAGTACGTCCGGCTGGGGCGGCTTTTTTTGTGGAGATTTCTGTGGAAGTGAATCGCAAGTTGGCTTTGGATAAGGTGAAGGAGGTGTTGAGTGAGGTGGAGGTTGCAATTGCCAAGAGGGTTGATCGTGCGGAGGTGACGGCTAGGGCTGTACCAATTGCTCCGGATAGTGAAACGGTGGTGGAGAGAGTGCAAATTGTGGCTGCTAATCATGGTTCTTTTATTCATGACGTTGTGGTTCATTTGTTGGAGGGCAAAAAATATATTAGTTTTGACCTGGAGGTGGCAGCTGATTTGTCGATGCAAGAGGCTCATGAAATTGCGACGGACTTGGAGAGTGTTTTGAAGAAGGAGTTTGGCGATGATACGGAGATCAATACTCACATTGAGCCCTTGAAGATGTGCGTGTTGGCTGGAGACAGGGCTTCGGAGGAGGAGGTTGCAACTGTTATAGCTGCATTAAATGATTTGGTCGGGGAGATGATTTTTATACATGAGCCCCATGAGGTTGAAGTGAGAAAGGTTGAGGGGAAGTTGTTTGTTTCATTTCATGCCTATGTGAAAGGGGAAACTCCCCTTGAGGAGGCGCATAGTGAGGCGAGCAGATTTGAATATTTATTGCGTCAACGAGTGCCTCGTGTGGCGCGCGCTGTGGTGCATTTGGAGCCGGGGGAGTAGTGTTTTGGTGTCACTTTATGAGCCAAGCATTTTTTGTAATTCATTCTGTGCCTCATAGGCATCTTGGTCAAAGTAAAAGACGAAAAGGCCTTTGTATTTACCTTTCAGGCAGAATTCGCATTCGAAGAGCGATGAACATGATGCGCTATATGATGTAGCGTTAGCATTTCCACAAAGAACTTTTACTAATCTATGTAAATCTTCCCCTCTTTCGCTGTATGTCGGTATTTGCACGGTGAATCTGTGGTTGTTTTCTGTGAAATATTTCTTTATTAAAGCTTGTTTTAGTCCCGGGGTTCCATGATAAGCGCCAGTAATGTAGTCGGCTAATTTATAAACGAAGTGTTCACGCTCAAGGTTGAGATTTATGCCATCAGGACGAATGCCAATACTTGCACTTTGCCACTTTTCAACCTGGGGATTTCCAGATTTTCTAGCAACTTCTGCACTGAACTCTTTGAAATTTTGGCTATCATAAGCTTGAGAATGGTATCCATTCGAATTCCGCATATTTTCCAAATTCACTGCAACGCCGATTTCCTCAGGGGTAATTGAGGCAATAAATCTTCCATGTCTATTTGGGCTTATTTCCTCCGGCGCCGGCAACTGATCTATTATGCCTTGTAGTCGCTCGCCCTTCGGGAATTTGAACTGGGTTGCCTTTGGGGTTAGTGCGGCTAGTGCTTTTTGAACTAAGGTTTGTCGTCTAAGTTCAAGATTATTCCAGTGGGCGTTACTCTCGCTATCTGATTGATCGGGATCCATCATATTTTTAGTGCCGGCGGGGACCCTTTTGGGCATACCGGCTCCGCTCATTACGATACCGGTCTTTTGAGTTACGGCATCTTGAATGGCCTCTGTTGGGAATAATTGGTCTCCAATAGCAGGTATTCTTCCAACGAGTCTTTTCATGGCACCTGCAATGTCACCAGGATAATTTAGATCACGCACATCGTAGGAGCGAACTCCTTCGCCATCTTGTACACCTGATAATACTGCGCCGACGTTGTGTCTAGCCATATAACTAGTATTGAATGAATGTTCTTAATTCAAATAAGGCCGTACTGTAACACGGTGAACTGCCTGTGTCAACGGCCGGACTGAGGTGGGTGCCCGCGCGAAGCGCGGGCGGGGTTGTTTAATTTATTTAATTTCGAATTCGGCTTCTTTTGTTTGTCCGTTAGAGAGAGTTGCGATTACTTTGTATTTGCCGGTTACCCATTTATCTTCAGATTTGCTGAAGGTGCCACGAACTGCTGAGCTGAGGCCGGATGAGCTTTTTTGGATTGGGAGGATGATGGAGGTGTCGTTTCCTGAATCTAGGCTTATGAATTTTAGCTCTGTTGAAATTTTTTCTACTGTTTGGTTGTCGGTTAATACTGAGGCGTAAATTATCTCTGTATCTGGAGAGATGGTGGAATTTGAGACGGTTACTCCATTGTCATCGTAATTGTTGCCTATAATTAATTCTTTGATTGTTACGGTTTTGTCTTCTGTTCCGATGTTGTTTTCTGTTAAGGGTGTTGGTTTTCCTTTGAGGTCCAGGTATACCAATTTCCAGGTGTCGTTTTCTTTAGAGAGATCGATTGAAAAGTTCATCGGATTGCCTTTTTCGATAATTAGCCGGCCTGTTACGGTGGCGTCTATCTCATCGTTGGTAATGTTTTCAATGTTTACTGAGTTGTAGGTTTTTATTTCTGGAAACATGCTGACAAAGTTTTCAATGTCGGCTTTTGTGGTGACCTTGATTAGCTCAGAGTGGGCGTCTGCATAGACTTGGTCTATTTGCGAAGCTTTTAGCTGAGAGAGAACTTGTTCTGTTTCTGTGGTGATTGCTTGTTTATCTTTATCCTCACTGTCTCCAAGTATGAATCCATAAACCAGTAGGGCGACGAAGGCGGCAGTAATTACTCCGAAGATGATTGCTAGTTTTTTCCAAATTGAACTGGGAGTGCTTGGTGTTTGGAGTGGAACGGTTTCTGTAATGGTTTCTGGAGCTTGTTCAGGGGGTACTTGAGGTGAGTCCATGGGATTGTGATAATGGTATATTTTGAATTTATTTTATATTAGTTGATTTGGGTTTTGATTTGAATCCCCATTTTGATTAGGTCTTTTATTAGGCGGTTTGGCTCTACGATATGGCCCATGAGCCAGAGTCCTGGTTTGTTGAATGATCCATCTAGGTATTGCTGAATGCAGGCAATGATCGGTATGGCGGTAAATTCATAGCCGTCATCGTGTTCTGCTAAAATGCGGAATTTAACGGACTTATTGTTTTTTATGCCTTCGGCTTCTAGTACAAATGAAACTCCGCGGTCGTCTTTTGAGAAATGGTTGAATCCGTATACGAAAAGTTTAGAGAGCAGATTTCGGCCCAGGCCTTTTTTGATTGTGTATAAAATAAAGGCAAAGGGGAGAACTAGGTAATCAATAAACCAGTTGAATCCTGCTACATAGACTCCGGTTTCTTCTAATGAAAACATTTTTGGAAGAGCGAACATTTCTTCCAGTTGAAGTGGGTAGCAGGCTCGTGTTCCGAAGCGTTTTCCAAAGTCTATTTTATAAAAATCTTTGCTGCTAACTTTTTTCCATTTACCATTTTTAAATATTTTAGTTTGAAAATAATTTCCTACGGTATCAACTAATTCGTAAACTGATTCTGGTTTTTCAATTTTTTCATTCATAGCCATTCCGATGATGGCTTTTTTGTATTGATCAAATTGCGGTGCAGCGTATCGTACGAAGGCGGAGGGTAGTCCTGGATGGAAGCCTGCTTGGGTGATGAAGCATTGTTTGTTTTTTTCGATTTGGTCTTTGAGGGTTTCGAGTTCGGAGAAGACTTTTTGTTCGAAGTGAAAATCTAAATAGTCGGTTTTTGTTTCCAGTGCTGCTTTTGCTACATTTTGGACGAAATTTACTGCCGTAGTGGCGTCTATAATTAGAGTGGTGCTTTTTAGGGCCTGAATGAGTGAATCGTAATTTGAGGCATCGGCAAAAACTGCAGAGATGTTTTTCTTTGGGAATTCTTTTTTGAGGTGAGTGCAGAATTTTTCTGCTTCGTTTATGTTGCGGCCGGCGATGATGATTTTTGTGTCTGTTGATTTAAGAAGCCAGTGACAAATTGATCGCCCTGTTCCTCCATATCCGCCTAATATTAGAATAGTTTTTT
>CAYHGX010000007.1:32281-52944 GCA_964356355.1 uncultured Candidatus Peribacteria bacterium | reverse complement strand
TGGCGGAGAGAGGGGGATTCGAACCCCCGATACCTTGCGGTATACACGCTTTCCAAGCGTGCGCACTCGACCACTATGCGATCTCTCCTCATTTTGTAAGCTCACTTCGGCTCCAGCGGTGGCAGAGCCACACGCTTCGCCTCGTTCGCCCTCGCGCCGTGCGCTCGGGTTTGCGCAGAGCCAGATCCTCACTTCGCCTGCGCCCTCGCGCCGTGCGCTCGGATTTAAGCTTAGCTCGGCTTTTATATCATGATTTTGATTGTGGGCAAAGGGTTAGCTTGAAGATTTAATAAAGCTGACTATGACTGCCGACTTTTAATAAAATTATGATGACGTAGTTTTGTTCTTGTTTGAAAATAATTCTTAGGTCTGGCGCTGCGTCGATAGAATTACAGCCTTGATATTTTCCTTTTAGTGAGTGATTGCGAAGTTTTAAATGGAAGGGGTTTTGAGTGAACAATGAAATGGCTTCGTTTACGCGAGTTTGTTGTGTTGAGCCAAGTTTTTTGTACTGTTTTGTGAAGTTTTTGTGTCGGAATAGCTGCATTATTTCTTGAGGCTATTGATAAATTCTTCTGCTGTGTTGAAGGGGCCTTCGATATTTTTGCCTTTGGAAATATCCTGAAGTGCTAAATCGAACTCTTCTCTGTCTTTCGCGGTAAAGTCGTTTTCATCAGGTGTGATCATGACGGTAGTGATTTTGATTTTACCTTCAGCGAAATCATTTAACAGAATGCGGGTTACACCTGATAATGTGAGGTGCATGTTTTTTGCTACTTGTTCTGCTTTTTGTTTTGTGACTTTATCTATGGATAGGGTAGTTTGGGTTTTGGACATATGTTTATACGTGAAAAGCTATGGATTTATATGAGTATTATATATTAATCATGTAACGAGATCAACCGCTTGTGGGCAAAGGGCTAGGCCAAGAAATTAGCCCAAAGAGATTTTGAGTCCGCTTATGATTCCTTCGCCGTTACTTACCCTGCCACTGAAACCGCCGCCGATTTCGTAATGGCCGTCGCCGCTGGCTGATTGGGCGATGGTTACTGTTTTGGCGATGGGGGTGATGGTGAAATTGTCTGTCTCTTCTCGGAGGCGTTTTTCGAGATATTCTTGGTGGATGCCGCAGCTGAAAAGTGCTGCTTGTGTAACGAAAATATCAACTGGGGGAGCGGCTGAAACTTTTTGCATGGCGGCGAGTTTTTTCATTACCACTAAGACGTTGGCTACCAAAATGTCTCGGGAGGATTTTCCGTAAACATTGTCCATCACAAAGGAATATCCTGAATCTGTGGCATCTTGATCCACTGTTTTTTGTACGGTTACCAATTCATCAGAGAGGCTTGTGCTGCTTGGCATGCTGGCGGCACGGGTGATGATGGAAAATCTGTTCCGGTCACCGAAGGTGAGATTGGTGTCGTTGTTGCACTCTTTACTCATACAGCCCAGGCATTGCCTGATATGGGGGATTACATCTGTTAGATCACCTGTCATGGAGCTCTTTAATGTGATTCGGCGTTCGGATGGTTCGAGCAGGAATATTTTTTTGAATTCGGATAGTCGGGACTTGAAAATTTCGCCAATTTCTGTGGTTTTTGTGCTGGCTTCGTGGAGGGCTACGAATTTTTTGGCGAGTTCGTCTTTGACTTTGTTGAGCTCTATTACTAGGGTTTTTACCCTGATGATATAGGCATCTGCCTCCTCGAATTCCTCTGTCGTGAGTGACTCTTTGTTTTTGTGAAGGAGACTTTCTAGGTGTTCAACGTCATCGGTGATTGGTAATACGCCGGATTCGGCCGTCATTTCTTCACCGAGCTTTTGAAAAATGGCGACAACATTGGCGGAGGGGGTGAGGGCCTTTTGTAACTCCTCCAGTTGGGGAGCAATATTGGCTGTTTTTACTGACTCAGTGAATTCTGTTAATGAACCGAAAACTGTTACTAGTTTTTGCCATGCGGGAAGAAGTTTACTAAGATTAGGTGCTGCGCCATCTGTAGACGCGGGTATTGGTAATTTTTGAATAATTTCGTTTTCCAGGGCCGGATTTCTGAATTTTTCAACCAAGGTCATAGCTACATTTTTTGGGCCGTATTCTTTTACTAAACTGAATATGGCTTTTTCATTATTGCTAAAATTGTCCTCGTCTAAAAGATGTGCGCTTTGCCTTTCAACATCACCTAATGTATCTGCAACGCTGGTGGTTTCTCCGATGATCATGTTTTCGGCTTTTCCTTCAAGAGTGGTAATCCATTGCTCCTCTGTTTCTTTTGGCAGGGCCTCTTTGAAAATGTCTAATTCAGCTCTGTTGGCCAGATATTCTGTTATTTCTTCTTTGACGGAATCACTCAGGTATTCGTTCACTTCTACTGATTTTCCGGCTTTGAAATCGTCCCATTTGCCGAGGATTTTTAGGAGAATAAAGAGGGAGAGGATGGCTTTCTTTTTTTCGTCAGGCTTTTCAATATTGGAAAGATATATGAGGGAAGGGGTGAGTTCGTTAATGGCTTCTGAAGTGAGTTCCGGGAGATTTTTGAGGCCTAGTCCGCTTTCGAAGGTGGTTTTTATTGATGATTGTAAAATTATGATGGTGTTCATAAGGATTTCTTTTTGTTTTGCTGGATTTTGGCCTTCCAGTTCGGTGGCGGTGTCTTTGAAGAATTCTGGCCAATTATTTGGTGATCCTTTACTGCTCGAGGCAAGGATGCTGACGATGTTTAATAGTTTTAAAACTTGGTTTTGCATCAAGGCAAAATTTTCTTTGTTTGGGATGAGTGTATCAAAGCATTTTAGGCAAGGAGGGAGCGCTTTGGGATTGGATGTATTTATTCCATTTGTTTTTTCGTAAAAATCTATTAGCTCAGTTTTGGAATAATTGATGTTGGTAGGGCCTTTTCCTTTTTGTTCAAATTTCTTTAAGAGGCTGGAAATCACTGCTAAATCTATAGTCATATTTCCGAGTAAAGAAATGAAGCTCATGGTTCGGCTCAAGAATCTGTACTGTGGCAGATCTTGTTGGGCGATGTTTGCGATAGTGGAGATTTTGAATTTATGAAGATCATTGTCGGGCTTTTTTAACTGTTCATCTCTTAGATCTTCTAGGTACTTCATAATCTTGTCTTTGTTGTTTTCAATGGCAGCGTTGATTTTATCAACGATTGCTCTTTCCTCATCATTAGTAGGCCTTACATCCCTGGTGTTAGCATATGCACCCATGGCGAAAAGAAAGTTTTTTGGGGTCATTTCTTTGTAGTAATCGTATTCCGGGAAGGTCTTTAGAATCCAAGGTATGTGATTGTTGTTCCAGAATCCACCGTTGTTTCCATCTAGGACCGTGAAGATGAATTCATCAAAATTTTCCTTTGTGGGGCCGATTTTAAAGTTTTTTAGATAACTATCAACACGATGACTCTCAATTCCGTGTTCGAACATTGATATTATGAGTTTAAATCGGTCAAAGTCGTGTTTGCAAAGGGGCGCTAGTGAACAAAGATGCTCTACTTTTTGCAGGGAGTCTGCGGCGTTGTGATTAGAGATCATTGCGTCGATGATGGTGATGAATTCAGGGTTGTTGTCGAAGGCTTCGCGGGCTTTTATGGCTTGTTCTATGAGGTGTTTATTTTCTGAAATTGAGAAGGCGGGAAGGTCCTGATTTAGTAAGGTTTCGTTTGCGGTGTAAAGTTTGAGCCTTTTTGCTGCAATTTCAAATTTGCCAATAATACTTCGAGTTTTTTTGTCCTCTTCATCTTTGTCGTCAATGATTTTAGTTGTCTTTGAATTGGAATTTAGTAATTTAATGATTTTGAGCCAATCATCATCACTCATGTTTATTGCAGCTTGAATTTCCATGTCATTATTTAAGCTGTGGAGTGCCGGTATTTCAGCGAGGCGAGTGTCTAATCTGGTGAACTGTTCTTCAGTTGTTTGTTCTATGAATTTGTGAATTCCAGTGGTTTCTTTTTTTAGATACCATTGCGGAAAGCGTTGTTTGACCTTTATTATGTTTTGAACTTGGTTTTCAGATAGTGATGGAATTTGGTAGAATGCGGGGCATACATGACTGATGACAGTTGTTGTTAGCGGGGATTGAGTTAGTGATTCAATTGTTTCGTCCGGATTTTTATCTAAGATTTTTAGTAGATTTTTTACAGTGCCCTCGTAAAGGGTAGGTGGTGGCCAAATGGTAAGTGCGTGAATTAATTCTTTGAATTTTCCGATTTCGCCGTAGATTGAAAAAATCCAATCAAGTCCTTCACTTAGTCCATATTTGGCCCGTAGGGTTGTGCAGTGTTTTTTAAAATTTTCGAAAGTGAGGTTTTTACATTTTTGAATTTTTTGAATAATGGTGAGTATTTCCTCATAGGTTATGTAGTCTTTTTTGGGAGACAATTGCATGATATGCTTGTATATTTCTATCTCTTCGGGGGTCATTTTTTTTATGTTGTCGAAGGATGAGGTGTCTAATTTATTAAGTTTATCCGGGTCATCGTCGTTTAATATGATAGGAATTTTTAGGTCCAAGAGGAGTTGGAGATTTTTGTGACCTTGCGGGGTTAGTTGGCGGTAGAAACGTATTGCAGTTTCTTTGGTACAGCCATTTTCGTAAATTGGGGCCGTTAATGAATCAACATAGGTCTTGAGGTCTAGGCCTTCCTCTTGTTCGTGGTAGAGAGTTTCTAGTAGGTTTATTTGCCGTTGGTAATAAGAGCTAAGCCAGGGTGATACGCGCATTTCAATGGTATCGAAGATTGCTTTGAGTTTGGCCTTTGTTTCCTCGTTTATTGCGAGATTGAAATGAACGTCGAATATGCTTTCGTTTGGGTGTGTATAGTAATAGAATTTGAATTCTTCGAGGCTAGCTGGGGTGATTTTATCGTTGGAATAATGTATTTCACCTATCATGGTGTTTTCGAAGTTGTAGGTGAACATGTGCTTTAAGTCGGCGAGTTTAAGGTTTCCCATTTCAAGCATGGTTGCTACTGCGGGGATGTTTATTGCAGAGGTAAAGTAATCTGCGCCCCATTGGCGAAGCTCATCGGCAGTGGTTACCTGATCAATATCGGTGGCGAGCTCATCTTTGGTGCGGATGCGGGCGGTGGCGAAATAGGTTTCCCATGAGGTGGCGAGGCGGGCTTTTTCTATCTTAAAGGCGGCTTTTCTTGCTTCTTCTTCGGCTTCGGGGTCTGGGGGTGGAGTTTCGGCTTGGGTGGGCGAAGTGAGATCTGCGGCTTTTGTCCCAGCTTCTGCGGGTTTTTCGTCAACGTTGGGATCCGCGGTTTCGGCGGGGATGGGCCGTCCGTTTTCTGGAAGTGGTGGTTCTGGATGATCAGGGTCTTCTATTGGCATTTTTTGGTAGTGAAAATCTTCATATTATACCATGGATAAGCCGTGAATGCCAGCCTTGGGGTGTGCAGGGGGCTGCGGGGAGGGGGATCTTTGTGCGATGCATGAGTGTTTGTGAGTCATGCGTGTCCGAAGTGAGTAAGTACTCACTGGAAAATGATTGCCGGAATTTGCAAGTTGAAGTTGGCGGTTTGTGGCTTTTTGCTGCTGATTTTTCAGGGGGTTTGTGCTAGAATCTGGGCAGATTTGAGCATAGGTAGTGGTACTACTAAAATTCTTTAAACCACTACATTATGAAAAACTATTCTGACGAAAAATTATTGAAATTGTGCGTGAAATTTGGGGCGCGGGCGCTGAAGTGGCGAGGGAGGTTTTTGGGGCTTCTTCCTGAGGCAAATCGACGGCGGATTTTTGAGAAAAAGGGGTTTAATTCCATTTTTGAATTTGCGTATCGTCTGGCTGGGCTTTCGGAGGAGCAGGTACGGCTGGTGTTGAGGCTGGATTTGAAATTTGAGGATAAGCCTATGTTGAAGGGGCTTTTGGCGGGTGGAGAAGTGAGCGTGAGCAAGTTGGCGCGCGTGGCGTCCGTTGCTACTGCGGAAAATGAGCAGGAATGGGCGGAAGTAGTGAATAGTTTGCCGCGGGGCGCGCTCGAAACTTTGGTGCGGGATCAGAGGGTGATTGATGAAAGGGCCGGCGATGGATGGGGTGCGGCGAATGGTGGATTTGGGAGCAGGGCGGGTCTTTGTGCTGGCGCGGTAAACTTAGTGGCAAGTGGCTTGGGTGAGCCACTATTTGAATGCAAATCCGTGCCCGGGCACGGATTGAATTTTGAGATTTCGGAGGAGTTGGCGAGTGAACTTAACGAGCTACATCGTCAGGGGCATGATGTAAATGGGATGATTTTGGGACTTTTGAAGAAAAGGAGGGCGGAGATTACTCAAAGAAAAGAGGAACTGGGAGAGGAAGCAATTGCGAGGGCGAAAGCGAAAAGGGACGAGCAGAGGGCAAAAGGTGACGCAGGGCTGATGAGTGGCGCGCGGGGGGAAGGCTTGAGGGAGGGTGCGGAGAATGAGTTCGGTTCGTGGGGGCAGGGCGCGCGAAGGGGCTTAAAGAAGCGAAAATCCACCTATGTTTCGGTTAAAATTAAAACAGTTCTACATGAAGAATATGGCACAAAGTGCTCAATTCCCACGTGCAATAAACCTGCGGAGGAGGACCATTATTCGCAGCGATTCTCAATCGCCGGCCTACATGATCCGCGCTACATGGCGCCAATGTGCAAGGAGCATCACGAAATTGCTCATTTGGTGGATGGGAAATACAGGGAGAAAAGAAAAGGGTGAGGAGAGGGAAAAATTTAGGGCATTAGGTCGTGGGCGGAAGTGGGCGGAAGGGGGTGGAAAGCTTCAATCTCGGTATTTGAGGCGTTATTTGGGTGATTTTTCGTTTGCGGCCATGTAGGATTTGATCCAGAGGTTTTTATCGATTTTAATTGGCATGCCCATAGTGTTATTCTGTACACATGGATATTGCACAGTTTTTATATTTTTTGGTAGCGCTTTTGGTGACACTGAGTGTGCACGAGGCGGCGCATGCTGCGACGGCTTACTATTTAGGCGATCCTACTGCGAAACTTGCTGGGAGGGTTACGCTTAATCCGATTGCGCATCTTGATCCAATTGGGAGTGTGATTTTTCTTGTGACTCAGCAGATTGGCTGGGGAAAGCCCGTGCCAGTAGATCCAAGGAATTTTAAGCATCCAGTGAGAGACAATGCTTTAACGGCTTTGGCTGGGCCTGTTTCCAACTTTTTGCTGTCGTTTGTGATGGCTTTGCTTTGGAAATACGCTGGCCCATATGTATCGGATCAGGTGAATTTAATTTTTCAGATGATTTTCCATGTAAGTATATATCTTGGCTTATTTAACCTGTTTCCCTTTCCTCCGTTGGATGGATCTAAAATTATAGGGCTGTTTGTACCGCGTAAATTTTATGGAAAATATGACGATTATCTTGAATATGGGGTGAAATATTTCATTGCCATAATCCTTGTTGATGGCTTTATTCTGCCTGGATTGCTTGGTTTTTCGATTCTTGGCTCTGTAATAGGCTTTTTGCATGATCGAGTGAGCTTGATTCTGCTGATAGGCACCTAGATATAGTATGAATAGGCGATGGATAGTTGTATTATGTCGTGGGGGAGGTAGTCCTTGAGTGGCTTATTTGAGCCCTTTACTTGAGTTCTACTTTTTTGTACTATGTGGTCACTCTACGTTGTTTGTAAGAGTCTTATCTACTCTCTCTATCAACACTGCCACGGGAGCCCGATATCTATCGTCGACATGATCGATGAGTGTGGGCACCCACCTGCGAATTACAGGGGGACAGTCACATGAGGCCAACACGGCACTCGTGGAGTCAAAAATAAAAAAGTGAAAACAAAAAGAGTTCAAGATTTTGAAAGCACACCGCGATTTCGCGGCTTTGTGCTGTTTGGGTAACTGTTTAGCGTTTGAATTTTGCTTTAATTTTGTCGATTTGGGCCTTGATGTAGTTGAGAAGTTTGTGGCCGTGGTGCGGACTGATGAGGATGACTCCGAATAAAAATGGTGGCCAGCCTGGGAGAAAAGGGAATATGAATCCTATTAATCCAAGCGCTACCATAAAAATGCCAAGGGTTATTTCTAAAATTCTTTTTGTTTTTTGATGCATGGTAGTAGAATATGGCGGCTTTATCGTTATAAATTTATCTTTCTTTTATGAAAAAGACAATCGTGCTTCTGATGTTGATGACTATAATTTCTGGAGTTTCACTTACGGCATGTGGGAAAGCTTCAGTTGAGCAGACTGTGCCGGTGGTTCAGGACACGACTAGTGTGAATGAGGAACAGATGGAATCTGTTGAGACTGAAAATGCCGAGAAGAGTGAGCCCTTTGTGACGACTCCGGCGCCTACGCCTGTTTCTACACCTGCTGTGCCAAAGGATCAGCCACAGGCTTCTACAACTATTACTGAGCCGACAGTGACTGTGAAATATGCTGATGGCACATATAGTGCTAGTGGTGGATATTCTGCTCCGTCGGGACAGGAAAACATCGTTGTAAATTTGACAGTGAAGGATGAGGTTGTGACTGCGGTGAATGTGACAGGTAGTTCTTCAAATCCAGCAGCTAATAATTATATTGGGAAATTCATTGCTGGAGTAAATGGATTGGTGGTTGGGAAAAAACTAGATGAAATTGGTGGTTATAGCGCGGTAAATGGGGCTTCACTAACACCAACTGGTTTTGATGTAGCTTTGGCCTCTATTAAGGGAAAAGCTAAAAAATAATATGAAGAGATTTGCAAAAGCGATGGAGGTGTTGGGGACGAGAGTGGAAATAGCTATTTGTTTGGGGGGCGCGAGCGGAGCCGAAGGCGAAGCGAGCGCCCTCTTTGAGTTGGCTTTTGAGGAATGTTTGAGAGTGGAAAATTTGTATTCTCGTTTTAAGCGAGGCAACTATTTGGATGCGTTGAATTCATGTTTGGGCGAAAAAATGAAGGTGTCGGAGGAGATGTATGAGTTACTGAAATTTGCTGATGAAATGTATTGTAATACCGGGGGAGTGTTTGATGTGAGGGTGAAGAGGGTTTTGGAAAACCTGGGCTATGATGCGGAATATAGTTTTGAGAGGAAAGTTTTTGAAGGGGTAAGTGGCTTTGTAGAAGGGAAATCTGGGGTTAGTGGCATTGAACTTTTTGAGGATAATTTTGTGAGAATATCTGAAGCGGTTGATTTTGGTGGTTTGGGTAAAGGGTATGTTTTGGATTTAGTTAAGGAGCAATTTTCTGGGGTGGAAAATTTTATGATTAATGCTGGTGGTGATATTTATGCACGTGGTAAGGATTTGGAAATTGGTGCTTGGAGGATGGTGTTTGAGAATCCTTTAAATCCTGAAGAGGGTATTGGCGTGGTTGAGGTTGATGACTTTTTTTTGGCTTCAAGTAGTCCGGTTCGACGAAGCTGGGAGGGTGGGCATCATTTGGTTGATCCTAGAACTGGTGAATCAGCGAATGAAATGATGGCAGTGTATGTGCAGGCGGATAAGGGAATTGTGGCTGATAGTTATGCTACTGCGTTATTTGTGATGGGCTATGAAAGGGCGGTTGAATTTTTAAAGGGAAACGCAAAAAGTCTGCATGTGCAGACTTTGGAGGCGATGTTGGTTTCTCCGCGCGGAGAGATTTTTAGAAGTGCTGGGTTTAAGGGAGAGCTTTTTAGTTAGGCTGCTGTGTTTTTGTGGGCGCATCTGCTTCATTGAAGGCTGCTGCAATTGCTTCTTGGATGTCTGGGGAGATAGTGCGAGCGTCTTCAAACTGAGCTGACAAGGTGTGGTTGAGGGCTATTCTTAGGGCGTAGGTAATCGTGCCGTCATCTAGGCCCTCTGCTCTCATTGCGAGGATTGTTTGTGTGGGGCTTGAATTGGTGAGGTGAGTTTTCGCAATTTCGTAATAGGGCGTTTGGTCGGCGGCTGATGGGTTCATGCTTAATATCTAATTTGATAAGTCAGCATAATATGTATGGGGAGGTGTGGAAGTCAAATTATTAAGTTATAATGTCGGTGATATTAAGCATATTTTATGGAAGTTAAAATTAGAAAAATGGGGGGATTTATATTGATTGGGGTTTTGAGTGTTGTGTTTTTTATTTTTCAGCCTTTTTCGGTTGTGGATCATAAATCTCCCGAGATTGATCCGACTTATCATGCGAAGGTTGTAAAATTTGATAAAAGTTTGGTGATGGACGATAACGGGGAGACTAACACGGTTATACATCTTGAAATGCAGGTGACTAGTGGAGAGGAGAAGGGGAAAGCGATAAAAGTGGATGATGATGGTACTTTTTTAAGTGGTCAAAAGGAATTTATGGTTGGTGATGAAATTCTTGTGTCGAAGAATGATCAGGGGGGGTTTTACCTTAAGGAATTGGTTCGAAATAAGGTGATTTATTTTCTTTTTGGCTTGTTTGTGGTGATTGTTTTGGCTGTGACTGGGTGGCAAGGGTTGGGATCGTTGCTGGGGATGGGTTTTTCTTTTTTGGTTCTTTTTAGGATAGTTTTGCCTGGAATTTTGGTGGGTCAAAACCCTTTGTTGATGGCGATCATTGGTGCGAGTTTAATAATTCCTGCAACTTTTTCACTATCGCACGGGTTTACGCGTAAAACCGTTGTAGCGATTTTAGGAACCTTGGTGGCGCTTGTTGCTACTGGACTTTTGGCGGCTTTTTTTGCGAAAATGGCTGTGTTGAGCGGGCTTTCGGTGGAAGAGACGAGCTATTTACAGGTGGAAACTAAAAAAGTGGTAGATTTCAGGGGGTTATTATTGGCAGGAATGATTATTAGCGTACTGGGAATTATGGATGATATTACCATTTCACAGTCTTCTATCGTGCAGCAGTTGCTGAATGCTAAAAAGGAGATTTCTTTTTATGAGTTGTACAAGCGCGCTATGCATGTGGGGAGAGATCATATTGCGTCGATGGTGAATACTTTGGTGCTGGTGTATGCAGGAGCTTCTTTGGCTTTGTTGCTGCTATTTATTGATTACAATCAGAGCTTTTTGGAGGTGATTAATTATGAATTTATGGCCCAGGAAATCGTACAAACTTTGGTGGGCAGTATTGGGCTGATTTTGGCTGTGCCACTGACGACTTTTATTGCTTGTCTGATGTTGAAGCCTAATGAGGGAGGCGAAAAAGAACACAGTGGGTGTGGGCATATCCACTAAAAGTTGAGCTTGGAGAGTTGACTTTGCCTCGCTGGCGCTCTAGTATATTGAGTGCTAAGCATTTAACTGTTGCTATATGAGTAATTCAAAGAATATTTTGGTTTCGGTGCTTTCAGGTGGACTGGCGGGGCTTTTGGTTTTTGTGGGTTTGTCGCAGATGGGGGGGCTTAAGGGTGGAGATGCTAATGGTTTTTGGGGTAGTTTTGATAAGTTTGTTTCGGATGTTTCTGATAAAACTGTGGCTAGTTCGCAACAGGAGAATTTAGTTGTGAAGGCCGTGGAGAAGGCTGGTCCGGCGGTGGTTTCTGTGATTATTACTAAGGATGTGCCAATTATGGAACAATATTATGATAATAATGCCAATAATCCTTTTGGTGGATTTCCTGGTTTTAATTTTCAGATGCCGCAGTATCGCCAGAATGGAACTGAGAAAAAGGAGGTTGGTGGAGGAAGTGGTTTTATTGTGAGTGAGGATGGTTATATTGTGACGAATAAACACGTGGTGAGTGATGAAAAGGCTGAGTACACAGTGATTACGAGCGACAAAAAAAAGTACGATGTTAAGGTGCTGGCGAAGGATCCCTTGAATGATGTCGCGATTTTGAAGATTGAGGCTAAAGATTTGCTAACTTTGGAGTTTGCAAATTCTGAAAAGGTGAAGGTGGGACAGAGTGTTATTGCAATTGGCAATCCGCTTTTGCAGTTTAGTAATTCGGTTTCTGTGGGAGTGGTGAGTGGATTGTCTAGGTCGATTACCGCTACGGATCAAGGTTATGGGCAGGCTGAGCAGCTTGAGGGCGTGATTCAGACTGATGCGGCGATTAATCCGGGTAATTCTGGTGGGCCGCTTTTAAATTTGGATGGTAAGGTTGTTGGTGTGAATGTGGCCACTTCCAGTGCAGAGAACATTAGTTTTTCTTTGCCTTCCAATATGGTGAAGGGAGTTTTTGAATCTGTGAAGGAGACTGGGAAAATCGTGAGGCCATATTTGGGGTTGAGATTTGTACCGGTTACTCCAGATTTGAAGGCAGCTAATAAATTAACTGTAGATTATGGCGTGCTGGTGTCTCGCGGGCAGAAGCCAGAGGATTTGGCTGTGCTTCCTGGTTCTCCAGCTGATAAGGCTGGGTTGCTTGAGAATGATATTATTTTGGAGGTGGACGGGGTGAAGCTGGATGATGAGGCTTCTTTGGCCCATATAGTGGCTTTGAAAAAGGTGGGAGATAAGTTGCAGTTGAAGGTTTTGAGCAAGGGCAAGGAGAAGATGGTGGAGGTTACTTTGGAGAGTTTGCCTGAGTAGAGGAAATTTTATTTGACGGTGGTTAATAGTGTCGCGTAATAACTTTGTGCGCGACACTGTTTTTTGTTTATTTAAAGCGATTATCTGTGATGCTTGAGATGTGGCTGAAAATTATAGGATTTTAAGAAAATTTAATGTTTGTAGGTTAGGGTGTATATGGCTATTGAAAATATAGCTTGATTTTCATATAATGTAGCTACGGAAATGATGGTTGAAAGAGAGAGGGTTTTACAGAAATTTTTAAACAATCCGGTTAGGGTTCGGTACTCTAAGATAGAGGGATTACTGTTGAATCTTGGTTTTGAAAAGGTAGAGGCCAAAGGGAGCCATAAGAAGTTTAAGCATTGGATGCTGGAGAGAGATTTAATCGTCCCCATACATAACAATGATTGTAAGAGTTTTTACAAAAAGTTAATTGCAAAAGCTATTAAACAGATACTAAATGAAAATTAAAAACTTTGAATACTACGTGAATGTTAATAATAAAAAATATTCTTATACTCTTGAAAAGGTTGGTAAGAATAGTACTTTGATTGAATGTGTTGCGGCTAATATAGGCCAGGAGTTTTTGGATGAAGATGTGCCAAATTTGCTTAGAGATTTGCCAAATTTGATTTTGGCTGAGCAGGAGTATAGTGCTAAGCAGGGCCAGGTAATAAGATTTCGGGTTACGCCTGGGGATAAGAAAATTATTATGAAAAAGGCTTATGCGAAGGGATATAAGAATGTTTCAGGGTTTTTGCGTGATTTGTTGCTAAATTCGGATTTAGGCTAAATAGCCGCCAACTTGGAGTTCCCAGAGTTTTTTGTAGAGGCCACTTTTTTTGCTGATGAGGTCGGCGTGGCGTCCTTCTTCTACGATTTGGCCCTGATCGAGCACGAAGATACGGTCAACGCTCATGATCGTAGAAAGACGGTGAGCGATGATGAAGGTGGTTTTTTGTTTAATCAACTTGGTGAGGGCGTCTTGGATGAGCATTTCGCTTTCGGAATCTAGGCTGCTGGTGGCTTCGTCTAATACTAGAATTTTGGCGTTGGTTAAGATGGCGCGGGCGATGGCCACGCGCTGGCGCTGGCCGCCGGAAAGCTTGATGCCGCGTTCGCCTACAAAGGTTTCATATTGTTTTGGGAATTTCATGATGAAGTCGTGGCAGTTGGCCATTTTGGCTGCTGCTAGCACCTCCTCGTCGCTGGCTTCGATGCGGCCGTAACGGATGTTGTCCATGAGGGAGCGGTGGAAGAGAATTGGGTCTTGGGGAACTAATGCGATTTGTTGGCGCAGTGAGTCTTGTGTGACTGAGGCGATGTCTTGTTTATCGATTAGAATTTTGCCGGATTTGAGATCGAAAAGACGCAGAATCAACTTGGTGATGGTGGATTTTCCGCCGCCTGATGGGCCGATAAGGGCGATTTTTTCTCCAGGTCGAACCTTGAATGAAAGCTTTTCTAAAACGATTTTATCTTTTTTCCCGTAGGCGAATTGTACTTTGTTAAACTCCACTTCACCGCGGGTGAGCTTGAGTTTTTTTGCGCCTTTTTTGTCTTTTATTTCCCAGGGCTGATTGAGAATTGCGATCATTTCTTCGCTTTCTGCCAGGCGTTCGTAGATGTTGCGGAGGTTGCGGCCGAACATCCAAAGTTGATGAAACATTTCAAAAAGATAGGCTTGGATCAGATAGAAGTCAGCGATCTTAATGAGATTTTGGTCCCAGAGATGGATGGCGACATAAAGAATAATTAGTTCGAGGATGACCATGAAAATGGCTTGGCCAAATTCGATGTAGGTGGCAATGCGCCAGGATTTGCGGGTTTTTTTGAACCAGTCATGGGTGACTTCTTGGAATTTGCCGATTTCATACTTGAGACTGGCGAAAAATTTAAGATTGTTGGCGTTGGTGATGGTATCGGCGAGAGAGGCGGTGATGCGGGTGTCGGCTTCTGAGCGGTCGATATCGTATTTCCATTTAAAACGGCTGAGGGCGTAGTTGGCAGCGATGAAAACCGTTGTCCAGATTAGCATAATTGTGCCCAGTGTGACGTTTGTAATGAAAAGAATTACTAAAATTGTGATAACTTTCATTACCAGTGGGTACATGTCCCACATGATTTTGTCGGAGATATCCTCGAAACCGCGTGCGAGGCGGTTGATTTTTTTCACGAGGCCTCCGGAAAAGTTGTTGCTGAAAAAGCGATAAGAATGTTTGTGCATGTATTCGAAGCACTCCTCTGAGATGTTGGCCATGACCTTTGGCTGGAAGTGGGAATTGAGAAATTGTGAGCCGCGCCAGCCAAAAACGTCGCAAACTTCCACGATGGCTAGCCAGGTTAGGCTTGAAAGTAGCCCGGCGACGATGATGCGGTGACTTTCACCTGAGGTGAGAGTGTCGAAAAAATTGCGGAAAACTAGGATCCAGCCCATGTTGCCGATGATGCCAAGGGTGAGGAAGCTGAAAATAGCAGCTAATCGCCATTTGTAGCGTTTGGCGTGTTTCCAGAAAAATCTTAATGTGAGTTTGGTTGTGGGTTTCATGACATTTATAACGTGTGAATTCGGTATTTGTTGCATTATACCATTAAAATCGCACTATTGACATAGCTGAGCTAGGTGTTAGAATGAATTTCTAATTTTTATTTAATTTTATGAGTAATATTGTTCACCCTTTGGGTTTAGCTGTTCAGGAAGAGGATTTACCTGCAGGGTATACGCCGGAAATTGTGCAGAGGCATTTTGATTCTTTAGATGGGGGGCGGTTGTTGAATGCTGATGAGTTGGAGTTGGCTGAGGTAGATTTTAAAGTTGGGGCTCAGATTGAGCTTGTGAGTAAAAGTGGTGCATCGTGTGTGGGGAGTATTCTTGGTATTAATGTAACCCATTCGGAGTTGATGATTGAGGTGCCGGAAGTGACTCCAATTGAAGGAGGACTTAGAAGAGTAGTTCGAGAGGTGAGACTTGCTCTTTTAACTGCTCAAACAAGCCATTAGAAATCCAGAACCACTTCTAGTGTGCCGCTGCCGCCGATGGTGGAGCGTCCTTCGTATACGCGGACTACGAAAGGTAAGGTGAGTAAGTAGCGCTTGAGGAGTGGCTTTACTACTGGGCTGCCGTTTCGCGAGTGGAGGCCTTTGCCGGTGATGAAGAGGACTTTTGTGAGTTTGCGGCGTTCGCAGGTGTCTAGGAATTCGTCTGCGAGGCGTTTGATGTCGCCGGCGTGGAGCATTCCACGATCGTGAAAATCAAACTCGGCCTGGTGCTTGGAGAGGTTGTCGTATTTGTTGAGCTTTTTGGGTTTGGGGGATTTTTTGGCCATTTTATAGTTTTTCTAGAGCTTCTTGAATGGTTTGATCGAAATGATGCTTGAGTTCGTTTTCGGTAATACTTTCAGTTTTTGATTTTGGATAGATGCAAAGTGGGAGGAGTAAATCCTTTTTCATGTAGAGATAAATGTAGGATCTGAAGCCTCCAGATTTTCCCTTTTGTATGTCACTACTGGATATTCTGATTTTGTATATTGAACGGCCAATTGTAATTTCATTTCTGGGATCAAAGGAATCGATCGCACTCAAAAGATCGTCTTTAATATGAGTGTATTTTTTTTTGAGTTTTTTAAGTTGTTTTTTGAAGTGTTCCGAGAAAAATATTTGCATGCGAATATTTATATATCCTTGAGTTGTTCTTTTGCGGAAGGGAGCTTGGCTGTATCAATGCGGTCAAGTAACCTGTCCATAATTTGGATGGATTGATCTAGAGAGCTTTTTTTTGTGAGAAAATAATACTTAATAAGAAAGGTGAGGGTGGATGTTCTGTTTCCCAGGCCTTCTTCTTCTTGGATAACATCTAGTTCTTTGGGGATTTTGTCACTGACTTTGAATATAAGTGAAGTCATATTTGCAAGGGTTATTGCTAATAGTATATAAAGAATATATAAAAAGGTCAAGTGGGGACGATGTGTCTTACTTGATGCAGTACTTTTATTTTTTGTGTATCTATCACTTAGAATAATGTAATTTTATTGTTATGGAAACTTTAGTAAAACGGGCTAAAGAGGAGGCAGATAGTTTTGCGGAGCTGTATCAGGCTCACGTGGGGCCGGTTTATAATTTTTTTCTCGCGAGAGTGGGGAATGTGCAGGAGGCTGAGGAGCTAACGAGTGATACTTGGGAAATTGTGGTGAAGAAACTTTATAGTTTACGATCTAATGAGTTGTTGGCTTTTAGGGCTTGGCTGTTTCAGATTGCGAAGAATTTGTTGAAAAAAAAATGGGGGAAGAGAGAAGAGGTGACTGTGGCTTATGAGGAATTTTTGGATAATCGGGTGGAGGAAGAGGGGGCGAATAGCGGATTATCGAGGGAAGAGTTGAAAAAACTTTGGGGATTTGTGAAGGAGTTGCCGGAGAAACAACGGGAAACTGTTTTGCTGAGATTTGCTTCGGATTTGCAGAATAGAGAGATTGCGAAAACGATGGGTACGTCCGAAAAAACTGTGGCCTCTAATTTGTCGCGGGCACTGGAGACTTTGAGAAAAAATGCTGAAGTTTGCAGTAATTTTTCTTGAACGTCCTCTTTATTAACGAAAATTAATCCAATTATTATATGGAAAAGAAATTAGAAAAGTTGTTGAAAAATAAGGTGTCACCAAAATTTGTGGCGGGGTTGGAGCAGAAATTGATGGAGCAATATAGGCCTGCGCGTAGACCCTTTTTCTTTTGGAGATATTCATTTGCTGGTGCGAGCTTGATGATTTTAATTGTGGCGGCGGTGGTGGTGAGTGGGCCGTTTTCTTCTAAGAATAATATGGTGGCGGATGCCTTGGAGCAGTATAAGTCTTTGCAAAATGAGCAGGGGATTTTTTATACAAAGGAGAAGATTAAAATTGAAGGACAAGTGGGGGTAGAGAGTGAGTTTGGAAACGAATATATATCGGAAGTTTGGCATGGGGATAATGGTGAATTTATGTTTAAAGGATCAGGAAAAAAAGATGCTATTTATTTAGCAACTGCGGAGGGCGAGTTGTTTACTAATGATTCTATTGTGGCCGAGCAGGGCGCTGAAAAATTGATTTATTGCATGGTGGATAAACGCAGGATAGAGAAGGACGATATTATGGGGAGCGTGCTTTTGAATGTGAATGTTGATGATTATTCTAAGTACGAAGTTTCTAGTGGATTGGTTGGGTATAAAGAGGGTGATGATTTACCGGGTGAAATGTTGCCTGAGGAGCAGTGGAGGAATGATGGCAGGATGCCGCTGAATGTTTTGGAGGAAATTAAGGAAGATGGTGACTATGAGGTTGAGGAGGTGGTTTTGAATGGAGAGTGGGCTTACAAGGTTACTTCTGAAGGTAGGGGGGAAGTGACTGAAATGTATTTTTATAGAGATTCCTTGAGCTTGGCGAGGGCTGTGTATAGTCCGTCTAAAGGTTTTTTAGAAAAGTATTTTGGACGAACTAACGTATCTTCAAATTTCAAAATGACGATCGATTATCTTGATGTGAGAAATATTACAGATGTTGATGCTGGTGAATTTTTTGCACCGAATGAGGGAATGAAGCAGTACTATGAGGGGCCTGGATTTATTTCTCAGGTGGGTTGTTATTCAGATAGTAATAAGAAGCTGAGTGAGGCCGAGATGAATGAGTTGCTTGCGAAGATCCCGGAGTCGGCAAAAAAGGAAGTTGAGAAAAATAAGGCTCTTATGAATAAAGCTTTGGATAAATATCCGGAGAGGGTGTGGGGACTAGAAGATTAGAATTTGAGCTAATATGGAGCCGTTATCGGGAATTGAACCCGAGACCTCATCCTTACCATGGATGCGCTCTACCATCTGAGCTATAACGGCCTGAATGTTGAAGCTTTTGAACTACTGATTTTTAACTGAAAGTATCGATTTATGCAAGGAGTTGGCCGCGGAGGGCCTGAGATTCTGTTGACATTGCTTAAATTTCAGATAAGATCGGTATGCTTTATTTAAAGAAATGAATTTATGGCACACGGAAAAAGTCAATTTGCTACATGGTTTTGCTCAGGTTGTAATACTGCAAACTACGTTACTGCTTACGACAAACGCAGAAATGACGAGATCGTAAAAGAGCTCAAGAAGTTTTGTGGTCATGAGAAGTGCCGCGCGCACGTTGTTCATAAGAGAAAGGATACTAAGAAGGGTAATTAGTAGCTTTGGGGCGCGAGCGAAGCGAGCGCCAACTATCAAAATCTGAAATTCTTTGTTAAACTTCCTGTGATATCGGAAGTTTAATTTTTTTCTATGAATAAACGATTTTTAGCTGGGGCTGGTGTGTTGATTGGATTAGCTCTTTTGATTACAGGATGTGGAAAGGCCAAGGGAGATGTGGCGCTTGAGTCGGTGGTGCCAGAAAAGAGTGACGTGGCTTTTGGTTTTGATTATTCAAATCAGGAGCAGGTGGCTTTGCTTAAGGGTTTGTTGGCTCAATTCCCAAAAGAGAGTTATAAACAAATTTCGGATGAATTTAATAAGAGTTTTTCTGATCAAAATAATGCCGAAGTAGCTGACTATTTTTCTTTACTGAAGCCGTTTATTGGTAGTGATTGGAAGGTGGTTGGAGGCGTAGTGGTGGATGAAAATAAAGCGGATGGGCTTAATGAGGTGGTGTTGGCCGGGAAGTTTGCTAAGGCTGATGAGTTTCAGGATTTTGTGGTGAAGATGATTACGAAATCGGGCAAAAAATTTATAGAGAGTAAAAAGGATGGTGTGAAATTTTGGGAAAATGCGCGTGACGAGGTGTTTATAGCTAGGAGTGGAGATGTGTTTTTGATTTCTAATGGTCGAAATTATCTTGATGATGCGCTCGGACGCCTCAATGGTGGGGACGATGGGTTTGCTGGGACAGATAACTATAAAAGGGTGAGAAATTTGAGTGCTAAGAGTATGGCGTTTGTTTATATGAGCGATAAGTTTATTCAAACTGTTAATCGAAATAGTGGGCAGGAATCGATGGGGACTGGGTCGGCGTATGGGGTGATGTTGGCTGAGAGTAAGGGAATTCGAGTTTTGGCGAATCGGCTTGTGGGGGAGGGGAAGGCGGTGGATGGAGCTGCTTCTGATGGGGGAGTGAAGGTGGATTTCTTCTCGAAATTGCCTGATCAGGATGTAATTTTGTTTTCGCAAGTTTCGGGATTGATTGATGATTTGGCCGGCACTATTGGTGCTACGGGGGTGGAAAGTATTGCTGATTATAAGGAGTTGTTTAACGCGCCTTTGGCGTTGGTGGTTTCAGATAAGGGCCAGCTTTATCCTGCGGTTTCTTTGTATTTTGATATTGGGACGGGAAATGGGGAATTGGCCAAGACTTTTTTGAATAAAATGGATGGATATGCCGACGACGTGATAGCTGAATTTGATTCTACGATTGCCGGTAGTGGATATGAAGGATTGGGCTTGTTGAAGAGAGAAGTGGAGGTAATAAAGGGGGCGCCGATAAGGAAGTTATACTTTGATTTTAGTGTGATTCCGGAAGAGCTTTTGAATGGAGTGAGGGTGTATTTACCGGCATTGGATTTCAAGAGCCTGAAGGTGGAATTTTACTATGGAGTGGATAGTAATGGCATGTTGTTTTTTGCGCTTTATCCAGGGCTGGAGGAGGAGGTGAAGGCAACTTTGAGTGGAAATGAAGTGATGAAAAATGCTTTTGGGGCTTTAAACATGAAGGAGTTTGATACGAGAAATTATTTTGATTTTAGTCCGTTGTTTGTGATTTTGGATAAGTATGCGGAAATGGCGAAGGGTAGCCAGTTCGTGGATTCGGTTAAGGCAGTTGAGGGTGAGAAAATTTATCTTTTGGTGAAGGACTTTATGGAGACGCTTGGGTATGTAGTTGGTGGAAGTAAGACTGAGGATGGTGTGTTGAAGAGCGAATCTTATTTAAAAATAGAGTCTGTGGTGAAGTAATTTGAGAGATGAAAAATTAAAAGGGGCTGGCGAATGCGGGCCTCTTTTGTTATATTGCCATTCGCATAAATCGTAGGCTCATAGTGTCAATGGTAGCACGACGGTCTCCAAAACCGCAAGTAGGGGTTCAAATCCTCTTGGGCCTGCCAAACAATTTTGAAACCTTTAAGAAAGGTTTCAACGCTTCCAAAATATCGGTTTTCGGGAAAATTGTGCTCACTAAGCTTCGCTTTTTAGAGCTGCAGGAAACCACGAGACCTCCAGCTCTAAAAAGCTACGTGCGTTCGTACAATTTTCCCTCAGGTTTATTTATAGAGTACGCTTATTTCGA